>JAGFJA010000062.1 GCA_024103005.1 Saprospiraceae bacterium
TATTATGTGGCAATATTTTTATGCTGGGATTTTTCTTTGCGTTATTCACCAAAAACAAACAGGCGCTGCATGATATTCTTGGCACAACATTGGTGGTGGAAGACAGACCAGTTGCGGCTGATTCTCCTTCCTAAGGCAACACGTATCTAAGAAGAACAGGGATGGGCTCATTGGCACTTCACCACCAATGGGCTCATTCCTGTAACCCATCTCTATTGCGCTCCGATGATTTCAAACAAAAGGTCAAGGCTATTCTGACCTCATTCTGGAGACTGAAATTATCTATAATATGGGTGTGTTGTATTGAAATAATAACCGGAATTATAAAATAATCCGATAACTTTAGGTATCCTTGTCCCAGGAGCGAAACGACTAGAGCTCTGCTCTGTCCCGGGAATGAAACAATCCGGGGCTCGGAGATGCCGAAGGGATATTCATCTGAAAATATGCATGAATTGACCTGAACTAATCTGAAACTATATTTTTACAATTTTACGCAATATATAGTTTTCACCATCTGATATACGCAGAATATAAGAACCGGACTGTAATTCACCGATACTCAGTTGCACCTTAATCACCGATGTATTCCAAACCTGAAGGCTATTTCCTTCCAAATCAAATAATTCAATCTTCATCAAGCTAGTTGGTGTTTCAACAAACTCTATTGTAAGATCACTGTTGAAAAATGGGTTTGGATACAATAAAACGGAATTCAAAAAGGAAGATTTATTAGGAGATGATGTGACTGATTGGATCTGGCTATATGTGGCCATTCCGGATTTGTCAATCAATCTTAGTCTGTAATAGATCCGATTAGTTGATACCAAGGGGTGATCCACAAAGGAATACGAATCCGCTTTTCCAACTTGTGGGTTGACTGAAACAAATCCTATCTCGGTCCAGTTCCTTGCATCAATACTTCTTTCTACTGCAAATCCGGAGCTGCTCTTGTCTGATATTGCCAACCAGTTCAGTATGGCTTGATCTTCTTTCCATACAGCTTTAAATTCAAGGATTCGAATCGGCAAGAATGGTCCCAGGTTGAGAATAACCCCCGTTGAAGTATAGGTAACAGACCAATTGGGCTGAAGCCCGACAATATTGGCAAAGGTACCTGTCAGGCTATTCGCAGTTATAACCGTCACCTGATTACCGGTGACGGCACCTAAAAAATGATTAGCTATTTCAAGCGTCCCGCCTATCGTAAGATCTCCATTCACTACAATCTGGTCAAAATCCACCCCCGCTATATTCTTTCCATCCACATCCACTGCGATGATTCCATTATCAAGAATTGTATTGCCGGTAAATGTCATTATACCCGGAGAATAGCCTGGAGCAATTTTTCCACCGGCATTATCAAAGAATATCGGGTTGATATTGCCGGTCCCCTTGAGTATTCCACCGGTCAGATTATCAAAACTGCCGCTTGCACCTTTAATTAGGTCAGCAACACTGACCAATTGTCCGATAACAACATTTGCCGAATTACTAAAAGTGCCCGCTTCACTATAAAAACCTGCATTGGACACTCTGTTGATATTGATCTGCCCTCCTGCATTATTAAATATATTTCTATTTCGAATACCGTATTGACCAACTGAAGACGTAGAGCCAATGTTGATAGCGGACAAATTGGTAAAAATCTTATTGTCATTAAATATACCTGCGTTGGAGCAATTGTTGATATTGATACTCCCTGCATTGTTGTTGAAATTGGCAATATTGTAAATGCCATAGATGCCTACCGCATGGCTTGACCCAATATTGATGGTTGAATAATTATTGAATGTTCCATTTCCGTAATTATAAATCCCGGACTGATTATTCCGGTTGATATGGATGGTCGCAGATGTGTTATTGTTGAATATGCCGTTATTATATAAGCCATAATCTCCTGAACTGCCGGAATTGCCAAGGGTAATAATTGAGTTGTTGTTGAAAGTGCCCAGATTGTTTCGCAGGCCATACGCCGTCACATAATCGATGGCGATAGGCCCTGAATTGATGAAGGTTCCATCATTCCGTACTCCGTATTGACAAGGCAGGGATGCGTTACCCGTCTGTATACTTCCCTGATTGGTAAAACTGCCGCCTTCATCATTCCACACCCCGTAATCAGAGGTTCTCCCGACGATCAAAGCAGCTCCGGCACTATTGGTAAACTGACCAATATTATTCAGACCGTCATGACCTGAAAAAAAGCTATTGCCAATATTGATAGTTATGGCATTTGTCATGGTGCCCCGATTATCAATACCTATCTCTGTACAACTATTGATAGTGATTTGCGATCCGGCTATTATGTTGAATGTAGCGAAGTTAAGCATGCCTACATCACCTAAAACGCCTGAAGCGCCGATGTTCAGGCCACCGTGATGATTAAAGGTTCCTCCTGTATTGTTATACACGGACGCGTATCCGGTTCTGTCGACATGGATTAATCCGGAACTCAAATTGTTAAAGGTACTTGAATTGAGAATACCATTGGCTCCCGGCTGGACGATATTGCCTATGTTGATGGTTCCGGCATTGTCAAAGGTACCTGAGTTTTCCAGTGCTGAAGTGATAGTCCTGTTGATATTAATTACCCCGCCATTATTATTAGCAAAGGTACCATTGTTCTTCAATCCGTTTGATCCCACTGAAGCGGTTCCCCCAATACTCAATACTCCCATATTTGTAATATTGCCATTATTGAGCAATGCCTGCGAGAGGGCTCCATTAATATTGAGGATGCCGGCGGCATTGATGGTCAATCCGGCTCCTGTATTGAGAATAATGGATTTGATATTGATAGTTGTACCAACAACCGGATCATGTGTAGCTACATCTGGTATTGTGACGTCAGAAGTAATGAGAGGAACCCCGTCAGACCAGTTCCCCGCTTTATTCCAGTCCGAGTCTATGTTCCCGGTCCATGTTGTTCCTCCTGAAGTGATATAGGTCAGGGTAACAGCATTGCTCGAATAATCCAGTGTCCATCCTGAAGGAACACCGGACACAATGCTAAAGGTACCAACGATCTTTGCTGCAGAAATAATCTGAATCTGATCGCCAGGAGCACCTGCATATGGCACATTAAGGATTAAGGTACCGCCTAATGTTGCTGTATCACTTATTGAGACTCTGTCATAGTCAACTCCGGGGCTTCCATTACCTGTAATATCCATCTCCAGGCTGCAATTGCTGAAGTTTTCTTTTCCGGTAAAATTAATGATACCTTTGGGATTTCCGGGTTTTAGGGTCCCCCCATTGTTGATGTAGGCTGAAGCAACAATATTTCCAATCCCCTGGAGTATAGCCCCTGCAGAATTAATAAATTGTCCTACCGTGCCATAAATCATATCATTGATTACCGATAGTTCTCCTATCGTAACAGTACTATTGTTTTGAAAAACGGCAGTATTTGATAGTACGATTGCAGCCTGTGTAGCTCTATTGACAGTAATATTACCACCGCTGTTATTGTTAAAATTTTTGGCAATGGATAGACCATATTTGCCCACACTATATTGAGATCCTAACTGGATATCACCGGTGTTGTTAAAAGTTCCAAATGATTGTGAAACTGCATAGTCCCTTGTCCGATCGATTTCAATGGTACCGCCGGTGTTGTTGAAATTATACTTATTGACAATACCAAAATGACCAAGCGTATCATTTCCACCCAATTTCAAAGTGCCTGTGTTTTCAAAAGTCGACAAAGTATCGTTGAAGATTGCACCATCAACGGTTTTATCGACAATAATCATTCCCCCGGAATTATTAAAAATAGCAGTGTTGCGAATCCCATTTTGTCCCGGGCCGGAAATGCTGCCTATATTGATTTGATCGTTATTGGTAAAGGTGCCTGCAGCATTCAATATTCCGTAATAATTGCTTCTGTCCAGATTAATGGTTCCGCCGGTCTGGTTTGCAAAAGTGCCTGTATTGTTGATTCCAATGACACCCGGACTAACTGAGCTGCCGATATTTATTGTGCCACTGTTGGAAACATTACCGGCATTGCTGATCGCATGAGCGTTGGAGCCTTCAATATTTAAAACTCCACCGGTTGCTACTGTAAGCGACCCACCGGGTATAATTGAAATTGATTTGGCCATTCCGGTACCTGTTAATACAGGATAAAATACACTGGTATCGTTGATCATAACATCCGTAGTAGCGGTAGGGACTCCATAGGACCAATTATCCGGATCTGACCACACTGTGCTACTGTCACCAATCCAAACCGTTTCTGTAATATTACCATACCGAAGAACAACACCGGTAGTTTTGTAGATAATGTGCCAGTCAGGCTGAAGCCCGGTGATCACATTGAAAGTATCCTTCACCCCATTGGAACCCATAATGGTTAATTCATCACCGATGGCAGGAGTGGGAAAATCTATATTAAGTGCCAGAGTACCACCTACAGTCAGCGTATCGGTAAAGTTGACCTGATCGAAATCCACACCCGGAGTGTTTTTCCCCTTTACATCTATATTTATCTTACTGGCATTCAATATTCCTTTACCCACAAATGATATAATGCCATATCCCGCCCCGGGATTGATTGTGCCGCCTTGGTGCTGAAAGTTAGTGCTGCTTACTGCTCCGGTTGCCCATACCAATCCACCCGTTGAGTTATTAAAGGCTCCTGCTCCACTGATTAGAGTGGCCATCGGAGTCCCCTGAAATCCCATTTTTATGCCTGAATTATTGGTAAATACACCCGGAGAATTGATGTCAATTCCAGACAAAAGAGCTCTGTTGATAGTTATTGTATCGCTTGAATGATCAAAGGTGGCGTTATTCTCAATACCTTTAAAAAGAAATATGGAATTAGAACCAATATTAATACTTCCGTTGTTGGAAAAGGTACCGGAATTGTTCTGAACACCGCATGTCTGTGTTTTGTCAATGTTGATAGATGCACCAGTATTATTGGTAACGGTTCCATAGTTAACGATACCAAATTTATTTGCACTTGTATTTCCAATCTGAATGCTTCCGGAATTGATCAATGTCCCATTTACACGCAGACAGACAAGAGAAGTCCCATTGATGGAGACCATGGCACCGGAATTGATGGTAAGTATTGCTCCGGATTGGATTGTGATGGATTTTGCAACAGCTCCCATTATGCTGATCTCCGGATTATTCGATGTAACCGGAATCAATGCTGTATCCGCAGAGGTCGGAACTCCCCCGGTCCAATTAGCCGCCTTTGACCAGTCAGTATCCACCGACCCGGTCCATAAAGACTGTCCAATGATATCAAGCGTAGATAATAATAGTACAATTAAAAATATGAAGTCCCGGAGTGTTTTCATGTTAGTTCAATTCAATATAAATAAACAAATCATATTATTCCAGGGTAATGAAGCAGGTAGTGGATTAAAAAAATTTTAAATCAATCAGCCTGACTTCCCCCCTGATACCGAAATGGTAAGATCAATTTTCACAATAATCAGGAATTACAAGGCAACTACAATCAAGTGTTTTTTCAATAACACAGTCATAAAAAGTGCTCAATAGCAATATCGTTCTTCGACATTACTATTGAGCCAATTATTTCAAAACAGTTACTTGCCACTCATTATTTTCTGATATCCGATCTTATAGTTCTCCTGGCTTCTTCTTATTACTTCCCTTTGGAAAGCAAGGTCGGTAAATAATTTGGTAAGTCCCGGATGTTTATTATAATCAACCCCGGTCTGATTAAACTGGTTTCGTAAGAATTCAATAGCTTCAGCCATTACCTCATCACTCAGTTCAGGAGGCATGTTGGCAAGAGCAAGTTGTTCTTTTGTTTGATTAGATACAGGTTGCGGTGTCAAGCGCATTTGTTCGGCGACGGCCACTGCAGTATTTGAGCCATTCTGACTTTTACCTTCCAACACAGCCATTCTTGCTTCAAGTGCAGAAAATTTTGATTCCAGTTCACTGATTCTCCTTTCTTGTTGTTCGCCTAGACGAGCCATATCGTTTGAATTTAATCCTATAGCCATATTGACCATCGAGATTCCATTACTGGCAGAGGCACTTGACCAGGCTATTCCTACGATATCCTTATATTGGGATGGTGTCAGTCTGTCGGGAGAAACAGCAATACCGCATCCGTCATTAGAACCGGAAGGCAGAATATAATCTCCGGGCATAACCAAGCCCCTAACCTTGACCGGGATTTGACCCATAAAAGCCACCTTGTCATAATAGACTTCCTTTCCGCTTTCCGGTGTATTTCCCAAAACAGCCGGTTTGGTAGAAATAACAAATAGCTGTTGAGCATCTTTGGTGTATTTAGTGATTTTGCCATTATATACACCCACAATGTCTCCTGCCAATAATCTCTCACCGGGCTGTATACGCTCCAGCCATTCTGCATAATCGGCAGATCCGGAAGAATATGTAACACCTATATCTTGACCGGCAAATACATTGAACGCAATAAGATTGGCTGTAGCTAATACCAAATCAGCGGCAGCCATAGCAATACAAGGCCCGCATGGCCCGGCTGAGGCACCGAATCCCGCAACTACAATAGGGATCAAAGCCAGCACTTGATTAGCAATAGCTTTTGCTTCCTCCGCTACAAGCATCGTTTGCTCAAATATATACTCAGGAGTGTTCTTTTTTTCATCAAAGGTTTCACCCTCAATAGCTCCTACGGCATTGCCACCACCATCAAAGAACGTGATAAAATTATTCGTATTATTGACGGTTCCATCTGTCACCTTAATGGCAATTCCCTGTCCACTTCCTTCTACCCGCAATGGATATTTACTGTAGTCTCCTTCACTTTTACCCAACGCAGCCTTGATGGTGACTTGCCCATTGGCGTTGATTGCTTTGGTAGTTGTAGTGCCGTTAATGTTGACATTGTTATTGAAGTCAGCCACCCCATTGACTATCAGGGATGAGTCAAGTGTTGTTTTCCCGCTGATCTTCACGCCTGCAAGGAAATCTGCAAACTTATGAGCAGTTATAGTTCCATAAAAATTGGTAGGGCCCTGGACATCCAGGGAGGATTCCAGCTTCATTGGGCCGAGTGAATGAAACTCTCCGCCCAACCATAGATTCTTTCCGATACCTATTCCACCGCTCACCACCAGGGCACCGGTAGTGGTGCTTGTGGATTGGAATCCTGCATTGTCCAGTATCACCTGGTCCTTGAATGTACCTTTCTGATTGACCTGAAGTGTACCGGTCAATAATGTAGGTTTATTGTTATTGACATTCAGCGAATCATTCAGATCTGTTCTTTTATCCACCGTCAATGTACCGGATAGGTGCGTTGGAGCCATGTTGTTGACATTAAGGGCATCATTCAGGTCCGTGATGCCATCCACCCGAAGCCTGCTTTTCAACCAGGTATCCTTATCCACGTTCAATGTGCCACTTAAGTACGTCGGAGCCATGTTATTGACATAAAGGGCAGCGTTTAGATTGGTTATTCCATCTACCACAAGTGTATTCTTAAGCCAGGTAGCTTGATCTACCGTCAAAGTGCCGCTAAGATATGTTGGAGCACCATTGTTGACATTAAGGGCATCATTCAGGTCCGTGATGCCATCCACTCTCAATCTACTCTTCAACCAGGTGTCTTTATCCACGGTCAACGTGCCGGTAAGATACGTAGGCTGCCTATTAGCAACGGTAAGAGGCCCATTGATCAGGGTGGAAGTAAAATGATCCTTGTAGTTGGAGTTCAGGACAACATCCCCCCATACAGAAAAATTATTCTGAACCGTAACATCATGCTTCACCGTCAGGTCATTTTCCATCGTAATATTTCCATCGCACAAAACCCGCATCCTTTCGATATTATTTGACACTATTATTACGTCGGCACAATCACGGGAACCCAGTTGAGCTTTTCTAAATTCTACGAGATAATTCCCAAAGGTTGACCAAAATGGTTCTTCTGCCCTCAGGCTTAAGCCATCATCACCGGTCAATTGGGAGGCAGTAATTGCATGATAGGCATAAGGTACCGCCTGCAACTTGCTATTACTAATTGACTCGTAAGTATCGGAAGAAATATCCTTGATGCTAACATTGATATAAATGTCTTCGGTAGCCCATGGTATCTTTTCATAACTTCCCGAGAGAACACTTCCCTCACCGATAATCAATGAGAACAAGCCCAGAGAATTAGTAGTCAATCGGTGCTGTTCTGAATAATAAATATATTCTTTTTCGGCCTGAAAACTGCTCAAGCTAATTTTCAAATCCAAGTCCTTATTAGCAATAATCTGACCTTTAGAGTCTCTGGCCACAGCCTGATAATTCATCCCCCTAATAGGACTTTGTGCACTTATGTCACAAAAAAGAAAAAGTGAAAATACGAGTATAACAATGCATCTCATGGTAGACAAGTGTTTATAGTTAAATTTAAAAGTAAAATCAAATTTTAATAAAATGGGTCTTGTTGATCATACGACCGGAAGAGTCGTATAATAAAATAAAGTATGTTCCTGAAGGATAAGCCTTCAGGTCCAATTGCTTTTCTGATCCGGATTGTATATTTTGAATAGTCTGACAAGGACTTCCATATATATTATATAAGGCCAGGCTGACCATCTTGTCTGATTCAAAGGAAACAGTAACGTTCACCTGAGCCGATGCTGGATTGGGAAATAAATCAAGTGAGGCTGTTTTAACTGCACTATCATTGTCTGGCTTGATTAGTGGTATCATTGGCTGCAAATAACCTTGAGTAAGCAGGCCATCATGAGTCTTAACCGATGTATTGAGGATTTGACCAAGTGACCAATCGAGGCTGACAGGCGACTTCGATGACTCAGTACCACCTGCACCTATTAGACACTGGCTAATTTCCTGAGATTGAAGGTGAAATGAGAAAAATAAAAACAAGAAAGGATAAAGCAAATATTTCATCATAATAAATTTATGCTTTTTAAATTTAATCCAATTTAATATTATGGATATCGCAACAAAAATAATATTAAATTCTTACAATATTCTGTAAACTTATATTGAATATCATCAAACAAGGGCTGGCATACATAACATAACTTAAATTAATCTACATTTTGTGTTATTTAATAAATGAATATAAATTAAATGTCTATTATGTTTTTATATTAACATATTTTTTAACACATTGCCATATATTAATTTAGTATATTAATGCTAAAAAATCGAGTCATTGTTTTTCCATACTTAAAAGATCACTTTTCTGACCCGGCAGCATTTTATTCAGTAATAATGATATCAACATCGAAAAAGCCAATATTTACATCGAAAAGACACCTTCAGTCTTTGTCAAAATATAAACACAACATCAATATTGTCACAAAAATGTTCAATCAGCCCTTTTGTAATTTTGGTGAAACAACCTGTCGTTGGGCCTATCGGAGGTACATTTACTATTGAAAAGATAATATTTGTCTTCATATGGGTAGTTCCTACCAATCCTTCCGCTAACTAATTATTGTGTTTGATCCGGTTTATTATCCTGTCCACAGTCTTTTTATAATCCGGGTAAGCGACATCTAATACAGGCGAAGAGGAAATGATTCCAACAGAAACTATATCCGTTAAAACCAAATGATCACTAATCTTGGTTTATTTTTTATAAATTATAATTGCAAAGCCATAAGTTTGCACCTTGTAATGATGCCGGACCCTATGCAGCTTAC
>JAGFJA010000065.1 GCA_024103005.1 Saprospiraceae bacterium
TCCGAACAGAGAAGTTAAGCCTTACAGCGCTGATGGTACTGCCCCGAGCGGGTGGGAGAGTAGGACGTTGCCGGATCAATACACAAGCCTTGAGTGCATAACTCAGGGCTTTTTTTATTGGCAATCATTGATATTTGCCATAGACGACATCTTGATTTTCCCAACTGTTGAAAAGTTTATTGTAAAGAGTAAAAAACATTAAATTCTTTTGTTAAGCAGGAGTTGTTTTCATACAATACCCTAATCGGCATTTTCCTTCCATCCCAATTTATCTACTAAATAATGTTGACCGATACCGAATAGCCTCATCCATAGAAATATTTCATCCCTTGCTTCCTCCTTTTGTTTTTTCTTAAATTCTGCAGTAATCAACAAATTTTTGGGAGTATGCTCCAGATTGACAAATTCCATCACTTTAACTTGATACCCATGAAATCTTAATACATTGGCACGAATCAGATCGGTAAGGTCACTCGCAAACCGCTCCTCTATGATACCATACCGAAATAGAGAGCTGTTTGTTTCATTGACTGTTATCGATTTTCGTACCTGCTTCTGACAGCATGGTGCCACGACAATTATCTCAGATCTCTGCTCCAGCCCATAATAGATGGCATCATCGGTAGCCGTGTCACATGCATGGAGAGCTATTAATACATTGGGTTTTAAATCCCGGACACCTGATATACTCCCATGGATAAATTCAAGCCCATCAAGCCCTATATCCCGGGCAATCCTATTATTTTCCTGAATCACCTTCTCTTTCAGGTCTATCCCAACTGTCTTTATTTTTTTGAAACCTGTGTCAAGTAAATACTGATGCAGGGCAAATGTCAGATACCCTTTGCCACAACCCATATCTGCTACCAGCATTGGTTTTTCACAGTCAGTCTCATCTAACAAAGGCGCCAATAACTCTACATACCGGCATATTTGCTTATACTTACTGTATTGACTTGGAAGTATTACCCCGTTGCGGGATGCAATACCGAGGCGAAACAGAAATTCAGATTCCGGAGCGATAGTGTATGACTTCTTCTTATCATGAACAGGCAGAGGAATAGAAGTAGATATGGTGTTTTTCCACTTTAGCGTGACAAAACCGCGCTTAGAAATGAGCAGATGCCCTTCCTTACCATTATTTACCAGATGGGCATAATAAAAATGCTGGCGAATACTTTGACTTGCAAAAGCCAGAAACTCCTGCTTGCTGAAATTCTTGGTCTCCTCCCTGTCCTTATATCTTACCACCATCTGACAGGCATCCTCATTGCGCAACCTGACCGGTCTGAAATACAGATTTTTTATAGTGCTAAGCTTTTCCCTAGGTTGACTTAGCGTAAGAGAACTCCACAGAGACAACTCCAATGCAGTGGCCAACTCCTTTAAAAATATACCGATCTTATCTTCCTTTTCCATCTGTCTGTCAAAGGTCAGTAAAAATTTTCATAAACTTTCAATGAATTTTGAGAGTCTATCGAAAGAAAGCTGAGTGCAGAAGTGTCGATAACCGGGTATTTCCCACATTCCGGAACAAACCTAACCTTATATAAAAGCAAGCCTTGTTTGACCTCAAAAGCTCCATTTTAATATTTTACTTCGTATGCCAATGCCTGATAATTCAAAGTTATTGGCATATAAATTACCACTTTGTAGCGTATAAACTTTACCTGAGGCTGACCTGGTCCTGCTATTATCCCCTCAATGCCTCCACTAACTTGTCAAGATCCTCCTGACTATTAAAAGCATTGACAGAATACCTGATATATGCTTGATTACCCTGCATCATCACCGGGATTTGAATTTTAAAATCCCGATACAGCTTGTCATGCAGCTCCATAGGATTGTCAGTATTAATCCGACTACTGTACATCTGTGCTATAAAATCATCGTTGATGGGCGCGATAGCCGGATATCCGGTAACCTCATTAAGAGCCTCCGCATTATTTTGTACCATCGCCCGACATTTTGCCGCTACCGCAGGCCAGTTAAGTTCTTCCATAAAACGTATTGCCGCAGGTATCGTACAAAATGCTGAAAGATCCCGTGTCCCCTGCACCTCATTATAATCTAAAAATTGTGAACCGGATGGAAAGTCAGACTCATATCCCCAACTGATTATTATCGGATCAAACAGATGTTGCAGTTCCCTTCGGACATACAGAAAAGAAGAGCCCTTGGGCGTTAGCATCCACTTGTGACAAGCACCTGTATAGATATCCACACCCATTTTAGTCAGATCGACCTCCACCTGACCCGGACCATGCGCCCCATCAACAAAGGTCATTATACCTCGTTCCTGCGCCTCCTTGCAAATCTCTTCCACCGGAAGCCGCAATCCAGTAGAACTGGTAATGTGACTGATAAAAATAATTTTGGTTTGTGCCGTAACACCGGCCATCAACTGCCTGACGATGTCTTCCTTACTTTCTATCGGAAACCGGATTTCCTGTTGCTTATAGATGGCACCACGCTTGCGGCAATAGTATTTCCAGGCACGGTCACAGGCACCATACTCAAGATTGGTCGTCAGAACCTCATCACCCGGTTTCAGGTCAAGACTCCGAGCAATGATATTTACAGCATAAGAAGGATTGGTCACACACACCACATCGTCCCCCTCACAGTTGAGATATCTGCCGAGTGCCCACCTCGATTCCTTGAGATATTTCGGACTCTTGTCAATCATAAAAGCGACCGGCTCTTCCTCCAACTCTCTCTGAAATCGTTGATATTCCTCGAAAACCGGCTTTGGACAAGCACCGAACGAGCCGAAATTTAAAAATGTAATGTCGTCTCTGAGTAAAAACAACGACTTCATATTATTCATAAAAAACCATTTACCAGATTAATATATTTATCTCACTCCATCCACCTGACCTTTGTCTTGATCTCCTCTCTTTTACAGGGAGGCAGCTCTATGTCGCTATATCCCATATAAAATAGACCGATACAACGCTGTGCTTCATTGAGTTCAAGAAAATCCCCCAGATGATGGATTATCGCCGGGCTGGACCAGTAGGCACCTACACCGTAAGCCGTCGCCGTCAGCCACATATTCTCTACCGCCGCAGCCGTCGCCGCCACCTCTTCCCACTCCGGAACCAGGTGAGGATGTACCTCCATGACGATGGCAATGACGGCAGAAGACCGAGGCGCCTTATTTCTTATATCGCCTGACTTACGCTCCGAAAACTTCTCATCAGGTGTGATATTCCTATATATTCTCGCCATTTCCTCACCCAGCCGTACCAAAGCATCACCCTTAAAGACCACAAAATGCCACGGCTGTGTCAACTTGTGTGTCGGGGCAAAATTGGCACTCTCTAGGATTTTCTCAATCGTCTCCACCGAAATCTCTCTGCCATTGTACATAGTCGGCGTGATACTCCGCCGCCGCTCCACAATGCGCCTTAAAACGTCTATATCTTCTTTCATATTTTTAATTAAAATTAGTAAAAATTATTATCATCAAAACAGCCACGGACCAATAGTGTTGCAACCAATAAAATTAATATTATGAGGGCGTGCCCATGGAAGGGTCCATGGTCGGGCTATCCGCTTTACGCGCTCCTGAAGTCGCTTGTGCCCGCTCCTATCCCTCACGCAAGTGCAACTTCCCGCAAGTATTCAGAAATATTGCATCAGGGAGGAAAAACTGAAGCCGTTCAAAAGCAACAATAATATACCGGGCTATTGTACACTTCCATACAAAAAAGGCAGAATGTTCCCGGCATCCATAAGGCATATTCCTCTCCAATCGTCTAAAACAGGGCGCTATCACAGTATGAGACTAAATGGAAGAGAACAGAAAACAGACCCTTTCCTAAAATATTTATCCTGCTTCATTTGAATATCACATTTATATTTTGATACCTTTACTTCGTACCAAACCAATAAATTCTTTCATGAATAAGACGCTGTATGATTTTTTTACGACCGATCACCGCCGGATAGAAGATATCCTAGACCGTGCTACCGCTGTTGAAGGTGAGATTGATCATGATTTGTATCATCAGTTTCGCACTGGACTGTTAAAGCACATAAAAATGGAGGAAAAAGTGCTCTTTCCCGCAGCACAAAAAGCCAATGGAGGTAATCCTCTTCCCTTGGCAGCCAAATTAAGACTGGATCACGGTGCCCTTACTTCATTGATGGTTGTTCCGCCTGACCCCGGTGTTTTGCGCGTAATCCGGCATATCCTTGAATTGCATGATGAACTGGAGGAAAAGCAGGGAGGCATGTATGAAGCCTGCGAAAGCCTGACTGAAGGAGATATAGCATTTCTACTCGAACAGTTGAAAAACGTGACAGAAGTCCCAGTTCACCCCTTCAATCGGGCAGAATATGCTTTGGAAGCAACGAAGAGAGCCGTGATAAGGGCTGGTTTTGATTACGATGCTATAGCAGGAGAATAAGAACGGCATTTTTTATTTGGTTATAATAATAAGCCAACCGGTGTAACCATTCTAAACACAGGTACTCTAAATTTATATAAGTGCGACAGTTAAAATAATAGCAATACGATCAGAAGAAGATAATAAGTTGCCTATGTACAAGTTAAGAATACTTAACAGCCAATATATCAACCACAATGTGAAAAAAGTGATGGTTGAAAAACCTGAAGGATTTGTGTATCGTCCCGGACAGTCGGCACATATTTCTATCAACCGACCTGGATGGGAAGATGTCATCCGGCCATTCACGTTTACTTCCCTCAATGACTGGCCATACCTGGAGTTTATCATTAAAATATATGATGAAAGGAAGGGGTTTACCCATCAGCTAAGCCTCGTGCACAATGGGGACGAAATCCTGATACACGATGTTTTCGGCACAATAGAATACAAGGGTCCGGGTATCTTTATCGCCGGAGGGACAGGTATAACGCCCTTTATTTCTTTTTTCAGAGCCTTGTATCTCAGCAATAACCTGCGTGGTATAGGCCTCCTGTATTCCAATCAATGCGCTGCTGATATCATACTGGGAGCCGAATTATATCAAATGCTGGGTGCTGCCTACGTCAATGTTTTTACACGGCAGGGTATCATCGGCTTCAAAGAAAGACGCATCGACCGCGACTTCCTGATAGATACCATCGGCGACTTCAACAATCGATTCTATGTTTGCGGCCCCAAAAGCTTTGTCGAAGATGTCTCTTCGGCATTGATTGACCTCGGCACCAATCCCCAATCACTCATAATATAACAACACTGCTTGCCGTCCGTGTTAATAATTTTTGGATACAATAACAAAAATATAGCTTTGTGCAGGATTTGTTTGGACACGCCTCTTTCACTACCTTGTTTTTTACGAAATTTGAAGATAAAATTTCCAACTAAATATCGTTTTATGATGTTGATACATCTATACGGAGCATCAATTTTAATAATTAAATTTTTTATTCAACCCGGACAGCCCGGATAAAGTAATTGTATAATGAAAAGAGTTTTTTTACTGTTATTTTGCTTATTTTCTACTTCCTTGATAATCAACGCTCAGCAACGCGTAGTGTTGATTGAGGAAGGCACCGGAACATGGTGTCAGTATTGCCCTCGGGGAGATGTTTATGCACAGGAGCTGCAGAAACAATATCCCGGACAATTTGCCTTCGTTTCCATCCACTTCGGCGACCCGATGGAATACGTGGAGTATAGTGATAAAATGCCATTTTCAGGCCTTCCTTCAGCGTGGATCAACAGAAATACCATCTCTGAGATCAAGCCTTTCCAGACCCTGAAAGATGATATGGAAAGTCAGCTCGCAGTTCAGCCGCCTGCATCTGTTACAGTAAAGACAACGTGGAATGAGGACACCAGAGAATTGAAAATGGATGTCTCAGCTGCTTTTACTCAGCCGCTTTCCGGCGACTACAGATTAGCCGCGATAGTGACAGAAAGTGGAGTGACCGGATCAACACCCGGATATGCTCAGGTCAATGCATATTCCGGAGGTGCCTTGGGTGATATGGGAGGATATGAAGACCTGCCCAATCCTATTCCCGCCAACATTGTATCATTTAATCACGTCGCCCGTTATCTTGCCGGCGGAATCAATGGTGACGCAGGAAGTCTGCCGACAGACATTGCCTCCGGAGAGACTCATACCTACTCATATACCTATACCCTGCCGGAAGATTATGACGATGACTATATCCGAGTGATAGGAGTATTAGTCAATGCCGCTACCGGAGAGGTCCTCAATGCTGGCGTAAGTGATTATATCGAGGGCTACGCCAATGCCAAACCATTTTTTCAGTCAGAAGCCAAAGAAAAGGGATTTCTGGGAACTCTTTACCAATACGACATCGTAGCACACGACCCTGATTATGACCATTTGACCATCACTTCTGCCGGCGCACTGCCCCCTGGCCTTACATTGGTGGACCATGGAGATGGAAAAGCAACCCTTTCAGGCGTCCCCACTTCATTGGGAACCTACAATGTCGAATTAAAACTCTCTGATGGTGTATGGGACGAAACACAGGACTTTCAGTTGACAATCGGTCAAAGTGAAGGAGACTGGGTCCAGGTAGGACAAAAGGGGATCAATGGCTTCAAACCTTCAACGGTTGACCTTGAAATGAGTAAAGAAGGAGTCCCTTATGTTCTGGCAAGTGATTTTAGCAACTCAGCTATCAATGTTTATCGCCTTAAGGATGACCAATGGGAACAGGTGGGCTCGACCCTTACCGGTGACGCATTCCAGGCATGCATGACCATGGATGACGAAAATCCGGTTGTCTTCAGTAACGGTACAGCAAGCAGGTGGGACGGAAGCAACTGGAAACAGATGGGAGATAAGATTTCCGGAGATTACTTTATATACCCGGATGTAATAAAAGCTGGAGATGGAACCTTTTTTGTCGTATTTTTTGCACCATCAGATAACCAGACAAAAACCTACCAGTTTGACGGTACCGCCTGGAAGTTTGTCGGAAATGTTGCTGATAAATACACCGTCTGGAACAGGATGAAGCTCGACAAAAAAGGTAATCCACTGATCATTTACGGTATCGATGGAGTAAATATTTCATATTCTCAGGCCTCTTTGTGGCAAGACGGAAAATGGAATGTCCTGGGCCAGGGACACATCGACACGGTACAGACCTTCTTTGATCACGACATCGTCATGGATAAAGACGGAGATATCTACGCCGTCCTTACTTATGGTGCAACAGATCAATTTCTAAATGTATATGAACTGGATGAAGATGACAATAAATGGGAACTTAAAAAGTACAACCTCGCTGACGGAGCTGTAAAAAGATGTAAAATAGAAGCAGATGAACTGGGAAATATCTTTGTAGCCTACCGCGATGAAAAAAATTCAGGTAAAACCAGTGTCCAGAAATATGATGGAGAAGAATGGTCCTATGTCGGAATACCCGGTTTTACGGAAATAGCAACAGAACAAACACTCGCTATTGACCCTAAAGGTGTTCCCTATGTTGCATACTCTGACGCATCATTAAACAACCAGGTTAATGTCAAAAAATATGAAAAAGTCACTTCCGGGGTATTCCAAAGTACTGCGGCTGACTACAACATGATGCTCTTCCCCAATCCGACTTCAGGTCAGCTGTTTATCCGGTCGGCTCATGCAGATACATATCGCATTGTAAATGCACTTGGCCGGACAATACTTACAGGTCAACTGTACAATCAGAATGACCATGTGAATTTGACAAGAGTTAACCTGTCAGGATTGCCTGCAGGTGTATTGTATGTTGTGTTACAGGGCAAGGATGGAAGTCAGAGCGGAAAAGTTATCCATCTGAAATAAGATATTGATATAATCAGACTATTAAAAGCCGGGGCATTTACACTCCGGCTTTTTTCTTATTACCGGGCAATATTTATTACCCGAGTTAATCCAGACCATAATTTTAATACGTGAACCCCGGATAATCCAATATCTGAACCCTATGCGCTTTACAGGTGCATTTTTCCGTTAAAAAATGTTTTAAATATCGTCAATTAACGGTATCCGTCGATCCGGCCCGGCTTTAACTTTGTATTGTATTCAGAAGAACAGCGGATTTCTTACTGATAATATCGTCTGAATCTTTTGGATTGTATTGAGCTAAATTTTTAACATAAAAACATAACCATCATGAAAAATCTATTTATTATCCTGTTTTGTCTGGTATTGACTTCTGTAGTCAGAGGTCAGAAAATCACAGAATGGCGCGGCGGAACACCCGGTAGGGAAAGAGACTGGAACTGCAGTAAAAACTGGAGCCATGGCAAGGTGCCCGATGAATTTTCAGATGTCATTATTTCGGATTGCAGTTCACGAGGCAACTTTTATCCGGTAATCAAAGGAGTCATAGAGTATAACAGCGTCAGGATCTATGTGGATTACGATAAAGTTTTCGAAAAGACTAACCCTAAGGATAGCATGTCCTTCGTCGCCATATTGGATAAAATCAGGTGATTGATTAGGCGAATTTTCTATTTTTATTTATCAAAACCTGAAATAAATCTTTCCGATAATCCGGATAAGGTTGTATTTACTCCATAGTAAATGTTGGCTAAACTTGGTATTAAAGGGAATATTTGCTTACTTTGACACCGTAAATACATCCTGATTTTGAGTTTATTTAGAATTCTACCGGACAGAATAGGTGTCATACAAAAACAAAATCGACCGGAAGACGAAAATTCATGGCGGTACAAACTGTATGTCATTATTTTTCAGGCCAACACCCTGGCGGGTAGGATTTTTGACACGATATTATCAATTCTTATCTTAGCCAATATTGTGCTCATTTTATCTGAAAGCGTGGATACAATTGCGGCAAGGTACGGGTCACTTTTTCGTAAATTAGATCTTTTCTTTCTGATAGTATTTACAATTGAATACATTTTAAGGCTATCTTGTGTCCGCGTAAAAAAGAATTTCGTCTTCAGCACCTTTGGCTTACTGGATCTCATCGCTATTCTTCCTTCCTTCTTCGAATATTTCTTTCCGCAAAGCCACATGCTGATGATTATCCGATCATTCAGGCTTTTGAGGATATTCCGCATATATGGGATGGTGAAGTTTCTGGATGAAAGCAGGGAACTGGTCTTCGCCCTCATAAGGAGTTTCAGGAAGATTTTTATTTTTTTATTTTTTGTATTGATTTTAGCCTTTTTGCTGGGTTCTCTTATGTACCTGGCAGAATATCATCACAATGAAAGTTTTTCTTCCATACCACAGAGTATTTATTGGTCTATTGTGACTCTGACTACGGTTGGTTACGGCGACATTACACCCATAACGCCGATGGGTAAAATTCTTGCATCATTTATTATGATCCTTGGCTATTCTATCATTGCCGTACCTACGGGTATTATCGGCGGCAATATGATAAAAGAATTGAGGAAAAATCAAAACGACCTGATATGCCATAACTGCAATATAAAGGGACACCAGGATGATGCCTTGTTTTGTAGAAAGTGCGGGGATGAATTGCACCACTCTAAGTGACAGCATGAGATTTTATCTAAATTCTTTCTGAAAGAATAAAAGTTATATATGTCTTCCCCTGTTTTTAAATAACCAGATGCTGATGATAAGAAAAATCGGGAAGATGATAGATGTCACAATTGCTCCCACGCCAAATAAGGTCATTTCATTTTTCAGATAAACATCCAGCGGAACCTGCAGAGAATCATCCAAATGGCCAAAAATACGCGATGTCCCGTAATCATCTATATATATCCGGAAATTATTGAATCGGTTTATTAATATAAATGTGACAGGCAGGGCTATAGCCACAAAAAACAATTTTATGCCCGGATGCATGGCAAGAATAGAAGATGAAACAAAAAATATCATCCTGGCAAATGTCAGAAAAACAAGCAGAAAAAGAATATTGTCAAGATAAAAAGGAAAATTCTTCGCATGGACATAAATGGGAGTCAATACGATAGTGGCAAGGATGATAAAACACATCAACCACAAGGCTTCCAGAAGTATAATTTTTTTTGTCATACCAGGCAATTTCCCTCCTTTTTGAAGCAAAGGTATCTTTATTTTGGAATTTTGTCAATTAGCCGTTGGCCGCCGGACACCATATCGTTATTTCCTTATTCGGATTTTGACTCCTGTAAATAAAGTTATCTTCGGAAATAATGGATAATACTTCCTCCTTTGGCTGATTTTTATTTACTTTGAGATAAAAATTATAAATTATGGGTTCTTTTATCAAAGGATTGGGCTTTTATGTCCCCGAAAATATTGTAAAAAATGAGGATTTGGTCCGGTACATGGATACCTCTGATGAGTGGATTCAAGAGCGGACCGGTATTCAGGAGAGAAGATATGCCACCCGACATAAAGAATCTACCGTATCTCTTGCCGCTGAAGCATCCAAAATAGCCATTAAACGTGCAGGCATACGGCCGGAAGACGTGGATTTTATTGTCTTTGCGACACTTAGCCCGGATTACTTTTTCCCTGGTTGCGGTGTTTTATTACAGAGAGAACTCGGTATTACATCCACAGAATGTGGCGCACTCGACGTCCGTAATCAATGCTCCGGATTTATTTATGCCTTGAGCGTCGCCCACCAGTTTGCTTCAGCCGGCATGTATAAGAATATCCTGGTTGTAGGTGCCGAAGTACACTCGATGGGTCTTGACTATACCACCCGCGGACGTAATGTTACCGTTATTTTTGGTGATGGTGCGGGTGCAGCCATCGTTCAACCCACAGACCAAAACAATCAGGGCATCCTCGCCACCTGTATGCACAGCGATGGAACACATGCGGAAGAACTGGCCTTTATCAATCCCGGATGTCACGGCGGAAGGTATGGAGATGTGGATAAGTATGGATATCTGGATGAAAAAGACTACGGAGGTACTTTTTTAACGCAGAAAATGATGGACGACGCACTTACCTATCCCAGCATGAATGGTCAGCTTGTATTCAAGCATGCCGTCCAGAAAATGCCGGAAGCTATTATGGAAGTTCTTGAAAAGACGGGATATCAGCCATCCGACCTTAAGGTGCTTATCCCGCACCAGGCCAACCTGCGCATTGCATCCTTTATCCAGCATCGGCTGAAACTAAGAGATGACCAGGTGTATAACAATATTCAAAAGTATGGCAATACCACAGCGGCATCTATCCCTATAGCACTGACTGAAGCCCACGAAAAGGGATTATTCTCTTCAGGAGACCTGGTCTGTCTGACAGCATTTGGCAGCGGATTTACCTGGGGCGCCGTCCTGATGCGATGGATTTGATTTTACGTGATTTGAAATAAAAAAGACGGCAGATTTTTTCCTCCTCAAGCAACTGAATTACAGGGCAATCCGGTGGCATTTCTAATCGTTTAGATAACAATAAGCTGATGTAATCTTCCGATTTAAACATGATGAGAAATATTTCAGTATTCTTTCTGGCAATGACCATTTGCTTTTCCTGTACGCCGGTCCCGGAGGATGTTCCTGTTGGTCCTTCCACATTGAAAGAAGTTACCTATGGAAACGATTCGTTGCAGCGAATGGATATTTATTTGCCTAAAGACCGAAAGGAATCAAAAACCAAAACGCTGTTTACCATCCATGGCGGCGGCTGGAAAGAAGGCGATAAAAAAGATTTTGATGGATTTGTGGCAGGCTTGCAGACCTATCTACCGGACTATGCTATAGTGAACCTCAATTACAGACTGGCCGCAAACGGTACAAATCTTTTTCCCACTCAGGAGCAGGATGTGAAAGCTGCCATTGCATTTTATCTGGACCGTACATCTACCTATAAAGTCTCGAAAAACATAGTCCTTTTGGGGATGAGTGCCGGCGCACATCTGGCCCTCTTACATGGTTATAAAAATGATTCCGGACATCATGTCAGGGCGATAATCAACTACTTCGGACCGACAGATCTGACTAAGTTTATTGAAGAAGGGCAACTCCAGGAGGCCTTGATGCTGGAAGTTATAGGCGCAACTCAAACCTCTGCCCCGGAAAAATATACGCAGTCAAGTCCGGTTACTTTTATTACCTCAACCTCGCTACCTACACTTACTTTTCAGGGTGAGAACGATCCTCTGGTACCCATAGCCCAGGCCGTCATACTGGACGATAAGCTGAAAGAAAATTCAGTCCCTCATGAATTCGTTAGATATCAAGGCGGTCACGGAGACTGGCCATTGGATACTTATGCCGATTCATTCGATAAAATAAGAAGTTTTGTTAATCAACATGTTCCCTGATGATTACAGATAAACTTTTTATACCAAAAAATACGTTAAATCTTTTTGATAATGAAACAATTACGACACAAAGTCGTTTATCCGAAAAGATTGCTTTTAAAAATACGTATATTTGGGCTTTATGACATTACACATGAAGAAATATTTTATCTGTATAATTCTCCTTGTCGGACTGATTAGCCTATCAACGGCTATGAGCTCCTGTTCCAGAAAATCAGGATGCCCGGCTTATGAGGAGGCTGTGTCCAAACCCAGAAAAAGCGGGAAATTTACTAAAGGAAAATCTCAGCTTTTCGACAAAAAAATGCGAAAAAGGATGTCAGAAAGAGGATAATGTTATAGCCCGAAACGTATTAATTTAGTAAAACAATCAAAATCCTGAAACGATTATACCGTTTTTGGGGTTTCTATTTATGTTGCTTTTGTGTTTATGATGAAAGAGAACAATTATAGTCTTTTAATAGCAAAACTGGATCAGTTTATCCGTAAGTTCTACCTCAATAAGATTATCAGGGGATCGTTATATTTATTGGGTTTTGTGACATTATACTTTACGGTGATTGCCCTGCTGGAAAACTTCTTCTACTTTGGCACCGGTGGAAGAAAGGTTTTGTTCTACTCCTTTGTCGCAGCTTCTGCATTTACTTTAATCCGCTGGATTATCATACCCATGATGAAATATTTCCGACTCGGTGCGACCATCACCAACGAGCAAGCTGCTACCATCATCGGATCACACTTTCCGGATGTAAAAGACAAGCTGCTCAATGTGCTTCAACTCAGCCGTCAATCAGCCCAACACCCTGATTCATCCTTATTATTGGCAGGAATAGAACAGAAAACCCGTGAATTACAACCTATTCCTTTCAAGAATGCTATCGACCTGCGTACCAATAAAAAGTACCTGAAATACACCATTCCTCCTGTCCTGCTTCTGCTCGTATTGTTGTTTGCCGCACCATCTCTCATTAAGAAACCGGCAAACCGGCTTTTACATAATGATAAAGAATTTGAAAGGGAGGCACCGTTTACCTTCAACATTGTCAACAAAACGCTTCAGGTTCCTGAATTTGATAATTTTACACTTGAAGTCAACCTGAAAGGCAGTTCTCTTCCCAATCAGGTTGATATCGTATATAACAATACACCGTATCGTCTTACACGCGGAGACAAGGGGCTTTATTCATATACCTTTACCAATGTTCAGGACAACATTGATTTTCATCTTCAGGCAGCAGGGTTTAGTAGTAAACCATACAAGCTGGATGTCCTGAAAAAAGCCGGAATGACGGATATTGGTGTCAAAATGGTCTATCCGGCATATATCGGCAGAGCTCCCGAAACAGTAAAGGGAACGGGAGATATCGTCGTGCCTTTTGGTACTAAAGTATCGTGGGATATATATACCCGAATGGCCGATCAGGTATCCATGGATTTTGAGGGGAACAGCCCTATAGTAGCCCACAAATCCGGAAATAATCATTTTTCTTTTCTGAAAACAGCGCTCAACGACCAGAACTATAAGGTTTTTATCGGAAATAAACAGCTTCCGCACAGTGATAGCCTTGCCTATTCCATTCATGTCGTCATGGATGAATATCCGACAATAAGCCTGGAACAGTATGTCGATTCTTCCAATCAAAAATTGGTCTATCTCAGTGGCAATGTTTCCGATGATTATGGTATATCAAAAATCCGGATGGTCCAGCAGATTCGTACTGAAAACGGTAAAACGATAACCCGAACAATCCCCCTTGAAAGGCCGGCTGCCAAACAGGGATTTTACAGTTATTTACTCGATATAGATGCCCTCAAACTCAATCCCGGCGACGATTTGACGTATTTCTTCGAAGTGTTTGACAATGACGGTACGCGGGGGCCAAAATCATCCAAAACATATTCTCTTGCTTACAAAAAGCCAACCGTAAAGCAAATTGAGAAAAATATTGACCAGTCCACCAAGGAAATCCAAAGTGAATTGGAAAAAACACTCAAGGAATCCAGGAAAATCAATGACGCCATCCAAAAACTGAGAGACAAGCTGCTCCAGCAAAAGTCTCTCAACTGGCAGGATAAAGAAGAGCTGAATAAGTTATTGGAAAAACAACAACAGCTACAAGAACAGCTGCAGAAAACTCAGGAGAAGCTGGAACAGAAAAGGAAGGATGAGCAGGAGGTAAAAGAACAGAACCCGGAACTTCAGGAAAAACAACAAAAACTGGATGAAATGCTCAAAGAAATGCAGAATCCCGAAGAGCAAAAACTGATGGACAGAATCAAAGAACTGATGGACAAGCTCGATAAAAAAGAGTCTCTCCAGCAACTTGAAAAAATGTCTCAGCAAAACGAACAGCAGAATAAAAGTCTGGACCGCCTCATGGAGCTTATGAAGCAGCTGGAGCTGGAAAGCAAGGTGCAGGATCAGATAAAAAAACTGAACGAGCTTGCAGAAAAACAGGATAAACTGGCAGAGCAGACAGATAAAAGCCAGAAAGAACAGGAACAGCTGAAGAAAGAACAGGAACAGATTAAAAAGGACTTTGAAGATGTCCAAAAGAAAATGGATGAAATCCAGAAGGACAATAAAGAACTAAATGCTCCGAAAAAACTTAGTGACCAGAAAGAAGAACAACAGCAAACAGAAGACGATCTGAAAAAAGCGGAAGACCAGCTGAATAAAAAAGATAATAAAAATGCTTCCAAGAGCCAGAAAAGCGCCTCTAAGAAGATGAAACAAATGGCTCAAAATTTGCAGAATGATATGGCTGCCTCCGAACAGGAGCAAATTGAGCTGGATATGAAGGCAGTTCGTCAATTGCTAGAAAATATCATCGGGCTATCTTTCAATCAGGAAGGGTTGATTAATCAATACAACGCCACCATGATCAATACACCCAAATACGTAAGCCTTAACCGCGAGCAGAAAAAAATAAAATCAGACTTTAAGATGGTGGATGACAGTCTGGTGGCCCTGAGCAAGCGAGTGATCCAGATAGAATCCTTTATTCTGAAAAAAGTCGGAGAAGTCAATGACAATCTCGACAAAACTATGGATAATCTGGAAGACAGGAATAAACCCCTTGCAGCCCAGACACAACAACAAGCCATGACCAGCCTAAACGACCTTGCCCTCATGCTGAGTGAAGCTCTGGCTCAGATGCAGATGCAGGCACAAGGACAACCCGGATCTGGAAGTTGTTCCAAGCCCGGCGGAAGTAATCCAAAGAATGGCAAGCCTTCAAAAGCAGGAGAAATGCCTCAAATGGATAAGATTACACAAGGTCAGCAAAAAATGACGGAAGCAATGAGACAACAACTCGAGCAGATGAAACAGGGTAAAAAACCGGGCAGTGAAAACTTTGGTCAATTGGCAGCACAACAAGCCAAAGTCAGAAAACTTCTTCAGGATATGGATAACCAAATGAAGCAAAACGGACAAGGGAAAAAGCAAATTCAGGACATTATCGATGCCATGGACCAGATCGAAAAAGATCTCGTCAACAGACGTCTGACCAATGAAATGCTGCGACGACAACAGGAAATTACCGTCCGTCTGCTGGAAGAAGAAAGGGCACAGCGACAACAACAGCAAGACGAACAAAGAAAAGCCAATCAGGCTCTGCAGCAAAAAAGCAGCGTGCCCCCATCCATGCAGGAATATATCCGTAAAAAAGAAGCAGGAATAGACCAGTTAAGACCGGTTTATCCGGCTCTGACGCCGTATTATAAACGATTGGTTGAACAATATTATAATCAATTATCAGGCAGATGAAACATTTAACTGTCATAAAACTATCAAGTAAACTTAAAAGTATCAACCAGGTTGAGCCGTTTGCACGGGAGCTCAGACAGAAATATAATCTCGATGAAGAAGTGTTTCACAACATCCTGATCAGCCTGACTGAGGCCGTCAACAATGCAATTATCCACGGCAACCGGATAGATGAAAGCAAGGAAGTTATTCTTCAGACCTTTTTGGAAAAAGACAAGCTGACAGTATGTGTTAAGGATGAAGGTCCCGGATTTGAGGTGACGAAGGTTCCTGACCCGTGCAGAAAAGAAAATATAGAAAAGCCGGGTGGTCGAGGCGTCCTCATCATGAAGTCACTTTCAGATGATATTCGCTTTAAAAACAACGGCTCATGTGTCGAATTGATATTTAATATTCGTAAATAGTGGCAACACAAAAGATTCACTTCTTTGAAGAAGGTACCTTTAAGGGAATACGATTTTCAAAAACCCTATTCAGAGACATTGCCAACCGGATTTTTACCGACCATAGTAAAGAATTATTGTTTCTGAATATTATATTCTGTGATGATGATTATTTGCTGGAAATCAACCGAACCCACTTAAATCACGACTATTATACCGATATCATCACCTTTGATTACACTATGACACACATCGAATCAGATATTTATATCAGCATAGACCGAGTCAGAGATAACGCTGCCATCCAGGGCGTCCCTGTGCGGGAAGAATTGTTCAGGGTGATGATCCATGGTTGTATTCATTTATGCGGATTTGGTGATAAGACACCTGAAGAGATAAGCAAAATGAGGGCCAAAGAAAATGAATACCTGAGTTTGTACTATAAATCTTGAGTTAAGTTGGCAATAAGCGTAATTAAAGAGAACGCTCTGATACTTTGTCTCGGACAGGAAGAGGGAACTAAACAATTGAACAAATTGTATTCTTTTTAAAGGTCATAATAAGGATTCACTACAAATAATGATTATCGCATGAAAATTTTAATGGTATGTCTCGGCAATATTTGCCGGAGTCCCCTTGCCGAAGGTATTCTTCGAAATCAAGCTGAAAATAAAGGGTTGAAATTAACCGTTGACAGCGCGGGGACTGCGTCATATCACATTGGAGAGCCGCCACACAAAGACAGTATCCGGGTTGCCGGTGAGCATGGCATAGATATTACAGGTTTAAGAGCACGACAGTTTAAAGCCGAGGATTTTGACAGTTTTGACCGAATCTATGTCATGGATACATCCAATTATTCGGATGTCATTCGACTGGCAAACAATGAAAATCAAAGAAATAAGGTCAGACTGATTCTCAATGAAATCCATCCCGGAAAAGATGAAAGTGTACCCGATCCATGGTATGGCGGATATGATGGATATATCCAGGTATTTGACCTGCTTAACACCGCCTGTAATAACCTTTTGGAGCAATTGCCCGCAAAGTCCTCAACAATATAAAGGCGAATAGAGATAGCATGAGGTGAAGGGGGAAAGGAAGTAAATCATCCGATTTGTCCAGCATTGAAACGAGAAGTTCTTTTTCAGACAAATAAAAATTTGCAATAATCAATACGACATCAATGCTATATTTTTTTGGCATGATGTCACACTTTATGATGAAGACAACCTAAGATATATTAATAAGCCGAATGGAAATCCAAATTCATTTCCATTCGGCATTTTAGGTTTTACTTTCTTATACGGATAAGAAAGCGCTATTTTTCTTTCAATGCATTGTATATCTTCATTTGCAGGTCTTCGCAGTGATATTTTACGACGTCATCTTCCGCTTTGTTTGCCCGTTTATTAAACACTTTCCTTGCTGCAGCGAGGTGTCCTCTGACGATAGAAGGAACATCAGTATTATTCAGGTTGACTGACATCCACTTTGACCCATAGGGTGTTCCTACGTTTAACTGTGAAGTGCCGGACACTCCCGGATTAAGCAAGGAGATTAATTTGGAAATATAGACCTTTTGTAAATTACGCTGATATATATCACCACCAAATTGTTCTTTAATAATTACCTGCTCCAGATCTGAAAGTAAATTATCCAGCGTATATCCTGTTGTCGCTCCAAATTCCATGATTCTAATCAGTTTATCCCCTGAAAGAATGTCGTTTATTGCCCGCTCCTGAAGACCTTTGATTGTCTCTACGCCATTGTCCGGCCTTATTTTTGAAATGATATCAGAATCGGCAATCCAGACCGGAGCGCGGAATAGTTGTTTGTTCAAAAAGGCAACAGCCTCCTTCTGAGTGTTCGCAGGCACAGGTCTGAAGGGTTGACCGGACATATCAGCCGTCATAGGATCGTCATACACTCCACCGATATTCTTACCTACGTGGGTCATATATTGACGGAATTGGCTCAGTAAAGAATTATATAACTCTTCCAGGTCTGCATAGCTTTTTCCATCCTGAGAGCTCCATTTTACCAATTGGGGCAAGATCCTCTTTAAGTTTAGGATGCCGTATTCCGAAGCTTTCATGGCATTGTCTCCCAGGTCTTCACGCTGAAAACGAGGATCATACTGGCTTATTTCCGTTCCGAAATGGAGTCTTGGGTTTTCATAAGCTTTTTTAACCATTACATTGAGGATAGAATCTTCCTCTTCCTGATTCTTTGTGTCAAGGTATGTATATCCCCATTGAATAGCCCACCGGTCATAATCGCCTATTCTCGGAAACAAGTCCGTGACGCCGTCTTCCGGCTGAGCTACATAGTTAAACCGGGCATAATCCATGATAGAAGAAGTGTGGCCATGGGCAGCAACCCAGTCCTTATCTCTCAGTTTTTCTACCGGAGTGGCAAAACTGGCGCCCATATTGTGACGCAGGCCAAGGGTATGCCCAACCTCATGGGAAGAAACAAAACGGATTAGTTCTCCCATTAATTCATCATCAAATTCAAGATTGCCGGCTCTTTTATCGGTAGCTCCTGCCTGAATAAGATACCAATTTCGGAGCAGTTTCATGATGTTGTGATACCAGCCGATATGACTTTCGAGTATTTCTCCTGTGCGTGGGTCGTGGACATTAGGTCCATAGGCATTCTGAATATCTGAGGCGAAATATCTGATGACGGAGTAACGTGCATCTTCCAGACTCATTGTTGTATCATTTTCAGGCCATAGCCGCCCCTGAATGGCATTTTTCCAGCCAGCCTGTTCAAAAGCTGCATTCCAGTCGTCAATACCTTTTATCAGGTAAGGCCTCCATTTTTCGGGTGTTGCCGGATCAATATAATACACGATTGGCTTGGCTGGTTCTATCAGTTCTCCCCTTCGTTGTCTGGCTGCATCTTCCTCATTCTTTGGCTCCAGCCTCCATCTTACGATAAATGTCTCCAGATCTGCCCGCTGAGAATCGTCTTTATATTCGGTTCTCTGGCTGGCAAAGAAGCCAACCCTACTGTCAAAGTTACGCTTTTTCATGGGCTTTTCAGGCAAAGCAATAATGGACGTATTCAACTCCATGGTGACAAAGCCGGTGGATGAACCGGCCGGAAGATATTGACCTGTGGATGACTTGTCTGTCAGACTAGGCTGGACCACATCATAAGTCTTCGTTGTTCTGATTTCAACATTGATCGGATATGCACTTATTTTATTGATAAATGAAGCATCTTTTTGAAGACTTTTCAACTTAAAACGCTGCTTGTTGATGGGTCCCAGGTCGAAACTGTATTCATCCCCATTGAAAAAGTCTGTTACGTCTATTACATAAGATGGATGAGTCAAGGATTTTCTGATAGATTTTATCTCAAAAGTCGCCATAATGGGTTGAAGATTGGAATTCTCCACAGACTGGAAGATGGGTTTTGAACTGTCCGGACTGTTGACCGTAATCACTGTCCCTCTCATAAATAACTTGTTTCCGGGACCTTTCTCCCAGTGAAACATCTGGTTTTTGATGTTTTCTCCACCGTAAATACCACCACCGGCAGCAGTCTTGGTATAGCGGGTGATGGCGAGAACAGGCTTATTAAATACCGAATCATTGATTTCGAAAAACCACCGATCTTTAACCCTGTGGACACCCCACAGCCCCCATTGGGAGACGGCACTAGAATCAATTACCTCAGCATAGGGCTTGGGTTCGTCTGATTTTTTTTTGTCTGTTTTGCTATCATCTGAGGACTTCACTTCTTTTTTAGCTTTGTCCTGTTTTGCCGGTTTCTGAGCCTGTGTACCTGAAAAAATAAATAAAATTCCAATTAATAAAAGTCCTCTCAATGTCATTTGTTAAAATTGTTTTCGGTAAAAATAGTTAAATTTTTTATTGAAATCCAAATCCAATATACCGGTATAAAGTATAAATGTGCCGTTTTGTGCAGAATAATGAACTATAAGAAAAATGTGGCACAGTTTTCTCAAAGCAAGGTTTTAGAATTCAATGAAATTGATTGAATATTGATTATAAAGAGAATAAAATGGTTAATTTCCATTTAGAATTGGGTATTTACTGTTGATTGTGTGATATTCGGCTGCACTATCTTTGCCGTATTAAAATAAGAGAAAACATGGCAAAACCAAACTGGACAGGAGTATATCCTGCACTATTGACTCAATTTGATGCTCAAGAAAACCTCGACCTTGAAGTTTTTGGTCACAATTTAAAAGCACAGATTGACGCAGGCGTGGAAGGCGTCATTATTGGCGGGACTTTGGGTGAGGCAAGTACGATTGAAGAAAGCGAAATTTTGGCGATGCTTTCTTATTCAAAAGAACAGATACCTTCTGATATTCCGGTTATTATCAATGTAGCAGAGGGTTCCACCCGGAGGGCTATTGCCACTGCTCAGAAAATGGAGCAAAACGGAGCGGACGGAATCATGCTTCTCCCCCCGATGAGGTACGTATCAGATGAAGATGAAACAATAACTTTTTACAGTACGGTTGCATCCAACACTTCTTTGCCTATTTTGGTATATAACAATCCGGTCAATTATGGCGTAAAAGTCACCATTTCCATGTTTGAACAGCTTGCAAAGCACGACAATATACAGGCAGTTAAGGAGTCCACACACGATGTGTCTAATGTTACAAGGATGAAAAATGCTTTTGGCGACAGATTTAAAATCCTCTGCGGTGTAGATACACTGACGATGGAAGAGCTTGCACTGGGTGCAGATGGCCTGGTTGCCGGTCTTGTTGATGCCTTTCCCGCAGAAACAGTGGCCATTTATAAGCTTATGAAGGCAGGCAGATATGGGGAAGCCCTGGAAATATACCGATGGTTTTTACCCTTGCTGGAACTTGACATTGTTTCAAAACTGGTTCAGTACATCAAGTTAGCGGCTGTGAAGACAGGCTTGGGAAATGAATACGTCAGAGCGCCGCGTAAGATGATTTCAGGAGAGGAAAGAAGTCGTATCTTGCAGATTATTGAAAACGGAATTGCCACCAGACCGACACTTCCCGACTATAAGAATATTTAATATCCCGGGTGTCAATGTCGTAGTTGAGTATAACCCTTCTTGAGGAAAATGGTCCTGACCGGAAAGAATAATTCGTTTTTTTAAAAATCAGCAGCTAAACAATGCAGGAAATCAGAGGTGTAAATTATATCGGTAGCCGGGCTGTCAAAGGTACAGATGCTTCATTTAGAGCCTTTTGTCCGGCAGAAGGTAAATGGCTGGAAGAGGTATTTTATTCAGCCGATTATAAGTTGATAGATGATGCAGCCCGATTGGCACATCAGGCTTTTGATACCTTTCGGTTTAAATCTCCGGAGCAACGAGCCAATTTTCTGGAAGCAATAGCAGAGGAGATAGAAGACTGTGGCGATGACCTAATCCATCGTGCAAATCTCGAAACCGGTCTTCCACGTCCTCGTCTGACGGGTGAGCGCGGACGAACAGTGGGTCAGTTGAGATTTTTTGCAGGAATTATCCGGGAAGCATCCTGGGTTGAGGCAACCATCGATACAGCCTTGCCGGAAAGAACGCCTTTGCCAAGGCCGGATATTAGAAAGATGCTTTTACCGGTAGGTCCTGTTGCAGTATTTGGAGCCTCCAACTTTCCCCTGGCGTTTTCGACAGCCGGAGGAGATACGGCAAGTGCACTGGCGGCAGGAAATCCGGTCATTGTCAAAGGGCATCCGGGTCATCCCGGCACAAATGAAATGGTCTCAGGCGCTATCATCCGTGCTGCTCAGCGAACCGGCATGCCGGAAGGTGTATTCTCCATGATCGTCGGAAATCAACCTCAGACGTCTATCCAATTGGTTCAGAATAAATATATCAAGGCAGTTGGTTTTACAGGATCATACGGAGCGGGTATGAGTATATCCTCAGCGATTCAGCAGAGAGGAGAGATCATACCGCTATATGCAGAGATGGGAAGCATCAATCCTGTCCTTATTTTCCCCGGTGCACTATCAGAAGACGGTGCTGCTATTGCCTCTATGGTAGCGCAGTCGGTGACATTAGGCGTCGGACAGTTTTGTACCAATCCCGGATTGATTATTTTATTGAAAGATCAATATTCAGAAGTCTTTATTAAACATTTGAACGATCAGTTAAGCACAATCCCCGGAGGTGTCATGCTCAATCAGGGCGTATGCCGATCCTACTACAAAGGCCGCAATCACCTGTCTGCTCACGATGCTGTCCAAAAGCTTCACGTAGGCTCTCAAGAAGAAGATGTCTGTATTGGTTACCCGACGCTCCTGAGTGTAGAAGCGAGAGACTTTGTCCGGGATAATCTTTTCAGGGAAGAAGTCTTCGGGCCGTCCACCCTGTTGGTGTTATGCGACAATGAGGAAGAGATGATTTCCGCGATCAATAGTTGTCCGGGACAGTTGACGGGAACGGTTATGGGGAGGAAGGAAGAACTTATAAAGTATTCACCTTGTGTGGAAGCGTTGAAAATACGGGTTGGACGACTGATTTTCAATGGCGTCCCTACCGGAGTGGAAGTATGCCATGCCATGGTTCACGGAGGACCATTTCCTGCGACGACACATAGCCATTTTACCTCAGTGGGGGCAGATGCCATAAAGCGGTTTACACGTCCGGTGTGTTATCAGGATTGGCCGCAGGAGTTACTTCCGGAAGAGTTAAAAGACGGAAATCCGTGGGGTATTATGAGAAAATGGAATGGTGTATTCGGCAGAGAATAAATTCATCCGGACGGAATGTGTCTGAATAACTAAAAAAAACTACCTTGTAAGCAAAAAATGCAATACGCTGTTTTACTTGGTGGAGTTAACTTGGGTGGCAGGACTGTAAAGTCGGACGATTTAAAACAAACTTTTACAAAGACCGGGTTTGAAAATCCTCAGACAGTGCTGGCTTCAGGCAATGTTATCATTCAAAGTGAAAAGACAAGGGAGGAGCTGAAATTAGAGATAGAGGCTCTACTGAAAAAAGATTTCCAATTTGAGATAAGAGCCTATGTCATTGACTTTGATTCCCTTCAAAAAGTAGTGGACGATTATCCATTTACCGTAAATGACCAAGTAAGCCATCGTTATATTATTTTCAGGGAAAACACCATAGAAATGGACCTTTCCCAGGTAATCACAGATGAAAATACGGAGCAGGTTTTACAGAAGCCGGGTTTCATCTATTGGAAGGTACTGAAGGGACTGACCCTTGAAAGCAACTTTGCAAAGTATTACAATAGACTGGCACGAAAGGAATTTTTTACCAATAGAAACATCAATACCTTAGTCAAAATTCTCGCCAAAAAGATAAAGTAATTATGTAAAAATAGTCACAGCCAGGGATTTAGGCTTATTTGCAAAAAAGTATTAAACTATGAACCGGCTTCCTCAGATGTAGAACTTTCTATATCTTCTTTGGAAGTTGTTTCGGGTTCATTTTCCTTAAAAAACCGCTTGTAAAATATCAATAGAATCCCAACACCTACACTGATAGAAGCGTCTGCAATGTTGAAAACCGGTCTGAAAAATTCAAAACGCTCTCCTCCCCAGATAGGAAGCCATTTGGGCAGATAAGTATCAATAATCGGGAAATAAAACATATCCACCACCTTTCCATGTAAAAAACCCGCATAACCGCCGCCCGGAGGGAACAGGGTGGCAATTTCACCATGATATTTTGATTCTGAAAATATCAGCCCGTAAAAAGCACTGTCGATGATATTTCCTACCGCGCCTGCAAATATCAGGGCAAAGGAAAGAAGCAGTCCGAAATGTGCCTTCTGGTCTATCAATCGTATGATGTATTTCCACAATAGAATTACAGCAGCTATTCTGAACAGGCTCAACAGTAATTTGCCGTATTCACCGCCCAGGCTCAGACCAAATGCCATCCCGTTGTTTTCAATAAAGTTGAAATACGCCCAGTCTGCACCAAACAGGGACATGTCTTCCCCATAATGGAAATGCGTCTTTATGTATATTTTGAGAACCTGGTCAATGACCAGAACACCGGTGATGATGAGGATTATCTTTAGCTTAGTACTCACGGAAATAATGGTATAATAAGTTGCAAAAATAGAAATTCAATGGATATTGAGCTTATTTATCCTGTTCGATGTGTATATTTTCCGTTAAGCTATTACCCCTGAGCCGATCAGCTCTTCACCCTGATACCAGGCGGCAAACTGTCCGGGAGTAATCCCTTTTTGTAGTTCATCGAATAAAATGTACAAGCCGTCAGTTTTTTGGATTAAAAGAGCCTTTTGCAGGGGTTGCCTGTATCTGATGCGGACATCCATTTGTGCGGATTCACCCGGATTCAGACGATAGGATGGGTTGACATAGTGGATTTCATCCGAATGGATCTTAAGCGCATATCTGTTTAATCCGGGGTGATCACTTTGCTGTCCGGAAAATACAGTATTTTGTTGAGTATCTATCTGTAACACAAAGGAAGGGTGAGGTCTTCCGCCGATGTGGAGACCCTTCCGCTGCCCCACCGTATAAAAGTGAGCACCCTGATGTTCTCCCACTTTGATACCGTCGCTATGATTGAATGTAAAAGGTCTTGCCAGCACTTCAACGTTTTCAGGTGTTGCCGGAATATGATGGTATTCTTTCAGTGATGGCAGGTCTGCACCGATTTCGATGATATCTCCCTTGACAGATTTTAATTGCTGTTGGAGGAAGGTAGGCAGATCCACCTTGCCGATGAAGCAAAGTCCTTGAGAGTCTTTCTTCTCTGCCGTGATCAGACCGGCTTTTCGGGCTATTTCCCTGACTTCTGACTTGAGCAATCCGCCTATGGGAAAAAGAGCCTGTTTTAGCTGTTCTTGGCTCAGCTGACATAAAAAATAAGATTGGTCCTTGTTGGGATCGATGCCGGCGAGGAGATGAAATATGCCGTCATTGCCGGTGACCTTGCGGCAATAATGTCCGGTCGCTACGTAGTCAGTATCAAGCTCCTGGGCAGCCTTCAGAAATACATCAAACTTAATTTCTCTGTTGCACAGGACATCGGGATTGGGCGTCCTGCCTTTCTCATATTCTGAAAACATATAGTCCACAATACGCTCCTTGTATTCCTTACTCAGGTCAATGACATGATAAGGAATATTCAATCTGTCGGCTATGAGCAGAGCATCATTGGAATCCTCCACCCAGCTGCAGGAGTTGGATTTTACCACATCGGAATTATGCCAGTTACGCATAAACATACCGATGACATCATAGCCCTGCTGCTTGAGCAAATAGGCGGCGACACTGGAATCGACACCTCCCGATAAACCGACAACGACACGTTTCATAAGGCAAAGATATTGATATTCTTGCGTTTGTACATCCAAACAAATTATTCCGCAAACTTGTTTTAAGAGAAAAAATTTTTAGTAAATGACAAAAAGCGCACCAATAAATTATGCAGATGAAAAAATACCCGGCGCCCGATAAATAGTAAACTCAGATAGGGTTGGTTAAACCGAGTAGATAACGAGATAATTCAATTTATTTTTTCTTCATAAAAAAGGTACAGAGTGGAACACTTAACACTTCTTCGCCGGAGAGTTTCTCAAAAATCGAAGCACGCAGTAAATAAGCCTCCAAGATATATTCCGCAGCCATTTTCCGGCAATTTACACGTCTCGCCCGCTCAATTCTAGGAAGTCATTCCTAACTGAACTTACTTCCGGCGGACACTTGATTTTTTGATTGTTCCAGTTGTTATTTAATACAAAGTTAACGCTATGTTTGAAATTCTTAATATTTGCAATTCATACTTGAAATAAAAGATGTATTCCTTAAATTTATCATATTTTGACATACGTTTGAGAATTCTGTAAAATGAGGAAAATCAGTATCGAGTTGCATGTAATAATAAAATTTGCTTAGTGTAAAGAAAACACTAATTTTGTAAGTTAAATTAATCAGGTGAAAATTGTTGTAGATCTCGGCGGGACAAAAGGTGACTGGCGCTTTATTTCCGATAAGGGGCTTGTAGATACTGCCCAGACAAGGGGATTTAACCCTGCTTTACATAGCATGTGGGATCTGGAGCAGATTATCAAGTCTGATCTTCCGCCTCAGGCCGAACCAATTAAACAAGTCTATTATTACGGAGCAGGCGTCGGAGGTGAGCTGACACATCATTCGCTGGAGACCCTGCTCAGGACGTTATTACATGCCGATTATATAGAAATAAATTCTGATCTCATGGCTGCCTGTCGCGCCACCTGTCAACATCAGGAAGGTATTGTTTCCATCCTGGGGACAGGTTCTTCATCATGCCTTTATGACGGCCATAAGGTGACGGATATCATACCGTCATTGGGGTATATTGCCGGGGATGAAGGTGCCGGAAGTTGTCTGGGTAAGCGTATATTACAGGCGTATTATTACAGAGAGATGCCGGAAGAGTTGAATAGGGAGTATGAGCAGACTTATGCTTTTACAAGAGATGAGCTCCTTGAGAATATCTATCGCCGCCCGGGAGCTAACAGTTACCTTGCTTCTTTTGCCAATTTTGCATTGACCCAAAAAGAACACCCGTTTATAGACAAGATAATCCGGAACGAGTTTGACGATTTTGTCAGACGACATCTGTTAAAATATTTTAAAGCAAGGCAATATAAGTGTCACTTTGTAGGCAGTATTGCCTGGTTTTTACAGGATCCGTTGAAGAAGATTTTGGCTTTGCATGGCCTCACACTGGGAAGAGTTATCAGGAAACCTATTGACGATCTTGTTTTTTATCACAATCATACATCTCAGAATTAAAATATTTATTGGATGATAAAGAGAGTTGGAGTATTAACATCAGGAGGTGATTCCCCGGGAATGAATGCTGCCATCCGCGCAACAGCCAGGGCTGCCATCTATTATGGGCTGCATATTTATGGTTTTAAGAATGGTTATGAAGGCCTGATTGACGGGAATTTTACACGTCTGGAAAAGGGAGATGTCGGTAACATTATCCAACGAGGAGGAACCATCCTGAAAACGTCGAGAAGTCAGCGGTTTATGACGCCGGAGGGAAGACAGCAGGCTTACGAAACCCTGCTTGCCAATAATATTGACGCCCTTGTCGTCATAGGAGGGAATGGCACATTGACAGGGGCCTCACTCTTCATGAATGAATTTGACATTCCGGTAATCGGCATACCCGGCACGATAGATAATGACCTGTCAGGTACAGACTATACGATAGGTTTTGATACGGCCATCAATACGGCTATCGAAGCTGTAGATAAAATTAGGGATACCGCTGACTCGCACAACAGGCTCTTTTTCGTTGAGGTGATGGGGCGGCATTCAGGGCATATCGCTATGTACACTGGTATTGCCAGTGGAGCCGGTAATGTTCTGGTACCCGAAATAGACGCCAATCTGGATGAGCTCATACACACTTTAAAATTGGCTCATAAAAGGGACAAACTATTTTCCATCATCATTGTGGCAGAAGGTTGTCACCTGGGGGGAGCACAAGATGTGGCAAACAAAGTCCTTGAGCACATTACCAATGTTGATGCAAAAGTGACTGTAATCGGTCACCTGCAACGTGGCGGGGCGCCATCCTGCCAGGATAGAGTTCTGAGTAGCCGCCTTGGGTATGCTGCTATATATGGATTGATGCACGGTGAGAAGGGTGTGATGGCAGGAGTCATCAACAATAAGGTTGTATTTACACCTATAGATAAAGCAGTATCCGAGCCGAAGGTATTTACCGATGACTTTATTAAACTGGCGAATATTCTTGCTATCTGAGAAGCGTTGATTTTACAGCGACTCCGGGCTAATTCTGAACAATTTATTACTAAATCTTATTACATATTTTCAAAGGGTGAAGTTCAGATAGATTTACCCAATAATAAATCATTGTAGTATGGAATTAGGTATCGGCATGTTTGGTGACTTGAGTTATAACCCTCAGACCAACAATTATCAGAAAGTATCAGAAAGGCTTAAGGAAATTATTGAAGAAGTCAAATTGGCAGATGAGCTGGGTATAGATTCATTTTCTATGGGAGAGCATCATCGGGAAGATTATGCTGTTCCGTCTCCGGAAATAATTCTTGCAGCACTCGCTACCACCACGCACCATATCAGGCTGACCAGCGGTGTAAATGTCATCAGTTCGGCAGATCCGGTAAAGCTTTTTCAGGATTATGTAATGATAGATATGTTGTCCGGTCATCGTGTGGAAATAATGGCCGGAAGGGGCAGTTTCATAGAATCCTTTCCGATATTCGGCTATAATCTGGCGGATTATAACCAGTTGTTTGAAGAGAAATTGGGTCTCTTACTCGAACTGAGATCAAAAGAGGTAATCAACTGGCAGGGAGAATTCAGGCCTGCATTGCACAATCAGATTATTTATCCGCGACCTGAAAGGGAGATTCCTGTGTCCATAGCCGTAGGAGGCACACCTTCGTCTGTGCTGCGAGCGGCCACTCTGGGATTGCCCATCGTATTTGCCATCATCGGCGGTAATCCGGCACAATTCAAGCCGCTCATCGATTATTACAAAGAGGTATATCACCTTCACGGTCATGATTCCAACCTCATGCGGATTGGCGTACATTCGCATACCTTTGTGGGAGATTCATCTGATGCTGTCGTCAGGGATTACTTCCCCCTGTATGCACACGCCATGAATAAGATAGGCAGGGAAAGAGGCTGGGGCAGTAGTTACACTCAGACTTCATTTATGGCCGGAATGGGAATCAATGGTGCACTGTATATGGGTGAGGCGGACCATGTAGCAGAAAAAATTATCAGGACGCTTGAACTGTTTGAAATAGATCAATACATAGCACATCTGGATGTAGGCGGGCCATCACACCTCCAGATTATGAAAACCATAGAGCTTTATGGCACGAAGGTGATGCCTGTCGTAAAAAAACATTTTGGTTCTGACTAAACGCTTGAAACGCACTAAAACAGACGATTGACAAAGAATGAGTTATTTACAGGTTAAAAGTTGAAAGTTTTTCAAATAATTCTAAAATATTGAGGTGTGAAGACTGCACCGGAAAGTACGACCTAAAAACCAATTCTTAAATATAAAGAATGGAGCAGTCTTTCTTATTAATTATTTGGTGATAAAATAAGTTTCACATTAAGTTTTGATATGTACATCCGTCTTATAAATATGAAAAAAGGAAGGCTATTAATCCTTTTCTTTATTGTAATCCTGGCATCAGATCAGGGACATACTCAGGTAAGATATTCATTAAAAGCGGAAACGGGATATTTAAACTATCGGAACAAGACAATTCAGGTGGATCCAGGTCCGGACTGGAAAGGATATTATTTAAACGGAGAGAACGGTATCGATATAAGTGTCGTAAACGGCATTGACATTAATAACAGATTTTTTGCAGGCCTTGGACTCGGATATGTGAATTTTGAAGGAATAAAAGGCCTCCTTATTTTCGCCAACCTGGAAATTTTACCTTTAAAAACATTATTATCACCCGTTGTGGATATAAAATTCGGGTATAGTCATATCCGGAACCAATATGAAAACGGCACGGGTACAGGATTTGGAGAACTATCCGGTGGACTGAATTACAGACTTTCTGACAGCTTCAATATTTTTGCAAAATCAGGTATTTCACTGACCCAGCAGTCATGGTTTGTCCCTTTTAGATTAGGCATTTGCTATAATAGGTAAAAAGGAATTGTACACGCTGCAATGAAGCCCCAATCCGGCTTCGCCAGTAAATGGTAGTTAAAAAGAATAACCTTTTTTACAAACATTTTCCCCAGATAAAAAAAAGGGGATTATTTTAGAACCTGAATCTTCACAATTCAAACTCAGATGTTAAAATATATATTCTGTCAGTACCATCCCCGACCTTCCCTATGCGAGTGACATCAATATGGTCGAATCCAATGGCAAACTCAAGGCAGTATATACATAAAATGGAACGGTAAGTGAGGATAAGCTCAAAACGGAATTTCAATGGTGGCAATTGTCGCCTGACCTTTCCAATCAAAAAATGATAAGTACGGATTCCAATATACCGGTACAACCTGATGTCAAAGTATGCGTGAAAGTGTATGACACACAGGGCAGGAGCTGGATGTTTATCTCCGGTAATTATAGATAAGCCAGGATAATGGCATAAACAGTAATAAAGAAAGTATATCCGTCATGCAGTGAATATGCCTTTTAAGGAAAATATTTTGTAAGGTTATAATACAATGTAACGGGTTTCTTCCAATTAGCTCGTTTGTACACGCGAAAGGACAATTTCTTTTGCACACAAATCAGGGAAGGCTTCCGGCGTACTTGCAGCACATGTGATGCCCATCCGGGTGAATTCTTCTGCAAATTCGGTATTCCATACACCTTTGCCTTCCTTATTAAGAGCAAGGATGGTCAGGAATTTACGGAAAGAGGACGCCGCCCTTTTAGCAACCCGGAGCAACTTAGATTCATCCGTAGTCTCATCCAGATCGGAAATCAGGAGAAGGAGCGTTCTGTCTGGATTGGGGCAAACCTGAAGTGCATATTCGAGTGCTGTTCCGATATCGGTTCCGCCTCCCAGATTAGTTGAAAACAAGATGTCCACCGGATCATCTATCATGTCGGTCAAGTCCACCACGCCTGTGTCAAACAGGATGAGAAAGGTTTTAAGTGCCGGTATCCTGTTGAAGATAGCAGCATAGATGGCAGCATAAATCAGTGAATCATACATGGAACCTGACTGGTCTACGAGGATGCAGATGGTGTCGATGGATTTTTGCCGGTTTTGTCTGCCTATAAGGGTTTCCGGGATGATGGATTTGTTTTCGGGACGGAAGGTATGAAGGTTTTTCATGATGGTTTTAGACCAGTTGATATGGTTGTATTTGGGCTTATGATTGATGATGGGCGACCTGAGTGCGAGACCTATTGTTTTGGCGGTATCAAAGGCAAAGAGGTCTGTCAGCTTCTTTGCCAGGGCATCTATAATTAATCGGGCTTTGTGCTTCGCCACATCCGGTAACAGGCCCTTCATCTGAAGAATGGTGACTGCCAGCTGTACATCAGGAACGATGAGCTCCAACATGGAATCGTTTTGAAGGAGCAACTTCAGGCCGTGTTTACGGATTGCATCTTTTTGAATAATGGTACTAATATTTCCCGGAAAGTGGAAGTCAATCGTTTTAAGCCAATCATTGACCTGAAAATTTCTTTCTTTGGAAGATCCGCCTTCACTTCCATAGACCCACGTCAGCGCCTTGTCGATAGTCTGCTCCTCTTCGGTCCACTCAACTTCTTCAAAGTCTTTATCTTTTTCAGGATTACCACTCAGGATAAGTGACCATTTCTTTAGAAGATCCGACCGACTGTCTGAGGCCGACCGGATGAGATCTTCCTGCATTATCTATTTTTTAGAAAAAAGACTAACGATCCAGCAAACGAGGAAGGCGCCTACAACGGCGGATAAAAATGTCCATGAGCCGCTAAATCCCAGTTTTTCGAAAATCCACCTTCCAAGAGAGCCACCCAATAAACCTAAGATGATATTGACAATTATGCCACTTCCCCTTCCTTTAAACAATAAACTACCTAAAAAGCCGGCAACACCACTGATGATGAGTGTCCAAATCCAATCTCCCATAATAATTTTATTTAAAAAGTTAATAAATACTAGTGTTCAAAATAATGATTGTACCTTACTCATTTAATTCTAGTAATCAAATATAATAAACAATTGAAAAATAACATAAACGGATATGTGTTGACGGCTTTTTTGGCAAGTTTTTTATTTTTGATCGGTTGCGGACAGAAGAGGAAAGACTGGAACAATCCGGTAAAAATTTATGATACGCTGTGTTCCTGTAAAAACAAGGATGGGCGTACCATAGATATAGCTTTGCAAAAAATGCTCAGGGACAATAACATCCCTGCCGGCAATACAGACCAAATCAATACCTGGATGAATGCTCATCCCGACCAATTTATCCAATTTATTCAAACAGATTTTATGGCAGATTCTGTTTATATGCAGGAGTTTTATGCTGCTAGGGATACGCTCGTCGCTCATGGATCTACCATGGCTACCAAGGGTGTTTTTGAAGAATTGTTTTCCGTCAAGGTTAAATATCCGGGATGTGTGGCTGCCATGCACCTGCTATATCAATAATTATAATTAAGGAATGGGGCATGAGATGTATTGACCTGGTTTTAAGCCATTTGGCCTGACATCAGATTTCTTATGTAAGTAATAATTCCGGCCGCCAACACAAAGGGGAATGTCAATTGCATATATCCATAAGTTATCATCCAGACGCTGATGATGATTGACAGCATAACGGCAATCAGGACCCACAATCCGTCTTTGAATTTATCTCCGGCAAAGGTGATGGCACAAAGCGTCGCATTAAATCCAAGCAGACCATTGTAGATCAACTGATTGTCCAACTGGAGATAGGCACCTACGCAGCTGCCTGTTACAGCTCCCGCCAATCCGTATAAGGCAGCAATCGGCTTACTGGTGAAGACGCCGAGAAAAAATAAAATGCCGGATATAATTCCACTTTGGAAAATCACCTGTCCATATCCTCTGAAAACAAAATAGATGCTTTCTTCAGGCTCAATGGTTGTGGTCGCCATTTCTGCCTGCATTTCCGGCCAATAAGTACGGATCAGGAAAACAAAGGCCCAGGTGACTAAAACAAAAGGAAGAGTATAGACTGCCAATTTTTTAACCATAAAAAAATGCTGCATCAAAGTTGTGATGACGGATCCGATGATGATAATTACCCAGGTGATGAAGATTGGCTTAAAAAATAACAAGCAGGCAACGCCGAATAATGATGCATTGAAACCATAAAAACCAAGGAAAATATCCGCAGGGTCAAACTTTAGAAACTGTGCTGTCAGAACTCCCGTTATAGAAGCTAACAGTGCAGCCAATGCCATATAGGCGTCTCCAAACATAATGCCTAATAAAAACAGAATACCCGTCACAGGATGGTCCTGGAGCATAATCTGACTCAGGCCATTTAAAATGCGGATAACCGGATTTTTTATTTTAGCATCCATTCATCTGTAAGAATCATTTATTTCAAAATTTTAAACAGGAAACTTTAAGAGTTAACCGGCAAATTATAGAGCGGAAGACGGGACTCGAACCCGCCGCCTACAGCTTGGGAAGCTGTCGCTCTGCCAGATGAGCTACTTCCGCAGGACGTACTTTGTCGTATTATCAAGGACATCGCCCTCCAAAGTTACATAAATCTGAAAAATGAACCATAAATTTTCGCAGCCTGCATAGTGGGCCAGATAATATGATTAAAGAACTCCTAACGTAAAATTTTGCGGTGATTTATTTTTGAAAAAGGCAGTTTGATTATGGAGAATTTCTTCAGAAAAATCAGGCCTGCATGAATATTTATACTTTTTCATCATCTCACCCACTTTGCCCTTTTTTTCAACATCAATATTTTGGCAGTCTATCCCGAACTCGTTTTGGTACTATCCGGTGAGGGTGATGTTATAGGAGAAGATCAAATTTCCTTCGCGCTTTATTTTGATGTACAAGATAATTAATTTGTGATTTCCGGAAGTCTATTGTTCAGGCAATGTACAATTGTAAAAACAAGCGGACATGCACTAAAATAAAATAACCTCTTGCAAAAATCTTCCTAAAAGACCAACTTCACTTTTAAAAGCCCATAGAATCACACAGGTCGATCCTTAATACCTCTTTTCAACCAGGGTTTATATCGTAGCTCCGATGCGTTGCGAGTGTATAAAACTTACTTATTATCAGCATACTCATTTCATTTACAAATTATTATCTACAAAATTCTTGCAGTATTTCTTTATTTCTACTCTAACTTTTCTGAATTGCTCATTGATTTCTTCAACTGTTCCAGTTGCTTTTGCAGGGTCGGGAAAGTTATGATGGAATTTCTTGGCTTTGGTCGGGAAATAGGGGCAGCGTTCCTTGGCATTGTCGCAAACCGTAATCACAAAATCAAAGTCAATATCGTAATATTCATCAATGTTGTTTGATGTGTGGTTGGATATATCAATTCCGTCTTCTTTCATCGTGCAGATTGCTTTAGGGTTTACACCGTGCGTTTCAACTCCTGCACTATAAATAGTTGCTTTATCTCCTGCAAAGTAGCGTATATAAGCTTCTGCCATTTGACTTCTGCAACTGTTTCCGGTGCATAACACCAAAATTTTCTTTTTCATTTTGGATAATACTTTTGTTTTAATTTCAAACTCACATTGACCAGCAGAATTAATACAGGCACTTCAACCAAAGGGCCGATTACCGCAGTAAAGGCCTGAGGTGAATTTAAACCAAAAACGGCAATCGCCACCGCAATCGCCAATTCAAAGTTGTTGCCCGTTGCGGTAAAGGCAATTGACGCATTTTTATCGTAAGGGATTTTCATTGCTTTGTTAATGAAAAAGCTTATGAAAAACATCAATACAAAATAGAGAATAAGCGGTATGGTAATTTTTAATACATCAAACGGTAAATCAATGATCTGATTGCCCTTCAGACTGAACATCAGCACGATGGTGGCCAAAAGTGCAATTAGGGTAATAGGAGAGATTATCGGTATGAATTTGCGGTTGTACCAATTTTCTCCTTTTTTCCTGATCAAAAAATAGCGACTCAGAAGTCCTGCCAGGAACGGTATTCCTAAGTAAATCAATACGCTTTCCGTTACATCACGCATTGAAACGCTTACTTCAAAATTACCAAAACCCAAATAGTTGGGGAGAACATTGATGAACAGCCAGACAAAGAAACTGTATGAAACCATTTGAAAGACACTGTTCAGAGCCACCAATAAGGCGGTATATTCCCGATTTGCCTTTGCCAGATCGCTCCATACTATGACCATTGCAATACACCTTGCTAAACCGATCAAAATCAGTCCGGTCATATATTCGGGTTCGTTTCTTAAAAACAAAACAGCCAGGCCAAACATTACGACCGTTCCGATGATCCAGTTCAAAATCAATGAAACCGCAATTGCTTTTTTGTCCTGCATCACCTTTGGCAACAGGCTGTAATTCACTTTTGCCAAAGGCGGGTACATCATCAGGATCAACCCGATTGCCAACGGAATATTGGTCGTCCCAATAGAGAATTTATTCATACTTTCTGATATGGCAGGAAAAAGATAACCTAATCCTACACCAAGTGCCATTGCCAAAAATATCCAGACCGTCAGATAACGGTCCAAAAATCTCATTTTTACATTCATATAATTAACAGCACTGAGTTTCTGACGAACAACAATTACCCTGCTTTTCTCCATATACAGTTATACTGAAGATGATATTTGGCTTTGAATTGTAAATCGCTGTTTCTTCATCTGTTAAATAATTTTTCAAAATATCATTGGGTACAATAATGGGTTTTTCTTTTTGAAGCCTGATGTTTTGAAATCCTGCGTCTTTAATTATTTGTAGGTAATCTACTTTCCGAATGGCGCTTGCCACGCATCCAGCATACATTTCTGCTGCATTTTTTATTTTTTTAGGTAAATCTCCGGTAAGCACAATATCCGAAATACTGAAGTGTCCGCCCGGTTTTAATATACGGTAAACCTCACCAAATGCTTTGGGCTTGTCCGGCACGAGGTTCATCACACAATTGCTTACCACCACGTCAGCCACATTTGCGGTAATAGGAATTTTTTCAATGTCGCCCAATCGAAACTCTACATTGTTAAAACTTAATTTTTCGGCATTCGTTCTTGCCTTTTCTATCATTGCTTCGGTAAAATCAATTCCGATAACTTTTCCTGTTTCACCTGTTTCATGCCTTGCTACAAAGCAATCGTTTCCTGCACCGCTACCTAAATCCACAACGGTATCGCCTTTTTTAATTTTGGCAAATTCAGTCGGCAGTCCGCACCCCAAGTTCAAATCTGCATCGGGATTATAACCTTCCAAGTGTGCGTATTCGTCACTCATAATGTTATAAACCTCTGTGCTGCAACCGCCACTGCCACAACAAGATATAGCATTTGTTTCTTTGTCCTGTAAAGCGATTTCACTGTATTTTTGCTTTACCATCTCTTTAATTTGTTCGTTATTGTTCATTGTTCTTATGTTTTTGATTTAACAACATTTATTCTCTTGTTTATTTAATATGGAGTGAAAACCTGAAAAATAATTGCTCAATTTTCTAATCCCTTTTTCATTAATACAATAACAAATCGTATTGCCTTCAATACTTCCTTTGATTAAACCGGCATTTTTCAATTCTTTCAAGTGTTGCGAAACAGTAGGTTGTGCCAATGGCAATTCTTCAACAATGTCGCCGACGATGCAGGCATTGATTTTTAGCAGATGTTCCATAATAGCCATTCGTGCCGGATGCCCCAAGGCTTTAAACAAGGATGCCATTTCCTGCTGGCTTTCGGTATAATCATTTTTCATTTTATAATTTTGTTTATTTCTATATTGCAATATTACAATAACGATTTTGATTGTAGAACAATTCTATTGATTTTTCACAAATTTAATTTTCTATTGTTGGAAATTTTGTTCGGAGGTGTGTTTTTGGGGTTGCCACTAACACAAAGGAATATTGATACCTTCACCGCCTATCCCATTCAAACCAATCTCCAGTATCAATCATGGAAAGCCATGACTATAATCCTAATATTTTAGCTGAAAGTCCCGAACTTGTTTCGGGATTGGACGAGACGGCGATGCTATATGGAAAAATCAAAACTCCTTTACTCTTTAGTTTGATGCACAAGATAATTAATTTACAATTTCCGGAAGTCGATTATTCAGGCTATGCACAATTGTAAAAACAAGCGGAAAAGCCCTAAATTAAAATAGCCTCATGCAAAAGCCTTCATAAATTCCAACTTCACCTATTAATAGCCTACAGTATCATACAGGTCGCTCCAAAAGCCACCCTTCAACCGAGGTTTAAATCGCAACTCCGCTGCGCTGGTGGCGTTTACACCTTTTTTGTTGGTGGCTGCCGTGTTTGGTCGTGTCAGTTGTTGTATATCAAATTTGGGAGTATTGTCGTCAAGTTTGGTTGCAGTTACCTGCTTTGTGTTTTCAAATTTTGTTTTCCGATTTGAGTTTTATGGTTCGATAAATTTCGTCATTGTTCAATTATATGCTTTGTCCAAAAGTTAATAAATTACTGTCAGGGTCAAGTATAGAAAATTCTATTTGTCCCCACGGTTTTGTTTGCAATTTTCCGTTTGGGTGAATGTCTGTTGTATTGTCCAATAACGATTGATACAAATTGGCAATTTCATTTGTTCGGATATAAACTTGTCCGTAGTTTTCTTTCGGTTCAAGATTTTTAAATTCAAAAAAGTGAATTTCTATATCGTCTTTTTTTATCATTAGATAATCGCCATAATCGCCCAATTCTGTAAAACCCAATTTATTCAAGTAAAAGTCTTTGGTTACATTTTTGTCACGCATTGGCAATTTCGGAATAATGTTTGTCAGCATAATATTGTCTTTTTTGTCTATACGTTAATGGTTAATCGGACGGGCTGTTACACTCGCCCATAACATCTATATACACGCCATTTGGCCAATATTTTCCATAAATGTACTTCTTAATTCTCAACTATCCATGTGATCCATCGGACGTTTAATGTTTTTCCTAAGCCTTTCCGCAATGTACATAATTTTGCATGCCGACACACCACAATAATTATATCGTAACTTATTCCAGGATTTTCACAGGTTGCTTACAGAATTTCTTCGCCATACTTTAGCGTTTAGTCAGGACTTAATCTAACAACTCATTTTGCCGGGCAACAATTTAGTCCCGATAGCTTATTACAATGTAACTCTCATGGTACAACTATACGAATACTTTGAGGACTTTCTTGCGATCCAACGCCTGTTTTATTTATTAATTTTATGAAAACAGAACGGATGTTTGTGAAGATGCATTCTTATATCTTCATCGGAACTTCCATGACGAGCAGCCGGGCATCACTCTCAGCGTGTATTTCAATCTTTTCCGTGTCCCAGATTCCGAGTCCGTCACGACTGTTCATACTTATGTCATCGACAGTTAAGGTACCCTCCAGGTTGAATATATATACCCCATTGTCTTTGCCATGAAGCGTGTAAGTTGTTGTCGTCCCCCGGTTGAAGTCACCTAAGTGAATCCATGCTTTCTGATGTATCCAGACGCCTTCATCTTCTCTATCCGGGGAGACAACCTGCTGTAACCTGTTTTTTATGTCAGCCGGGTTTAACGTGATCTGATCATATCGTGGTGTCACATCTTTTTTGTCGGGGAAGATCCAGATCTGGAGAAACTTCACCGGTATATCCCTGTTTTTATTGTATTCACTGTGCCTGATGCCTGTGCCGGCACTCATTACCTGGATATCTCCACTCTTTATGACAGCAACATTGCCCATACTGTCCTTGTGCTGAAGGTCGCCTTCAAGCGGAATGCTGATGATTTCCATATTGTCATGCGGGTGCGTCCCGAAGCCCATACCGGGAGCTACGGTGTCATCATTGAGGACGCGGAGAGCTCCGAAATGTATTCGATCAGGATTGTAATAATTGGCAAAACTAAAGGTGTGTCTGCTCTGAAGCCAGCCATGATTGGCATTGCCACGACTATCTGCAGCGTGAAATACTTTATTTGACATAATATTTGAATTAGTGTGAGGTAAATGATTAAATCCGTATCCTTCGAGCTTTCTTTCATCCTCAGCCGTTCTCTGGTCGATTTTAGAAAAAAGATCCAGGCCTGTCACCATCAGCCCGCTTACACCAAGGACAGAATTTCCGATAAAATCTTTTCTTTTCATCTTTACATGTAATTTACACAGCAAAGATACCGTTATAATGAACTGTAGTCCAATAAGATATATTAATAAAAAGGCTTAATATAGATTAAGATTAAGGTGTATGGAGGACGGGGTTCTTTAGCTGGTGCCTTTACGACGCTTTATTTCGTCTCTAATCTCAGCAGCTTTTTCATAGTTTTCATCTAAGAGTGCATCGTCCAGCATTTGGTTCAGTTCCTCTGAAGTTTTGGAAGCATAGTATCCGGATTGATTTCCGGAAGGTTCATCCGCGGACTCTTCTATATCCAGTTCCAGCACGACACCGGCAGAATCAAGGATGTGGTCATACGTGTATATCGGGCAATCAAACCGAACAGCCATGGCGAGTGCATCCGAAGTACGGGAGTCGATTTCGATGACTTCGCCATTTCTATCACATATCAGGTGGGCATAAAATATACCTTCTATCAGATCATTTATGATAATTTCCCGGATGTGGATATCAAAAGAATCCAGTGTGTTTTTAAATAAATCATGAGTCAATGGGCGATTGGGGATCATCCTTTCCATAGACACTGCTATTGCCTGGGCTTCATAACCGCCGATGACGATGGGCAGCCGGCGATTGCCATTAACTTCTCCCAACACAACGGCATAATTATTAGATTGGGTTACGCTATGTGAAAGCGCGATGATCTCTAAAAGTATTTTTTTGGTTGCTGCCACAGCGTCAAACTTTATTTTACCGTCAAAAGTACATATTTATCCGTAACTGCCCGGATACTATTTATTTAAACAGAAAAATTATGCCGGATGGTCCGGATGAAGTTTCTTTTTTGACTTTATTCCATTTCCGGAATCAGTATTTTGAAGAATGCTGACGCCTTGATCCCATATCAAGGCGTCAGGTACTTTGTTTTATAGGCTTAGTGGCTTGATTTAAATCTCTTGACCGATTCGATCAGCCGTGGTACTACTTCAAACAAATCTCCGACTATCCCGTAGTCAGCAGCCTTAAAGAAAGGCGCTTCAGGGTCTTTGTTGATGACGACGATCACTCTTGAGTTGTTGACACCAGCCAGGTGCTGGATAGCTCCTGATATACCGATGGCAATATACAGGTTAGGGCGGATGGCAATACCTGTCTGGCCTACATGCTCATGGTGAGGACGCCAGCCCGAGTCAGAAACCGGTCTGGAACATGCTGTGGTGGCTCCGAGTTCCGCTGCGAGTTGTTCGATAATACCCCAGTTGGAAGGGTCTTTCATGCCCCGCCCGGCAGACACGACCAGGGAAGCTTCAGGAAGAGGCACTACACCGCTGACGGTTTTCCTTTCAATGACCTTTACCTTGGCTGCCGGAACGGATACAGACAATGATTGAACAGCCACGGCTTCACCTGATTTTTCTGGCTTGATGGCATTACCCATTACGGAAATGACCTTTTTATCGGAAGTGATGTTGTAAAATGCGGTAGCCTTACCGGAGTAAACACTTTTTGGGACGATAAATCCATCTGACACATTGGGTAGTTCGCTTGCACCTGATACACTTCCTGCATTGAGGCGAACAGCCAGACGACCTGTGATGGACTTTCCTATTGCTGTATGGGAAAGGACGAGGATGGTTCCGCCTAATTGGTTGAAAGCGTCGGCAATAGCGGATGTATAGGATTGTGAGTCAAACTGGTTCAATGAATTATCGGCTATATTGTAAACCTCCTGAGCTCCATAGGCGCCTAGTTCTCCGGCATTTTCTACTGTCCCCAGAGTGACCGCCTTGCATGTAAGACCGCACAGGTCGGCGACTTTGCGACCATAGGTTGTAGCCTCAAAAGCGGATTTTTTCAGGCTGCCTTCAACTGCTTCTGCAAATATGATAACTGACATGATATGCTTCGTTTTTTAGATGAGAAAATGGGGTGAATAGTTAGATAACCTTTGCTTCTTCGTGTAATAGTCTTACCAATTCGTCGGTATCTTCCGGTGCTATGAGGTGGACAGACTTACGAGCCGGTGGCAGTTCATGGCGGATAATCACCGAAGGGCTGCTGGTCGCTACGGGTTCTATTACGGCGAGAGGCTTGGTCTTGGAGGTCATGATGCCTTTCATGTTGGGAATGCGCTGTTGGGCCAATCCCTGAGCGCAGCTGATGACCAGTGGAAGGGAAGCTTCCATCACCTCTGTCCCTCCTTCTATTTCACGGCTAATAGTGGCAGTGGTGCCGGAGACGTCTAATTTATTGGCATAGGAGATAAAGGGCAGGTCAAGAAGTTCGGCGAGAGCAGCGCCCACCTCACTGTCATTGTAGTCAATGGTTTCTTTACCCAATAGGATCAGATCATAGCTCTGAGACTTGATATAGGCTGCCAATTGGTGTGCCACGTCCCAAGCGCTTTCAGGCTCTTTGTTGATGCGGACGGCATCCTGAGCGCCTATGGCAAGGGCTTTACGGATGATGGTATCGTTGTCTGCCGTACCGACATTAATTACGGTAACTGTTCCGCCCTGAGCTTCTGTCAGTTCAAGACCTCTGACGAGGGCAAACCATTCGTCGTAGGGATTCATGATAAATTGTACGCCATCTGCCTGGAAGGCTTTGCCGTCATTCTGGAAGGCAATTTTGGCTGTTGTATCCGGAGTTTTGCTGATGCAAACTAAAACCTTCATTGAAAAATATTTAAAGTTTAGAAGTAAAAAGAGGCCATCACAAAATCCTGTTTTAAAAATCGCAAATTTTTATAAATTTTCAAAATTATATTTTGTTCAAGCGTCGCAAATATAGGGATTTTAAATGAATATTAAAAACTTTTGAGGATGATTTTATCTTTTTACATTTAAGGAAAGGGAATTTCCGGGTTAGTATTGAAATGTTTGAAGCCGGAAGGTTATTTTCGGTGTTCTGACCACTGTACTTATAATCTATATATTTCATAAAATACTAATAGTCAATATTATGAGAAATTTTTATTTTGGATGACAAATTAACGAAGTCAGGAGATAAAAATTATAACCATCTCCACTTCACTTGCCCAAAGGAAATGTAACGATGTTGAGGTAAGATCAATGCCTTAAATTTCATATAAATCTGTGGCATTAATCTTACCTAATTTTTAATTTTATTTTATTATTGAAATTGGTTTCATGCTATATTTACCATTTGTCGTCCATCTTATCCAATAATTTCCCGATTTCAATTGATAAGCTTCGACCTTAATTCGTTTAAAATCATTGTTTTTGACATCAATTGTTTTTACTACGTCACCATTTTGATTTATAATTTCGAGGAGTCCTTCTTTTCTTATACCATCAAATTCAATAATGATAAAATCCTTCGCAGGATTTGGATAAACGTTAAACGAATCGGTGATTTCATTCATTGATATTCTTTGAGAACCATTATTTAAAGAATGAATGTATTCACAATATGATCTACAATCACTCTCCAAAATAAAATTAATACTTGCCACCTTTCCCCAGTCACTTGCTGTAAAAGTTAATGGAAGAATAGTTGGAAAAGTATTACTTGTAGAAAAATTGTATGAAGAATGGTTATGCACAACATTATTTGTGTCGGTCCAGGTTACAGTAACTGTCCAAGATGTAATAGTACAATCTTCAAACTGAGTGAAAGGTAGATTGATTGTATAGTTTGTTACATAATGTGTAATATTTTTGTCTTTATCACGGATTACAGAGCCAAAATACGAAGGACTTATCAGATCATCACAAATTGTTTCACTCGAATCAACATCTAACCATTCACTTGGAAAAACACTGGCATAACACCAAGTTTTATTCATACAGTTATTCATAAATCCAATATCGAGAGCACTCATACTAGAAAATGCAGAATAACTTAAGGTGTAATTTATAGTTGCAAATGAATCCAATGGCAAGGATACTGCTTCAAAACTATAGTTTGGAGATAAAGGATAATATATACCTCCATCTACTCTATTTGCATCTATCATCCACTTAGTTAAATTACAAGAATCAGACGAAATAAAAGGTAAGACAACATCAATGGAAATTGTAACCTCAAAAGGACTACCTCCAATATATGTTGTATCTGCTGTGACATCAAGTATCAGTTTTTCACATAAAATTGTTGTTTCATCGCATTTAAGATTATACCAAAAGAATGGTAACACAATTATTAATTCACATGTGTCCTCACCATTTACATAAAACAAGGACCCATAAATATTAGGATTTGAACCAAACACAAAATCAGGATCTGTTACATGAAGAATTCCTGATCCAATATATTCACTTCCATTGAAGTAGTATTTCATAAACTGTGTAAGTTGAAAAGTTATTCTGGAAATTTTTTGAACTTCCCCAAAAAGTTCAAAAAAATTTACGGAAATAACTTTTTTATTAACTTTAAAAATTTATACAGTAATGA
>JAGFJA010000066.1 GCA_024103005.1 Saprospiraceae bacterium
CATTACTGTATAAATTTTTAAAGTTAATAAAAAAGTTATTTCCGTAAATTTTTTTGAACTTTTTGGGGAAGTTCAAAAAATTTCCAGAATAACTTTTCAACTTACACAGTTTATGAAATACTACTAACTTGCCAATCCTGACCAGCTTATTAATCGTGACGAAAACACATACATCCTATATTTTGTATCTCCTACTACCCTTTAACCGGTACCGGATTTTCATTTATCACCTTCCACCCCGCTGTTTCAGCCATTACCTGAATAATTTTTATCGTCTTTGCGCTCTGAATCCGCGCTCTTTGAGGCAAATCACTCTGCAGGGCAACTTTGCGGATATGTTCCTTCACATCTGCATTGATTTTATTATAGTCTTCAGCCGAAAATGAATTAAAAGTACCTTCTGAAATATCATAATAGTCAAGGGTGTGATCCAGGCTTATTAATTCAGGTTCCGGTAAAGGTCCGATCGTCAACGTCTTCGATTTCCCGTCAAAGTCAAGCTTTAGTTTATTTAAATCAATTCCCATTGAAGCTTTGGCTTTGACTCGAACGAGAGCTTTTTTCGTAAAAATGCTCCAGTCCATATTATAATAATTCTTGTATTTATATATCTCTGTAAAATAACCTTCAACTGAAACTAATTTGGCAACTTCTTTTATTTGGTTTAAAACAACTTCATTTGAGACCTTCGTTTTTTCAGCAGTTTTGTTATGTAAAAATTCAGAAAAAAAATAACCACCGCCAAACACAACTAAAATCAAAACGAATGCTACAATATATTTCATTCCCTTAAATTAAAAATCTTGCAAACCAAATTAAACAATTTTTAAAACCTGCTAATTACTTATTTTGCTGCTAAGCGGATATCTTAGATTATCATAAGATTTAAGAATAACCTTGACACTACCAACACTGAGTTTGGTCTCAACCATCAACGGTATCTGGTTGGCATCCTGTGATATATACATCCGCATCGTATTTCCCTGATCGAAAACCTTTCCTGCAATAGTGGCCGGTGAAATAATATAAGAATTAAAAACTCCAAGACCCTTAAAGTCTTTCTTCCTGGAAATACCATTATATTTTGCAGACAACTTATTATTCTCTCTATCCAAAAAAACACTTACCGGAAAATACTGCCCATTCTTGAAGGTTTTAAAAGGATAATTTCTAACAAAATACAAAATACTCAAAATGTCGTGCGCGCATTCTTTGATAGGAATTACAACAGTAGTCGCATCCTTTCGGGTCTTTCCGCGAGTTGATGTGACTGTCCCGTTTTTCTGATCAAATACCATTCTTTCATATTGGGTATAATTGTTTTCGTGAATATTCCGTGTTGACCAAATAGGAAGCAGCGTATTTTTATCAACAAAAACTTCATACACATCATGAACTGAATAAAGCCATTCATAACTGGAATAAGTTTTTCCTACTGCCTTAATAAGATACCCTCCATGCTTCTCCTTTACCTCAAAGGTAGCCTCCCCTGCACTCAGCCAAATCAAACCCCAGTTATAGTAAATTTTATATACCAGTTTTTCATTATTCTTAAAGGACACATTGTCAATAGAACACGTCGATATATTGCTTATAAAATCATTTCCAACCTGAGAATTTCCCGTCCAAACAGGTAAAGTCATCAACAAAAAAAACAAACTAATTATCCTCATTATTCTTGCTTGTATTCCAGAATACAACGATTAGACCAGCCAAAGATGGTATAATCAAATTGTAAAAATAAATAACAAAACTTGAAGTCATCGCGTTCCATTCATCCACTCCCAGCTCCTTCCACATAAAAATAGCAATACTACTTCTAGCAATCAAACCAGTGACGGGAGGAAGAGGAATACCGGTTTGAATCAGGAAAATCAACCAGGCAATTGGAATACCGGATACTAAATTAAAATCCGGAACCAGGAGTTTAATAATAAATAAATATTGAGTTGTCCATATACAAATCCTAAAAAGAGACAGAAGTAAAACTTGATTTAAGGAAAGAAATGAATAATTTGTCAGATATCTAAACCCTGTAAAATAATGCTTCCATTTCGGAGCCATTTTAAGATTACTGAAAAAATTCAAGACACTTCGTAAATTGAAAAAACAAATTAGCCAAAAAACAATTATACCAGAGACTATTCCGGCAAATCCAACAATAATCCAGACATTCCTGCTCTTTTCATAATAATACAAGAATCCGCCAATTGCCCCCATTAATGTTATAGCCAAATTCTGGGAGAAACTCCCTATCAGACTGGATGCAGAACCTGCCAGCTTCAACTCATTACGCAACTTTAACACTCTACCAACAGGCTCACCCAACCTGCCGGGGGTAAGAATGGAAAACAACAATCCTGAAATAACATCTTTGTATGCATTGTATATGTCCATTTTCCTAAGTGGCCTTACTAAAATATGCCACTTGAATGACTCCAGCAAATAGTTTATGAACGTAAGGCTAATTATGCTAATAAATGCCATTATTGCCGATTCGCCTTTATAAAAAACAGAAACCCTATTCAACAAATCCGGCTTAGCTTTTAAATTGTTTAATTGAAAATAAAGTACCAAAAGGAATGCCGTAACCAGCATCCACCTGAATATTGTCCACCACCCTTTCAATCCTTTATTTATCATAGGGATGTCAAATCAGTTTAGAACGCTCATTCAGCTTATCTTTAAGCCATTGTTCATTTACAACATTACCTGTTACTTTTTCAAGCTCTTTAATGACCTTATTTGTGTATTTTTTATCCCCATATTCAATGCCTGAGATAAGCCTTACCATAGATATAAAATTTTGATAAGTCTTAATCCTTGCTGCCGGTATTTCCTTTTTCTTTCTGTTTAAAAATACTTTAAAACTTTCGGACCATGAATTTATGGCATCATACTCCCTGAGCTCTAACAAGGTAGCCAGATAAATGGTCTTTGCCCGTAAATTGGTGAATAAATCAGGATACTCAACTCTTTGGAGCTGTTCAATTACATGTTCGAATTCTTTCTTATAAAAATAGATCTGAGCCAGTGAAAAGGTGACGATGCTTTCCTTCTGATTTATGGGCAATAAATCTTGATATTCCTTAATAAAACTTTCAGCAAAATCATAATTACCTGCTCTTAATGAAGTAGTTATCACATTTTTAAACTTGGTTGGCGTCAGATAATTTTCATTCAACAGAATGTTCTTCTCGAAGATAAAATCATAGATTGAAATCATTTCTTCCTGAAAATCGAAGTTCCCATCATTTATTTGCGCGATACAATAATTAAGAATAGCACCGAAAAGCTCCTGCAATTCTAACCCGTCAAAAGCTCTGTAATTTTCAAGTAAAATTCGCTTCAACTCAAAATAGGAATCCTGATTATCAGGTGAAGACAACGTTTTGTAAATTAAATAATATATCCTGATAATCAAATCATTACTAAAGTCATTTGCTTCTACAAAAGATAAAAGTTCTCCAATAAAATTAAAATTATACTGAATATTTGAAAGCGCTTCCCGACCCAGAATTTCACAATAATACTTTAGCTTTTCGGCTATGTAAAACTTATCAAGATTTTCGGCTATATTTTCTACATTTTTCTTTGAATATAGCTCGATATTCCCTTCCTGTAAGTAAAATAAATTCTTTTCAATCTGAAAATGATACAAATAATAATCACTACTCCTGTTGTAAAACTTATTTGAAGCATTCTGGCTAATCATAATTGAAGTATTTATTAGCTTAGGTATCTTCTTTTTGTTAGTGTATTCAAGCAGTAATTGTGAATTTAAAATAGGCCTGCCCCGCAGTTCTTCAGTTGCAAAAAACTCCATTAACAGTTTAAGCAAATCAGAAAGATACTTCCGAAACCGAACATCATCATAAGGTTCATTCGGTTTAACCACAGACCAAACATCCACTTTAGAAATATCGAATTTGTAATCTTTGTAAAGTTCCATACATATTTTAAATATATCAATATTTAACTTATTGATATTAAAATACGGAGAAACTAAAAACCGCTCAAATCGATTTAGTTCACTGATAGTCAACTCCTTCACTATCTGATAAAACTTGGTAGATCTCATGAGTTTATGGTTTTCCTGAAGATAAAGGTACTCTCTTGTATTTACAAATATGTTAAAATTTACATGAAATAGCTGAAAAATTGAAAAGAAAGATGTATATTGCAACGATTTTTTTGAACAAGAACCTTTTACGAACATGTCCAAACCTTTACAGAGCTTATACATGCTATGTGCCCTCATTATAGTGAGCACATTTGCACGAGCCCAGTCAACGGATTATGTGGATTATTACAATATATTTCCATCTGATTCTGTAATCGTCTCTCTTCCCAGATATGACAATTCCTTTTTCTATACTAAAATAGCAAAGCACGGGACTACTGATCAGTTACTTTCAACTAATGATGAGTTTATCATCAGGTATAAACCATATTCCGGACATTTCGGACTTGATACCTTCCAGGTTGTTTACTTCTATCCAAACCCGAATACAGGTGAATTGGCAAAAAAATCAAAAAAAGTAGTCATCAAAACGTCCGGTTTTATTTTAAACCCTGATGATTATACTCTTTACACCACTGATCAGAATATTGAATTAAATGTTTTATCTAATGATAATATCCCGGGAGGAGGAGGTTTGATTACTAATCTCCCCATAAAAGGCAATGCTCAGTTAGCAATTAATTCAGATAGTTCAAAAATAATTTTTCAGGGATGTAATCACGCAATGTCTGAGCAGATAACATACCAGGTTACTAAAAATGGGCAAAAAGAATTAGGGATTATCCGTATTAACGTACTGGATACAACTTCAACCCCTCAAACACTTTCCTTTTATAAGTTTCTTGTCAAAAATAATCCAATTTCATTTTCACATCCCTATCAATATTTAAATACTGTCCATAACACAGCCCATGGAAGCATAACACACAATGGTTTTGAATGGACATACACCCCTGATACAGATTATATCGGGACTGATACATTACAAATCGAAGTAGGAACATCAGGAAATTCAGCGGTTCACCAATTCTTGTTCAAAATAATTGATGCCAGCCCTGCCAATGTGCTGGTAAACAATGATTACTTCTACAGCTTGAAGAGCCAAAATGTTGTATGTAATGTGCTGGAAAACGACTTTGATATGGTGTTGTATGTGACCATTGAAGCTCAACCGGATAATGGAACACTGGTTAAAATGGCTAATGGAATATACAAATACATTCCAAATCAAGGCTTTGAAGGTGTTGATCTTTTCGTTTATAAAGCATGCGACTTAGCTTCTAATGTATGCGAATATGGAACTGCCACGATTACAGTAAGTAATTTTGAACCGGATAATGTATATCATTTGTATGCAGCGAAAGGCTCTCCTTTTAAAATCTATTATCCGTTTCCGGCTTCAGGCTATAAGGTATCAGTAATAAACTCTGCATATCCCAAGCATGCACTGGTGTATTCCGTAGATAACCAAAGAAATCTCGAGTATAGCCCCTCACAGGATTATGTAGGTCTGGATAGTATGAAGATCAAGTACACCCTAATAGTTAATCCAAGTATATATTATATAGTTAAAGTATATATTCATACCTACGATACGGATCCAAGTTGCTACAGTTATTGCGTCTGGCCTGGAGATCATAACAATGACGGCAGAGTGGATATGAGGGATTTGACCTTTATTGCACCATTTATCGGTCAAAGCGGTTCGCCCCGTTCTAATCCGCAAAATGATTATTGGGTAGGACAAAGTGCAGATGACTGGGATATTTCAAAGGATAATACCAACCTTAAATATGGAGATGGTGACGGAGATGGTATAATCCTCGCGGAGGATACGCTAATGATGAATACTTATTATCGTAATCTCCATGGTATCTGGGTAAGTAAAGGTGTCAACAGTTCATATCTGCCTTTTGATCTTAGAAGCGACAAGGCAAGTTATGAACCAGGAGATTCTATAACAATGACCCTTTCGATAGGAGATGAAACTCTGCCGGTGCCTGATTTGGCAGGTTTTACAGTGAGCTTTAATTTCAGTGAAGCATTTAATGACTCAAGTTTAAGTGCTAAGTTTATAAATAATAACTGGCTGGAAAGTGGAGACAAAGTCCTCCAAATGGCTAAAAAACCAATTGCCAGAAATATTGATTTAGGAGCTGGAAGATTGAGCGGTAAAGGAGTCCCCGGATATGGCGATATTGCCGTTATTAAAGGTATCGTTGACGATGAACTTGACGGATTTAAAGATAACAACGGCACATATTATGCGAGAATTCAACTGAACGAGGCAACATTGTTACAAGGCGATGGCGTAGAATTGAGAACAGCTCCTCAGACATTCTACTTTCCTATTCATATTACTAAAGGTCAAGTAAATAAAGCCGATAAGTCCGTTAAAGTTTATCCTAACCCATCGACCGGTAAAATCTGGCTACAAAGTACAAACACTGACAATATGATTCAGTCTTACAGTGTTTACTCAATATCCGGACAATTATTGGGTTCGAAAGAAAAAATAAATCAAAATAAAATTGAAATAAATCTTGAAAAATACCCAGCAGGTGTGTATCTTGTGAAGACTTTTACACTTCTTGGAGTAGAAGTAAAAAAAGTAGAGAAACTTTAATAATTTCAATAAAAACTTAAACAGTTGATATTGTATAGATAAATTTTGGATTTGTTCATTATTCGTAGTGAGTTGTTGCGGCGACTCACTTTTTTTTGGATAATTTTGCAAATTAGAATAAATCTAAATAAATCCAATTGAAAGTCATAATTGCCCTATAGATTAAACCGCCGGATTAGATATCTATGTTAAAAGACAGGAAAAATACTCCGGTTTATGAAATGAATATTTTCGTATAAATGGATTTAAGGTTAACAAATTTAAAGGCAGGTGATCTTTGTCAGATCATTGGTTATGAAGATAATTCAATCGCATCAAAATTGGTTAGTATGGGAATATTCCCTAACAGTGAGGTATTTTTGCTTGACGCAAACCGCAGAAAAAGCGTATATATGCTAGTTATTGGAAAATTGAAAGTGGGTTTATTGTATCAGGAGGCAAATTCAATTTTGGTTAAAAAACTTGAAACCGAATGACAAAAGTATTCAATATATGCCTTGCCGGGAATCCAAATAGCGGCAAATCCAGTTTATTCAATGCACTTACAGGATTAAATCAAAAAACAGCTAATTTTCCGGGTGTCACAGTAGATAAAAAATCCGGTAAATTATTTTTACCAAATGGAGAAAGTCATACTTTGATCGACTTGCCGGGCACTTATAGCCTTCATGCCATAACTTTAGATGAACAGATATTCACTAAAATTATTTTGGATAAAGAGAACAAAAACTATCCTGATCTAATCTGTTATATCATAAATCCCGAACAAATTGATAAACAACTTTTATTAGCCAGTCAACTTGTTGACCTTGGCATCCCAATGATTATAGCTTTTTCGATGGGAGATATTGAGCAATTGAGCGAGGAAAAAATCAACCATCTATCCAATTATTTTAACGTCCCAATTGTCCAATTCAGTAGTAAAACCGGGATGGGCCTATCAGAATTGAAATTGTGTATTCAACATAATTTACTTAATAAAAACAGCCAAATAAACTCACATAATCCGATTGACTATTTCGATGAATTAGCCTCACTTGAGCTCAATTCAGATAAGAAAGAGAAAATAAATTATCAAGGATTTCTTGAAATTTTAAAGCAAGAAAAAGCGTCTCACCCCGGTGCAGTAATGAAAGCTGAAGTAAATGATACAATGTCGAGATTTGATCAACTTTCAGAACTAATCAGTTTCCTCAAACCGATCCAACAAACCGGCTCTCCTTTCCAAAACCGGCTGGATAAAGTATTAATACACCCCTTTTATGGCATGATTATCTTTGGAGCCATCATGTTCCTTATTTTCCAGTCAATTTTCTCCTGGGCTGAGATGCCGATGGATTTACTTGAAAGGGGATTTGCTTTCTCGGGTGAGCTACTCGGTCATCATCTGCCTGACAATTGGTTCAGAGAATTGCTTATCAATGGTATTATCCCCGGCTTAAGCGGCATCATCGTCTTTGTCCCCCAGATTTTCTTCTTATTTTTCTTTATATCAATCATGGAAGAGACCGGGTACATGAGTCGGGTGGTATATTTGTTTGATTTCTGGATGAGAAAATTCGGATTAAATGGAAGAAGCACCATTGCCTTAATCTCAGGAGGCGCTTGTGCCATCCCTGCTATAATGAGCACCAGAACCATAAGTAACTGGAAAGAACGACTGATAACCATCCTTATAACACCTATGATAAGCTGTTCGGCAAGACTTCCTGTCTATTCCTTATTGATTGTGTTTATCATACCTGCCAATTTATATTTCGGAATTATCAATGCAAGAGGTCTTGCATTTCTGGGAATCTATATTTTTAGCACATTAGCTGCCCTATTTGCAGCATTTGTGTTAAGCAAACTTATTAAAACCAAAGAAAAGAGTCAGTTAATGCTGGAACTTCCCAACTATCGTATGCCCATAGCTAAAAATGTAGCATTTAACGTATGGGAAAAGGTCAAGACCTTTATTACAGAAGCCGGTAAGGTGATTTTTGTAATAAGTATTTTATTATGGTTTTTAACAAGTTTCGGACCGGAAAAGCGAAGACAAGCTGCATTGGAAACCTACAGAACTGAAGTAAAAAATGATCCTTCCTTGAGTCAGCATCATTCAGAATCCTCTATCCTGTTGGAAAATTCCTATGCCGGCCTGGCAGGTCAATACATTGAACCAATAATTAAGCCCTTGGGATTTGATTGGAAAATAGGTATTGCATTAATAACTTCATTTGCTGCCAGAGAAGTCTTTGTGGGAACTCTGGCAACTATTTATAGCTCACAGGATGACGGTGAAGATCCTGAAAAGTTATCCGTTATGCTTAGCAATCAGATAAATCCAAACACAGGTCAAAAAGTATTTAATCTGGCCTCATCAGCCTCCCTGATAATGTTTTATATGTTTGCCCTTCAGTGCTTAAGTACAGTTGCCGTGGTCAGGAAAGAGACGAATGGCTGGAAATGGCCTATTATTCAATTAGTCGGATATACACTCCTGGCATATATTGCCAGTTTGATTACATTCCAGCTATTAAACTGATATTAGTTTTACATCCAAGAGCTGTCAAATCAATTAATTTTAATTACGGCAACATGACATTCGAATTATTGCTTTCAATTTTTATCTCCGGACCTAAGAGAATAGCAGCATTCGCCAACTAATATTATATTTGCATCTGATTGGCATAGATTCTATTGTTCAATAGATATTTGAAAAAAGGGTGCATGAGAAACTGGTTTTATCTTTCAATTGGCTTAATTTATCTGGGATTTTCGTCTTGTATCCCGAATAAGCCTAAATCAAATCTGAACTTCTTTCTTGATCTGGAAGATAAGGAGATACAAATGGCCTTTGAGGCAGGATACAATCATTCCCGTGATTCACTCTTAACTTTATTCCATCATAAAAACCCGACCATTAGGTATATTGCCGTCAATGCTTTTGCTTCATGGCCTGATACAACCGTAATTGATTCAATTGCTCCTCTATTGAAGGACGTGGATGAAAATGTTCGTATCGGAGCGGCATATAGTTTAGGTCAGATGAGAAGTCTTAGATCTGAACCCTATCTTAAACAATCTTTTGTAAAGTTTGACAGCCTTAATAATAATCAATTGTTTAATGCAACCATTCTTGAATCACTGGGAAAATGCGGTAGCATAGAAACTTTAAAACTTATAGCTGGAGTCAAATCTTATCTGCCAACAGACAGCGTCTTAGTCGCAGGTCAGAGTAGGTCCTTATACAGGTTCGCCTTGAGAGATATGATAGTTCCTGAAGGCACAAAAACTTGCCTTCATATCACTAATACACTCGCGTATCCTTATGAAGCCCGACTGTACGCGGCTAACTATCTGTCAAAAGCAAAAGGTATTGATCTCAAAGGTCATGTAGATACATTGATTCATTATTTCAACCTAGAAAAAAATCCTAATATTCAAAAAGCACTCGCACTTGCCATATCAAAAACTAAAACTGAGAAAGTCTTCAATTTCATTCAGGATGAATTAAGCAAATCCAATAATCCTTCGATCAGATATATTTTAATCAATAATATTCAGACTTTTCCTTATGTACAATCCGATACAATTGCCTTCCTTTATATAAAGGATCCTGATTATCTGATAGCTCGTTCCGCTGCTCAGTATCTGATGCATTATGGAAATCCGGAAGATTCAAAAAAGTACTTTGAATGTTTTCTGGACCCTGCGACCAATAAGTCTGCTCATATAGAACTACTCGGTGCTGCAAACAAACACACACCATATACCTTTTCTGTAACAAAGAGTACCATTAACAACATATTGAAAGACAGCCTTTTAAATGTTCCGGATGTATATCGTAAAACAGATATTATAGAGGCATTGTCCTATGATGTTACAAATTTTATGTTCATCAGAAATGTTACTGAAAAGTCACCTGACAAGGCTCTTCAGGTAGTAGGGCTTGAAAGTTTTGGAAACATCTTAGGAAATCCTTATTTTCAGAAGGTGTACAGGTCAAATTATATCCCTTATAAAAAGTTGATATTCTCCTATTTAATTGATGGCATTTTATCCAAAGATGTAGGGTTGGTTTCGACGGCAGCCATGGTTTTGAGAAATCCTGAATTAAATTTCAAAACTTTTTTTCCAAGTGACTCTTTATTCAGAATAGCTCAGAGGAAACAGAAATTGCCTGAAAATGTAGAGGCTTATAATGAATTAGCCAAAACCATATCTTATTGGAGCGGCCAACCGTACAAACCCGGGCCAGATAAGGGCTTCAGGATGATGGATTGGGCAGTCCTGAATAATATTACGGATAGTACTACCTGCACAATAATAACCGGTAGAGGAACCATTAAAATCCAATTGTTACCATCTGTTGCTCCGATGACAGTAGCTAATTGGGTTGAATTGCTCAAAAGGAACTATTACAACAACAAAAGTTTTCACAGAGTAGTTCCAAATTTTGTAATACAGAATGGATGCAACAGAGGTGATGGATTCGGTGCGCTCAATTATACTATCCGGTCTGAATTTACTCAGGTATATTATGATCATGCCGGCTTTGTAGGCATGGCATCGGCCGGACCGGATACCGAATCGGCGCAATTCTTCATAACATCATCCGCTACGCCCCACCTGGATGGCAGATACACTATTTTTGCAAAAGTAATTTCAGGCATGGATGTCGTTAACAAAATTCGCAAAGGAGACAAAATTTTAAAAATCAATATTAAATAAATTCAAATAATATCATGAAAGAAACACCATTGACCGCAAAACACATCAGTTTAGCTGCCAAGATGGCTGAATTTGCAGGCTTTAATATGCCGATATCTTATAAAAGCATCATTGATGAACACTTAGCTGTCCGAAAAAGTGTCGGCCTGTTTGATGTAAGTCACATGGGCGAATTTATGGTACAGGGAAATGATGCGGAATCATTTTTGCAAAAGATTACTTCCAATGACGTAAGTGCATTAAAACCCGGTGCTATTCAATATTCCTGCCTGCCTAACACGAAGGGCGGAATTGTGGACGATTTACTTGTTTACAGACTTGATGACAAAGAAGGCAAAAAAGCCTTTCTCTTGGTTGTAAATGCCGGAAATATGAACAAAGACTGGGAATGGATTCATTCATTCAAAATTGGAGATGTAGAAATAGCCGACCTATCTGAATCAACTGCCTTATTAGCACTGCAGGGACCTAAAGCTATCTCTACCTTGCAAAAGCTCACGGATGTCAACCTGTCAGAAATACCATATTATCATTTCAAATATGGGACAGTAGCCGGGGTGGAAGAAGTGCTCATTTCAGCAACAGGATATACCGGATCAGGCGGTTTTGAATTATACTGTAAGAATGAAGATGCATTAAAGTTATGGGATGCATTAATGGATGCCGGAGAAGAATTCGGAATTATGCCGGCAGGACTTGGTGCCAGGGATACCCTAAGAATGGAAATGGGATTTTGTCTTTATGGTAATGATATTGATGATACAACCTCTCCCATGGAGGCCGGCTTGGGTTGGATAACAAAATTGAAGAAGGGGTCTTTCAACTCATCAGAAATTTTTGAAGCTCAAAAAAGGGATGGAATTAAGAGAAAACTAATTGGTTTTAAATTAAAAGACAGGCGCGTTCCTCGTCATGGCTATCGTATTCTGGATAGTGAAAACAATCCAATCGGAGAAGTTACCTCAGGAACTATGTCTCCTTCGTTAGGCTATCCAATTGCTTTAGGCTATATAGCAACAGAGCATGCAAAGCCGGGAAATACAGCATATATAGAAATAAATAATAAACCTTTTGAAGCACAAATCGTTAAATTACCAATAATACAGTTATAAAGAAGGAAATTGAATCTTTATGGGATGTAGTTCTGAATTTGTTGCTACTAGAAAAGAATTCATCGAACGCTGGGGTAAGATTAGCAGTAGTTGGGGCGTCTGTAAAAGCATGGCACAGGTACATGCCTTATTGCTTATTAGTGCCAAACCAATGAGTGCCACATGTATTATGGAAGAATTGGATATTTCCAGTGGCGGGGTGAATACTCATTTGAGAGAATTGGTTGACTGGGGGCTGGTCTATAAATGTCAAAATATTTCCGGGCGTAAAGATTACTATCATGCCGAGAAAGATTTAACCAAGGTATTCAGGCAAATTATTGTCAATAGAAAGAAAAGAGAATTAGACCCCATAATTGAATTATTGAATCAGGTTGAACACCAAAAGGCAAGCTGTCCGGATTCTGAAGAATTCGTAAAAATTGTTTCTGAAATAAGGGCACTTAGCACCCAATTGGAAAACACCCTGGATTCGATATTAAATACCGATCAACAATGGATGGTAAACGCTCTTTTCCGACTAGCCCATTAATCCGGGCTGAATGAAAATTATCACAATAATTATTTATTATGGGTTGATTATGCCCATATCAGTCCTTCCAATGCGGGTATTGTATATGCTTTCTGATATTCTTTTTGGGATAATATACCTGACCGGATACAGAAAAGATGTAGTCAAAATAAATATAGATCGGTCTTTTCCGGAAAAATCAGAAAAAGAGAAAAAAGATATAGTTAAATACTTTTATCGCCATCTATGTGATCTTATCGTCGAAAGTTTGAAGTGTTTTTCCATTAGAAGAGAAGATGCGCTCAGACGCATGAAAATGGATAATCTTGACGAAATCCTCGATAGTTATAAGAAAGGCAAAAGCATAATCCTGGCAGGAGGACATTACAACAACTGGGAAATGTTTGCTGTGGCTATCCAACATTACATCCCGTTTAAAACCATTGCAATATACAGCCCGCTAAAAAATAAGTTTATTGACCGAAAAATGCAAAATTCTAGAAGCAGGTTTGGGCTTACCTTGATCCCAATGAAACAAATCGGAACCTATTTAAGCCATCACAAAGATAAACAAACTGCTACAATATTTGCCTTTGACCAATCACCCAGCAACCCGCACAATGCATACTGGATGACATTTCTCAATCAGGAAACAGGAGTTCAGCTCGGTGTCGAAAAATATGCCAATAAATTTGATATGCCCGTATATTACGGATGTATAAATAAAGAAAAACGCGGTTATTATAATTGTCATTTTATCAAGATAACCGATGATCCTTCTATGATGGAAGATGGCCAATTAACTTCTGAAATAAATAAACAACTTGAATCAGATATTCGAAAAAATCCGCCATACTGGTTATGGAGCCATAAACGGTGGAAAAGGCAAAAGCCGGAAAACTATGTTTTAAGATCTTTAAAGACAAAGGACAATTCATAAAAATGACCTAAAATAAAACCGGTCACTTTTATATTATTATCCCATGTGCTTCATTCCTTAAAAGTATTTAAAATTAAAGCCGGGATCAATCTTTAAAACTGTTTTATAAATCAGCTTTATCAGATTTTCGATATCATGTTTATGAGCCATCTCAACTGTCGTATGCATATACCTCAACGGCAGTGAAATAAGAGTACTTGGAATTCCGCCATTGGAGTAAGCAAATGCATCTGTATCTGTACCTGTGCTTCTTGATGCAACCGAAAGTTGGTAAGGTATTTCTTCCTCCTTAGCTGCATCTATGACCATTTGCAGCAACTTATTGTGGATAGAGGGTGCATAAGTCAAGGCAGGTCCTGCCCCGCTTGCTATGTCGCCCTGTTCTATTTTATTGATCATCGGAGTCCTTGTATCATGGGTTACATCTGTAACGATAGCCATATTAGGACGGATGGTCTGAGCGATCATTTCTGCACCTCTAAGTCCTATCTCCTCCTGAACAGAATTAACAAAGTACAGTCCAAAAGGTAATTCGGATTTATGTTCAGACAATAACTTTGCCACCTGAGCAATACAATATCCTCCCATTCTGTTATCTAATGCCCGGCCACAATAATAATTTTCACCTAATTCAAAGAATTCATCCTGATAAGTTACGACACAGCCAACGTGAATTCCTTTTTCCAATACCTCCGCTTTATTTTTAGCACCTATATCAATACAAATATTTTCAAGAGAAGGCGCCATATCCAGATTTTTCCCTTTCCTGGTGTGAATTGCCGGCCAACCAAAAACTCCTTTCACCACTCCACCCGGAGTATGTATATTGACTCTCATAGAAGGAGCAATGATGTGATCGGATCCTCCATTGCGAATTACATAAATGAAACCTTCGTCGGTAATATAATTAACAAACCAGGAAATTTCATCAGCATGTGCCTCTATTACAACTTTATACTCGTGTTGAGGATTAATTACTCCATAGGCAGTTCCGTAATAGTCTGATCTGATCTCATCTACAAATGGTGAAATATACTCTGTCCATATTTTTTGCCCCGCCATTTCATATCCTGTAGGAGAAGCATTGTTCATGTATCTGAATAAGAAATCAAGGTGATCCGGTTGTCGTGATTCTGACATATTCAAAATGATTGTATCGTATTAAAAAAAGTTCACGAAGGTAGTACAATTAATAAATATTTCAAAGTTATTGGCGCCAAGCCTTAGGGTCTTTCTTCCATTCCATCAGATTCATCATTTGTTCTGCCGGAATCATGTTACTCTTCACAGCAACATTTAAAAGCGTGTCATAATCTGAAAGGGTAATTACCTGAATACCCTTGTCTTCAAACAATTTTTTGGATTCTTCAAAACCATAAGAAAATATAGCCAACATGCCGGCTATCTGAGCACCTGCCTCAATCAAGGCTTCGATTGCCTGATAACTGCTTCCTCCGGTTGAAATCAAATCCTCTATAACCAGAACCCGCTGACCCGGAAGTAGTCTGCCCTCAACTGCATTTTTCAATCCATGGGATTTTGCTGCAGTCCGGACGTAGATAAACGGTAACTCCAGTCTGTCCGCCAACAACATACCGTGAGCAATGCCTCCTGTCGCTACACCGGCAATTACGTCAATTTGTCCAAATGAAGCTGATGCTTCCTGAAATCCTTCGCAAATCAGATTTCGAGCTTCGATATCACTTAGGCTTTTGCGGTTATCACAATAAATCGGCGATTTAATACCGGATGCCCATGTGAAAGGCTCTTTATAATTAAGATTAATTGCGTTAATTTGCAATAGCTTTTGAGCAATTTTACTTTTGTAATCAATCATATTTAAGGAATTGTCGCCAAATGTATAAAATTTATATCAACGAAATGCCGGTAAATTTAATTAAAAGTGAAATGGTAGGCAGTATTAATCCTTCCAATTCAAATATTATTGTTATTCCATACTTAGGCAAACCGAATGTTTTACATCAAATTATTAAATTATCCGAACCACCCTATACGTTCGATGAAATTTTTATATATTCCCATACTCCGGAGCAAATTCTGAAGGCGTTAAAATCCGAAATAAAAGAAATAATTGCCGGAGGAGGTATAGTATTTAATGAGTTTAATGAAGTTTTATTCATTTACAGAAGAGGTTATTGGGACTTACCAAAAGGTAAGCATGAAAAAAACGAATCTATTGAACAAACATCTATCAGAGAAGTCGAGGAAGAAACAGGCATATCAGGTCTCCAATTGGGTCGCTACCTGGGTGATACTTACCACTTATTTAAAACACAGAGAAACGGAAATTATTTCTTAAAAAAAACATATTGGTACAAGATGACGACTCACAAACAGCAAATCAAAGTTCAAAAAGAAGAAGATATTGATGATGCTGTATGGCTCCCTATTCCAACGTTTCTAAAAGAATGCAAGCCTACATTCAATAATATACTGGACATTCTTAAAAGAGTAAATTAAAATTCAATAAAGTGCAAATAGCTGCCTTAATTCCAGCCAGACTCGAATCCACCCGTTTTCCGGGTAAGCTTCTAAAAAAAATCGGGGATAAATCGATTATTAGCCACGTATATGACAATATGGTTGCAACCGGATTATTTGCCCATGTTGGCGTAGTGTGCAACCACCAAGATATTTATGATGAAATAAAAAATCACGGTGGAGTTGCATATATGAGTCGCGAAGAACACGATAACGGAACATCCAGAATTGCTGAGATAGCTGTCGATATGGACTATCCTATTATATTTAATGTACAGGGAGACGAACCCTTTGTCAATTCTTCTATTCTAAAACCCTTAGTGGATATTTTTTTAGCAGATGTACAGGAAAAAATAGATATCGTATCACCAATGACACAATTGGAAAATGAATCGGATATCGCCAACCCGAATATTGTGAAAGTGGTAACCACTTCAAGTATGGAAGCATTATACTTTTCAAGGAGCCCTATACCCTATCAAAGAAATAAAGAAAGCCAACGAGTCTGCTACAGGCACATCGGAATATACGGGTATCGCAAGACTGCATTGACAAAAATCAAGAACTTTCCAGAAAGTAATTTAGAAAATCAGGAAATGATAGAATGTCTAAGATATCTTGATCATGGCATGAAAATCAAGATGGCGATAACTAAATCACAAGGAGTAAGTATCGATACACCTGAAGATTTAAACAAAGCAATTAATTATTACCACAGAAGTCGTGAATAATCCGGTTCAATGCTGTTTTTATTTAGCAAAAATCTAATCAGATATAAATTGTTACCTGTATTACTTTGAAGATTTCAAGTCATAAAATAATTTAATTTATATAGCTCTGTATAATAGTTTGTTAAATTGTATCTTTGTAACTTCAGAATCTTCTATGATTCTGTTTCCTACCAGACAAGATTGAAATAATATGCAACAACAATCAGATGGACAGATTATAATAGGGATAGACCCGGGAACCATAAAAATGGGATATGCTATTATCCGCCATCGAAAAAACATGCCTGAGCTTATGGATTATGGCGTATTGAATTTACAGTACGTTGACGATGCGCACGAAAAACTGCATCAAATTTTTGTTAAAATGGAACAATTGATACAAAAATACCAGATCTCTGAACTGGCAATCGAGGCACCGTTTTTTGGTAAAAATGTTCAATCTATGCTCAAGTTAGGGCGTGCACAGGGTGTTGTCATCTCTGCGGCCAGATATTTCGGGCTTATTAGTACAGAATATTCACCACGCAAAATCAAACAATCAGTTGCCGGAAATGGTAATGCCTCCAAAGAACAAGTAGCAAGAATGATTGAAAAACAATTCGGCGTTTCTCTTCAGGATGCAGGGCTGGACGCCACAGATGCACTTTCAGTGGCTATATGCCATTCTTTTTCCAAAAGAAATATAATTGCAAAAGGTGGAAGTAAAAACTGGTCGGACTTTATAAGAAAAAACCCTGACAAAGTATTATAGCCAAGGGAATTTCATCATAAATGCCTTACTAAATAAAGAATGTCTAACTTTAAATTGAACTTCGGATTTTGTCTGCCAAAGCTGAAAACTCTTCCTCTGACATGCTAAGCGGCAGATTTTTAAAATTCATATCTGACACAGCATTAATAGGCATCAGATGTACATGGGTATGCGGCACTTCCAGCCCAACCACGGCAACGCCTATACGACTGCAAGAAACGACTGATTTTAAGGCTTTAGCTATTTTTTTTGCCACGAGCATCAGCCCTATATATTCTTCGCTGTCCAAATCGAAAATATAATCCACCTCATTTTTGGGAATAACCAAGGTATGACCTTTTACAACCGGGCGAATGTCTAAAAAAGCGAAGTAGTGCTCATCTTCATAAACTTTATAACAAGGCAGTTCACCTGCGATAATACGACTAAATATACTTGGCATAATATCAATGATACAGTTTTAGGATTCTAAATTCCATGGCACCTGCAGGTGTATTTACCTGAGCTATTTCACCTTCTCTTTTACCCATTAACCCCTGTCCTATTGGCGAATTACCGGATATTTTCCCATTTTTCAAGTCAGACTCTGCCTCAGAAACAAGGGTATATTTAAAAACTTTCTTGGTCTTAGTATTTTCAATTTCAACCGTCGTTAAAAGTGTGACGATTGTAGGATCAAGTTGAGATGTATCTAATAGTCGGGCGTTTGCCAGGATCTTTTCCAGTTCATTAATCCTTAATTCTAGCATTCCCTGGGCATTTTTTGCTGCATCATATTCTGCATTTTCAGACAAATCACCTTTTTCTCTTGCCTCTGCAATAGCCTTTGCTGCTTCCTGACGGCCCACAGATTTTAATTCATCAAGTTCAGCATTGAGCTTATCCATGCCTTCCTGCGTTAAATATGTATATCCTGCCATAATATTTCTTTTTTAGATAAAAAAACTAAACACTCCCTATTGGAAGTGTTTAGTCTTATGTTACAAAAATATGAAAAAAATTCTATTTAAAGAAGCAAACCCATTTTAAAGATTGATTCTGACACCTATGTTATGAGTTCCGCTAAATATTCTGGAACTCATATAGGCATAATCCAATGAAACTTTAGATTTTGTCTCTTTATTAAGGGTCAAATTAGCAGATGCTCCTAAAGATAATCCTGAATAAATATCTTCTTTAATTACTTCAGTGGTTTTCTGTATTTCAGCCTTATAAGCTCCTCTAACCTGCAGTATATCTTTCAAAAGCGAAATCTCTATTCCGCATCCTAATTGGTCTCTGCTAAATGAGTTCGATGTAAAATTAACCATAGGTGTCAATCTCACTGCATCATCTGCTATATAAAAATCATAGGATGTTCCAATATTCAAAACAACCGGTAATTCGTAATTGGCAGCTCTCTGGTCGTAAGCAAGATTAACATTTTCAACATTTGGGTTAGGTCTGGTTACAGTAAATCCTTCACCCCTGAATTTTAGCGGTGTACCTAAATTACGTAATGCCAAACCTAGTTTAAAATTATCTTTTGCGCCATTAGAGTACTGTACACCGGCATCAAATGCAATACCGTGTGCCGAAATCCCAGGAATAGATTCCATTACAAGTCGAACACCTAAGCCTACTGAAACTTTTCCCAATGATTCTTCATTGACAAACATGTGAGCATAGGATACACCGATATTTGCCCAAGATGCGTTAAAATATGTTCCGTTTCCTTCAGGAAAATCAACGGTAGTCACTTTTATGTCACCAAAATTCAATGCCATAAAATCAAGTCCAAATACACCGTTCTTTCCTATTTTCTTGGCAAGTCCCAATGCATTGGTAGATATTCCGGTTCCAACCAGGTATCTTCCATGACTATATGCTATTTCCATGCTTTGGATATTTGTCAAACCGGCAATATTCAGTCTCGTAGCTTCGATACCTGAGACTCCTGAAGTATTAATCGTATGAAGACCTGCACTCCTTGCCCATGGGTTCATCAAAAGCTCTCCTGCGCCTGAAGAACCTTGCCGATCCGGGTTACCTGCAATTAGCACTGAAGAACATATCAATAAAGTAAATATTGTATATAATTTTTTCACGTTTAATTCTTTAGTTAGTTTGTAATACATTTTCAAACCGTTAGGTAATTCCGGTTTTTTACCGGAATTACCTTATTTCTTTATTAGAATCCGGATATTTCAAGTTGTCTGATAGCGCCAACCCATTTTATGACTCTTTCGCCCTCATCAGCTTTAATATGAATCAAGTAAATACCACTTCCGACCGTGATACCGCTTCCATTCTTCAAATCCCATTCGATATCCGGCACAACCTGAGCATACCTAACTCCTCTTGCTTCACCATTTTTCCTCTCCCGTGTTTCATTCCTATTGAATTGACGAATAAATTTGCCATCCAATGAGTAAATAGTTACGACACATTTCGGAGGTAAGTTAGTAATCTTAACGATATTAGAAATTTCAGTATTCTCATAGGCTGAGTAAGCATAATATGGATTCGGTACAACTGAAATACTATCTAAAGCGCTATTAACTAAATTATTATCACGTTCTGCTGCAGCTTTATCCTTGATCTGAATCTTATACATTGGCATACCATTGTTAAGACCAGTTCTTCCATCTTCTTCAGAAGGCACTTTATAACTATTATTTACTCTTAATTTGTAAACGGTCTCCTGAGGTATGATACCATCTTTAAATGAAAGCAACTTAGAACCAAGTGGTACACCCACCCAAGTTACCTGAGATATTACTCTGGCCTTATTGATATCATTTGGATTCTGCCCTTTCAAGTTTTTATAGAAAGTAGCACATTCATTATATTTTGTTTTAGTCACATAGATATAATGTTGTCCACCTGCGAAGAAATTATCAGGAGACTGAAAATTATTACTTGAAGGAATAAACCAATTTGTTCCAGGATTAAATATCATATCTCTGGCTATGTTTGGATTTTCTCCATTCTCTTCAAGGAGACTTCCAAAAATTGCCGGATCAAAGCTTGAGTTTTCAGAGAAGAAAATATTCAATCTCATTCCTGTTTCGACATCAATAGCATAACCCGGGAACCAGCTCATACCGGTAGAGTCCGGATCTGCATTAGGAACAGGGTTACCATCTGCGTCAAAGTCCTTAGTAATTGATCTTGCTCTTCTTAAAGCGAAAGACGGAGCATTTCCTTCTGGAGGCAAACCTAAAGCAGTATAGCTTGAGTTTGTTGCTTCAACCACTATACATTTTGACCATTTCGATCTATCGCTGGTGAAAACGATATCAACATTATTTAAATCGGCTAAAGAATTGGATTTCTCCACAGTATTTTTGATGTTGGCAGATGCAGGTATTGGAGTTAAAAATTCACCTGCAGCAACGTCTCCAGCCTCTTTCAATGCGAGTACAGCAGGCCAGAATCCAAGTTTTTCATAAACACCTTCCGGGTCCGGATTTCCTGCAAATTTCTCAATAAAGTTTATCCAGTTCAAAGCTTCAGAAAGTATCAAAGAAACATTTGGATTCTCACTCAACGCTTCTCCACCATCTCTCAGCATAGTCAACCAGTTGTCCTTTGTAGGATCAGCATAAACTCTTTCCTGGCCAACATATCCGTTTACCTCATCTTTATCATCTCCCGGATCATTATTAGGGAAAAATATAGATATCCCATATTCAGCTACTAAACGTTCATTAAATTTGGAGAACTTCTCTTCTTTAACCAATGTATCTCCGCTTTCATTGGTGAGATTCCATACAGCTGAATTGATATCCAGAGAATTATCTGTAGGGTTAGCGTCATTAAATGCTACATTCAATACACCGTCCACTACATCTATCGGATTATAAACTTTCACTGCTACCGGACCGTTTCCCTCCTTATAAAGGATTGTTCTCTCTGCAGATGGACCACTTATATAACTCAAATTAAATAGCCTGTCTCTTTCTCCATCCGCCAGTTCAAGGAAGGATCGGTAGGTGCCCTCACCGTCCAGGCGGGTTATAATAGCACCTGAACCATAATCTGAATTCAATTTTCTATCAATAATCGGCCTCGGAATAGCTGTGTAAATCCTTGAATTTCTCCTACCTAACGCAAAAGTTATTCTCTGACCATCACCTTTCACATCAAGGCTCTTATAGTTATTATATGCATAGGCGACAGCAGTATAGTAATACTTCTTATGATTGATCAATCTGTCATCACCGGTAGCAAATAAATCTCTGTTTACTTCAAATGTATTTCTAAGTCCTTTATTTTCACCTACGACCATTGTTGTAGGAATCCAAATATTGTGCAGTGGATCTTTTGTATCCGGATAGGATGGATTAGGTATAGGAGTCCAGTTATATAGTGTTGTAACAGAGTCTTTCAGGTCAACCTGAGCAAATAATCTAGATTTTGTCGGATCTGTAAGATCTGCAGGAGAAATATCCGGACTTTTAACCTGATAAATCATATAACCCTGAAACTTAAACATCCCGAAAGTATCTTTTGATACTGAAATACCCGGGTTAAAGCCAACATAGTTCAAACCAAAGTTATTGGATGTTTCAGGATCGTTGCTCAATGCCAGAACCAATTTTTGATCCAGCTCAATAACATCAACGTCCGGTGCATCAGGTCCATCAAAAATTTTGAAACAGTTGTCAAAAAGTCCCTGACAAATGTCATCGGCAGCATAAAGATCTGTTAAACCCGGGGCATTATTTGGTCCTGAGTAATCCTGATCAGGCACCCATGGAACTCCTACTACCAGGTAATTTGTTTTATTGGATTGGAGTGTGATAGGTCCGGTTGACTGAGCAGTCCGGCGATCCACACCTGGCAAGCTTGTCACAGTTTTCATAGACCATCCATTTACATCTCCAGGTGCATCAGGAAATGGATACCTTGTTACAGGTCCACCTGATTTATATCCAGAGCCTCCATAAGTAAATGGAGTGCCATCCTTCCATTTTGCATCCAGGTAATTGTATAGCTGTTGAAGGTTATTCGGGTCAGTTGTACCCGGCTCACCACTTTCTCTGTTCCAATATGTAAAGGAAGTCATCCCAATATCAAGGTTCGTTTCCTTTCCATTAATAATTGTATCGACAGTCGGACCTTCAAAGTAGTCAATACCTACAATCGGCACTTTTCTACCGTAAGTATTTACAGAACCACCACCTGCATTACACAGAGTCATATCCGGTCCTGTATTACCATCGGTTCCATCAACATTGTAATAATAAACTAAACTTCTGGAAGAGTCACATCCTATAAGGTCATCGTCAGGGCAACCTAAGTCAGAGTCAACCCACCATCCGAAGATACATCTATCGGTCACTGTAGGAGAGCGATTGACCAGTTTGTAGCGCATAAATGTCATATCATTCAACTGGTCATTAGTCTTGAAACCATAAGCCTGGACCTGCACTTCCATATTGATAGGTGCTCCATTGAATCCGGTATGTACATTACCATTATCATTGTATATCCAGAAATACATCTGATCTGCATAAGTAGGTGGTATCGGATTATCGGGCGTAGGTTCACAAGCACCTGCTACACCGCGAACTTCAATAATAGGAAAGTCTCCTTTTGCCGGATCATACTCTCCATCTCCATCATAATCGTAAAATGGTGCCAAGGCAGCAGTAGTAACAGGAAGACTCCAATTGTAAATAGATTTGAAATAAGGATTACCTCTTGCAGGCCAACCTCTGACATTCAATGGAATCAAACTTTCAGGATAATCTGTACCTTCCAATTGAAACTTATTAAACTGAGCAATATGATTATCTATTTCAGCGCCTCTGACCTCAAAAAACCTGTCCCAGTTAGAACATTCCTGAACAGTGATCTGACCTGTCAAATCATTCAATGGGCCGGGGAACCAGTCGTGTTTGTTACTGTTCCCTTCATACATTCTTCCGGCACCTTTTAATGATCCACCATTGTATCCCACAATCCAAACGGCAGCAGCGAAGATGGAAGAAACAGGCTTCACCGTCACATTTGGTACGATATATCGTCCATCGGATCTGTCCCACCAGACATCTCCTCCATTGAGCAACAAGGCACGGACGTTGTTGATATTAAGTTCTACTTTGGCTGTAGCCGGAGAACATAACTCTCTAAGCTCAAGTTCTTTCTGACTTGGAGGGTCTTTTTTATACCCTGGAGGTACATGCGCATTGGCCTCTCCTATAAAACCTAATACAAGAAGTATTATCCAAAATAATAAATTATTCTTCATTAGTAATATTTTATTGTATTTATTGACTATAAATTAATGGTTAATAAATAGCTATTTAATTAAAAATTAAAGCTTGCACCTATATAAATTCTCCTTGGACCATTAAAAAATCCAGGATTATACATCAACCAATTGTATGCATTTATATATTCAGTAGAAGTACGTCCTAGTCCGGTAGCTACCTGATTCAAATCAATTGCAGAATACAGGTTTTGTCCAAGGAATGTAGGCAGGAATCCATCATCAAATGGAGATCCGGAAGCCTTATACAACCCATATATATTTCTTGTATTCAACAAATTAGTCACACGAACATATACATTTAAAGAAGCTGCTCTTTTTGAATCCATTGAATTCAATCTAAAAGACTTGTCAACACGTAAATCCAGGTTGAAATTCCATGGATAACGCTGACCATTATACGTTCCGATAGTTCCGCTACCACCTCTTTCAGTTGGAGTAGCTGCCTTGGTATAAGGACGGCCGGAAACCGCAGTGGTTATTAAGTTTACTCCTGCATTTGCAAAAACATCCACACCAAACCATTCTGGCCCATTGTAAGCCTTTCCTTCATCAAATCGATAATCTGCTGTAAATTTCAAGGCGTGTCGTTCATCAAAATCCAATGGACTTAGTACACGTACCTGACCATTTCTAGCAATACTTGCCTGAGTATTCGGATCAGAACCTGTACCATCAGCAAACTGCAATGTATAGTTTGCCTGTAATGTCAGGTTGCTTGTTCTTCTTAAGTCGTACTGAATCTGAATACCTTTAACGGTACTAAAGTCAATATTTCGGTAAGTCAATAATTTACCTCCGATATTACTGGTATATAAAATCAATGAGTTCTGAATCAAATCTCTGATTTCTTTATAATACAATGATAATTTCAGAGCTGAAGTGTTTGTTAACTTCTGCTGGAATCCGATTTCGTAGTCTATATTTTTAGATGGCTTCAAATCAGGATTGTTGAAAGAAGACTGGTTCTCCCAATACAGGTAGTCCAAGCCTGAAGCATAGTTATTAGTAGGTCTTTCAACAAGAATGTCATAGTGACCGAAGAAGTTTGCTTCATCAGATATAGGGAAGGAAATGGCTATCCTAGGAGAGAGGCTTACTTGAGGCTTGTAGTCTCTGAATGAACGGTTAGGATCATAAGTAGCCAATTGAATATCAGGTTTATTAACTTCGCCCGGAACCAATTTGTATCTTGGATTGACAACACCTTTCTGGAAGATATCATCCGGATTAAGGGTAGCTACGCCTTGTGAATTGTACCATGTATCCCCAACTCTGAATGCTTTTACACCTGATGCATCATTGCCCAATGTATTCAAATAAACATAAGCATTCGGATTTATATTCTCCGGCAGCTGCTGTCCTATCTGATCATAATATTCTTTCGCAGTAGAAATTTCATATAAACTGTATGGATCTTTGAGGACCTTGGTATTGGCATCATATCGTTCTACACGAAGGCCAAGTCTGAAAATCACATCTCTTGCCTGGAATTTATCCTGAATATAGAATGACTGATAAATAGGCTTGAACGGAGCCAGTAACATGGTTCTTACACCATTCTCACTTCCGGATGTTTTAGTAAAGAAGTCATTAAAGCTTGCATCTTTAATCTTGTTGCCAAGATAATCGTATCCATAAAATCCTAAAATACCATAAGATGTCAACTCTCCGGGAGCAAACATATCCAATGACAATTGATCCGGACTCAGATTATTTACAAATATTGGTTGATCCAATGGAACTCCTAATTTTTCACGAACTTTCAGATAGAACTGATTTCCTGACTGTGGTGTAACTTTATATGGATATACAGGAATCTGAATTCCTTGTACATCAATCGTATCAATAGCAGCTGCATTATAATCCAACTCTTTTAAGTGGGTATTAGCCAGGTTATTGGCCAGTGTCCACAGATTTCTTGGAGCTATGGAATAAGATCTTTGAACATTCTGTTCGTAAAGGAATCCAAGATTTATTGAGTGTCGGCCTGTTTCAGAAGAGCCGGGTACAATATCAAAATTGACATCCAGCCTTCCGGTGTAAGTATCGCTTTCTGATTTACCAAAACTGTTATAAACCTGACCTACATTACTGTAAAGGCCAAATATCGCACCATACAGTGTGGATTGTGCCTGCTGTCCGTTATAGGTAATAAACTCCTGGTTTATAATCTGTGCAGGTGTCAAAGAGTTGTTATAGTTGGCCAATACCGGATTGGCTGTGCCCGGAGTAAAAGTTCCGTCATAAGATTCAACTAGGCTATAAACATGCTTCAAAGTGTCGTTTATCAATTGGATAGCAGGTTCACCTAATTTCGAATTGAATCTGCCTACGTATCCATAATCAAACAAGTTGGACTTATGGCGCAGGTCTTCTGAATGGGATTTTGATTTTTCATATCCACCTATCAAAATATACCCTACGTTTTGAATAATACCTTTATTGGTAGTAGATAATTTATGTCTCAGTCTGATATTTCCACGATATCTGTTAAAATAGTTGTATGGATTATTTTCATAGTTGGCAAATTCCCATGCTCTGGATGGTGAAAATCTACTAACCCCATCTGTATATCCTAAGCCGACCTGAACATCGATAGCCTTAGAAATCCTGAAATCCAATTTACCATTTAAGTCAAGATTCTTGCTCTGATTATTTATACCAATTTTAGATGCAAAGGTATTTTGAGTCAGGTTAAATTCACCTTCTGAATAGGTTCCTGCAGCACCGATATTTCTAACAGGGTTGGCCTCCAGTTCTTTAATTCTTTGTTCTGTCATATACTGAACAGGGTCATAGGTTGGGCTTGGATCCTTTGAACCTATATATCTGGCTCCTAATCTAAATCCTATAATAGGCTGATTGTTTTTATCTTTAATAATCGGCCCTGATGTAGAGAGATTAAACTCTGATCTTTCATAAGGATCTAAAAACTTGGAAGTTTCTGCATCTGCATAAACGCTATAATAACTACTTGGCCCTTTTGTTGTAGCGACAATCAGACCTCCGGTCACATCCCCATATTGAGCTTCCAAACCACCGGTAATTACCTGCAGTTGTTCGATTTCATTTGGAGGGAGATAAGCACCTGATACCCTGATTCCATCAATATAATAATTGGTAGAACCTGTACGGCTACCTCTGATGGAGATAGCCCCGCCATTGGCACTCGAAACACCTCCGGAAGCAGCCGCTAATGCCTGAATATTTTTTACAGGAGCCTTTGCAATTTGCTCTTGGGTCATTACAGTTCCCTGTGTTGTATTGTCCTGTTCGATTAACGGATTCTTGTAAGCTTTAATAACTACATCCTGCAATAAGGTAGTTTCAGTTGTCAGTTTCGTAACAGCCATTTTATTGGCCTTTCCATTAAAAACCTGCACATCCGTAATGATTACAGAACCATAACCGGTATATGATATATTTACATCATATGTACCAGGAGTGACTGCACTAAAGTAAAAGTTCCCATACTCATCTGTGATAGTCCCATCAGTCTGAATACCATTTCTTTTCAATAAAACGGTAGCACCGATGATAACTTCACCTGATTCATTATCCACTATTTTTCCGGTCAAACTCGTTTGAGCTTCACTTAACACAGAAAAACTAAATAAAAAAGCAAAAAGTAAAAGAATTCTGCTCATATCAAGCTATTTATCAAATTAAGTTTTATAAGGTACAATAGTAACAAAATTTTAAGATATGGGAATAAAATTCAAAAAATTAAAATTTGTATTTTTACTAAAACTCAAAAAAAACAACAAATAGACATTCAGAAATATTTGAAAATCAACAATTAATGAGATATTAATTCATTCCTAAAAAAATCAATTATTTTTTCCGAAAGCAATCTACTTATTAACTCCTTTGACTCAAATGTCCAGCCTGCGACGTGTGGAGTCAGGAGCACATTAGGGTGATTAATCAGAAATTCCATCTGATGTCTTTCTTTCGGATTATAAGTTTCCGTTTTCTCATTTGGAAAAACATCAAAGCAACATCCCAATATTTTACCGGATTTTAGGTTTTCGATAATTGCAGGCATTGAACATACTTGTCCCCTTGATGCATTAATGATTATTACATCATCTTTCATTCGTGAAATAAACTCTGAGTCCACCATAGCGTTTGTTTCCTCAGTCAATGGCAGATTCAAACTCATAATATCGCTTTTTGCAAGAAGCTCATTTAATGGTGTCGCAATAATACGGGATCGTCCTTGTTTACAGTTTTTTACATCCTTGTATTTATCATAAACCAAAATATCTACTTTAAAACCGCCCAATACACCTGCAAATGCGGGACCGGTATGCCCAAACCCAATTATACCAATAGTTTTCCCGGAAAGTTGTGTGCCACGTGCAGCCTCTCTATCCCATTTCATCTGTCGCACTTGCTCAGCGCCCAAGGGCAATTTATTCAATAAAGCGAGAAGCATGGCCAACGAGTGCTCTCCTACTGCCTGAGCATTCCCTTCAGGTGTACTAATAACTGCTATCTTTTTTTCACGGGCAAATGCCAAGTCAATGATGTCCAAGCCTGATCCCATACGCCCTATGAATAACAAACGTGAACCATTCGTTATCCTCTTTTTATCCATTTTAACTCTGGTGTTAATGATTATACCGTCATAATCAGATAATGATTTATCTATATCATCCAATGGAATCCCGGGAAGGTAGTTAACTATAAAGCCGGACTTAATTAAACCATCGACCAAACATGGGTGGCAGTCATCCGTTATTAAAATTTTTCTCATAAATGCAAATGTAATTCAAACAGCACCAAAAATCCTATTCAAATGTTTAGTTTTGCCTCTGTATTAATAATCTACCTCAAATCCTGAAAAAGCGTACAATCCAATTCTTGATGAAGCATATCTATACACACTATATTATATATATACTTTTAACTTTAGTGATTGCCCCCGGATGCAATTCCGACAGGTCCGATGACAACTTTCCGCGAAACGTGGATTTGTACATGAGGTATATGGCAGATGGAAATCAATTCAGCAGTTTGTGTAAAATCAGTTTTGCAGACACACTCGCAGAAGGTGAACCGGACACTGCAAACTATGACATCACCATAAATAATAAGGATTTAAAGAAGGTTATTTTAAATGGCGGTGTAAAAAATTATAACCTCCTGACGAAGATGAATTTCAAAGACAAATTTGAAATAAAACTAAAGGGACCTGATGGGAAAATATTAGCTCAATCTACCAGGATGAACTCTATCGACAGTATCCGGATCGATGAGAAGGTCAACGTTTCAGAAGGCCTTACATTACAATATTTCGGCAAAGAATTGAATGCCAATGAGTCTTTAATTCTCATGCTTATTTCAAGTGACGATAAAACTTTCACAACTACGATACAAGGTCCAGCATCCAGCAACATTATTCAAATAAAACCCGACGACCTTAAAATTCTTCCGGAAGGTCCGGCAAGTATATATTTGATCAGGACATATAATGATGAGGAAGTAAACGGTAAAATGCACTTCTTCATCCGTAATGAATATTTCAGCCGAAGTAAGGAAATCACACTTATCCGATAGCGTCGTAAATATCGAAGGGATGCCGGTAGGCATTGTTTCAGATAAAAAATTTTTAATATATAGGTCGCTAAAATTATCTCCCGAGTGACTTATAATCCCTATCTCATTGTCACACAACCGTTTGATTTAATCTTATACTTTTCTAAATCAGACTGGTTTATATGCGGTAAGTAACCTATGAACAGTCCTATGCCCAATGGCACATAATACCATGCTATGATGAAAAATTAACACATTGTAAGAAAATAAAAAAAGCCCCATTCAATCATGGGGCTTCGGTGGTACCTCCAGGAATCGAACCAGGGACACAAGGATTTTCAGTCCTTTGCTCTACCAACTGAGCTAAGGTACCAAAGCGGGTGCAAATATAGCATTAAGTTACAAATCAACAACTATTCTTTGAAAAAAATTATACTTTTAGAATCTGCTACAGACAAACGTTTTCATAGTCAAGTTTTTATAAGAAAAAAGTTATTAAAATCAATTATAGTTATCTCAAGGTTGATTAAAGAGAACATCATAACTCTTTGTAAAATATGAAATTCAGTTCGACATACCACCACAATGATGGCAGTATCCAAATTCTTTGATTACATTTGCGACTAAAACTTTAGTGTAGATGAAGTTATCGGGAATTCTTTATATCATAGCATTTGTACTGGGAGGAGTTATTGTTTTTATTGAATTTGTTTACTATTCTGGCGACTTTGTCAATCCCTACCTGGTCATCCCGCTGGCATTGGGAATAGGAAGTTATGTTCTGGCTCCTCAGCTGGATTGGTGGTACAGCAAACATTTTCCACCTAAATTAGAAGACAAGGTCAGACAGATATTCGAGAGCAATAGTTTGTTTTACCGGAATCTACCTCCGGAGCGCAGAAAAATTTTTGATGAGCGTATCTGTTTATTTGTAGAAGCTAAAGACTGGCAATATATAGGGATGGAGGGTGAATTACCTTACGATGTGAGGTCAATCATTGCATTTGAACCCGTAAGGCTTACACTTGCCCAGAATAATTTCCTAATGAAGCCATTTGACAGGATTGCTGTCTATCCCAATCCATTTATTACACCTGTTCATCCTGACAGATACCATGCATCAGAGATCTATCCGGAAGACGGGATGGCTATTTTTTCTTTAAAACATATAATGCCGGCCTTCAGGCATCCTACGCAATATTTTAATGTCGTCCTTTACGAATTTGCCAAAATCATGATTATGAGTTATCCTGATATAATTTTCCCGCAATTAGATGATCATTTTTGGCCTGATTTATATAAGGTAGCCAATTACGGTAAAAGAGAAATCATGGGTGCAGTAGGCTTGCCCGACATCGAACCATTACCGGTAGCCATCCACCATTATTATATTTATGGTGAGTATTTTGGCGATGTCTATCCTACACTTTATGGCGAATTAAGGGATATTTTTGAGATACACCATCTTCCATTGCACCGGGTAAGTGAATAAAATATCAAATCCATTTTTTTGACCTAAAATAAATCAAGGTTACAATCGTAAAAAATATCATTACAAGCCAGACCATCGGGTAACCAAACTGCCATTCCAATTCAGGCATGACTCTGAAGTTCATACCATATACTCCTACGATAAATGTCAATGGAATAAAAATCGTTGAAAGAATCGTTAATGTCTTAATGATATTGTTAGTCCGATAGTTAATCTCTGCATGATATAGATCATAAAGACCGTAGATCATTTCGTTGTATGTATCTGCCATATTATACAATTGGTTGGTATGATCCAGCAAATCTGCAAGATAGGCTTTTGTTTCAGCATGAATGGCTTCATTTCCGGAAGTTTTCATTTTTAACACTGCCTCGCGGATACCCGGAATTACTTTCAGGAAGACTAAAAATGACCTTCTGAAATAAAATATTTCTTGTTTGAGGTGGTTATCCGGGTGTTTTTCAATTTTTACTTCCAATTCCTCTATTTTATCGTCCAGATATTGAGAAGCCTCCAAAAATTTGTCCACAATCAAATCCAGGACAGCATACGTCAGGTAGTCTGGATGACGATTGTAAATGCGGTTTTTACCATTGTTTAGCCGGTCATAAATAGGCTGAAACTCAGGTGGGTCATCTTCTCTGAAAGTAATCAATACCTTTTCGTTAAAATAAATGGAAATCTGTTGTTTGTCAATTTTCTTTAAATCCGGATCGTAATAAAAAGATTGCATCGACAAGAAATTGCCTGATTCCAGTTCAACATACTTTGGGTTTTGATTGACATTCAAAACATCTTCAAGTATAAGTGGATTGATACCATAATACTTTCCAATACGTTCAATTATTTCAGGATCATGAATTCCGATAATATCCAGCCATATCATCCCTGCCGATGCCGACAATTGATTCATTTCGGCAAGATCGATAATATCTGAAAGTATTGAATCGCCGGATATTATTGTTCTTCGAATTTTTATCGCATCTACTTTCTTTTGTCCTGTAAAAACCAGAGTTCCCGGTGCTGTACCAGGTTTCTTCATAATTTTTCGATGCTCAGGTTTAAATTTTGAACTATTATTTTCTTTCTCGGATTTCATCTTTGATACTCAAATTATCGAATTATTATCATAAAAATCACTATTCCAACTTAAAAGAAAACTTTGCAGCTTCAATATCGCTCAGTTTTGAAAACCATGCACCATGTGCAGGTAGCTGCTCTGCAAGCGTTTCAAGCAAATCATATCCTATTTTATTTGCATCAATAATATTTGTACCAGTAATACCGACTTGACAAAAAATGCCTTTTTCAGTGATATTGCTTACGTGAATGGGTATGGCCGCTTCCATATCGTCTGAACGTTCTGTATTTGCCTCCAGATAAAGAGGATGGCCGGAAATAAACTTGCGGATGACATTTTTAGCAGCCCGGATATCAGAACTATGATGAAGGATGATCTCTAAAGTTTTGTTAATATTCTCTTTGTGAAAGTCATAATTGACCACCACCTCATTGTTAATAAGAGCATTTGGTATGATGACTCTTCTGTTGTCTCCATCGCGGATGATTGTATGCCGAAGCGTAATATCCTCAACAACACCGGTAACTGTTTCTCTAAATTTCAGCCGATCATTGATACCGAATGGTTTAAAGATCACAATAAAGAAGCCACTGATGATATTACTCAACGCATTTTGTGCCGCAAAACTGACTGCGACTGTTACCAGACCTGCACCGGCAAGCAGGGAAGTAGAAACTGATTTGAGTACACCAATCTGAGATAAGGCAGTAACTATCCCTAAAATATAAACTGCAGCAGTAATGACATGCGTATAAAATTTAACTCTTGTCGGATTCTTAGTTAGCAGTTTTTCATTTTTTATCTTATTGGAAGACAGGATATAACGCAGGATTTGAGCAACTACAATGGTTGCAAAAATAATGAGTACGAATGCAATAATTTGTTCCCATACAATCAGTTCCTCTAATTTTTTAACCATATTTCAACGATTTTATGAGTATCAGGACTATTAAAGTAATTTATACATGGATTCCAGAAAATTTTCCGCCTTGGATTTTATCTGCGAAGAACTACATGAATAATTATTAATAATTAAGGTGAATACATAATTTTTTTGTGAAGAGCCGGTTATAATGCCTGAATAGCTTCTTACTCTTTCCATCGAGCCTGTCTTTGCCTTTATTTTCCCTTTTGCCGGTGAGTTGGTCAAAAAGTTTTTCAAGGTACCGCTGATTCCGGCAACAGGCAATGAATTTAACAGCGCTCCTGAAAGTGTTTCATCTTTAAAGAATTTGTACAATACTTTGGCAAAGCCTAAACTGGGGATCGAGTTAAATTTAGACAGGCCGGAACCATCTGCCAGATAAAAACCTGACTGAGCATCCGATTCCTGCTCAAGGAAGGAGACATAGTTTTTCATTGCATTATCCAAGGTCGGATTCGCCTGACTCACGGCGCCACAATATCGAAGAATTGCTTCAGCATTTAAGTTGATACTCTTCAACAATGTCTGATTCACTATTTGATCGAGGGGCTGAGAAAAATGAGTTTTTAAAATGGTTCTTTTTCCTTCAGGCAAAGGATCTTTGAGAGAACCGGAACTCGATTGGACTTGAATATTACGCGATTTTAATTTTTGTGCCAACAACCAGGCCGCTGCTGCAGTAGGATCCGGCAGGCTTCCCTTGATCTCAAAAAAGCCCGTCCCGGATGGGATAGTACCTTTTACTCTGCAATTATTTTGCAAGGGTCCTCCATAAATATATGCATTATCTCCGCTATTTGGTCCTGCTGATATGACTTGTGATGTAAAATTCAGGTCGGGTATAGCAGGATAAAAACTATTGATGGAAGGAGCAGAGTTTTGACGACTTTGTTTAAATTTCAATTTATAAAGGTTGTCATAGATATTCAAGCCATAAACTCCTGCACCATAATAATTGCCAATATCATTCCACTGCCAGGAATCGCAAATTCCTTCTTTAGAAAAAAAACTACCATCACCATAGACCTTACCGTTGATAGCATGGATCCCGGCCGCAGTGACTGCATCTGCGAATTCATCCAAAACCCGGTCAAGAGACATACTTCCTACCGTCATTTCTGACCCGAGTGTCGGATCACCGTAACCGTGAAGAATTAAATCTCCCTGCAATATACCTTTGGCATCCACCTTTCCTGTTATCTCCAAAACAGTCTTAAATCGAAAATCTTTACCCAATTGTTTCAATCCGTAAGCACAGGTAAGCAATTTCAATGAAGATGCCGGAATTAAAGACATGTTTGGATTATGAGTCGCGATCAAATCGCCCGATTTTTGATCCAGAATGGTGAAACTTACATTTCCATTTTTTAATGCCGGATCACCCACAAGTTTGATTATTGCATCCTTCATATTTTGAGAATACAACTTGCAAGAAAGAGTGAGTACAGATACAGCCAAAAATATCAGTCTAAATAACCTCATATTTATATCATTATCTTAATCTTATATATTTAAACAATTAATATTAGAAATTTAACTATGATACTGACAAATGTAAGAAAATAATAATATCGAATGTATAACATCCTGAAAGAAAGAAATAAGCCGTTGTTATAAGAAGAAAGTATTCTTGCTAAGGCAATAAATGCAAATATTTAAAATCAGAAGAATAAAATCGAATTGATAAAAGATCTTACAAAAAAAGACTAAAGGAAGATCAGGGAATGCCAATATTAAAAAGCGGGTCACCGGAATACACGACCGGACGGTTGTTGACGCAAAGCAGGTAGCCATTGGTATTGGAGACAACAGCCGTATTGGCATTTCCTGCAAGATCATGAACCCATCCAATCAGTTGGCCTTTATCAATTCTTGAGCCGTTATTTATAGTAGGATAAAACAGGCCCTGCGACTGGGCACGAATCCATGACATCCTTTTCAACAGGATATTTTCCTGTCGTTCGACCTGAAAATTAGTCATATTGAGGTGATTAAGAACTTTTTTTAAGCCGTCCATTGACTGTTTTATGACAAACGGGTCAACTCTTAAAGTTTCACCACCTTCATATACCAGAATGGGAATACCCATATCAAAGGCTATTTTTCGGAGAGACTTTTGCAGAAAAGGTTTTATCAGGCTAAAAGGAGCATTGAAGGCATCTGCGAGTACCTTCCCCGAAGGGTGTCTGCCCGTAAATCTGATTTGAGGATAGTTAAATCTTGATTGGCTACCTGAATGAAAATCAATTCCGGCACTACAATAGGGAAGAATCTGACGGGAAATAATTCCGGCAATCCTTGAAGCCATTGATCCATGAGGAGATCCAGGAAAGCTACGATTAATATCTTTTCCATCGGTTGAATCTCTTGTAAAACTGATAAAACCAAAGATATTGACAAGCGGAATAACAATAACTGTTCCACAGTTTAAATTTTCAAACAACTGTAATTCCAGTGCCTGCCGCAGCATTTCAATGCCATTAATTTCATCACCGTGTATTCCACCCGTTAAAAGGATAACAGGACCCGGATTAAGAGACCTGAAGACATGAACCCTCATATTCAGCTGATTACCAACAGGCAATTTACCGAGAGAAATCTTTACAACAGTGTTTTCTCCGGGACTAATTGGTACTCCTCCGATGTTGATAATATCAGCCATTCAGTGAACTTCGAGCCAATTGATCACCATAGGAAATTATAGCCCCTGCTACATTAACCTTTGTTACACTTTCGATTCCTTCCAATCCCGGACTCGCGTTTACTTCCAAAATAAGTGGTCCTTCCTCACTACGCATGATATCAACACCTGACACTTCCAGACCCAAAGTCTGTGAAGCTTTGAGAATGACTTCCTGTTCCTCCGTAGTCAATTCAATATGAGACCCGGTAGAACCGCGATGCATGTTGCTTCTGTATTCACCTTCAGGTGCTTTACGCAGCATAGAAGCAACAATCTTTCCATTTACGACAAACGCACGGATATCCTGACCTGCTGACTCTTTGATAAACTTCTGGATGATGAATTTTTTTTGCATCCTGACAAAGGCCTCTGACACCGCTATTCCATTCTGAAGTGAATCAGACAGGATAACTCCCAAGCCATGCGTACTATCCAGCAATTTAATGATTGCAGGAAATTCAAACTCTCTCCTTATTAAATTGGCATCACATTCCAAAGGGCTGATTAAACCAGTCTTTGGAACGGGCAAATTATTCTTTGTAAGCAGTTGCAAGGCAATCAATTTATCTCTTGCCTGAAGCAATGCCTGTGAGGATGTAATTACCGGAATTTTTTTTAACTCAAACTGTCTGATGATGGCAGCACCATAGCTAGTTGCAGTCGAGCCTATACGAGGCAAAACCCAGTCCGCCTTGATTTCCATACCTGAATTATCGATGACCATCGGGTTATGGTTATCCACTATCAAATTACACGTCAGCGGGTCCACAACCTGAACGTTATGACCTCTCTTCCGGCATTCCAATATCAACCGTTGAGTAGAATACAGGCCAATATTTCTTGATAAAATTAAAACTTTCATCATCCTTTATTTGCACTGCAAAATGAGGATATTTTATCAAATAAAATACTCTTTACTTAATATAGAAAAGAAAAAATATGTAACCGTTCTAATTATCATGTTATTATATGATATTGAAAGTTTTAATCTAACAACTATAATTGCAGAGCAACGATTTAATTCAGAAATTTGGCTTGAGAGCGCTTTTACTACGTCGCCTGACAGCTACACTGTTTGTTGACTGCGTCTTTTGATGGGCTTTCGCCTGTTTGATTTCCCGGATTTTAGGAATACCAAAGTGCCTGAAGTTGAAAGTTTAAGATTAATCAAAGAGGAAAAAAGTTGAATACAATCAGAAAGTTCATATATAAACTTAAATCATTTATAAACCAATAATTTAAGCAAACACATATAAATAATTCTCAGTTCATGTTAATCTGATTATCTTTTGGTTATCAGCTCATAAACCATAGTAAAATAAAATGTCTTGCCAAGCTGAATCTACCGAGGAACTTATTTATTCAGCTATATTACACGTTTAAAGAATTCTTATAACCTATTCAGAGATCTTTCTATTCTTTCTGTCAAGGAGGCAAAAATGTCGTCCACATCACCGATGCCATTAATTGAGGTGGCAAGGCCCAGATTATGAAAGTAATCATAGACCGGTTGAGTTTCATTCTTGTAAACCAAAAATCGTTTTCGGATGATATTTTCATCGGTATCATCTGCTCTCCCTGATGTCTCTCCTCTCATTTTAATTCTCCTTACAATCTCATCCTCTCCCACTTCCAAAGCAATCATGGCATTTAATGAGGTATTCATTTCATTGAGAAGGACCATCAAAGCATCTGCTTGATTCAGGGTACGAGGAAAACCGTCGAAAATAAAACCATTGGCATCCGGATGTCGTAACATCTTAGCTTTCAGCATATTTATCGTAACTTCGTCAGGGACCAATTGACCCTGATCCATATAACTTTTCGCGAGTTTACCCAGCTCTGTCATATTATTCAATTCATATCTGAACAAGTCACCAGTGGAAATATGAACCAGGTTATATTTCTCAGCAATTCGGGTTGCTTGTGTACCTTTTCCGGAGCCCGGCGGCCCAAAGAGTATTAAATTAATCATGGTTTTGAATGATAAATAAAAGTCGAAAATATAAAAAAATAGCAAGAATGACAGATTTATTTTTAATCTACCAAATCTTTCTATCCAATTACAACTTCAATCATACTTTCGGGTTGAATATGATTCCGGGCACTTTCTCTGACTTCTTCCGGTGTAATATCAGCGACCTTATCGACCATTTCTTGTAAAGAATCAAAGGTAACTCCCTCGACGATGCATGATCTGAAAGTATCGGCACATGTGAAAACACCATCGAAAGATGAAATTAAAACCCCCATCAAATAAGCGCGATTGCGTTCAAGTTCTGCTCTTGTAACAGGCTTATCCTTCATCAGATTCAGTTGTTTGCGTACTTCCTTTCTTAGTTGTGCAATGTGTTCCGCAGATGTCTCTGTAGATATATAAAACAACCCGTCATAAAGGTATGAGTCGAGGTTACTGAATATATCATAAGTCAGACCTTTCTTTTCTCTGATAACCTGACTTAGCCGGGAATTAAAGTATCCGCCAAGAATTGAATTGGCGATAAAAAATGGAATGTAATCCGGGTGATTTCTCCTGATACTCCTTTGACCTATCTTATAAGAGCATTGGATTTTACCTAAATCCCTGCTGTAAAAAAAATGAAGTCCGTCCGTTAAAGGTTCGGGATATAAATTTTTGCCGGCATCTTTCAACTGGATTGATTCAAGACATGTTTCAATAAACGATTTCAACGCATCCGGGATATCACCGCTGACCATAACAAAACCAGCCTTATTGAGATAATTATTCAAATAATGTTGCCTGATTTTTTCCCTGTCGATATTTTTAATGATATTTTCTGTTGTATTGTAACCATAGGGATGATATTTACCGAAAACCATTTCAGTAAATATCCGATATGACACAAAGTCTGCATCATCCAGATCCTGATGCAATTTAGAAATACTGTTTTGCTTAATAATCTCAAGGTCTCTTTCCGGAAAGAGCGGACCGGTAATCAAGTCATGAAACCGCTCGAGCAATGGCTTAAAATATTCTGCCAGGCAGTAAAAAGAATAAGAAGAATAATCAACGCCGGCATTTTGATTGAGCGATGAACCATAATAATCAAAATGTTCTGCAATATCAAACCCCGAATATTTTTCCGTTCCTTCTTTTAAAAGGCTATGGCAAATCTTGGATACTAAATGAACTTTTTCAACGGTCCTGCCGGCCTTAAAACACCATTCAAACTTAATGGTATTCTTAATTCCGCCTTCGAGATAATATACAGTCAAACCATTCTTTAAAATAACTTTACCGACCTCAGGTATTTTAAAAGGTTTGGGTGAATAAATTCTTACTCCTTTCATTTATTGGCCAATTGAAGTCTAAGTTGTCCTGCGTGTTTTATCAGCTTGTATTTGAGAATTTTCTTCCCTCCGGTAGGACAGCAATTTGGATCCATAATATTGTAAAGCGGGAATGACCTGATCAAGTGATTCTCACTGATAGCAAAACTATCATGGCCCATATACTTATCCAGGTATTTAGCCGGAATATCGTCCATGATGATGCTGTCCATCCTGCCTCCATTTACCTGAAAGGCAAAGAGTTGACCATAACTACCGCTGCCGGCTGACTGATTGAAAATATACAATTCCTGGATACCATCATTATTCAAATCGGCTGTCAAAGCATTGGAAATGTCACCATCAATGGCTATGGACTTGGCAATACTTTTCTTATCTTTTAGGTCCAAAGTCAGGTTCAGGTGTTTCAGTTCATCGTCTCCCGTTGTCCTGACATATAAATTGCCGCTATCTATAGGTAGGATTTTGTCAAAATGTTCTTCTTGTACAGGCATTTCTGAAGTATAGAGTGTATCAGAATCATTAATATTTCCGGAAGTATCATTATAGTTATCCTGCTTGCACGAGATAAACAATTGAAAAATCATAGAAAGTAAAATAAATAATCGTGAATTTGCAAGAAAATGAAATTTCATTCGTTTAATATTTTCAAACAAGATAAACCATTTATCAACCTTTAATATTCATCAATTACTTTCAGTTTCAAAATGGATGCAAAGGTACATATAAATATAAAAGGTCTAAAAAAAACCAAGATTTTTGATTAGTTTCCTTTCAAATTAAATCGTTGGATTGATTTTAAATTTCATACTTTTGCGCTTTCAGAAAGGGATGAGATCTTTAAAGCAGGAATTGAAAATATTTACCATCTTCATATTTATCTGGATGATGGGGTGCAAGGGGGAAGAGAGTCTGATTCCCACTTATTTAAAGGTTCACCCGGCTAAAATGAATATTATACCGGGCACAGGAACAATTCACCAAAACATAGAAGATTATTGGCTTTACGTTGATCATAAGCTAATTGGCGTTATACCTTCAGGTAACACAATTCCCGTCGTAGGAAATGGGGAAAAAGATTGGTCAATCCAGCCGGGGATAAGGGTCAACGGCCTTAGGGACGAAGCGCATATTTATTCCTTTTTACAGCCTAGCAGCGGAACAGTATCATTATGTGAATGCGGAGATACCGTGCATATTTATCCGGAGTTTGAATACAAGCCCACTGCACTTTTCAGTTTTATTGAAGATTTTGAAAACAGCAATCGTTTTACGGAAGATCTCGACGAATATCCGTTGACTACAGGAGTAACCCAGCTTATCACTGCAGCCGAAGGAAAATATAGTCTGGCGATGAATGTCAGTGCCGATTTGCCTACAAATTCAATGTCAACCCAGGATTTTTACAATGATTTTAAGTCTGACGGAAGGGATGTTTTTTTGGAGTTTGAGTACAAGAGTGATTTCCCATTTTTAGTAGGAATTCAGGCACACTTATCTTCCGGCAATTTTACGGAATATGCCGCAGGAGCTTATGCTTCTCAGGTCTGGAAAAAAATGTATGTCAACCTGACGGATTTGGTGGTAGCTTCACAGAGTACCGGGGGCTACAGGCCGGTATTTACTGTCACTCATCCCGGTGGAACAATAGATGCGGGGAATTTATACATAGATAATATAAAACTAGTCCATTATTAAGACCGGATGAATAATACACGTAAGAAAGATTTATTGGTATATGGGATTTGGGATGGAATCATGTGTCTTGCTGCATGGGCTTTATTTTCTTTCCATACGGTTTGGGACAGAAATTATGTAATATTAGACAACATAACGCTTCAATCTGCCGGTATAGCTACACTTGTCGTAATCGGATTTATTCTGATTTATGTACTATTTGATTTTTATAAAGATCTATACAGACAATCAAGGCTGGCGACTCTCACACATACCTTTTTCATATCGTTGTTGATTTGCCTGATTGTAATTTTATTAGCAAGAAACTTATTAACAGGGAATACCGCTGTACTTTGGCTACATTATTTTCTCTGGCACTTTGGTCTTACGGCGACCAGTAGAATGATTTTGCTAACCCGGGCCAGCCGAAGACTAAAAGCTGGTCTTGTTACATTCAACACCCTCATTATAGGTGGAGATGAAAATGCTCTGGAACTATATCTTGAAATAAAAAGTCGCCAAAAAGGTCTTGGATACAAGTTTGTCGGGTTTATTGACAGCAATGGCAACTCTAACAATTTATTAAAAGATCATCTTCCGCTACTGGGAAAGATAGACAATTTAGCCTCAGTCATCGTACAACAAAAAGTAGAAGAGGTCATTATTGCTATCGAAACCCAGGAACATGATAAGTTGAGAAACATCCTTAATGTTTTATTTGACTTCGGTTCCAATATCCTTATTAAGATAATTCCAAGTATGTATGACATCATGCTCGGAACTGTCAAAATGAATCACGTTTATGGCGCTGTTCTCATTGAGATAGAACAAGTAATGATGCCTAAGTGGCAGATTCTGGTAAAGCGTTTATTGGATATTACGATTAGTATCATTGTGATGATTGTATTCAGTCCGTTATACCTGTATATTTATATCCGTGTCAAATTAAGCAGCCCTGGAAGTTGTATCTATAAGCAACAGCGAATAGGTCTTAATCACCGCCCGTTTGATATATATAAGTTCAGATCAATGTATGTCAATGCGGAAGAAGACGGACCTCAGCTCAGCAATGAGAATGATTCAAGATGTACTCCCTGGGGAGCTGTTATGCGTAAGTGGCGCCTCGACGAATTGCCGCAGTTTTTCAATGTTTTAAAAGGCGAAATGTCAATTGTCGGCCCCCGTCCTGAGAGGAAATACTATATCGAAAAAATCATGGAGCGGGCCCCTCACTATAAGCATTTACTTAAAGTCCGGCCCGGAATAACCAGTTGGGGCCAGGTAAAGTATGGATATGCCTCAAATGTGGACCAAATGATCCAACGACTTAAATTTGATATCTTGTATATAGAGAATATGTCCTTATCACTTGATTTCAAAATAATGTTTTATACCCTCCTTGTATTATTTCAGGGAAAGGGTAAATAAATAGTCTAATTAAAAAAACATAGTAAAATGAAAAAATTAATTTTCAGCCTAGGAATCATTTTTATTCTGGCATCATGTAAGCCAACAAGTACCAATGACTCTGCCAATGCTTCTTCAATGCCTGTACAAACAGGTAATGACCCTGCAACTTTAATACCCCTGGAAAACAAAGAAGCTGAAAAGTTTGCCGTTAGTTTAGATTCAATTCTGGAGGTCGCTATCAATGCTCAAAAAAGTGGAGATACGGCTACCGTAGCTAAAATTCAAGCTATGGTAAAATCGTTTAATGAGAAGCGAGATGAGTTTAGCAAAAAATTGAGTGGCAAGGATGTTGAAACTTTTGAAGGTTTTACGGAAAAACGTCTTAGTACCATCAATTCCCTGTAGGATTTTTTGCAACAAAATGCATTGAAGATAATCATAAACCTTTATTTAACAATAAGAGTCTTTCGGAGCTACCAAAAGACTCTTATTGTTAAAAATATCCGGGAAAATCTTAAACAGTATCTTTCCTGCGACTAAATGGCTGATTACTTGCGACCTCTTCTTTCACCGATTACTCTAATAAGTTCTTTTTTAAAGCCCCTTTCAGCGAGATCCAATTTGGCAAGTTTTGTTGCCGGAATAGTTTTTAAAAACTCCCTGTAATAGGTTTTCTTCAGTTCTACAGCCCTCATTTCAGCATCCAAATCCTGATTGATAAGGGCATTCGCTTCTGACTCAGTCAATTGCTCAATAGGTTTAGAAGGCTTGTTGTCTTTGCGAAGTTGCTGCACCTTCTGACTATATTCCCAATAAACAGGCCAGAATTTTTCTGATTCAGCGGGTGTCAGAGCAAGTTTATCTGTAATATATGCAACTTTCTGTGCTTTAACCCTATCCAGGTTGGCTTTCTTCTGTGCTTTTGCCATACCGAACATAGTTAAAAGGCAAAGCAAAATAATACTCAAACGTGATTTCATTTTTTTAATATTTAATTTGGATTAGTTAATAATGTCTTCGAGTGGTAAGTCTTCGTATAATGCATCTGTATCTATCGCATTTAAATCTGAAGGAATAAAATTCAATGGCTCAAAATTATCTGCAACTTCATTGGAGAGTAGTTCCAGATCTATCTGGTCTGAATTTTGATTCAGGTAAGCCATTATTTCTTCATTATTCAGAGAAGTGGGATCAAACCGGTCAGAATTCTTTCCCGGAAGATTCCAATAAACCAACAAAGCAATAGCTGCAGCTACCAGTCCTGTTATCCAGTATCTTCGCGAATAATTCATTTTGATTACTTTTCCCGGGGATTGTTGTCTGGTAGTATTTTCTTCAGTTTTATCCGATTCTTTCCATCTATCTATAATTTTGTCGGAAATATTTTCAAAATAGTCTTCGGGCACTTTAAAATTATCCTTCTTCAATTGATTGATATCGCGGTTCATTTTTATATATTTATTTTTTTTATATAATCTTCAATTTTTTTCACGGCGTGGAAGTATGATGCCTTCAATGCGCCTTCTGTCAATTGCAACAGCTTACTCATTTCGCTGTACTTCATTTCTTCAAAATACTTCAATCTAAATACTTCCCGCTGTTTTTCAGGCAGCGATGCCACAGCCTTCCACAATTCTTTCTGAACAACGTCACCGTCAAAGTATGGGTCAGCTTCCAAGATTTGTCCTGCAATATGCTCCGGCATGCTTCCGTCATTCGTAAGTATCTTTTTTTGAGTCCTCAGAAAGCTTATAGCTTCATTGGTAGCTATTTTATACATCCAGGTATAGAGTGATGATTTCATCTCAAAACGGTTGATATTATTGAATATTTTAACCATTGTATTTTGAAAAACATCATCTGCATCGCTATGATCAAGCACTATTCGTCTGATAACCATATACACTCTCTCTTGATACATGACGAGCAGGCATCGGAATCCGTGCTCCCTTTTATCTTCGCTTTGCATCATAGCGATTAATTCCTGATCTGTCCAATTTTTCTTTTCCAATGTTGTGTTGTTATATATTGGATGTAAGTTTGACCTGAAAGTTTAATTCATTTTAAAATTAATAAAAATTTTTTAGCGGGTCATGATGATAGGTATTGATTATGAGAGGTTTAGAATTTTTTAAAAATGAAGTAGGTAGTTAACTAATACTCAAAAGCATTGATATAGCTGAAGAGCCCACTTAAATTTGTCAAAATTTTTATCTAAACTGACCAATTTATTTTTAAAATCCTTGTATATCGGCAAGTGCAAATATTAGTTAACTACCTACTCCAAGAAAATCTCTTCCCCAAACCTCCATTACCATAAACATTTAATCTTTAAATCACATTATTTCACTCATCTGGTTACCTTTGCAAAAAAATAAATGATTTTCCAGCGCCGATATATTCTGCTCTTTGTAACTGTCCTTATTCTAATCGGGATAATTTATTTTATGGGCGATATTGTCACCTACATCATCGGCGCTTGGGTATTGGCATTGATAGGAAGTCCCATTAAGAAATCTATCCTGAAAATTCCGGGATTAAAATCATGGAAATATGGCAATACAATAGCCTCTGCAACGACTTTATTGCTATTTCTCGCTATAATAATCATCGGATTTTTTATCATCATACCTATTCTGGGAGAACAATTCCGTGTATTGACCTCCATTGATTACAATAAAATTGCAACCACTCTACAGGAGCCGTTATCTAAGCTTGAAATATATCTGAAGAAAATTGGTATTCTGCAAGATAGTGTTTCCCTTTTGCATGAAATTTCGAATGAAGCCGGAAGGATTTTAATTCCATCTAATGTCTCTGATTTTTTTAATGGTGTAGTCACTACCATCGCCAATATCGGACTTGCCATTCTTTCGATATTATTCATTGGCTTCTTCTTCATTAAAGATCAGGGACTTTTTGCAAGCGGGATTCGTACCATTGTCCCTGATAAATACGAAGCTGCTATTTCAAAAGCCATTGATGACATAGCCTTGCTTCTTTCCAGGTATTTCAGCGGTTTGATTATCCAAAGCTGTGCTATTTGGTTTATCATATCCACTACCCTGACAATTCTCGGCTTTCACAATGCATGGTTGATCGGCTTCTTTGCCGGGATGGTAAATATCGTTCCATATCTGGGGCCTTGGATTGGCGCCGGTTTTGGCGTATTGGTTACCATCAATGCCAATATTAATATGGACTTTACAAGTGAAATTATGCCGATGATTGTCCAATTTGCAATCGTCTTCGGAGCCACTCAATTGATAGACAATTTTTTAATCTATCCACTACTTTTTTCAAACAGAGTCATAGCCCACCCTGTTGAAATTTTTATTGTCGTCTTGCTTGGGGCCAAAATTGGCGGCTTAGTCGGCATGATTGTTGCCATTCCTTCCTACACAATAATCAGGGTTCTGGCTGGTGTTTTCTTTAGTGAATTCAAGGTCGTGCAACGTATAACGGCCGGAATAAAAAGAATAACTCAGGAAGAAAATGAACTCCCATCAGAAAATAATTAAAACCAATTTTTGACAATTAGTCTTATAATTTTCCGACCACTTCGTTCAAATGCACGGATTACTGACGATTGCTGTCTTGTTTTGCAAATACCTTCTTAAGCAACTCTGTCACCCTTTTTACCGGATTCCTTCTGATTTCCTTCTCTTCATTAGCCACCATCTTAAACAATCCGTCCAGTGCCTGCTTAGTCACATAATCATCAAGGCGTGGATTTACCTGCTTCACTAAAGGTATAGAATTATAGGCATTGGTAACTTTAGACCAATATTCTATAGCATTAAACTTGTTCAGACTGTTGACAATAACCGGGTTAAACTCACTATAGAGTGTATTGTAAGTCGCACTCTTAAGATATTGTGTAGCCGCATCATCCGGGCCCATCAGAATGTTAAGTACATCACTGATAGTCATGCTTTTGATAGCTTTTATAAAGATTGGCTTAGCCTTGGATGCAGCATCCTCCGCTCCACGATTAATTTTCTCCAGGATGATATCCTCTGCATTAGAAAAACCGGGTATGTTCTGAAGACGGTCAGTTATCTTCCTTGCTTCAGGCGGCAAAAGAATTTTATATGCACTTTTAAAATACCCGTCCTTTGCTGAAAGTTGGTCAGCGCCTTTAGATATACCGATATTCAGAGCCTCTTTCAGACCATCTGAAATTTCTGCATTTGTAGGTTCACTCATGGTAGAATTGACAAACTGTTGCAACTCAGCACATCCCGTCATTAAAAAAACAGGAAAAATCAACATTAGGAAGTATTTCATGGCTTTATTCATTTTATTCAACTGATTTATTTTAATTCAAACTTAAGAATATTGTTAAAAGAACGATATTTAGACGAAATTTAAGGTATCAGGATACCTAATTTTTTCTTAAATATAAAAAAACAAGGCTTTGTTGAAGGCAAGATGGTCCCATTGCAATGATATCAGATCGGCTCTCATTGAAATTATGAATGAGGGTGGAAATACAGAAATTACGGTAAAAAAATACACTTCTTCCCCTCATAAGGGATCTAAAGACAGGAGGTTTATAGCAGAAGCCATCTTTGACATCGTCAAAAATTACAGATTTTATGATTATATTAAACCGGAAAGAGGAGATTCTTTCATTGCGATTATAACCGCTTATTTCTACCAAAATCAGATTTTACCCCCTGATAATCCGGAGTGGCAAATTATTGACCCTGCATCAATCGACCAAAAAATTCAAGAAGCCAATCTTCAGCCGGAAGTGAAATATTCCGTCCCTCAATGGCTTTTTGAAAAAGGTAGCCAGTCATTACCAAATCATTGGCTGGGCATTATAGCCTCATCAATCACAAAGGCTCCGATATATTTAAGGGTCAACAACACCATCTCCGACTGCAATCAATTAAGCCGTTATTTTTCAAAACTCGGAATAGGCCATACTATTGTAAACGAAAATTGTATCAGACTCCATAATCGCATCAACCTGAATCAGGACCGTGCCTATCAAAACGGATGGTATGAAATACAGGACAAGGGCTCTCAGCGTATCGGTCACTTCTGCAATCCTCATATCGGAATGAGTATCATTGATGCTTGTTGCGGAGGCGGAGGCAAGTCACTGCATCTCGCTGATCTGATGGAAAATTCCGGACATATTCTTGCACTGGATATAAATGTCAATGCGCTTAAGTCTTTCAAAAACAGGTTGCAACGTACACCTTTTACCAATATATCAATAGCGGATTACAATGATGCGCATAAAATCGAATCCCTCAACAATTCTGCTGAAATGGTTCTCTGTGATGTTCCATGCAGCGCTACGGGAGTGATGCGACGTGAAATAGATCAGAAATGGAAGTTAACTCCTGAACAATTAAACCGACTTATGGATACTCAGTCATCCATTCTGTCAATGTCAAGTCACTGGGTCATTCCCGGAGGCTATCTGATTTATGCGACCTGCAGTGTTTTACCGGATGAAAACCAAAATCAAATAGAGAATTTTCTGAGAAGCCACTCAGAATTCCTGAAAATTGATGAAGACCAATTATATCCGGAAACAGACGGTCACGATGGTTTCTACATGTGTAAAATGCAACGCAACGAATTCTAACCTTTACTTTTTCACAAAATTTTACGCTCACTTTACGGCTACTATAATTGTTTAAATAAAGGATTCCGTTGCCCTCTAATCAATATTTTTCCATACTTTTGCACAAAAATCAGGATATATATGGCGACTCCGCGCAGTGTTGCATTTTACACATTGGGTTGTAAACTCAATTATTCAGAAACCAGTTCTATTTCAAGGCTATTTGAAAACAATGGCTATGCCGTCAGGGAATTTGATGAGGGAGCTGATGTCTTTGTTATTAACACATGCAGTGTAACAGATTCGGCAGATAAAAAATGCAGAAACATAGTCAGACAAGCACTTAAAGTTTCACCCCAGGCCAAAGTCATTGTTATTGGTTGTTATGCGCAGTTGAAGCCTAAAGAAATAACTGAAATTGAAGGTGTCGACTTAGTTCTCGGCGCTGCAGAAAAATTTAGAATAGTAGAATTTGTTGAAAGCATCGGAAATGCTACCTCCAAAGGGATGATAATGGCAGGTGACGTAAGAGAAGCCAACAAGTTTGTTTCCTCTTTTTCAATGGGTGATCGTACCAGGTCTTTTCTTAAAGTACAGGACGGATGCGACTATAAGTGCAGTTTTTGTACAATTCCAATGGCACGGGGAGCCAGCAGAAGTGACACAACCCAACAAGTAATTGACAATGCAAAATATATCGCTGCACAAGGGGTTAAGGAAATCGTGCTGACGGGAGTAAATCTCGGCGATTTCGGCAATGGGACCGATGTTATCGAAGGAAATAAAATCAAGAAAAATGAGCTTTTTATAGACTTAATCCACCAATTGGACAAAGTCCGTGATATTGAAAGATTCAGAATTTCATCCATTGAACCAAACTTACTGACGGATGAGATTATTCATTTCGTATCTGAGAGTGAACGATTTGTACCCCATTTTCATATACCACTGCAATCAGGCAACAATAAGATTCTTGCAGCCATGCGCCGCCGTTACAAGCGGGAATTGTATGCAGACAGGGTCAAGCTCATCAAAACCTTAATGCCCCATTGCTGTATCGGTGTGGATGTTATCGTCGGATTTCCCGGCGAAGCTGATGAAGATTTTAACGAAACTGTCAGATTTATTGACTCATTGGATGTCAGCTACTTACACGTCTTCACTTATTCTGAAAGATTAAACACTCCGGCAGCGGAAATGGCAGAGGTTGTACCAATGCATATTCGCCGTCAAAGAAATGAAATCCTATCTGACCTATCAGAGACCAAACGAAGGGCTTTTTATAAAAAACATCAGGGAGAAATGCGGCCAATGCTTGTCGAACATGGACATTCTACAGAAGAACTCACCGGTTATACCGATAATTACATCAAGGTTTCCCTACCCTATAACCCTAAACTGATTAATCAGGTAATTCCCGTGGAATTGGGTGCATTCAATCACGATGGCAATTTGATAGGCCATACGATATTTAACCATATCCCTGCTTAACATGTGCGGTCGTGCCACATTAACAAAAAATGAAGCCGAACTGGAAGAAAAGTTTGGTTCTACTTTCTATACAGAAGATATAGCAAGGTATAATCCTTTGCCTTCCTACAATATAGGCCCTGTGCAGCCATTGATTTTTATCAATCAACAAGATCCGCATCATTTTCAGGTAGGTATTTGGGGATGGACTATTCAAATTGGGAGCTTGCCCAAACTCGTCATAAATGCCAGAATGGAGGATATTTTGAATAAAAAGTCCTTTATTCCTCACCTCGCATCCGGCAGATGCATCATACTGATGGATGGTTATTACGAATGGATGGTGAACAATAAAGAGAAAATTCCCTTCAGGATAACATCTAAAGAAGGTGATATACTCAAAATTGCAGGATTGTGGAGAGAAGAATTAACACCTTACGGCTTGAAAGAAAAAAAGGTAGTCGTCATTACCAGACCTGCACAAGAGGACATTCGGTTTATTCATACAAGAATGCCGCTTATTTTAACACAAAACGAAGAAAAAATATGGTTATCCGGCCAAATTGATCAGAATACGGTTGAAAGTTATTGCAATGCAGAGAAAATAATTAACTTGCACCAGTATAGGGTATCATCTAAGGTCAATTCTATCCGTAACAATGATAAGACTTTGATTCTTCCGGATGACAAGCCAATCTATTATCAGGATAATTTATTTGATTAACTAAAAACAAATTACAATGAAAAATTTATTTCAAGCATCATTTTTATTTTCGCTTTTATTGACATGTCTTCAATTGCAAGGTCAGGGCAGCTTTTTTGCAGGCCTAAACGGAAGTTATAATGCCACAATTGTTGCTAACCAGATGAATTACGGGCAAAAAGAAATGGACTATGACGGAGTGACATTCAATCCAAGCTTTGGTTTGGAAGTAGGATATGATTTTAATGGTGGAAGTTTACTTTCCATAGGTGCCGGCATCGTTAATGGTGGACAAAAATACAAAGACGGATATGGCAATGGTGACAAATTAAAAAAAGAAATTAAGCTCAGTTACCTAGCTATTCCTGTAACTTACAAGTATTTGTTTGGAGGGAAAAAATCTCCTCATGAAGGAACAAAGTTCTTTGTCGCTCTTGGTGCTCAATTTAACTTACTGCAAAAAGCTGAGGTAACCCACACTGTTAATGGTACAAATACAACTTTAGAAACTTTCGCTAATCATATTGCCGGAGGTGGCGACCCATACAATTTCAATGCTACTGAAATAGCAAAACTTACTGTTAACGGAGAGCCAACTAATGATAAAGACTTATTCGAGTCAACTGACATTCAGGGAATTTTGGGTATCGGATTACAATCCTATTTTTCAGAAAATTTTTCAATGAGTTTTGAAGCGCGTGCAGCAGGTTCTTTGACAGACATAAATGCAACAGACTGGCGTTTGGATGGCTACAAAGACGGAAAACGTCAGGATTATGACAAGAGCCAAAATGTTTCTGCCGGACTCCGTATCGGGCTTTATTATAATTTTTAAAATATAAAAAATTACAGGCATTCCATTGAAAAAAATTCCGGCGCATATAATTTCAATCATTACGCATCCGATATTGATGATGAGTATAGGTTTGTTGCTCTGTATCAAATTAGATCCGTATTCTTTCGGAGTATATGACTGGACATTAAGGTGGCCTGTGGTGGCGATGATAGCGATGATGACTTTTGTCTTTCCTCTTGTCGTGGTATTCATGCTTAAAAAATTAGGCTTTATTGAAAGCTTTGAGATGAATACCACAAAGGAGCGGATTATTCCCTACATTGCCACTTCTATATTTTATTTGTGGCTATATATCACCACACGAAGTAACCCGGAAATATCTTCGCTATTCAAATCATACACTTTAGGGGCCATCATTATCATTTTCATCATTTTCTTTATCAATAATTTTTACAAGATAAGTGCCCACATGGCGGGCTTGGGAGGATTGGCTATGATGACTATTTTCTTAGGCCTTCAGATATCCGGGACTGAAACATGGGGGATTGTTGCAGCTCCTCAATATTTACCATCCTTGGTATTGCTAGTCGGTGGATTGGCAGCAGGTGCAAGATTAGACCTGGGTGCTCATCGATGGCACGAACTGGCTTCAGGTTTTGTCGTAGGCATCGTCGGCATCCTTGTTGGATATCAAATTTATTTTTAATTATATTGTAGTAAACCTGATCAGACTTTATAGGAGCAAAATCAAATAAGGATACTACATAAATTTATTACTCCGAAGAAAAACAGCATCATATTTTTTTCTGCAAATTAACTTTTTAAAGGCAAATACTGTTTAGAGTCAATCATTTTCATATTTTGATATGATTACGTCAAAACGGAATTTTAAAAATATTTCAACCTAAAGGAAAAATCATCATCTTTGAAGGTTTAACTTTGCAAGACAATGGCAGAAAAGTTTAAAAATATAGAAATAAAAAATAAGAAAGCCTCCTTCGAATACTTCCTTTTACAGAAATTTGAGGCAGGGATTATGCTGAAAGGTACTGAGGTCAAAGCAATCCGTCTGGGAGCTGCCAACCTTACCGATGCTTTTTGCTATATCAGAGCCGGCGAGGTATTTGTAAAAAACTTGTTTATTTCTGAATACAGCCAAGGTTCTTATTATAATCATGACTCCCGCAGGGAACGGAAACTACTCCTCAATAAGGGTGAAATAAAGAAAATAGAACGAAAATTGTCGGAAAAAGGATTTACCCTGATTCCATTGAGACTTTATATCAATGAAAGAGGATTTGCTAAACTGGAAATCTCACTGGCCCAGGGTAAAAAAATGTATGATAAACGGGCAACTATCAAAGAAAAGGACAATAGGCGAGATATGGATCGTTATAAAGTAAGCAGATAATGGAGTTTAGCTTGGTCATACCCATATATAATGAAGCAGACAATTTGGATCTGCTGTATAGTCGCTGTAAAGCTATACTTGACCGGACATTTAAAGATTATGAGATCATCCTGGTCAATGATGGCAGCAAAGACTTATCGATTAATCAAATTAAAAAAATTGCAGCTCAGGATTCTACAGTCAGATATATCGACCTGAGTCGCAATTTCGGTCATCAGATTGCTGTAATGGCAGGACTTGATGCAGCAGTAGGACAAACCATAGGCATCATCGATGCCGACCTCCAGGACCCGCCAGAACTTATATCTCCAATGTATGAAAAGATCAAGGAGGGCAATGAGGTCGTATATGCCCGGCGTAAAACCCGAGAAGGTGAGACATTATTCAAAAAGTGGACAGCCGGGATGTATTACAGGCTATTATCCTCACTCACAAGTATTGATATACCTCTTGATACAGGGGACTTCAGGTTGATAGACCAAAAAATCCTTCATGTCCTGAAGCAAATGCCTGAAAAGAATAAGTTTTTGAGAGGGCAGATCGCATGGGCAGGATTTAATCAAACTTATGTAGAATATGACAGGGCGGCACGCCATGCCGGCGAGACCGGCTATAATCTGAGAAAGATGCTCCGTCTGGCCATAGACGGAATTACGTCTTTTTCAAATATCCCTTTAAAATTGGTGACGTATTTCGGTATTCTGGTAAGCCTTTTTGCTTTTTTTGCTACACTTTATGTCTTGTATTCTATTTATATCATTAAGGATTTTGTGCCAGGGTGGGGTTCATTGCTGATAAGTATATTGTTTATAGGTGGAGTACAGATGATTGCGATAGGTATCATCGGCGAATACCTGAGCAGGATGAATCAGAATATATTGAATCGCCCACTTTACATAATAAAGGATAGTAATCTAGCTTCTACCCAAAAATTTTAAAAACATTTTTTGAAAGATTAAAGTTTTCCAAGGGGACCTTTTATCAACTCATTAGTTTTCATTCATTTAGGCTTTCCTTTATGCTGCATATTCTTTTCCTCGACCAGTTTTTTTAACTTATCCTGTTGCTTTTTATAATAATATTCAGCCAATTGCTCAAACTGAATGGGTTGATTATTTAAGGATCTATGATAAGCCGCTATGACACAGTCTATCATATCATCAGCATTATAAATCTTATTATCACGAAACCAGGCTGTCAGACGGCTTCCGTCCAGTATATGCCACCTTGCATTGATATATTTTCCAAATGAAAAATGGGTCCTCTTACGAGCTTCATCTTCCGACATTGATTTAAATCGGTTCTTGGCATCATCTTCCATTATTTTGTTTAGTTCAGCTATGGCATCATTGAGGTCCCGGGGTATATATTTTCCGTCTATCCTGGTTAGTTTTACCCGCTCAGCATATTCCTTTAATACAGTGGTATCATCCGGATGGTCTGTAATGACCTGTGTACGGCCTTCAAGGCAAAAGAAACAAAAACAAACCAGCAGCATTAAATACTTCATATCACAAGCATATCTTATTAAAACGCTGCAAACATATAATAAATTACACATTCTTTAATTTTAGATTTATTTATCCAAATCCATATAAATAAATATTTTAGATTTGTAATTATAACTCATAACTTTAGTTATTAGCAGCATTAAGCATAGTTAAACATGAAATATTTCGGACTTTTACTTACCGGGCTTATTTTAACAGGTATCATTTTTGCCTTGGATTCCAAATGGGGCGCTACTCCCCCACTCGGCAGTTTATTAAGCCCGACACACGGTTACTTGCTCGACCTTGAGCTGCAGGAATCGCCCGCACAAAATACGACCATGAATCTCACCGGTCTGAAAGACTCCGTAAAAGTTTTCTTTGATGATAGGATGGTCCCGCATATCTTCGCCCGAAACGATGAAGATGCCTATTTTATTCAGGGCTACCTCCATGCCAGAGATCGCCTTTGGCAGATGGAGTTCCAGACCCACTTTGCAGCAGGGCGCATCAGTGAAATTGTCGGAGAGAAAGCTCTTCCCATTGACCGTGCCAACAGACGACTCGGAATGGTCTATGCCGCCGAACTCAGCCTTGCGGAAATGGAAAAAGACACCCTGACCTTTCAAGCTCTCAATGCTTATACCGCCGGAGTCAACAATTACATCAACTCACTGTCTGAAAAAGAATTACCTCTGGAGTACAAAATTCTCGATTATCGGCCAGAACCATGGTCCAACCTTAAATCGGCCTTATTGAGTAAATACATGGCTAAAGATCTCGCAGCTTATGACGATGATTTTGAGCGAACAGCTGTTCTGGCAACCTTAGGCAAAGATGTATTTGACCTGATGTATCCCAACAGGGAAGATTCATTAGACTCGATCATCCCAAAAAGTTTTATTCCGCCCATAGGTAAAAATCCACCTGTAAGTGTAGCAGATTCTTCATTCTTTCACCCTCCTATGCCTGACCTCATTACACCGGACAATCCTGACAAAGACAACGGCAGCAACAACTGGGCACTTTCAGGAAGCATGACGGCTACCGGCAAACCAATTTTATGTAATGACCCACACCTTAGACTAAGACTTCCTTCCATCTGGTATGAAATCCAGCTGACTACACCGGAATATTCTTGCTATGGTGTATCTATTCCGGGTGCACCTGGTATCCTAATTGGATTTAATCAAGACATTGCTTTCGGCTCTACCAATGCTATGAGAGACGTCCTGGATTATTATGAAATTACCTTCAAAGACAAAACAAAACAACAATATAAATACAATGGTAAGTGGGTGAACGCTACGCAAAGAATAGAAACTTATGACATTCGTGGCGGTTCCGCAGTCGTTGACACAGTTGCATATACCCATTTTGGACCTGTGGTATATGATGATGCCTGGCAAGGTCTGAAAAAAGGAATGCCCAGAACGGACCGCAACAAATGTTATGCAGCCAGGTGGAAGGCTCACGATCCTAATAATGATATTATTACATTTTTATTACTTAACAGGGCTAAGAATTATGACGATTACAGGTCAGCATTGAGTCGCTTTTCCTGTCCGGGTCAGAACCTCATTTTTGCCTCCAGATCAGGCGATATCGCCATCACTCAGCAAGGCGTATTTCCTGCTAAATGGCGCTATCAGGGTGAATTTATCATGGAAGGTAAAGACTCTTTATTCGAATGGCAAAAAATGATTCCTCCGGATGAAATACTTACCATGAAAAACCCTGCCAGAGGCTTTGTAAGCTCTGCTAATCAGCTTCCTGTTGACCCCAAGGTCTATCCATACTATCTGGGGGGAGATTACATATATGAGCGTGGATACCGGATCAATCAGGTGCTCCGCTCGCTCCACAAAGCTACCATTCAGGATATGATGAATCTCCAGAATGATAATTTCAATACACGAGCACATCAGATTATGCCCTTGATCGTTTCGAATATGGATAAAAACGGTCTTTCTGCAGAGGGCAAGGAGTTTTACCAAAAACTAGAAAATTGGAACTATATGAATGATGCCCAAAGTGAAGGAGCCACCATTTATTCCCTTTTGATGGACAGTTTGGAATCGAGGATCTGGGGTGACGAACTCAGGAAATCCATCATCGGCAGCTTACCGGAACATAATACCATCGTCCAGGATTTATTGAAAAACAAAGAATTTGCCTGTGTGGACAATATTTTTACACCGCAGGTAGAAACCTTTACACAGCAACTGAATGCAGCCTTTCAATCAATTATCTCACCTCTGTCGGATATTAAAAAATCAGGCAAACTGGCATGGGGAAAATATAAAGGTACATGTATCCCGCACATAATAGACCAAAAGCAAAATATGGCAGCATTGAGCAGATTTGACCTGAACGTAGGCGGAGGGGAAGGCATCGTGAATGCAACCAAACAAAGTCATGGACCCAGTTGGAAAATGATTGTTTCCCTGACGACACCAATCGAAGCATGGGGTGTATATCCGGGAGGCCAATCGGGGCATCCGGGCAGCACTTATTACGACAATGGAGTCAGTACCTGGGCAGCAGGCAAATATTTTAAACTTTGGTTTATGTCCGGTCCACAAGACAAAACAGGTCGCATTAAACAAACCATTGCATTCATTCCCTAAATCAAAATAAAATGAAGTTTACTAAATATATACTTTTTATTCTCTGTACATTGATCATTTCAGCAGTTTTGACCAATTTTGGTCCATGGTGGTTAATGGTAGTTGCACCCCTCATCCTGGGATTTATATTTAAAATGGATGGCATTACAGCATTTAGTGTAGGTGCCATCTCTCTCGTTGTGTTTTGGGGAATATTGATAGTCTATCATCTCAATACTACAGGGTGGACCATTACAGACAAAATGGCACTCTTATTACATCTCAAAGGTTCCGGTGTCCTCCTCGTTATTGTATCCCTTTTTTTGGCAGGTTTATTGGGAGGTCTTGCCAGCCTTAACGGTTTTTTCTGGAGAAAGGCGATGAATTTAAACTAATTATAATAATGATTATTAAGGCAAAATCATTCAACCTCAAAAATATTTAGCCTTCCTTTAACTAATTATTCCGGATTAACCGAGACCCAGGATTTTCCTGTTGACTTCCTTATTCTGATGCGTGGCAGCAAAGTCATCAAATGCCTTATCAGTCACGGGAATTATATGGTTTTTGATAAATGCTGCACCTTCTGCGGCACCAACTTCCGGGTGCTTGATGCAGCACTCCCATTCCATCACGGCCCAACCCGGATAATCGTATTGGGCTAATTTGCTGAAAATAGTTTTGAAATCTACCTGACCGTCTCCCGGCGAACGATATCTTCCTGCGCGGTCCGCCCATGATTGATAGCCGCCGAAGGTACCCTGGCTTCCTGTCGGATTAAATTCGGCATCTTTCACATGGAATGCTCTAATCTTCTCATGATAAAAATCAATGTATTGGATATAATCCAACTGCTGCAGGACAAAATGGGACGGGTCGTACAGGATACAGGCTCTTGGGTGATTGTCGGCTGCTTCCAGAAACATTTCGTAAGTAATCCCGTCAAACAGATCCTCTCCCGGGTGAATCTCATAGCATAAATCAACTCCTGCATCATCAAAGGCGTCTAAAATAGGGAGCCATCGCTTAGCCAGCTCTTTAAAGCCTTCCTCCACCAATCCGGGCGGTCGCTGTGGCCATGGATGGAAGGTATGCCACAGTAAAGAGCCGCTAAAAGTAGCATGCGCACTGAGGCCAAGGTTTTGAGAAGCCTTAGCAGCCAACTTTAACTGATGGATTGCCCATGCCGTCCTTTCTTTAGGATTATTCTGAAGTTCTGTGGGAGCAAAACCATCAAATAAGGCATCATAAGCCGGGTGTACAGCGACCAAATGACCTTGAAGATGAGTAGATAATTCGGAAATTTCAAGACCAAAGGAATTGACGGTTCCTTTTAATTCATCCGCATAAGTTTTACTATCGGCTGCTAATTTCAGGTCAATAAAACGACTATCCATCGTAGGCATCTGGATCGAAACAAAGCCCAAGTCCGAAGCCCATTGGCAGATACTCTTCAAGTCATTAAAAGGCGGTTTATCACCGATAAACTGAGCCAAGAAAATTCCGGGACCTTTGATTGTGCGCATAAGAGATAAATGGTAAATGAATGTGAATGTAGGAAAAGAAAATAAACCATCAAAATTGTATTCAGAATTTATAAAAAGAACCATTTAAACATCAAAAAATTGATAAAAAAATCCGTGTTAAGTTTAAATCAAATGTTGCGTTTTAGACAATAATGCGGTTTCATAAATTAGGTAAATCTAATATGGATTAAAAGTTTCAAGGAGCGAAACTCATAAGGGAATGAATTCGTTATACAAAAAAAGTATAATGAGAGCAATTGCTACAACCTTCCTGTTGCTGATAACATCACTAACCTATGCGCAGAAAGTTTTCTCCGTTGAGTACCAAAATCAAGCAGATGTCAAAGTCTATGTGGTCAAATACGAAAGTCAGGCCGATCTGAAGGTATATAAGGTCAAATATTCGAGTCAGGCCGGTAAAAACGACGGAAAATGGTACTTTACCGAATATTCCAGCCAAGCCGACAAAAAAATCTATTTTGTGGACTATGAAAATCAGGCCGATGTAAAAATCTACTTTGTGGATTACGAAAATCAGGCAGGCTGGAGGAATAAAAGCAAGATGCAGTATTTTTATTGATTGTTGTCTTCGTAAATTTAGTTGCAGCATTAATGCTTTTCTAAAAATGACTCAATATTAAATGAGGAGTTTTACGTGTCTATTAGAATATGTTATTTATTTGTTAATGATTCTTTCTTTCTTTCTTTCTTTCTTTCTTTCTTTCTTTCTTTCTTTATACATTCGCTGAGTCTGATTGAAGCTTGACAATCGTGAAAATTCAATCCGGCCACTTGATTTTTCGCCTACAATAAAGTTTAATCAGAATAGTTGAATGCGAAAATAACTTGAAAAGAGTAGCGGCTGTTTCCCTGCCTGAAGTGGAAAATTAACCTTATAATTTATTTAACATGAAATCTTTTATTATTTTAGCAGTCATGATGCTTGCGGTCAATTTCAGCAGTACCTTGGAAGATCAATCGAATTCCCAACGAATGAAAATGTAAGTTGCGTGGATATTCAAGATGTTCCGGTGAAGACAGATAGGAATGATTGGAAAGTTCGTTACAATGTCCTTGTCGATGATGGTTGTAAGGGTGTTTATGAATACCAAGTCTTGGTTTACAATCCTATTACAGGTGTCTTTGAATGGTTTTCGTACAAGATGGATTGCATCTGTAAGGATTGTAATTGTACTTGTTGATTTTATAATACAAGTCCTCCTAACAATTAGGAGGACTTAAATTAAATAAATTTTAAAATGAGAACCTTAATTTTTTGCATTATTTTGGCAGTGTCGTTACCGTACGCAATGGATTCTCAGACATGCTATCACGCCATATACAAAAACGTCTCGGGGCAAAATAATTCCAATCCGCCAATACCACAAAATACTCCACAAGAAGTCACAGAAAATATCAGAAAACAATCTTTAAAAGAAGGGTTTATCCATTGCTATAGTATGGGTGACACCTTGATGGTTTATCCGGTCGAGTTGCATGATCAATCAGGTGAAGTTGAAAAAATACCTGCACCTATTCACTTGGCAGATTTTAAGAATAAAGTGATTTATTCATATAGAGATGGAGAATCGGAAATGCTTCAAACTCCAATGGCCAATTACTTTATCACTGATGACGCTGAGGTTGAATACAACGGACAAAAAGTAAAAACAGCCTATAATAGCAAACAAAATGATGTAAGGATAAAATACAAGACAGGCTATCCCATTGCTATGCCCTACCCTTCGTGGGACAAACCCGCCACCATATTTGAATTCACTGTTGATTACGGGGTAAACTTCCAGTTACAGCAGATAAAAAAAGAGAGTACAGGATGCCCTTTCCCGGATTTCAGTAAATACAAGATAAAGTCTTTGGACAATGATAAGGGAAAAGACAAAGTCCCGCATAAAGGTCAAAATTAATTGGCAAAAGCTTAATATGCAGTAAAGAAAACTAAAATGCCAAAAAAAGGCCTAAGATATCGGTTTCATTATATCTTGGTTGTATATGCCTTGTTTGGTTCGCTTAGTGTATATAGTCAATATCAACTGAGTGGGTATGTCAGAAATAAAGAATTGGGCAATGTGGAATATTGCAACATTATCTTTAAAGACAGTCATGGAGTACAAATAGGCTATACAGTCACTGATGCAGACGGCTTCTGGCAATATTCATCTCCGATAGAACAATTGATTCTGTGTACTCAGGCCGGATTCTATAAGGATACCTGCTTCAGTATAATCATCAATAAAATCAAATCTCCTATATATATCAATGTCTCCAATAGTATCCAACTCCTCCCGGAGGTCAAAATTATAAGTTCCCGAGCATATAAGATAAGGGGCGACACGACCTTTTTTAATAATAAATACTACGAACAGCATTTAGACAAAACTTTGGGGGATGTAATCAATAGAATTCCTCAATTTTCATGGAGTAAATCAGGCCGATTAGAATATAATGGGAAAGAAATCCGGGATTTAAGTATAAATGGATTCAATATCTTTGACAAAGACCATCAAGCAATAAACAGGAGCATCAATAAGGACAACATAAATACCATTGCTATCATCGAGTCAAAAAATGAATCAAACGATATAGTTTACTCTTTAAATTTAGGCTTGGAGGAAAAGGCAAAAAACAAGGTGCTGGGTAGTCTGGATATTAAAAGTAATATAAAAAATACCGAATTGGAATCAAATCCATATACGGTATCAACACAAACAGCGTTCAGTGGAGTAGTCAGAATAAGCGACAATGCTGCTTTGTTACAGATTGACCGGACAGAATATGGCAGAAATTATTTTATGAGTATTTTTCCCAGCCCATATCAAAATCAGGTTTTTATTGAGCCTCCTCAAATAGCTGATATTTCTTCCTCCGGTAACAAACAATGGTCCGCAAAACTAAACAGCAACATCCATCGAAAAAAAACTACAGATTTGACCATCAATTGGTCGCCGGGATACTATAACAATATATCTTCCCGCGAATTTGAGTTGGTGACGACAGCGACCGAGAAACCTCTAAGATGGCTCATCAGAGAAAAAATGAATCTATTAGTCAACAATGCCAATGTCTCAATAAAATCAAAAAACAGTAAGGGATTAGAAATCAAATTTGATTGTCCGGTAAGTTTTTATAAATATCAAACACAGAAAGACATTAATGGAGACCTAATTCCCGAGGAATCATTTAGCAATACCAATTGGCAATCTCTTCAGATATCACCAGTATTGTCGATGTCCTCATCATTAAGCAGCAAAGTATCTCACGATTTTTTTGTAGGATACACATATAAGGGAATTCCTACTTACTTCAACTTGATCAAAATCCAATCAAACGAATTAAATCAGCAGACAAATAATTCTATTCAGCAGGCCTTTTTTCATAGCAGAACATATTGGAAAATAAACAAATGGCACATAGTTAATAACCTCCAATTTTCAACTACTTCAAATAGGTATTCTCAGAAAGTAAATAAATCGACCACACATTTACAATCCAATGAATACATAATAATGGATCGATTAGTGGGCACCTATACTTACAATCCTTTGGAAATCACCGGATGTATTGAGATCCCATTATATTGGACAATGCAATACAATCAAAACAAACTGAATCGCAACCAAATAAATGAAGAAATTACGCTCAGGTGGAAGCCAAAAAATGAAATGATATTTATTATAAAAGGTTTTAATGCATCTTATTATTGTAATCCTGATCAGTGGGAGAATGGATACAGATACACAGAATTTAACACAGTCGAAAATGGTACAATAAACCCTCTCACTCCTGTTAAAACTAAGGGATTGTCGGTAAATATGAATCTATTTTCCACAGGGAAAATCAATTACATGATAAGCTATAACTTCTCCGATTCAGACAATCCAATCACAAGAAGGATGAGTATTGACACCGGTCTAAATGTGTTGACATGGATACAAGATAAAAACCAAAAATCTCATACAATCAACTCTTACCTTTCCATCGCAACAAAGAAGAAACTATTTTTCCAATTTAGTTCAATATTCAACAAGTCAGTCTATTTAGAACAAAATGACACCAGATCAGGTACATTAAATGCAGAAGGCAACATAAATGTCTCTTTTCCAATAAATAATTCTATTGAAGCTACAGGTTGCGGCAAGGTTAATTACTCCAGTTATCAGGTTCTATCAGAGAATTACAGTAATCTGTGGTTTAATACTGGTTTAAAAATAAAGACAAAATTGAAAAAAATTGGAATTGAGCTTGAATATAGCTATATGGAAAATTTAAGTGAAAAAGCCATTCAGCATCTAAACATTTTTAATGCTGAAGCAGCTTATAATATTAAGAATAATACAATATCTTTTTATATCAAAGGATATAACCTGTTAAATATCAATAAAGTACAATTTACACAAGCATCAGTATATAACAACTACAGTGAAAGTAACATCTTTAGTGTCAATCCGGCACGATTATATGTCGGAATAAGGATTTTAAAATAAGATGTATAATTTGGCTGAATAACAAAATTATAAACACAGTCTATTTTTTAATCCTAAAAAAGGGATAAATATTAAAGCCCGCTTTTTTATTCCCTAAATCATATTTTGAACCCTTCAGAGTAATACAAATAATTTGTATCCGCATTTATTATTACATCATTTGAAAATAAACCATTTGGTTCATAATCGGAGTTTTTAAAAAAATTAGTGTCGATTATACTAATAATGTTAATTTACATATACTAAAAAGACCATTACGATTATAAAAAAGGCCAGTGCCATAGACGGTAAAAGCCAAGGCTTAAAGAGAGTTATTTCACCTTTTTCGACCTTATTAATTTTATAAACCGCAATAAGCAGTAAAGTAAATATCAACAATCCGTGAACCAATGCCAGGCGATGGGATAAAGAATAAGACCATTGAATTAAATTAACAATTATTATAGTAAAAATAATGGTCTCATAACTTTCCGGTTTTAATTTTCGTATTCTCATTTTATTAAGTATTTTTATTAAAGTCAATATTTATATACAGCAATTATTCTGTATTGCTTGGGAAGTACAACAAGCTTTTTTTGCAACATAACCCTGATACATATTTTTACCAGTTGCTAAGATCATTCCTCCAAGTACCCCCCAGGGCCCTACTACACTACCCGAAATTCCATAAGAAACAATATCGCCGATAGCATTTAATCCAACTTGAACTTGTGCATTCTTAATACAGTTCTTATAATCTAAACATGGGTCTGCCCTTTCCTCTAAATCTTCATTAAAATAGGATTCCCAAGCCAACGACATTAAATCAATCTTTTCAGAATCTGTTAGTCCAGAATACTTGTTTAAGAAATATAAATACAACTTGATTGATGCTTCTTCCAAATCTTGCAAATTTGAAACATTATTTTTAGAAAATTTGTAATAAATTGAGTCAGGAAAGCTAGAATTAACACCCAATAAATTCTCATAATAATTTAAAGAATCTTCTGAAACTTCAGTATCAATAAGTTCGAAATAAAGAGGGCGAAGATACGTCTTAATACTATCATCAACAAAGGTAATTACTTTTACAGTTCCAACATTAATATCATTGTCATAATGCACTTGGTTATGCACTCCAAAACTTTGCTTTTCACAAGAAGTGAATAAAACAGTAATAAATATATAAATACAAACGCAAATTAGATTCTTCACAACAAACAATTTAAAGCTAGTTAATTTCCACTACACTTTTCAAGGTATTTTCGCTTCCAACTATTCTTAATACTGGATATAAAAATGAAATGTTACTTCGGCGCCAGTTGTATCAAATCACTTTTTATTGGTGTTTAAGATAGTGCAAGAAAGAAAGAAAGAAAGAAAGAAAGAAAGAAAGAAAGAAAGAAAGAAGTTGTGTTAACTTATTTTTAACATAATTAAATTTAAATACTAAAATGATAATATCATTAAGATAACATCCATCCGTTGGGAAAATCAATATGTCATATAAGGCAAAAGTCAGTGATTGCCAATAAAAAAAGCCCTGAGTTATGCACTCAAGGCTTGTGTATTGATCCGGCAACGTCCTACTCTCCCACCCGCTCGGGGCAGTACCATCAGCGCTGTAAGGCTTAACTTCTCTGTTCGGA
>JAGFJA010000025.1 GCA_024103005.1 Saprospiraceae bacterium
CCCTCAGCTCTCAGGACATCCATGCCTCGGAGTATGAGGTACGGCTGTATAATCTGCAGGGAAGGCTCCTTCGGACGGATGACCTCTGGGAGGCGGGCACCTTGCGTGTACCCGTCTATGACCTACCAACAGGTACCTACATCTATCAGGTATGGCATAAGGGCAGACCGCTGACTTCAGGGAAGTTTGTAAAGATTTGATTATAAGAAAGACCAGGTGGGAGCCATCTGGTCTTTCTCATTGTTTAACTAAAATAGTCCGGGAAGTGTTCGTTATAATAAACAAATCCATTCCGAAGATTATTCACTCCTTTTATCACTGCAAACACCAAAACGTCCGGTTTCCGGCGATAGTCCGACCATCGTACAACTTTTCCCCGAAAAATTATACTTCATTTCAACTAAAAATATTCTCTCAAATAATCGCATCAAATAATCGTAGCCTTTTATGCAGCCCCCTTATGATATATCGCCGGAATTGTTAAAATCTATTGCACCGATTTCAGAAAAAATCGGAATATCCAATGCAAAGTTCTTAATCAGCCCCTTAGCGCATCAATCAAACTTCCTTCAAATTTTCAAATAAATATTTCTATGAATTATTTACCAATCCCCATCATTTCAACTTGCAAAGCAAAGCTAAACTTTGTCACATCTCACTCGTTTGGATGCTCATCATAATTGACCATCCAGTGTATGCCAAACTTATCCGTAAACATCCCGAAGTAGGCTCCCCAGAAAGTCTTTTCCATAAGCATGGTCACCCGACCGTCAGCGGATAGTCCTGAAAAAAGCCGGTCAGCTTCCTCCTTACTTTCTGCATTGATGGAAATGGAGTAGTTATTCCCTTCCCTGAATTGAGAAGACCATTCACCTGCCGTATCACTTCCCATCAGCCAGGTCTCTGCACTGACTGGTAAAGATACGTGCATTACCCGTGAGGCCTCCTCCGGCGGAACAGTGGAGGATTCATCTCCCGGTGGCATATCGCCAAATGTGCTCATCGTTACGAATTCTCCTCCAAATACGGATCTATAAAATTCGAAAGCTTCCTTGCAATTTCCGTTAAAGGTTAAATAGACGTTTACACTTGCCATATATAGATATTATTTTTCCATTAACTGCTTCAGATTATCCAATCCGACTTGGAAGTCATTACCGACTGCCTTGTCCATATCCATAAATAAATTCATCAGATTCATCGGATAGGGAAAAGAACCCTTGAATCCCCATTTAACCTTTGTCTGACCCGGACCGGCTTCCTCCGTAATCATGTAAGCATCGTCCTGAGCTTCAAAAGGCACCTTAAATCGAAGTTTGGTATCTATCCGCTTACCTTCCACAATATTTATAATCTCTTGTTCGCCTTGTCCCACCTGCTCATTGTCACTCTCCCAGGCAGCTATAAATCCGACTGTACCGTCCGTCCCCGTATAAGTTTTCTTCATATTTGGGTCCATTTTGTTCCACTTACTGTAATTGTCCTGATTTTTCAGAAGTTTGATATAGGCAAAGACTTCCGGTAGAGGTTGATTGATGACTATTTCTTTTTCAACCGCATAATCCTTTTTGACAAATAAGGCGACAATGAGCAAAATTGCGATGACTCCAATGAGAAAATAGAAGATTTTTTTAACGATTTTCATGATGCAATAATTTAATAAAAGATGAACTTATCCTTTGATTTTCAGGCTTTGAGGTAAAGTTAAATGAAATAAAAACACCTTGTATCAATAATCTGTCAATTAATTCTATTTACAGATGAAGAAATTCAAACTGACAATTCTCTTCCTCCAGATTTATGATTCATTTGATGCCATACCCGTATTGATTGGAAAATCTTAGTACAAAATATACATCATTTTCGTATCATCGGGATTTTAGTTGTAAGTTTGACCTTAGCGTCAGATATTCAGAATTATGCTTAAATCAGTACGGAGCAACTTCATCTTTTTTTTCGAAAAAATCAGATTATGGATGTTATTCCTCCCTTACACTGCATTGCTATTGATGTTTATCGGTTGTGTAAAAAACGGACCCGAACCGGATCCACCCAAGGACAAATTGTTTTTAAAAGGAATGGACATCAGCTTCCTGCCCGAAATCAGGCAATATGGCATTCAGTTCAGCGATGAAGCCGGTCAGAAGAAGGATATGCTGGATATTCTGAAATCTGCCGGGGTCAATCTTATCCGTATAAGGCTATGGACAGGTTCACCTGCTGGACATTCCGGCGAAGAGGAGGTAACTGCTCTTGCCCGGCAATGCAGGGGCAAGGGCTTCAAGGTGCTGCTGGACCTGCATTACTCAAACACATGGGCCGATCCGGGCAAACAGTATATTCCTTCATCATGGAAAAATCTTGACAATACAACTCTTTTGGATTCTGTCTATCAATATACCTATCGCATCACCGATAAGATCCGTCCCGATTACATCCAGATAGGCAATGAAGTCAACAATGGCCTGATATGGCCTGCGGGAAAGTCGGACAATGGCAGCATGATGGACCAAATCCTGAGTACCGGTTGCCGCGCCGTCCGGACTGTTGACAAAGAGACAGGCATCATGATACATTACGCCGGACTAGAAGGGTGTGAAGACTTCTTTAAGCGCATTACCGACCGGGGAGTAGATTTCGATATTGCCGGAATTTCCTATTATCCATACTGGCACGGAAAATCCCTGTCAACGGTAGATTTTGTCCTGAACAATATTCAGAATAAGTTACACAAGGAGACCTTTATTGTGGAGTTTGCCTATCCTTTTACCCTTGGGTGGAATGATCATACCAATAATATTATCGGACTTGAAAGTCAGTTGGTCAGTGGTTATCCGGCCACCATGGAAGGTCAGCGTGACTTCATCGCTGCCATCAGAGAGCTGTGTAAGCACACCGGATCTATGGGATTCTGTTATTGGGGCGGTGAATTTGTCGCCTTTAAGGGAAATAATGCTACCGATGGCTCTTCGTGGGAAAACCAAGCATTATTTAACTTTGATTTTATGGCTAATCCCGGCCTCGAACCATTCAAATAGATATTTATTATTTATTTTTGACGAATATGTCGTCATTATGTACGATATTTGCGTCATAAATAAGTCCTTGTGTATCTCAATGTCCATTCCTGGTTTAGTCTCCGATATGGTACGCTCTCGCCTGAAAAGTTGGCAGAAGCGGCATATCAACTTGGTATTCGGTCGATGGCACTGACTGACATCAACAATACGTCGTGTGCCTATCAATTTATTCAGGCATGTCGTCAGAAGGGCATCCGTCCCATTCTGGGTATTGAATTCAGGCGGGCTGACGATCGTCTGTTATACGTGGGGATAGCACGTACCAAAGAAGGTTGGGCGCGGCTGTGCAGGTTGCTTTCCGATGCTTCCCGTCAGGGTAAAGACCTGCCTTCCTGCGCTCCGCTGTTGGAAGATGTGTACTTTATATACCGGCATCAGCCTAAAGACATCCGAACCTTCAGGGATGACGAGTTTTACGGCATCCGTCCGGAAGAGGCAGGCGCCCTGTATTCGTCGCCTCTGCGGGCACACCGGGACAGGCTGGTGATCTTCGCGCCCGTCACCTTCGGCAATGTGGAGGAATATAAGGTACACAAGCTGCTTCGCTGTATCGACCGGAATATCTTATTGGGTCAGTTGCAGGACAAAGACTGTGCGACGCCGGCTGAGACCTTTCTATCCGAAGACGAGCTACGGGCGGCCTTTGCCCTGTATCCCGACATCATCCGGAATACGGAAGCGCTGATAGACAGTTGCTCGATAGACATAACATCCGCACGTACCAACAACAGACAGTGTTTTACCGCCGACCGTGAAGGGGACTACAAGTTACTCGCCAAGCTTGCCGCCACCGGCTGCATCCGCCGTTATGGCCGTTACAATGAACAGGCAGTCCGGCGGGTTGAATCCGAGCTGAAGGTCATTCGGGAGCTGGACTACTGTGCTTATTTCCTCATTACATGGGACATCGTGCGGTACGGACAGAGTGCCGGCTATTTTCATGTAGGGCGTGGCAGCGGGGCCAATTCGATTGTGGCTTACTGCCTGGGGATCACAGATGTGGACCCTCTGGAGCTGGATCTTTATTTTGAGCGTTTTATCAATCCGCACCGTTCTTCGCCGCCGGACTTTGACATAGATTTTTCGTGGGATGAGCGGGATGATGTGACGGATTATATTTTTAAGCGTTATGGTGCCGATCATGTCGCCCTGCTGTCCACATACAACACTTTCAAGGGCAAGTCAATTATCCGCGAACTGGGCAAGGTCGTCGGTCTCCCCAAAAACGATATAGATCTCATCGTGGATCATCCGCTGGACACAGACAAACATCATCCCTTTGGCAAGCACATTTTTAAGTATGGCAAGATGCTGGAGGGCTTTCCTAACTATCTTTCGATACATGCCGGAGGAGTACTCATCAGTGAGCGTCCTCTTTATGAATACACGGCACTCAAGCAGATGCCCAAGGGCTTTCCGGTCACCCACTTTGATATGTATGGCGCCGAAGACCTCCACTTTCACAAATATGATATCCTGAGTCAGCGGGGCCTGGGACACATCAAGGATGCCATCGACCTGGTAGCCCGCAATCAGGGGCGGATAGTGGACATCCACGACATATACCACATCAAAAATGATGAGGGTGTCCGGGCACGGTTGCGCAGTGCGCGCTGCATCGGCTGTTTTTACATTGAATCACCCGCCATGCGTGGTCTCATCAGCAAGCTGAGCTGTGACAACTACGTCCATCTGGTCGCTGCCAGTTCGATTATCCGTCCGGGCGTAGCCAAGTCAGGCATGATGCGGGAATACATCAGCCGCGCACACCAACCGGACAAGATCCAATACCTGCATCCCGTATTCGAGCAGCATCTGAGCGAGACGTATGGCATCATGGTCTATCAGGAAGATGTGATGAAGATCGTCCACCACTTTGCAGGCCTCGGCCTGGACGAATCCGACGTCCTGCGCCGAATCATGACAGGTAAGAAGAAAAACTCCGATACCTTTACCAATCTGCGCGATAAATACTTCACCAACTGTAGGGAGCGTGGCTATAGTGAGGAACTGACACTGGAGGTATGGCGTCAAATAGAGAGCTTCAGCGGGTATTCGTTCTGTAAGGCGCACTCAGCGAGCTTTGCCGTCGAATCTTTCCAGAGCCTTTACCTGAAGACGTACTATCCACTGGAGTTTATGGTAGCCGTCATCAACAACTTCGGCGGCTTCTACAGCACTGAGCTGTATATCCATGAAGCACGCATGTGCGGTGCGACAATCCATCCGCCATGTGTCAACCGAAGTCATCGACTCACCACCATTTATGGTAAAGACGTATATATTGGAATGGGTCTGGTGCGCGACCTGGAGCATAAAACAATCCGGAATATCATGATTGCAAGGGCGGAAGGAGGGGATTTTACGAGTTTTGAAAACTTTGTCAACCGGGTTTCGATAGACGGTCGCCAGCTGGATATCCTGATCCGTATCGGAGCGTTTCGCTTTACCGGGATGAATAAGTATGAGCTTATGTGGGAAAAAAACTCTGTATATAATGTGCGGCACAAGGAAGCTGCCGGCATGCCGGTGCTGTTTGAGGCGGAGTATGAGCACTTTGAATTACCGGTTTTGGACGAACCGGATTATGAGCAAGCCTTTGACGAGATAGAACTGCTGGGCTTCCCGCTCTGTTCGCCATTCTCATTGATTGAGGGCGAATTGCCGGCACATATCGTTTCGGACGCAATGCCAAGCTATAGCGGCAAAAAGGTCGTGATGGTCGGGTATTACGTAACCCGGAAACCCGTCCGAACAGTCAATCACACCCTGATGTACTTCTTCACCTGGGTGGACAGGGAAGGCGTGTTTTTTGACACGGTGCACTTTCCGACTGCTGCCGCCAAGGCGCCATTCAGAGGTAAGGGTTGCTATGTCCTGCATGGCCGGATAGTGCTGGACTTCGGCTTTCCCAGCCTGGAGGTGAGCCGGATGGACAAGTTACCCATGGTCAAAGACAGCCGTTATCAGTAAAGTAAGGGTCAAATTAAGTAAAAATAAAAAAGTACAATTATCATCACCGAAGAAAAATCTAATTTTATTCAATGAAAATTTTTCCCTAATACACAGTCGAAATGCCCGTTTTTCGACGATTAGGAGAAAAAGAATTCTGAATGATCTTTCATTCGCATTTTCCAAGGGTTAAATTGCTTATCTTTGTCACTTTAAAAAATTTTCTTAGTGGAACATTTAAATAAATTAATCGACCTTACATATTTAAAACCCGACACAACACGTCTTAGAATCAACCAATTATGCGAAGAATCCATAGAATACGATGTATGCTCTGTATGTGTCCCACCCTATTTTGTACAACAGGCAGTCAGATTGTTGGAAAACCATCCCATCAAAATTTGTACCGTCATCGGCTTCCCCTATGGCTATGATGCCACTCAGGTTAAAGCCGAAGCCATAAAAAAAGCCGTGGAAGAAGGAGTGGACGAAATAGATGTAGTCGCAAATATAGCAGCAATCAAAAGTGGTGACTGGGCTTACATCTCCAATGATGCAGAAAGCATGACCCGACTCGGACACATGCGCAACCTGACAGTGAAGTGGATAATCGAAATGAACCTACTTACACGCGAAGAAATCGCAAAAGTGTGCAAAATAGCCGTTGACAAAGAAGTTGACTTTGTAAAGACGGGTACAGGGACTGCCGGTGGTGCAGTTACCGTCGAAGACATCAGACTCCTTCGCACCTTATTACCGGCATCTATGCAGGTTAAAGCAAGCGGCGGCATCAGGACTATGGAACAGGCTGTCGCATTGGTCGAAGCAGGTGCCAATCGCCTGGGCACTTCCGTCATAAAACCCCTGATCGCTCCATGAAATCCATTGGTATAATAGGATTATTGCTGTGGATGACGACTGCACTGAATGCCCAGAAAGTCACGATAACCATTGATGAAGACGTCAAAGCTCAGGTCATGGCGTATAACAATGAACAACTATCCAAAAGGATGATTCCCGTATATCGTATTCAGTTCGGAGCTACCTCCGACAGAAGAGCTATGGAAACCGAACTGGCAAACTTTAAATCCGAATTTAATCTGAAGGCAGACTGGTTTCAAAAAGGCCCCTACTATTATTTGAAAACAGGAGCCTATCGGTCAAAATTAGAGGCCTATCCGGACTTTAAGGCGATTTCATCAAAATACGGCAGTGCGGTTTTTATCGTTGAAAATGTGAAAAAACAGTTCGTCCTTGAATAATATTTCAATCCACGATCCATATTTTTTCCCGTATGGTTAAGAGTCAGAGTCATAAAGAAGCAGGGAAGGTTGACTGGGTGCTTATTTCAATTTACTTTGCACTGGTCTCTATCGGGTGGTTTATGATATACGCTGTGAGTCACGACAATAATCCGTCCAATTTAATCCTAAGCCTGGATTACAATGCAGGTCGCCAATTGGTGTGGATTGGCGTATCCTTATTTGTCCTGTTTTTTGTACTTGCCTTTGATGAAAAGTTCTGGCGGACATTCGCCTACGGCTTTTATGGTATTGGAATTGTTTTGCTGATATTAGTCCTCTTTTTCGGAAAGGTTATCAACGGACAAAAAGCTTGGTTCGGCATTGGCATGTTTACTTTCCAACCGGCAGAAATAGCCAAATTCGGCACCTGCCTGGCACTTGCCAACCTTCTGAGCGACTACAAGATAAAATTAACCGACAACAGGTCTGCACTTGTTGCGACGGCCATGGTTTTATTTCCCCCTCTGCTTATAATGTTTCAGCCGGATGCCGGGTCTGCCCTGGTATTTTTCTCCTTTTTTATACTTATGTACCGGGAAGGGCTTAATTCTACTATCTACATCATAGTCCTGTCTTTTGCAGCTCTGTTTATTACTTCCTTATTATTCGGATTTGATTTGACTTACTTTTTTATTTTAATCACCGGACTTGGAATTTTAGCCTATCAGCTGCCAAACAGGCTCTACTACATGATAACGGTGGCGCTGACAGGAATCGGCGGATTTATTGCCGTAAACAGCGGGAGCTCAAAAGAAATCCTCATCGCATTGACACTGATATTGTTGGTACTGGCAGCAGTCTTGGTTTTCAGAAAGAAAATGCAATTTGTCTTCATCATTTCATCCCTCATAGTAATTGCTACCATGACATCCTTCTTTTCCAACTTTGTATTCAACATCCTCGAACCCCACCAGCAGGAAAGAATCAATGTATGGCTGCATCCGGAACGGTGCGATCCAAGGGGCTCCCTTTATAATGTACTCCAATCCAAGATGGCAATCGGCTCCGGCGGACTTGCCGGCAAAGGCTTCCTGAACGGCACCCTGACCAAGTTGAACTATGTACCCGAACAGACCACCGACTTCATTTTTTGTACAGTAGGTGAAGAACACGGATTTATCGGCACCTTCACGGTTATCGGTATATATTTATTCCTGCTCATAAGATTGTCTATTGTTGCCGAACGGCAGAAGTTGAGCTTTGCACGTAACTATATTTGGGGTGTGGCGGGTATCCTTTTTTTCCATTTTTTGATAAATATAGGTATGACAATGGGCCTCGTTCCTATCATTGGAATTCCCTTACCCTTCGTAAGCTATGGAGGTTCTTCTTTAATCGGATTTACCATATTGCTGGGCGTGGTAATTAAGCTGGACAGTGTACGGGAAAAAGACTAAAGTCAGGTATTTGAAAAGCACATGAAAAACATTTTTACCTAAAAAATTATTTCTGATTATCCAAAATTATTAATATTTTTATAATATATATTTCATTGATATTATGATTTATATAAAATTTTAAATAGAAATGAATAATCCATGACAAATAAGTTTGAGCTTCAGACAACAGATTCAAAGAGTCGGGCAAGGGCAGGATTGCTTTCTACAGCTCACGGCGACATCCGCACACCTGTATTTATGCCGGTCGGAACAGTCGGAACAGTGAAGGGCGTACACCAGCAAGAACTTTCAGAAGAAATTCGTGCAAGAATAATCCTGGGAAATACCTATCATCTTTATTTACGGCCGGGAGTGGATGTGGTCCGGCAGGCAGGCGGGCTTCATCGTTTTATAGGCTGGGACAAGCCAATACTCACGGATAGCGGCGGGTACCAGGTATTTTCACTGGCACACCGAAGAAAAATTAAACCGGAAGGAGTCACTTTCCAATCTCACATCGATGGCAGCAAACATCTTTTCACCCCGGAGTCTGCCACTGAAGTCCAAATACAGCTCGGAGCCGACATCATCATGGCTTTCGATGAATGTACTCCCTATCCTTGTGAGTATCGATATGCCGAAAAATCCATGCATCTTACCCATACATGGCTGGACCGTTGTCTCGATTATTTTGACAACCGGGATGAATTTCCTCACGGTTATACACCTACACTTGCTCCCATCGTTCAGGGCAGCACTTTCAGTGATTTGCGTAAAAAGTCGGCAGAATATATCTCATCCAAAGGCCGTCATATCAACGCTATCGGCGGACTTTCCGTAGGTGAACCCATCGAGGAAATGTACAGAATTACAGCTGAAGTGACAGAAATTTTACCTGAAACATCTGCCAGATATTTGATGGGCGTAGGTACACCTGCCAACATAATCACCTGCATAGGCCTCGGCATAGACATGTTTGACTGTGTCCTCCCTTCCCGCAACGCAAGGCACGGACTCATATACACCTGGGACGGAATTATCAATATTAAAAATGAAAAATGGAAAACGGATTTTAGCCCCATTGACCCGACATCCAGAGCCTTTACTTCAAGGTCACATACCAAGGCGTATTTGAGACACCTTGTCCACGTAGGGGAGTTGCTGGGAGCCCAGATAGCAACAATTCACAATCTGGCGTTCTTTTTGGAACTGGTAGATACTGCCCGTGAACACATTCTGAATGGCACCTTTTCTTCATGGTCAAAAGACATCGTAAGCCGACTGGAGCGCAGACTTTAGTTGTAAATTCCTTTCAAAATCAAAAAGTTGACTAACTTTAACCATGGAACATAAAAAAATTGTCATTACAGGCGGCTCCAGAGGCATAGGTGAAGCCCTTGCCCTAAAATTTGCCAAGCAAGGTGCCCATGTAGCCATCCTTGCCAAAACAGTAGATCCGCATCCCAAACTGAAAGGCACCATCTTAACGGTAGCCGAAAAAATAATCCACGAAGGCGGTCATGCTTATCCCATGCAGCTTGATATCAGAGACGATGAAGCTATCGGACCTGCAATAGACCGTGTGGCTGAAATGATGGACGGAATAGACATCCTGATCAATAACGCTTCTGCCATTTCCCTGACCAACACGGAATCTACTTCCGTCAAGAAGTTTGACCTGATGTTTGATATCAATGTAAGGGGAACCTTTCTGATGACCCGTGCCTGCCTCCCCTATCTCCGTAAAGGTAACAACCCCCATATCCTCACCTTGTCACCCCCATTAAACGTTCAATCTAAATGGTTTGAAAACCACGTTGCTTATACAATTTCCAAATACAACATGAGCCTTCTGACGCTTGGATGGGCAGAGGAATTCCGGGAATATGCTATTGCCGCCAACGCGCTCTGGCCGGCAACACTAATCGGTACTGCAGCTATAGAAAATATGCCGGGTGGAGACCAATTGGTCAAAATGACCAGAAAACCGGCAATCATAGCGGATGCAGCACAGATCATTCTTCAAAAAAAATCAACCGAATTTACAGGTAACTTTGTCATAGATGAAGAAATTCTCCAGGCAAATGGTTGTACAGACTTTGAAAAATACAACACGACACCGGGTCTCACGCCTGCACCCGATATTTTTTTATAAAACATCATAAATAGTACATCCGTAGCAATCATATTAAACAGACCGCTACGGATTTACTTCAGGATTTATGCATTATTTTATAAACTTCTTAATCAAACTCTCATTTCCATCGATGAGTTGAACAATATAAGTTCCTGCCGGTAGATTATCCGTACGAACGACTGTGGTATCATAGCCACGCCCTTCAAGCATACTGGCTCCGTCAATGCCGTGAATCCTATATGTGAAATAATGTCCCGGCCAAGCCAGTGTCAATTCTGAATAAACCGGATTGGGATAATACCTGAAATCCGGTTTGTTAAAATGTACGGAACTCACGGTACAGTCAGGATGCTGGTAGATCAGGGCGGTGAAATTCTTTGGTTGGTCTTTTACCTTTGCAGTCAAAGTAGCAAGCTTATTCTTTGACAAGGTCACACTTACAGGGAAGTCTTCTGAAGAGAAATCACTCAACGTCGAATTACCCTGACTCAGTGTCAGATCAACCTGTCCTTCTCCACCTATATCAAGACCTACTGTTGCCGTATAATTAACAGAGTCAATACAATGCAGGTCATTAATTGTCAAGGAAATCAACGGTTGAGGGAAACCATTCTCACAATAAGGGGGAGTGATGAAACCATCTACCTTGCAGTCAGGATGATCTAGATCCATAATACCAAATTCATACGATTCCGAGCTGTTTCCATCAAACGGGCCGAGAACAATCGGCAGGTCAACATATCTGAAATGCCCGTACAGATGACCATTACCTCTGATATTAAACGAATCCGAAGTATTGGAATGATTAAAGTTCAATTCAATATAAAACTGTCCTTCATCATTACAATTGGATGGTGAAATCGTAAGTTCAGTCAAATGACAATCATCTGACACATCACAATCCGGATGTTTAATCTCCTTAACCACCTTACAGTCATCATTTCCCTGGTCAATAATTTTATACACGTGTACATCTCCGTCACCTTCCAGATGATTCAACTCCAATGGCAGCGCAGAATAAGGATATATTCCCGCCAAAACGCCGTCAATAAAGAGCCGGAACGAATCACTTACATTTTCGTGATTACAATTTAACCATAGATAAAAAGTTCCGCTTGTATCGCAATCCGACTTTTCATACACCATGTCGTACAGGTGACAATCCCCTCCGGTAGAGCAATCCGAATGTTTAATCTCTTTAACCACCTTACAGTCATCATTTCCCTGGTCTATAATTTTATATACGTGTACATCTCCGTCACCTTCCAGATGGTTCAACTCCAATGGAAGCGCAGAATAAGGATATACTCCCGCCAAAACGCCGTCAATAAACAGCCGGAACGAATCACTTACATGATCGTGATTACAATTTAACCATAGATTAAAGGTTCCGCTTGTATCGCAATCCGACTTTTCGTACACCATGTCGTACAGATGACAATCCCCTCCGGTAGAACAATCCGGGTACTTGATCTCTTTCACGACTTTACAATCATCATTGCCCTGATCAACCACTTTAACTGCATGAACATCTCCGTCGCCTTCCAGATGATTCAACTCCAATGGCAGCGCAGAATAAGGATATACTCCCGCCAAAACGCCGTCAATAAAGAGCCGGAACGAATCACTTACATTTTCGTGATTACAATTTAACCAAAGATTAAAGGTTCCGCTTGCATCACAATCCGACTTTTCGTACACCATGTCGTACAGATGACAATCCCCTCCGGTAGAACAATCCGGGTACTTGATTTCTTTCACGACCTTACAGTCATCATTGCCTTGATCAACTACTTTAACTACATGAACATCTCCGTCACCTTCCAGATGATTTACAGACAGAGGCAATGGAGTATAGGGATAAATGCCTTCCAGAACGCCGTCGATAAAGAGTTTGAATGAATCGCTTACATTATCATGCTGGAAATTCAGATAAAGATTAAAATAGCCACTGGAATCACAATTCGATTGGTTATAACCCAAATCATACAGGTGACAGTCACCGCCGGTATTACATTCCGGATGCTTAATCTCTTTGACTACTTTGCAGTCGCCGTCGTCATTATCTATAAATTTATAAACATGATATTCACCATCACCTTCCAGATGATTGAGCGCAATCGGCAGGGCGGAATAAGGATAACTATTCGTCAGGACTCCGTCAATATACAGGTCAAATGAGTCACTTGTGTTGTCATGATTACAATACAGGTACATCGTAAAGTCGCCCGAAGTATCACAATCGGTCTGCTCATATACCATATCGTACAGATGGCAGTCGCCGCCTGAACTACAATCGGGATGCAGGATTTCTCTGGCAACCCTACAGTCATCATTTCCCTTGTCAATAAACTTATAGGCATGGTAAAGTCCGTCCCCTTCCAGATGATTGAGCGCAATCGGCAGGGCGGAATAAGGATAACTGTTCGTCAGGACTCCGTCTATATACAGGTCAAATGAGTCACTTGTGTTGTCATGATTACAATACAAATACATCGTAAAGTCGCCTGAAGTATCACAATCGGTCTGCTCATATACCATATCGTACAGATGGCAGTCGCCGCCTCCGCTGCAGTCCCTATGCTTAATTTCCTCAACTACAAAACAATCACTGTTATCCTTGTCAATCAGTTTATAAACATGGAATTGACCGTCGCCCTCCAGATGAGAGAGCGATATCGGCAGGGCGGAATAAGGATAACTATTCGTCAGGACTCCGTCAATATACAGGTCAAATGAGTCACTTGTGTTGTCATGATTACAATACAAATACATCGTAAAGTCGCCTGAAGTATCACAATCGGTCTGCTCATACACCAAATCGTATAAGTGGCAGTCATTAGACAACATTCGATAGTCAAAAGTCCCGATTTTATTTTGTGCCTGAAAAAAAGACAGGCAAGACAGCAACAGATAGATAATCATGACAGTAATTTTTTAATGAATTTACTCTAATAATAGAACAAAATCCGGATTATCGCTGCATCATAAGTATAAAATCTTCGGGGATTAACAAAGTGAATAGTAACTAGAAAGGTAAAACGCTAAAATATTAACTCATAACCTGCATCCTTCATGCCATTGGCCACCATAGCATCAGCCATCTGCCTGACTATAGTGCCACTTATGTTTCCTTCAAAAAAATTCCAACTGTTCCATCCCATGGGTGGTGCCGCACAAAGTAACTTTTCCTGAGCCCTTGTGGAAAAGGATAGCGCTACTAAAAATAATATGCTCCAATATGGTCTCATATTAAAAATTCCCTGCTTTATTTATTTTGAAAAATCATTGCCAACCCTGCAAGTATAACAATTTTTATTAGAATCCGGATGGGCGAATTACGGGTCGTATCTTGAAAACAAGAAGGCATAACAATCCCTTAGACAGCTCAGCAATAGCCGTTCTACCAAGCAGCACCAATTAAACGATTCGAACTTTAAATCCCAACCGTAACTTATTCATCCATCCATCCAAAACTCCACGTGGTATTCTCCTGTCCATAGTGCTTCAAAAATCACTATCCATCACGATTCCAGGGAATTCAATACCTTCCTTTCTATTTTATCCGGTCGCCCATCCTACCTATCTATCTATTATATTCCTGCCTGATCCCTTCCACTCCTGCCATTCAAAAGCTCCACATACAAATTTTTGCCCTATTTTTCCTTTGATCAAGCACTATTATATTATATAAATATTTATGTGTCACATTTTCCAAATTCCATGACTATATTTAAATAAAATGATACAATATTTGTCATTGAATACTATTTTTTAAGCTATTACCTCATTTCAGCCGTTTATTTTTTAAGGTACTATTCATCTTTAAACAGCTCAAATATGTTCAGATTTCAGCTAACCATCTGTCTCTTTAGCCTTCTACTCGTCTCCGGACCTTCCACAGCTCAGAATGTTTACCTGGCTTACGATGCCTTTGACCATCCTGCCGGCACACCGCTCCACCAAAGCTCCGGCGGAAGCGGATGGGGCGGAAACTGGTCTGTTCAGAACGAAAGCACCACCGGATATGTCTATACACAACCCGGACTGAATTATGGGGCCCTGCAGACCATCGGTGGCAGCATCTCCGGTGGCGACGTCTATCTCACTGCAGGACGCAATCTGGACATTACGGATGGCGGACCCTTTGCCGATTACGTTACCGGCGGCGAAGGTATCGGAAGCGTATATGGCACCACCCTTTGGGTAAGCGCCATGTTGCAGAAAAATCAGGATGACCGGCAACACATTTACTTCGACCTCCACAACTCCAATATCGACTGGTGCAACGAATGCAGCACCGACAACAGAATCGGCGTAGGATACTTTGGTTCAGCCTCTGAAGTTGGCGGAGAAAAACGATGGTCCATCCGTATCCAAAATCAGGTTTTCACTTCCTCCAAACCCGTAACCATTTCTGCCACTGCCTTTCTGGTCGTCAGATTAGACTTCAATTCTACCGGCACGACAGTCAGCCTCTATGTCAACCCTACTGAACTGGGAAACGATGGCCCTCCGGCTTCTCCCGATATCGTCCAAAATACCGACATGCTCGCCCGAATAAGAGCAATCAGCCTCTATCCGGGGGATACGGAAGGTTCAGGATATATGGACGAACTGAGATTTGCATCAACCTATCCCGTAGTCGCCCCCGATGATAACATCAATATCATCCTGCCCCCTATAGCCGACTTTACCCTCAGCCCATCAAATGGTACGGCTCCCCTCACCGTTCAAGTAGATGCAAGTGCATCCTCTGATCCCAATGGCAGCCAACTCACCTATAGCTGGAACTGGGGCGATGGTAGTCCTTCAGGCTCCGGAATGACAGCAAGTCACTCGTACGAAGCAAATATCACGGGTATCCTGCAAATCACCCTTTCAGTCACAAATAGCCACAACCTCACTTCATCACTTTCCAAAGAAGTCACCATTTTCAACCAGGATGGTTCCTTCCCTTGCCAAACTTCCATTACCATGCTCAATGAAGCCGGCTGCAACCAATCTGACGGACGAATTCGCATCAACAACGGCCTGGCAACAGACTGGAGCATCACTTTTCGCAACAGCAATGGTACAGGTATAAGTCCCACCAACGAAAATGAATTTCACAATCTTTCCACCGGTGTATATAACGTCACCATTACCGGATCGAATGGTTGTTTGGACACCTACCAACTCCACATGACAACCGATTCCACCACATGCAGCGGATGGAGCCCGCTCCAATGCAAGCTGGAAATGGGCGTAAACATCAATGGCATCGCCGACTGGAACAACGAAAACTCCTTTATCAACCTCGCCAAACAGGTTCGAAGCGATATCTATACCTTCCACGATGGCTGCAACTGCTGGGATTCAGGTGTGTCCGGCCAATTAGCCATGGACACCGACGGCTATCCGACTTCCATCCCCCAATCTACTACCGCTTCACCCAACACTATGATAAGATATGTCCTTTCGTCAGAAAATGCCAACCTCCGTGCCAACCATTACTACGTCTTCCTGTATGACGGCGTTGCTGACATAAGCCCAAACGGTGTCAACGTCATCGAACAGTCGCCCGGCAGAATATACTTTCAGGTACCTGCCCAATCCGGCAATATTTGGCTGGATGTAACCTATTCTCAAAGTGGCAATTACATGCGTAACTTCAGGTTACTCAGAGCCGAACACGAATATGTCAATCTGGATGAAAACATTTTCAATCCCGTCTTCCTGAGCAGATTATCACCCTTCACTACCATCCGTTTTATGGATTGGGGCAGCATCAACAACAGCCCGCAGATAAGCTGGTCCGACAGAGCCCACATAACAGACAGAACATACGGCACAGCCAGTGGTGTCCCGTTCGAAATGATGATTGCCCTTGCCAATAAACTCAACAAAGACGTGTGGATCTGCATACCACACATGGCCGATGATGACTACATCACTCAGATGGCTACCTTGTTTAAAAACAACCTGAATCCGGAACTGACCATCTACCTGGAATACTCCAATGAAGTATGGAATTGGATCTTCGGACAAGCACATTATAACAATGAAAACCGACCTCCAAATCTGAACTATGGCAGAGCATATGCCGAAAAAGCCAAAAGAGTTTTCACTATCTGGCATACCGTATTTTCAGGACAGACAGAAAGAGTAAAGCGGGTACTTGGCATCCAGGGCGGATTCAATTATATCAATGAACAGATACTTTCTCAGCTGCCTGCCGACCAATGGGACCTGGCGTCGCCTACATATTACTTCGGACTCGATCACTCATCGACCGGTAACCCCGTATTAAATGCTGCCTCCACCGGAGAAGACGTCAACCTCAATGCACGCAACGCTTACTTTGGTGTCAATGGCAATCCCGGATTTAAAGACATCATCCATCAGGATTATCGCAATATCAAGGTATTTGGAAAGGGAATCGTCAGCTATGAAGGTGGTCAGCACTATACCGACTTCAATGTGCCACCCTATATCAACGCCATGTATGCTGCCCAGTATCTCCCGAGCATGTATGACCTCTACAATGACGTATTGGAAGACATCAGAAATCACGGTAACAGACTTGCCATGGCTTTTACCCTCTCCGGAGTTCAGGAAAGTATATACGGATCATGGGGACATTTGCCCGACATTTACATGCAGCCACCTTATGCCGACACAGCTCCCAAGTACCAGGCCTGCCTCGACAACGCATGCCTGCCTTTCAAACCCGAGACTGACTTTCCGCTGGCAATAGCTCACCTTACCCACTTCAACGTCCGTCCGCACGGCTATTCTGACGCTTCCATCACCTGGAGGGCAGAAACCACCACGGATATCAATCAATATCAGTTACAGCGACAGTCGGGAGATTCAGACTTCCTGACCATCTACCAAACAACTGACAATGCTCCCGGTCAGCCCTTTATCCATCGCTATCTGGATCAAGGTCTTGATGCAGGAACCTATTACTACCGCCTCCTGACCTCCGACTTCCACGGCAATTCAAAATACTCGGCTATCATACCCCTGACCATCGGAAACCCTGCAATTATCACGATTACACCCAATCCCGGTAACGGCATCTTCCATCTCTCCAATCTGCCACACTTCCAAAAACAGTCGGCTATCGTTACCACATTGGCCGGTATCAGAGTCAGAACATACAACCGCTTACCGAACCGCATCGATCTCACCGAACTCCCCGATGGCATCTACATCCTCAGTATCAACGGAACCAATTACAAACTGATAAAAAATGGACAATAAGTTGGAATACAACTTTATAAGACGCCATCGAGAGAAGGTGTAAAGTAAGCGATAAGTAAAAATCAAATAAGGAGGGCGTGCCCATGGAAGGGTCCATGGTCGGGCTCTCCGCTATACGTCGCTCCTACCGTCGCTCGTGCCGCTTCGATCCATCACGCACAAGGTAAATACCATCACCAGGTCATTGTCGTCACCTTCATTATACACAGACAGAAAGTCAGGTGAAAAACTGATTAAACAATTGAATAAAATCAAGCATGAGTCGGAAGTATGTTTTGTGGAGCCGGTCTTGGACCACACTTGCAAATCAATAGTATAATGTACCAAAGACAATAATAGACTATCATAATGTTACTGCTACAATGGGTTAGATAGCCCATTACCAAGATATTGCCAAGACAAAATGAAGGAACTCAAGTAAATCAATAGCGGAATCTTATTTGTCGGCAAAGAAGTATTTGAGTAATTCACCATCGCAGAAGTGTCAAAACTTGTACAAAGTCATAAACATTTGATTCTTGCATTAAATTATTGCAGTGTGACAACCCAACCTCATAAAAGGTTATCTACCATCAGTAGGCGTAGGCACGACTTTTTGACAGAATTTTTCTTGGAGGCATAAATCAAACTTCACAGGTACGGCTTAATAATATATGTTAAATATCTGCCGCCCACTATTTCATCCAGATATCAGATAAGTGCCATTTGAAATACACCCGAAATGCAAAGTATCCCGTCCGATTGCCAATCATTATTTATCTTCGTGGCAAAAAATGAGCAAAATATGAAGAAGATAGCAGTAATTGGGGCCGGCACCATGGGAAATGGGATATGCCATGTATTTGCACAAAATGGCTTTCAGGTAGCCTTAATTGACGTGTCACAGGACGCCCTCGAAAAAGCAAAAGCAACCATCGCGTCCAATCTGGACAGAATGATCAAAAAAGAAACTATAAATGAACAAATAAAAACCGAAACGCTCAGCAATATCACCATATTTACTGACCTTGCCACCGGAGCATCTGATGCCGACCTGATGGTAGAGGCCGCTACGGAAAGACTGGACCTCAAATTAAAGATTTTTACTGAGGCAGACCAGATCCTGCCACAGGAAGCCATCCTCGCTTCTAACACCTCATCCATTTCCATAACTCGCATAGCTGCTGCAACAAGCCGTCCGGACAAGGTTATCGGAATGCACTTTATGAATCCCGTTCCTGTGATGAAACTGGTGGAAGTCATTCGCGGTTACAGCACAACTGACGAAACGACGGATACCATCATGCAACTGTCTAAGACACTTGGAAAAATACCCGTCGAAGTTAATGACTATCCGGGTTTCGTCGCCAACAGAATACTCATGCCTATGATCAATGAGGCTGTCTATACCCTCTACGAAGGCGTGGCAGGTGTGGGTGAGATAGATACCGTGATGAAACTCGGTATGGCCCATCCAATGGGTCCACTTCAGCTTGCAGACTTCATCGGCCTTGACGTATGTCTTGCCATCCTGCGTGTCCTGCATGACGGATTCGGCAATCCGAAATATGCTCCATGTCCCCTTCTGACCAATATGGTCACGGCAGGCTACCTGGGTGTAAAGTCAGGCAGAGGGTTTTACGATTATTCCAATGGGGTAAAGGATGCCACCATCGCTCCAAATTTTGTTAAATAAAATTTAATTCGTATATTTAACCATCAGAATGTTAACTTTTGACTCTTAAAAATCATTAATAATAGAAAAAGCATAAAATGGATAATAATCAAAATCAATACCCTTATGATCAATGGACGGACATGACCGACACCCGGACATCGGATCAACTAAAACAGTACATTTCACAGTACATCACCAAGGTGTACGGCTGGATGTTTCTGGCACTCACCCTGACCGCTGTATCCGGATATTATGTTTCCTCCAGCGAAGTTCTCCTTAATTTTATAGTAGGTAACAGGATTGGATTCTGGGTTGTGCTTATCGGCCAACTTTTCTTAGTCGGTTATTTGAGTGCACGCATTCACAGGATGAGTGTTCAGACTGCCACGATTCTGTTTTTCGTATATGCCCTCCTCAATGGTTTGGTTTTCGGTATTTTATTCCTGGTATATACACCTGCTTCCTTGCTTACTGTCTTTGGAATAACTGCCGGTACCTTTGGAGTGATGAGTGCAGTAGGTTATTTCACTAAACAGGATTTGACCGGATTTGGCCAGCTCATGTTTTTCGGGCTTATAGGCCTGATCATCGCATCTGTGGTTAACTATTTTGTTCAAAGTGAAACTCTATACTGGATTCTTTCTTATGTAGGAGTAGCCGTATTCGTGGGTTTAATCGCCTATGATACTCAGAAAATCAAAGCCTATGCCCTTTTGAACAATGAAGAAGACAGAAAAAAAGGAGCTATTCTGGGAGCTCTTGCACTTTATCTGGACTTTATCAACCTGTTTATTTACTTACTCAGATTGTTCGGTAGCAGAAAATAAACCTGTTAATTAAAAATACAAAAGCCGACCCAATCATACAAGTCGGCTTTTTTTATTGCTTAATTAAAAACATCACATTCTTCACGTATCAGCTCCAATATATTCCGATACGCTTTCAGAAATCGATGATTGGACCATGGTGTCAGATAATTGTTGTGAAAAAGTATGGATACATGATAGCCATCTTTCCACCGGGAAGTCATTATCTTAAATGCTTCAACAGTACCTTCCGGATTATTCGCCCTGTCAAAAACAGTGTCCATCAGCACCATTGGCACCACCTCTAATTGGCAGCCAAAAGGCTTGAATGGAAACGGATATCCATTGCGCAGCCCTGGACGATCACTCCATCCAAGACCCATATCTGACATCAATCCTTCCCGGCCTATCTCCTCCCAGTCATCAGGCAGCCGATATTTCAGAAAATGATTCCTGTTGGATGTGACAGGTACCGATATAAGGCTCTTCTGCTCATCATAAGTTGCAAGTGAAGTTCCGCGATGCAGACCTATTTTCCATCCGTACTCCGCAATACGCTGAGCGACCTTATTTAGCGTATTTAAAGAATAATCCGCATTATTGATACCTTCGTATTCACCGGTTTCCGGCAATAAATAAAACACCGACCTTACGCCATATTTCCTCTCCAATCGGATGATACTTTCAAGGTCCCCCCAGAGCTTCCTGACGCCAACAACATGTAGCATCAGTGCTTTTAACAGGGATATTGAAGGCTTTTTAAAAAAATATCGCAGCTCCTGCTTCAACCCTGAATTCAATAAGTCCACATCGTGTGTGAGTAAAACTTTCTTCTCCCTTCTGACCACCACCACCTCACAAGCGCAGATATCATTAAGAAACTGTCGCATCAGAGGTGTTACCACATCTGCATAACTGTCGTAATATCTGCTATAAAGGCTTCCGCCATAAGTCAACCGGTCAAACCTGTCCCGCGTATTTCCGGTGAGTGATTCTCCCAAACAATGTAAAAATGAAAAAATACTTGCCAGATAATCCGGCACTTCATCCCCGGCATCCCGATAAATCAGCAACTGACGATAATATTCCGGTGCACACGGTACTTTTTGCAGCAAAGCCGCATAAATGTCTCCGACTATAATATAATCATCATTATGACATCCAAACCGAATCCCTGCCTCAGCCTCAATTGCAGTTTCTTCAAAGTCAACCACAAACCGCTGGCTTACCAATCCAAGCAAATACTTCAGCACATCACTATAAGGAAGTGCTTCTTCACGGATAAAATATGTAATTTTTAAAGTAGCCAAGTTCACGTAAATTTACTGAACTTAAACGCAATCCGGTAGCCTCAGGTATTTTTTTTCCACCTGTCGAGATAAGGACATTTGGCCAACCATTCAGGATCTATGGTAATAAAAGTCTCCTGTATCTTTCTGGTTACCCATTTTTCCAATTCTGAATCTTTCTTCCTAATGATGGCATCCTCCTTAATCCTTGAATAATCTTTTTCAAGGCTTGCCCGGTGTGGCTCTGTCCTTGATTGCAGCATCAATACTCTATAAGCAGTCTCACCATACGGATCTCTGAACTCAATAGGCGCTGATATTTCGCCGAGTTTCATGGTATCCAATGTGAAATAGACATCAGGTTCCAGATCCGATATTTCAAAAAAGTTTGTATTGGTCTTAGGATTAATTGCCCTTCCTCCGTTGCTATAGCTTGGAAAGTTTTTATTTCCGAATTTTTTCACCGCTTCCGGGAAAGATAGATCTTTCTTGTTGATTAATTGAACGATGCTGTCCAGTGCCTGTCTGGCTATTTTCTTATCATTATCAGATAATTCCGGTTTGATAAGAATATGACGCGCATGGAAGGAGTTTCCCCTACGTTCAATCAATTGAATTAAATGGAAACCAAACTCGGTCTCCACAATGGGGCTTACCTGACCCTCCTCAAGATTAAAGACTGCCGCTTCAAACTCAGGCACAAATGCGCCACGTTTAGCCCAGCCCAGATCTCCACCTGCATTTGCCGAACCGTCAACTGAAAATTTCTTAGCCAGGTCCTCGAAACTTTCACCTTGTTCCACGATCCGTTGACGGATGCTGTTTAGTTTGTCAATGACACGTTGTCGCTCTATCTTGCTTGGCTTCGGATAATAGTTCAACTCGCTGTATTCCACTTCAGCATTGTAATATGGCAAAGAATCATGGGGAATAGAATTGAAATAATCTACGACTTCAGATGGTGTAATGTTAACTTTTTCAACGATCTTATTGCGCATCTCTTCTGCCATCATCTGATCCTTGAGGTCTTCTCTCAATTCATCCTTCATCTCATTGACAGACTTGCCGTAGTATTCCTCAAACTGCGCCATATCATTGTTCATAAAGGCAAGCACCCTGTCAAACCTTGCATTTAACTGATTTTCTACCTGATCATCACTTACTTTGACAGAGTCGATTTTAGCCTGGTTCGTCAGTAGCTTTTGAAGAAGCAACCCTTCAAAAATCTGACATCTGAGGTTTTCCGGAACATTGGTCATTCCGCGGGTCTGTCCGAGATAGTTGTCTTCCACGTCATTCATCAGGATAAATTCACCACCGACCCGGGCGATGACTTTATTGAGCACAACTTCCTGAGAATAACCGAAAAACGGGATTAACAGGCTAAACAGCAGCAGATATTGTCGCATGAATTTTGTCTGATTAATGTTTAATAAGTGAATCGAAGACTTTTTGATTGACGGTTACGTTGTATTCTTTTTTAAGTTTTTCAACCCAAAGCTTATCCAGATAATCCTGGTAATCGGCTATGACAAAGCCGCGAGCTTCCTTGAGCTCTTTTCTGACCGGCGGCTCTATAGATTCTACCTTATCGAAAGAGCCTACCTTACCATCTCCTTTTCTTTCAAGCAAGGACATAGCTCCTGCCTTCCACATTAGCCCATTCATTTCTCCCTGATTTGATTTTTCAATCAATTGTGAAGTGTAAGTTACCTTTTCTCTGCTATACTTCTTCTGAAGTTGTTCAGGGCTATAAGTTTTTGCATGTTCATAAACACTGTTCAGTTCTTCCGGGCTGGAAGCTTTGATGGTGTAGTGGAGTAATCTGGCTCGCTCTTCCCACTTGTAATTATCTCTGTGTTCATTGAAATATTTTTCAATCCCGACACTGTCCATAGATGCCTTATTCCAGATTTCTCTATTTGTCACCTCAAAGAACAAAAATCCTTCCTCATACTCTCTTGTAAGTGCCTTATAATCAGGATATTTCTCATCCAATTTACCCTGTTCATATTCTATAGCTTTATCAGAGATAAATTCATCGTACAATTCCTTAAATGCTATAATGGGCAATACACTTTTATTCATCCTTACCCTTCGCCGGCTGTTGTCTGCAAGATACTGGCTCAGTTGATCCGTCGTATAGTTCTGCTCTCCCAGGGTAAAAATAGTAGCATTTTTTATTTTAGGTGCTGTCCAGTTATTGGTATAGAAACGATCCGTGTTGATTGAATCCGTGTATTCTTTATATACCGGAGTGGACTGGGTAAAATGATAGTCTTTCTTTATTTTTTCAATCAAATGATTCTTTGCAATACCGTATCTTTCATTCCGGCTCACCTTAGTCATCAACGACTTTTTCACTGCGTCGAAATCAGAAAAGTCCCGCTTGGATATTCTTTTCACGATGTGGTAGCCCAATGCAGTTTTGAATGGTTCAGTGTATTCTCCGTCTTTAGTAAGAGCGAATACATGATTCTCGAAATTTTCATCATATGTACCTATGGTGATAAATCCAAGGAATCCACCCTTGGCGGCTGTGTTCCGGTCGTCAGAAAACTTCTTGGCCATCTCTCCGAAGTCAGCACCTTTTTTCAATGCTTCATATACCGAGTCAATCCTTGCTTTGGCAAATCCGTCATCTACAGTTTTACTGATCCTGATTAAGATCTGGGCGATTTCCATCTCACCTCTTGCAGGACGAGTATCGAGTATCTTAACAAAGTGCCATCCTGCACTAGTCCTCACCGGTCCTCCGACCTCACCTTTTTTAAGGCTATATACCAGATTTTCAAGCGGATAAAATCCATTGGGATACATTGGAGCCAGAAAACCAAGGTCACCTCCTGTCTTCTTGGTAGATTCATCTTCCGAATAAAGTTTCACGAGATCTTCAAAATTGTCACCATTCTTCAATCTTGTCTTAATCTCATTGACCTTCATCAGTGCCTTTATCGAATCCACATGGTTATCAGCGATAAAGATATGAGCTACTCTAACATCCGTTTTCATCCGGTCAAACAACTGTTTTGCCAGCTTCTCATTCACTTCTTTATCCATCAGATAGGAGTCTGCCAACTGTTGTTTGTAGGAGTTCAATTCGGTCGTCAAGGAAGGAAGCGTATCCATCCGAAGTTCTCTTGCCTTGGCAACTTTCAGTTTAAATCGAATATAAAGATCGAGGCTTTCATTTAGAGATTTTTCAGAATAGTCCGCATTTTTGTTATTGGATTTCTCATAGATGTATCTGAATTCACTTACATTGACCGGAGTTTTATTGACCGTAAATAAGACCTCATCTTTTTGAGCGTAAATGATATTGCAGAGAAAGGTGATGATGAGTACTAAAACAAGATTTTTAGACATAAAAGATGTAATGTTTTATCAAAATATTATTTCATGGATTGTCATTGACCAAGTTCTAACGAAAAAAATCTGCTAAACAATACATGAATGTGCTTCAATTTTGACAGTATGCTGCTCTACTATACTTTTACTTGCTTTATAATCAACAACTTTGCAAGCCAAGGGCAGATTCTGTAATGCCTGCAAAGATACTTTTTTTAAAATATGGAAGTAATAAAGATTTGTTAATAAGAATTCACCAATAAGAGCGGTCAAAACGTATATTTAAATGAATTAAGTATTGCTCAACTTTTTATGATCGAATCGAAAGAGTAGCAGCAAAAGGAATTTTTATCTTGATGATCGTCGTTATCCTCAAAGGATATAACAGTGGTCTAGTCATCAGCATATTGAGCAATACTACTCAGTTGGCTCAGGAAGAAGTGGCACAGATATTGCGGAATCACGGGAAAATGATGTAGAAAAACATTCAAAATGGGAGTATCCATTGATTTGATACTGCGCCTACACAGTCTTCCGAGCCGACCTACTTATATCCAATGTACGTCCTGCCCATCTTGGTAAAAACCCTTAATATAAATGAGAAGACAGTTTAATGAGGTTTGCCTTAAAACAATGATGCGTAATGAAGGATTATCCATTACGCATCCTATCAAAATGGTCGGGATGACAGGATTTGAACCTGCGACCACACGCCCCCCAGACGTGTACGCTACCAGACTGCGCTACATCCCGATGCGGCGAAAATACAAAATTACTTTATTCCGCCAAATGTTTAAAGTGCAGCTCTGATAATTTATTTAGCATACGTCATGTACGGCCTCCAGATTACCTCAATGTAGTCAACCCGACGGAATTATACAATCGACCTTCGCGATAAAGTCTTAAAAAATATATCCCCGGATTCTGTAAATTTTTATCATTGATTGAAGAGACACCATTAGTAAAATGCATTTTACCTGTTGATATTGTCTTTCCGGTCATACTAACTATCCGGTAATCCATCTCGCCAATCGTCCTGTCTGAGATAGACACCTTAAAATCTCCGTTTACTGAGGGATTGGGATAAGCTTCAACTTTAGAGTTTTCCGGCATATTCTTTAAGCCGGAAGGGTATTCCAAATTGAGTACGTGAATCTTAGCATCAGTCACTTTATTACTTGCAAATGACCCATCCGCATACTCAAATGTAGCCAATGGAGTCAGTTGTCCTGGCCTGTAAAAATAGTAGTCATAGCGATTAAAATGCTGCCCTTGTGCAATACCGAAAGCTGTAAGCAATGGCACGGGTGCCGGCGCCCCATTCAAAAAGAAACTATCTATGGAATATCCTACTGATTTGACCTGCAATACATCCATATAAGCTGAGGCCTTCCCATTGTTGTCCTTAACACGCATCTTTCCCCAGCCTACTACTTCATCCTGGGATACAAACTGGGTTTTTCTCTGACATGGCACTTTATTCAAGCCGTATGCCTGAACAGTAAGATTAAAGTTTGTGGTAAAGTTATAATCAGAACTCCAATTTGATCCCATAGTCACCGGCAATGGCAACTCAGTCCTGAAGGCCGAATAGGGTATATCCTGTATGATAAAAACCAATGAATCACCGGCACTTCCCGAAAGGGCACCTATTCCTATGGCTTGCCGATCTAGATGTTCACCATAAAAATGTATGCCATCATCATCAATCGAGCCTACCAAGTTTGTTGCATATCTCATGGCACTGTTAATTATATAATACACTCCCCAATCAAACCTTCCTTTCGGGAAAGCAGGATACTCCGTATCACTATGTGCATAAAAGTAAATGGTGTCATTAAAATACTCTAGTCCGGTCAAATCCCATTCAATGTTTTCACCCGGCTGCAAATCAGGTACAGGACTATTGTCCGTAATCTTCCGCAAACTATCAGCTACAGGCTTCCAGTCATCAAAATTATCTTTGGTAATGGTGATCTGGGCTATTGATGCATAACTCATCAATAAAGACAGAAATAATAAAATTTTTTTCATAAGTCAAAGTGTTAGGACTAGTACATAAATAAAATTCCTCCAATATACAAACAAATTGCTCAAAATAGATATTTTTTAATCAATTTTATTTTTTTGTATAAATCAAGGAATTCCTCATACGAATTATTTATCAACATATCATTGTCTATCATGCGTTTATAATTACATAAATCATAATTCGCACAATTGCTCAATAAATAAATATTAATCTTTTATTCATAATCATAAATATTTTTTAAAATATAAATTTAGACTGAAAATATACAGTTCTTTTAGCTTTTTTGATTCCTTTTAGAATTAATTTCCTTTTAATTATAGCTATCATCCCACCATACCGATTCCAACCTCAAAAAAATAAAAAAGGAGCTCTTCATACGTCTATGGAGAGATAAACATTGGCACAAAACAGGATAATTATATCTCTTGTAGGGATAATAATCTTGATGCAAGAGGAGGATATTTTACACTGGGTAAATAATCTTTAACTTATACCATCACAGGTATAAGACAATCAGAATTAACATTCTTTTACATCAGCAAGAGCGTGGAATCAACTCTGATACTGTATCCGTTCTATCCGGGCACCAATAGCGTTCAACCTGGATTCTATCTGCTGATAGCCTCTATCTATCTGCTGAATATTGTCTATTCTACTGACTCCTTTGGCTGACATAGCTGCTATCAGAAGGGATATACCTGCACGGATATCGGGAGACGTCATATTGATAGCCCGGAATGTACTCTTTCGTTCCAGCCCAATCACTGTAGCCCGGTGAGGATCACACAAAATGATTTTGGCACCCATCTCTATCAATTTATCCGTAAAAAATAAACGACTTTCAAACATTTTCTGATGAATCAATACACTGCCTCTCGCCTGTGTAGCCACTACTAAAACGACACTCATCAAATCTGGTGTAAATCCCGGCCAGGGCGCATCATAGATCGTCATCACAGAACCATCTATAAAGGTCTGAATCTTATATACATCCTGCTCTGGAACATGGATATCGTCCCCTTTTACCTCCAATTCAAGTCCGAGTCTCTTAAAGGTGGGTAAAATCAAACCAAGATCCTTCACTGATGCATTGGTAATGGTCAGTGCCGACTGGGTCATTGCGGCCATACCAATGAAAGATCCAATCTCAATCATATCGGGAAGACACCTGTGATTGGTCCCATGCAAACGTTCCACTCCCTCTACGATAAGCATATTTGAGCCGACACCTTGGATCTTAGCGCCCATACCAACCAACATCTTGCACAATTGCTGTAGATATGGCTCACATGCAGCATTATAGATAGTCGTCTTACCGGGTGTGAGTACTGATGCCATCAATACATTACCCGTTCCTGTGACAGAGATTTCATCCATGTAAATGAAGTTGCCTTCCATCCTGCTTCCGTCTATAAAGAAATGGCCTTCTTCTTCATTATAGGTAAAGGTGGCTCCCAGTCGCTCAAAACCATGAAAATGAGCATCCAGATTACGCCGACCGATCTTGTCTCCTCCCGGCTTGGGCAGATAAGCTCTGCCAAACCTCCCCAACATGGTACCCAATAATAAAACAGAGCCTCTGATTCGCTTGGCCTTCTCCAAATATTCCGGAGAACTGAGATAGTCCAGATTGACATCAGAAGCATTGAATCGGAATCGGCCGGCACCAAGCTGCTCTATTTTAACTCCCAATCCTTTCAGCAATTCCATTTGCAATCTTATATCAAGAATGTCCGGTATATTGCTGATCTCAACATCTTCAGATGACAATAATACAGCACATACCACCTGCAATGCCTCATTCTTGGCACCCTGTGGCTCTATACTGCCGGATAATCTAACTCCACCTTGAACTAAAAAACTATCACTCATCTGGTAAATTTGTGCAAATAAAACCTCAAATCTAAGCTTAATCAGTCAATTTTTCCAATTTATATTTCACCCCTTTCTTAAAATCATTTATTTTATAAAATCACGTCCGAAATCAAAAATTCGGCATCTTTTACATCGTTCATCCATTGACACTAATTTCTTACTTTTAAAGTTTTTACCTTAGTCTATTTATTCACATATCATGTTTCAGATGTGATGATTCACCGATCAAGCAAATGGATTTTTTACTCAATTATTTATTGTCATTTATAAACCAAAATAAAACATATCAAAATGCAAGACTCAAACTGCCGTTCCGAACAAAATATGCTCCCATACGATGGAGAAGTGTTGTACCAAGGTCTGATCATGGATAAGCAAGAGGCAGATTATCTTTTGAGCCAATTGATGTCAACGATTGAATGGCGTAACGATGAGGCCATCCTATTTGGTAAAAAAATAGTCACAAACAGAAAGGTAGCCTGGTATGCCGACCTGCCACTTCATTATACATATTCCAAAATAACCAAAGTGGCACTTCCTTGGACGGAGCTTTTATTGACCATCAAAAAACTGGTAGAAGACAAAAGCAACGAGACTTACAATTCATGTCTCCTCAACCTGTACCACAACGAAAGGGAGGGAATGGCCTGGCATAGCGATGGTGAACCGGACCTCAAAAAACATGGAACAATAGCTTCACTTACATTTGGCGCTGAACGCAAATTTCTTTTTAAGCACAAATACACGAAAATCAATGTAGGACTTAACCTGGAACACGGAAGCCTTCTGCTCATGAAGGGAAGTACCCAGGAACATTGGTTGCATCGACTACCCACCTCCCGTCGTCCGTTTGGCCCCAGAATCAACCTAACTTTCCGTACAGTAGTAAAATAAAGTGTTGACTCCATGTTGATCCTATTTTTAGCTCAGTATTGGAGGAGTATTCATCACATCAATAAAAATCAAGTTTTTGGAAGAAAAAGTGTTAAATTTTTTACTTTTTTAATTCCCCAACAAGACTCTTAGGCCACTTTATTCGTTACATCCATAATACCACTATAATATATGGTATATCTAAGTTGCACTAAAGCTCAAGATCATACGTTTGATAAACAAAATTCCAGGATAGAATCATTTCATCTGAAGGATTATCATTTTATTGATATGCTAGTAGCCAAAAAAAATCTAAATTTGCCCCTCAAAAAATTGATTTTCAAAATATTGAAGATCACGAAATCTGGGATTTTACAAAATCATCATTATAACTTAATGAATATAATGCGCTTAAATATCAATTTATTTACAATATCATTATTTCTGGCATCGACCTTATCTTTTCAAATTGTCACATTCGGACAGACTGAAAATAAAAACATGTTTGAAATAGGTTCAGTCACCGTAGAGGGAGCCAAGTTTAGTGACGAAAACGCAATCAAAACTATCTCTGGTTTGAAAGTTGGCGACGTCATTCAGGTTCCCGGTCCGAAAATCACAAGAGCCGTAAAGTCCCTGATCAATCTCAGATTGTTTGAAAATGTCGAAGTTATCCAGGAAAAAAAGATTGGTGATGTTATATTTTTAAAAATAAAAGTGATTGAACGTCCGCGTCTGCTTGGCTGGTCCTTTTCCGGTATAAAAAAATCATATCACGAAGACCTCAATAAGAAAATCCAACCCTTCATGCTCAAAGGTGGCATCATCACAGAAAACAATAAAATCAACGCCGTTAATGCCATCAAAAACTTCTTCATAGATAAAGGTTATTTAGATGTATCTGCTACCATCCGTGAAACGGGCTTTGACAGTACACTCAATCAGGTAAGGCTGGTATTTAATGTGGATCGTGGCAAAAGAATAAAAATCCAGAACGTAACATTCTCAGGTAATGATCACGTAAAAGCGTCCAAACTGAGAAAAAAACTGGACGACACAAAGGTAAAACGTCGGCTTTTCGCGTCTTCCAAGTTTATCCGACCAAAATATGCTGAAGACAAGCAAGACCTTATAAAATACTATAATACCCTTGGCTATCGGGACGCAAAGATCGTATCAGATTCTATCTGGCGGGAAAAAGATGGTGACCTGAGGATACATATTAATCTGGCTGAAGGAGATAAATACTACTATCGGGATATTTCATTCAAAGGCAATACCCTCTATACAGAAGAACAATTAAAAAATCGCCTTGGTATCAATTCAGGCGATACTTATAATCAGGAAAAGATGGAAAATCGTCTGAGGTTCAGTATGGATGGAACCGATGTCAGCTCCCTTTATCTCGACGATGGCTATCTTGCATTCAATGCCGATCCGATTGAAACTGCGGTATATAATGATTCAATCGACCTTGAAATCCGCGTCTTTGAAGGGCCTCAATTTACCATTGACAAGGTAGTCATCAAAGGTAATGACCGCACCAACGAAAATGTTATCCGACGGGAGCTCAGGACACGACCGGGTGCCAAATTTAGCCGAAGTGACCTGATTAGATCACAAAGAGAAATCATCAATCTCGGATACTTCAATCAGGAAAATATCGGCATCAACACGCCTGTCAATCAAAAAGCAGGAACCGTAGATATCGAATATACAGTGGAGGAAAAACCCAATGACCAGCTGGAACTCTCAGCAGGTTATGGTGGCTTCCAGGGGCTCATAGGTACCTTGGGTGTAAGCTTCAACAACTTTTCGGTCAAGAATATCACAAAAAAGGAATCCTGGCATCCATTGCCGCAAGGAGATGGTCAAAAATTATCCCTCAGGGCACAGACCAATGGTCGATTCTTTCAATCATATAACGCTTCGTTCACAGAACCCTGGCTGGGTGGTAAAAAACCTACATCCTTTACTGTAGGCGGATTCTATACCAGGTATTCCAATATCGACGCACAGTACAACAGCGTCGGATATTACAGCATCGTTTCGGGTACAGTAGGTCTGGGTACTCGTCTGAAGTGGCCGGACGACAACTTCCTAATCAATGCCTCACTCAATTTTCAACAAAATAAACTAAACGAATATCCAGGTTTATTTACGGTAGCAAATGGTACTTTCAACAACCTGAACCTAAAACTGATACTTGCCAGAACAACCGTAGCCGATCCGATCTTCCCTCGTGATGGATCCAAAATATCTCTAACGGGACAATTTACACCGCCATATTCAATCCTCAACGGTAGAACCGCTGCCCAATATGCTGACCTTCCGCTTGAAAAAAGATTCCACTGGCTTGAATATCACAAGTGGCGGCTGGACATGGAATTTTACAAATCCCTCATCGGAAAACTGGTGTTGAAAGTTTCCAATAAAACAGGGATGATCAGTTATTATAATGAATATGTGGGTCTCTCTCCATTTGAACGATTCGAACTGGGAGGAGATGGACTGTCCAATCAATATGTCGGTATTGTCGGTAAAGACATCATTTCACTGAGGGGTTATACGGTAGAGCAAGTCCGCTCAGATAACAAGGTGACAAGCGATGGAGCTGCCGTATTCACTAAAATCTCAATGGAATTGCGGTATCCAATCTCATTAAACCCTTCATCTTCCGTCTATGTATTAGGCTTTGTAGATGGTGGAAATGCCTGGAACCGAATCAGAGACTATCGTCCATTTGACTTGAAAAGGTCAGCAGGTCTGGGTTTGCGTGTCTTCTTGCCTATGTTTGGAATACTTGGTTTTGATTATGGATTCGGTTTTGATAAGAGCGATCTGATCCAAAGCAATGCCAAGTGGACGCAATTCGGCAAATTCAGTTTTGTCTTAGGATTCGAACCAGATTAATCGACATTTATTTTTGAGCAAAACCGCCTAATGGAAAAATGGTTTATCCGTCATTTATAATGATGTTGTAGGGTAAACCATTTTTTTATTCTTTTTCTTGATTATTAAAAATTGGAATAAAAATTTAAAAAAATAATCAATTATATATTAAACATTTATTACATTTGTTTTTTAATACTACTAAATGTCTTAAGCATGTTGAAGATTTTGATAGCAGATGATCACTTTGCAGTCCGGGTAGGTCTGGAAATGCTGGTACAAGAAGTTATCGAAGAAGACAAGACCATTGAATTTGCCACAGATGGAACAGACTTGTTAAGTAAGTTAAGCAGTAAATATTATGACGTTTTACTCACCGATCTCAATATGCCCGGCACAGAAGGCCTGCCCATGCTTGAAAAAATCAGAGAAATAAGTCCCTATGTGCGAATCCTCGTCATCAGTGTAAACTCTGAAGATTTTTATGCCGTGAAAGTTCACGAATTGGGAGGTTATGGCTTTGTCCACAAGGCTGCCAGTGATGAAGAATTCAAAGAAGCAATATTTTCTGTATGCAATGGAGATAAATACCTTTCAGTGCACCAACATAAATTGATTTATGAACAAAATGCTCATCCTTTTGTCAATTTATCACCCAGAGAACTTGAAGTCCTGAATCTTTTATTCAAAGGATATGGCGTATTGGAAATATCCAATGAACTGAATATTGGTCAGACTACAGCCAGCACCTTCAAATCTAGAATTCTAAAAAAGACATCATCCGCATCAGTCGTCGAACTTATTAAACTTGCAGAAAAATACGGTTATATTCCGGATTCAGCGTCCTGAGGTCAATTGCCTGTATAAAGATTGAGCAAGTTGATTTAAACTTTTTTTCTTAAACTCCCTAAACCAGGACGACAATCAAATCTTCTGAATTGATATTCATTATGTTATAAATATTATTTGTTGTAAATATAAATTACATTCAGAATAAAATATTATAATAAAATTTTTAAACAAACAAAAATTGTTAAAATCAAAAAAATAAAAGAATTAACTTCTGATGTTTGTGTATTTATTCTACCTTTGCTTCTCAACTTTTAATTAAGATTTATATTAAATACAAACTCATGGTAAACAGATTTTTACAATTATTTATTTTTCTGGTAGCGTGTGCTTCCTTACAAGCACAGGTAACTTACTCAGACGACTTTGAAGCCTACACAGTTGGCTCGACGGTCGTTACAAACAATCCGACAAATTGGCGTACCTGGGGATCCACCACCGGAGGGGCTGCAGATGATGCTCACATTACAGATGAGGCGGCTGCCAGCGGAAAAAACAGTATTAAAATCCAGGCGACCTCAAATGATGGCGGTCCTGAGGATTTGATTCTTAAATTAAACAATACGAACGTTAACAAAGGTACTGTTGATGTTAGTTTTAATTTATTGGTTGCAAAGGGCAAAACCGGCTATTTCAATTTCCAGTCCACAACGACTCCCGGTACCGGATGGGCCATGGAATTTTTCATGAACACTGATGGAAGTATTGATGTGGCAACTAATTCAATATATTCCTTAAACAGACTTGCATTTACTCCTGATAAATGGTTTAATTTCAGGGCAGTAATAGATGCCTCCAACAACTTGTGGCAGATATATATAGATGGTGAATGTAAAGCAACCTACAGAAGTGCATTGACCTCAGTTGCATCTATTGACTTTTTTGCAATTGCCGGAAGCAAATATTATATTGACGATGTGATTTTAATTACTGATCCAACAGCTATAACTACCTTTACAGGCCCTGAGGCAGGTATTCTGAATCTGAATATCAAGGAAGGTATTCAAATTGCAGGTACAAGTGTAAAAACAAGTGTAATGTTGTACAACGTGGGCAGTGACACTATTACAAATATTGAATATTCTTTGCAAGGAAGCAATGGAACAACTACCGAAGAAATTTCAGGTTTGAGCATAGCTCCTAAAAAATCTCAGGTAATTGACATACCCACTGAAGTTGAACTGGGAGACGGGGACAACCCACTTCTTATGACCCTTACAAAAGTAAATGGAGTAGAAGATCAACTGACTTGCAACAATTCTCTTGCGGCTTCAGTATATGCGGTTAAACCTGCAGACAACAGGAAAGTGTTGCTCGAAGAAGGAACAGGTACCTGGTGTGGCTGGTGTCCACGTGGTGCCGTATTCCTGAAAGTTATTTCACCTGCCTATGATGATTACCTTATTCCGATTGCCGTGCATAATGCAGATCCTATGACTGTAAAAACATACGATAATGAAATTACCTCATTCAATGGCTTTACCGGCTTCCCCGGAATGGTTGTAGATAGAAGAGAAGTCGTAGATCCTTCTGCTGCCCTGGCTCCCGGCTTAAATTATCTTAGAGAAATTCCGGATGCAACACTTGAAATAGGTGCTAAAGCTCCTGATGCAGAAGGAAATATGGAGGTTTCTGTATCTGTAAACTATCTGCAAGCCGTGCCTAAAGGTTACAGCATGATTCTGACCATCGTAGAAGATGAAGTGACCGGAACAACCGCTCAGTACAATCAGGCTAATTATTACTCAGGTGGTAATAGCGGCGCGATGGGCGGTTATGAAAATCTTCCGAACCCGGTTCCCGCATCTCAGATGGTTTATGAACACGTTGCAAGAACTCATGATCACGCAGTAAAAAATATGGCTGAAGCACAGGCAGGCGACAAAGTAGTTAAAAACTATACCGTCAAACTGGATCCTACCTGGAAACAAGACGACATCAAAATTGTAGCAGTTCTTTTAAATGCCAACGCTCAGGTATCCAATGCCAATGACGAATCTATAGAAGATGCTGTTGAAAATGGTTTTGTCACTTCCTCTACAGAAAGAATCTTAGTAAATACTAATATCAGGGTATATCCAAATCCGGCATCTGATGTAGCTACTATTTCAATGAATATACAGACTCCTTCTAATGTTACTACAACTATTATAGACGCTCTCGGAAGAGTGGTTTTGGCCAAAGACTTTGGTACAATGCAGGGAAAGGCTCAGATGAGCATGAATATCAAAGGTATTACTCCGGGTGCATACACAGTAATGGTCCGTACCAATGAAGGTATAGCCACTAAAAAACTGATCATCAAGTAATCTCCGATATTATCCAAAACAAATAAAGAGGCTGGCCGATTTGGTCAGCCTCTTTTTGTAAGACCCAACCAACCACATATTTTTCCCTCTCTCTTACCGCACCCTTGCAGAAAAAATTCTACCTATAACACTTTATAATCCATGGGTGGTGTGGGATAGCCGATATGAACCGAAGACAGAAGCATTTGCCGGGAAGGCACGGATGAAGAATTACCACTTTGCCACTTTCTCTGTAGGCAAAGGAGCTGCAAGCATCCTCCTTACAAGAATTGGTGTCGGAATTTAAACCTGTGAATCTCTCTATTGTAAAATCATTTACTGCTGAAATTTCCATTTCGTTGCTGACCGGAAGAAGCAAGAGGATATCCGCTAAAGTGTCACTCATCGCATGGGAGGTTTTGAGTTAGAGTGATCGGTATGGTGACATGGTGACTACTTTTTGTCCGGAAGTAAGAAAATGGTTTCGATGCACCGGTGTTGCCATTCCGGCTATTTTTCCATATTCTGACCTCCATCTTCATCCTGAATGGTTCATTATAAATGTTTTAATAAAAGCCCTTCTCGTTCACTTAAAAAGATTTATCAATATAAAAATATTATTATATATTTGCATATCCGACCTTATTACACTCCTTTATTACGGGTGTGGAGTAGCATTCACCTGCACAACTTTATTTTATTCAACAATAGAAATATGAGATCATTAATAACACTGTGTATCTGTCTTCTTCTTCAGGGAAATATCCTGGCTCAGTATGGTTACCTGGATAGCAGTTATGCCATTAACGGGAAACAAAACTATCCTGATTTTATTCCTTACCTTTATTATGACAGAGGTCTTACCCTGATCGACCGTAGTGACAATACTTTCATGCTAATTGGTGATATTCTGGAGAAAAATGATTCAGGTACCTGGCTCCCCGTATTGAAGTTTAAAAATGATATTGCCGATGGTCAGACCTTATGCAATTTGTCGCCTGAAAGCACCAACTTCAATCTGAAATGCGCTCTAGGCTTTGGCGGACCGGTGACAGACAAATTTTTGATCGCCGGAAGTAAAAGTGATGACGTTTTTATCAAAAAATTTGATGCTGACGGCAATCCGGATATTACATTCGGTCAGGGAGGAGAGATCATTATGGACTTGGGTGGAAAAGACATTGTCCGTTCTATGCAGCGTCTTTCCAACGGTCACTACTTTGTAATTATCAGAAGCGGTGACCAGCTGATTATCCGAAAACTAAAATCTGACGGCAGCTGGGATCTACTTTTTGCAAATAGCGGAAGTTACACGATTCCTGTTGTAGGCACTTTTAAGGTCGTTTCTGCTATTGATGATGAAGACAATCTTTACTTGACAACTTCCGCAAGCCAAATCGTCAAAATATCCCGAAACGGAGAATATCAGGACCAGTACACCACCCTTGCCAATCTCTATTTGAGTCAAATTATCAATCATATCTTACCTTTAGCTGACGGTTCTGTATTGGTATCGGGAAATGAATTGACAGAACAGCGTTCCCTTATCATCCAAAAACTTATGCCTAATGGTGAACAGGACACTTCATTTGGCACCAACGGTAAAACCGTAGTTCATTACAACGGGAAATTTAATGCCATCAACGACGTTCAGGTTTATGGCAGTCGCATTTATGTCTTCGGTGACATCAACCAGGCCTTCTTCCTTGCACAGCTTGACAAAGACGGATTCTTAGTGCCTGAATTTGGAACGGATGGTAAACTCATCATCCAATATGGAGCGAGCCTTGCCTACGGTCTTAAAATGAAAATTTATCCATACGGGAAAGCACTCTTACTGGGTTCTCGACAGGATTGGCTGGGTGTGGCACGTGCCATCATCTCCGAAACGCCGGTAATTACGGCGTCTTCAAGCGACACTGCCGTATGCAGAAATACAGATTTCACCTTACTGGGACAAGGAGGAATTACCTACCATTGGGAAGGTAGCAATGGATTTACGAGCGATGAAGCCAATCCGACTGTCAACATCCCGGAATCTTATGCCGGCAGTCAGGTAATTTTCACGCTCACCGGCTACAATGCCGATGGATTCAGTGCACAAGATGTTGTAACTATCGACCTGAAGCCAAAGATTGAAGTTGATTCAAAAGAAACATTACCTTGCTTCGGAGAAACACACAATCAACTCGTCACCATCACCAAAAACTTTTATTTTGATGATAAAACCATTGCCATCTTTGATACGGCCAAGGCAAAAATAGTCGAGGAAAACAATATATCCGTTACCTTCTCATTTGATAAGACAAATAGCCCGTTGACTGTAACTCTCCATGATACAGCAGACAGATATTGTGACGTGAATCTTTCATTTGACTTCCATACAGAGCCTGAAATTAAGGCAACGCTTGAAACTACCACGACTGACAGTACTTGTGTTTCTGTCATTACACCGGAGGATGAGTCACAACCACTTGCCTTTCTGTGGTCCAATGGCGCCACAACCAAAATATCCTCCCAACTGCCGGCAGGTGCCTTCTCTGTAACTGTTACCAATACAAAGACAGGATGTTCGGCAGTATTTGAAGATGAATGTATCCCTGAAACAAATGCCACCAATCAAACCTTAACCCCAAATAAAATCTATCCCAATCCGGTTTTAGACATCTTTCATATAGATATTCCGTTCAATGACCTTTTGGCAATATATGCTTATGATGCCGCTGGTCGTGAAGCGAGACTGTCTTTTTCTGCCGGAGAGAATAGGGTCGAATGCAAGGTGGCTAACTTGCAGCCGGGGATTTACATATTGAAAATAATAAACAGAAACGGCTCTTCCTACATTTCTAAAATTATTAAACAATAACTCAATACAGCGTCCGGAAGATTTTAACATTCCATCAGAATAAAAATGTGTACATCACATATCCCATCCATCCGGGTTGCCCATCCTACAAAAAAGTTGCATGGCAGCGTTGTTTTGACCGGTTCAAAGAGTGAAAGTAACAGGGCATTAATTATCAGAGCGTTAAGCCGTGGTAGTGTAATGGTCAGTAATCTCTCTGATGCCGAAGATACATCCACCCTCTCAGAAATTCTTAATTCCATTGAAAATTCCGGGGAGGAAGCCACAATCAATGTGGGGCCGGCAGGCACGGCTATGCGATTTCTGACTGCATATCTGGCCATTACTCCCGGAAAATACCTTTTAACCGGTAATGAAAGAATGCTTCAGCGACCGATAAAGCCACTGGTCGATGCACTTCAAAGTGCAGGTGCCCTCATCACTTATACAGACGTTACCGGCTATCCTCCGCTAAAAATAAGTGGTCAGCAGCTGTGTCCAAAAAACGCCGTACACATTGACGGAAGTAAAAGCAGCCAATATATTTCAGCTATTCTGATGATCGGTCCTCTGATGACTGAAGGACTGCAACTGATTATCGAACAGGATCTAACCTCTGTACCATATATGGAGATGACTTTGACCATGATGGCTGAAGCAGGAATAACTTTCAGCAGAAAAGTTAACGAAATCAATATTCCTCCTCAAAAGTACCGACCTGGCAAGCTTTCCATTGAAGGAGACTGGAGCTCAGCTTCCTATTGGTATTCAATAGTTGCCCTATCGGAATATTCGGAAATAACGATTTCAGGGCTGAAAAAACAAAGCAGGCAAGGAGACCGGATCATCGCCAATCTCATGACTTCTCTGGGTGTAGAAACAATATTCGAGGGAGAAAGCGTCCTACTTCAAAAACATCCCATTGAAAAACCAAAAGAGCTATACTTTGATTTTAAAGATTGTCCGGACTTGGCACAAACCGTCCTTGTGTGCGCCGGCATATCGGGAATAAATGTAAAATTTACAGGAGTTGAAACGCTTAAAATCAAGGAAACTGACCGGATTCAGGCACTTTCTAACGAACTAAAAAAATTAGGCATTAGCATAAACAACAGGGGAAAAGAATATTATCTCGATGCATCAAATTTGAATTTTCCGAATGAAATAGTATTTGACACTTATGACGATCATCGTATGGCCATGTCACTGGCGCCAATTTCTCTCAGATGCAAGGATCTGTCCATCAGGCACCCGGCTGTCGTATCCAAGTCCTATCCCACTTTTTGGCAAGACCTCAGGTCTGTCGGATTTGACTGTACGGAAGAATAATTTTTTCAAAAATATTTTATAAAACATTACACTATTTAATAATATATTATATATTTGTAAACAATTTTTTATTAAAGCTCCCGGAGGCAGTTTTCGTCGTATTTTTTCACGATTTATTGAACTAACATGAATGCTATCGGGAAAATTTTTACCATTGTTATTTTGTTGATTAACTCATTATCTGTTTTTGGTCAAAACAAAGATGGAATGATTTTACGTGCGGGCGTCACTTCGACTATTTTCCACAAAAACAACAGTGCCATGCTGATACAGAACGGCAGTGCAGGCAATACGATTGCGCTGGACGGTATGTATTACGAAGGGAAGCTCCTCATCCATCCTGGCATTCAATTTATCACTTATCCCAAAAAATACGGCAAACTCCGTGAAGGGTTTAAAAATATTCTTTCGAGACAAGACAGTACTTATGATTTTGCTTTCAAACTTCCCATCAGGCTGGGTGTTGACCTCATTAACCTGGGAGAGGTCAGACTGAGAAGTTCAGTCGGATTTTATGGTCTTTACAGTCCGGATGGAATAGATGTAGTCACCAATGATATTGCACAGACTTACTATGTCACCGGTGGATGGACGGTTAATTTCGGCTTAATCCTTAAATGTATCACTTTGGATCTGGATTATGACGGCACACTTTGCAGACCATCACCAAAGGGACCGCTTTACCTGCGTTCAGTATCGTTTACGGCAGGATTCTATTTTTGAAAACAACATTCACTGCTGTATCAAATACACAACCGGCCTTTCAGAAAATTTCCTGGATTTCCTAAAAGATTGTCAGCTATCCGTTTGTTTTCAAAAATGAGCTTACACTTAGTGATGAGCCGTCTCAGGGATAAATTCAAAATCTTTCCAAGCTTCTTTCTGGTCATTCAAAACCTCTCCTACTCCGAAATATTTACTTTCAGGATGACTGATGTACCAGCCGGAAACAGCTGCTGTCGGCACCATAGCAAAGGATTCCGTCAGAATAATTCCCGTATTTTCGGTAGCATTCATCAGATCAAAAAGTTTCCTTTTCTCTGAATGTTCCGGGCAGGCAGGATAGCCGGGTGCCGGGCGGATACCACGATATTCTTCACGGATTAATTCCTCATTTGTAAGGTCTTCATCCGGCACATAGCTCCAGTATTTTGTACGTACCAGGTAGTGCATGCACTCGGCAAAAGCTTCTGCACACCGATCCGCCAAAGCTTTGAAGAGAATGGCATTGTACACGTCCTGATTTGCTTCAAATTCACTTAATTTTTCGTCGATATGCATGCCGCCTGTCACGGCAAATCCTCCGATATAATCCCGCAAACCGGTCTCTTTGGGAGCAATAAAGTCGGCAAGTGAAATATTCGGGCGTCCGGCTGCCTTCTGTTGCTGCTGTCGTCGGCAAACCAGAGTTGTCAGCACCTCTGTTCTTGACTCATCCGTAAACACTTCTATTAAGTCGTCATTTACGGTGTTGGCTGGCCAGAGACCTATGACGCCATTGGCTTGCAACCATTTGCCTTCAATGATCTTATCAAGCATCTCATTTGCGTCTTTGTACAAGTCCTTAGCAGCATTCCCCACAACTTCATCCTCCAGAATGGCAGGAAACTTACCCGTCAACTGCCAGGCAGAAAAGAACGGTGTCCAATCGATAAATTTCCTGATCTCTTCCAGTGGAAAATCATTCAAAACAGTTACACCGGGGTGTGCAGGCACAGGAGGCGTATAGTTTTTCCAATCCAGTTGAAGTTTATTTTTTCGAGCATCTTCATAGGACAACATTCGCTTTTCACTACGAAGATTGGCACGCTGCTCTCTTATTTTTTTATATTCTTCAGCAATATTATGGACAAATTTACCTTTTGCATCCTCATCGTCCGACAAAAGTGTAGAGGCGATGGCAACACTACGGCTTGCATCCAAGACATGAACTACAGGACCATCATAATTCTCATCTATCTTGACTGCCGTGTGGGTCTTGGAAGTAGTGGCACCGCCTATCAGCAGTGGAATATTAAAATTGCGCCTTTTCATTTCCTGAGCGACATGTATCATCTCGTCAAGTGAAGGTGTTATTAATCCGCTCAGGCCTATAATCTGTACGTCGTTATTGACAGCTTCCTTCAGAATCCGGTCAGCAGGTACCATCACACCGAGATCGATAATTTCGAAGTTGTTACATCCAAGGACGACACCGACGATGTTTTTCCCGATATCATGGACATCTCCTTTGACGGTTGCAAGCAGCACCCTACCTTTGGAGGCTCCGCCGACAGCGGATTTTGACGCTTCAATAAAGGGTGTAAGATAGTTGACGGACTGCTTCATCACCCTGGCGCTTTTAACCACCTGGGGAAGGAACATTTTTCCTGACCCGAATAAATCTCCCACGATATTCATTCCATCCATCAGCGGCCCTTCTATCACTTCTAAAGGTGCAGATGCAAGTTGGCGTGCTTCTTCTGTATCTTCAATGATATATTCCGTAATACCTTTGACGAGGCTATGAGCGAGACGCTCGTGAACAGGAGCTTTCCGCCATTCAAGGTCTTTTTCGATTGACTTGCCGCTTCCCTTTATTTTTTCGGCATAGTTGGTAAGAGCTTCAGTTGCGTCTACCTTGCGATTAAAGATCACATCTTCTACCAATTCAAGGAGGTCTTTCGGTAGCTCTTCGTACACTTCCATCATACCTGCGTTTACGATTCCCATATCCATACCTGCATGGATGGCGTGATAGAGGAAAGAAGCATGGATGGCCTCACGGACCCGATTATTTCCCCTGAAGGAGAATGAAATATTGCTCACACCACCACTAATCTTTACTCCGGGACAGGTAGCTTTAATCTGACGACAAGCCTCAATAAAGTTAATCGCATAGTTATTATGTTCTTCAATCCCTGTTGCTATGGCAAAGATGTTCGGATCGAAGATGATGTCCTCCGGATTAAATCCTGCCTCTTCCGTCAGTATTTTGTATGCACGCTGACAGATAGAAACCTTGCGTTCTATGGTATCAGCCTGCCCTTCTTCATCAAAGGCCATAACTACTGCAGCGGCACCGTACCTCTTGACCAATCGGGCCTGATGCAAAAAACTATCCTTACCTTCTTTCAGTGAGATGGAATTGACCACGCAACGACCCTGAACACATTTAAGTCCGGCTTCTATGATTTCCCATTTGGAGGAATCTATCATAATAGGCAACTTGGCGATATCCGGTTCTGACATAACCAGATTAAGAAACTCTACCATAGCTGTCTTACCATCCAGCAAGCCTTCATCCATGTTGACATCCAGAACCTGTGCCCCGCCTTCCACCTGCTGTAAGGCTACCTCAAGGGCTGTCTGATAATCCTTGCTTTTAATCAGTCTTTCAAACTTTTTAGATCCGGTTACATTGGTCCTTTCACCGATGTTGACAAAATTCAAACCCGGTCTGAATATCAGCGGTTCCAGGCCACTCAGCTTGGTATAAGCCGGCTGTGCCTTTAATGGTCTGGGCGGTACGGATTTCATCTTCTCAGCCATCTCCCGTATGTGCTCAGGCGTGGTACCGCAGCATCCTCCTACGATATTGACCATTCCGCTCAGAGCGAAGTCTTCAATCAAATGTCCCATCTCATGAGCATCCTGATCGTATTCACCCATTTCATTGGGCAAACCTGCATTGGGATAGGCTGAGATAAAACAATCGGCAATATTGGACAAATCCTGTATGTGAGGCCGCATCTCACTTGCTCCAAGGGCACAGTTTAAGCCAATCGACAACAATGGCATGTGACTCACCGAAATATAAAATGCTTCCACTGTCTGACCTGAAAGCGTCCGGCCACTCTGATCCGTGATGGTACCTGAAATCATAATAGGGTAACTAATCCCCCTTTCTTCAAAGAGTTCATCGATAGCCGTTAGGGCAGCCTTACAATTGAGTGTATCCGTAATAGTCTCAATAAGCAAAATATCAACACCACCGTCTATCAGCCCCCTTGCCTGTTCTTTATAGGCAGCATGCAGGTCATCAAACGTCACGGCTCTAAAACCGGGATTATTGACATCAGGTGACATGGATGCCAGCTTGGTAGTAGGTCCCATCGCGCCCGCGACAAACCTTGGTTGGTCAGGATGAAGTTCAGTCAGTGCATCTGCCGCTCGTCTGGCGATTCGAGCTGACTCAAAGTTCATCTCATAACACATATCTTCCATATCATAGTCAGCCTGAGAAATGGCATTGGCAGAAAAAGTATTGGTTTCTATGATATCAGCGCCAGCTTCCAGATATTCACGATGGATAGACTCTATGATATCCGGCCTGATTAGGCTCAAAACCTCGTTATTGCCTTTTATATCTTTCTGAAAATTCTTAAACCGCTCTCCGCGAAAATCTTCTTCCTTCAGCTTATATTGCTGAATCATAGTGCCCATAGCCCCATCAATAACCATGATGCGGCGGAGAAGGATGGATTTGATCTGAGAGAATTGTGGTGTAAATTCCAATTTCTAAAAATTTTTATGCAAAGATAAGCCTTTGAGCACTAATAGATTTAGCCTCTTTTTACTTTGTTATTTTAATTATGGTAAAATCCATTCAGGCTGACAGGACAATATAATTTAGTTTATAGAATGAAATAAAAAGGATAAAGTTTTTCCAAAGACGTAAAAAATCAGAAATAAAACTAACATAAAAAAAACAACGCAGCCCAAAAGCGTAATTAAAAAATATATATTAAATATAATTTATATATTAATTTAAAATATCTGACATTCAAAATTTTACGATGGAAAATAATCATATAGATAATAAATTATATTTATAAAAATTAAATATTACTTCAAATCCGATGGGTTATTAACATGTATTCCGGATTTTTTCACAAGTTTATCCACACATAAAACTAATTTACTCACACATTTGTTTTGCTAATAATATGAGTGAATTTTATTTACTGTAAAAATTTTCTTAACCTTGCATCGGACAATACAAAATTACCGCATTTAATGGCAGATCTAAAGAAAACCAATCACGGCACTAAGTCAAATTTAAGGACTATCAAAGGGCCAAATGACTTTGTTCCGGGGATTACAGGCAAGATTGTCCCTCAGGCGATTCCTGTCGAAGAGGTTGTTTTAGGAGCTGTTATGATAGACATCAATGCCATGTCAGCAGTGCTCGACATGCTCACACCGGAAGTGTTTTACAATCAAAATCACGGCAAGATTTTTGCCTCGATGATGCGGATTTTTAACAAATCACAACCCATCGACTTACTCACCGTCCATGAAGAATTAAAAAAGTCCGGTGAGCTGGATGAAGTTGGAGGTCCGGCCTATCTGGCAGAATTGACTTCCAAGGTTGGAAGCTCGGCCAATGTCGAACATCATGCAAGGATTCTCGTACAGAAATATATCCAAAGGGAGCTCATCCACGTTTCCAATCAAATCATCAAAGACAGTTATGAAGATGTCAAGGACGTCTTTGATATCCTGGATGATGCCGAGCAAAATCTGTATCGGATCACGGACAATAACCTGAACAATGGTCCACAGTCATTTACCTCCATGGCCAGCCAGGTCAGAAAACGCATGGAAGAAATGGCCACCAAGCCCGATGGTCTGACAGGTGTCCCCACCGGATTCAGATCTTTGGACAGGATAACTTCAGGCTGGCAACCATCCGACCTGATCATCATTGCAGCCCGCCCCAGTGTCGGTAAGACAGCACTTGTCCTCTCAATGGCAGTCAATGCAGCCAAACACGATTTTCCGGTTGCCATTTTTTCCCTTGAAATGTCCACCCTCCAGATGGCACAACGTATCATTTCGATGGAGGCCGAAATATCCAATACTGCACTTCGAGACGGTAAACTGAATGACGAAGAGCTCAGGCGATTCCATCATACCCTGCAGACCGAAAGCGACTTGAAAATATTTGTTGATGATACACCTGCTATCAACATCTTTGAACTAAGGGCAAAGTGCAGACGATTGAAGATGCAACACGACATCAAACTCATCGTAATAGATTACCTGCAACTTATTTCGGCAGCAGGTGAAAGCTCGGGCGGAGGCAACAGGACTCAGGAAGTATCCGTCATCTCACGGGCACTGAAGGGACTTGCAAAAGAACTTAATGTTCCGGTAATTGCCCTTTCACAGCTGAGTCGTGCCACCGAAACACGCCAAGACAAGCGCCCTCAACTCTCTGACCTCCGCGAATCAGGTTCCATCGAACAAGATGCCGATATTGTCGGATTTATTTACAGACCGGATTACTATCACCTCAATAAAGATGAAGCTGCACAAATGGCTGAAACCGATGCTGAATTACTCATTCAAAAACATAGAAACGGTGCGCTTGGCACCATCAAGATGCGATTCATTAAAGAATATGCCAAATATCAGGATCCCGGAGATGTTGACTTCTTTGGCAATTTCAGTTCGCCCACCGGAAAGAGTAGTGATACATACGATTCTGGTACGGTGATGATAACCAGAAGCAGCCGGGCAAACAACAGCGATGATTTTACCGATATCATCATGTAAAAGGCAGCCGTAATCCACATTCTCGCATTAGATCTTTGTAGTTTTCCTTTCCCGGATTCAAACAGATTTTACCACCTTATTTCTCTTTCAGGCAAGTGATTCAATTTTATATTTAAATATTTGCAGAATATTTAAATATAATTAAATGAATCAAAATTTATTTCTTACATTTATCAATATTTTTTAAAATTTACCATACATTATTAGACATTAAATATCCAAATCATGCGAAAATTACGAAACAACCTGACCCGGGAAATCTTCAGAACATTGAACAAACAAATTATTATAACTTCAAACAAAACAACTTTATCAAGTTCCATTTCCCGCAGAGATTTTATTTCACAATCCGCCAAGGGAGCCATTGCAGCCGGCATAGTATGGACGCTCCCCTCATTTATATCTTCGTGTAAGGTGGACAGACCCCCTTCACATCCTGATCAGCTGCTGGATATCGCCATCCTGGGTGGAGGAATGGCAGGACTCAATTGTGCCAACCACCTTTTAAGTTCAGGACTGACTTTCAAGGTATTTGAAGGCAGTAAACGATTAGGCGGACGAATACTTACACATTACAATGATTCCATGCAGCTTGGTATCTTCCCTGAATTCGGAGGAGATTTTATCGATTCTGACCATAAGGATATGCTTGATCTGGCAAAAGAATTTAATCTTGAAGTAATAGATCTTATCAAGGAACAGGAAGAAAATAACTGGATTAAGGATGTTTATTTTTTCGACAATAGGAAAATATCGGAAAAAGAAGTAATCAAAGAATTTAAAAAAATAGTTCCGCAGCTTACTAAGGACAAAGCCGCTCTGGGAGAAAACTACGACACGCAGGAGGCTATAAAACTGGACAACACGCCGCTTTCTGTATATCTGTCCGGATTAAAATGCAAGCAATGGCTTAAAGACCTGTTGGACGCTGCATTCGTTGCCGAATTCGGTCTTGATTGTGACCAACAGTCCACGCTCAATATGCTGGACTTGATTGAAACAGACACCAATCAAGGATTTAAAGTCTTCGGAGACAGTGATGAAAGGTACAGAATTAAAGGCGGAAACTCCCTCCTTATCCAAAAACTCAGCGAAAAAATAGGTGACAAAAATATATTACTCAATTATATGGTCACTCAAATAGATCAACAAGAAGACCATACCTACCGGATCACTTTCGAAAACGGAGAAACAATCAGATCAAAGTCCGTTGTATGCACGATTCCTTTTACCATATTAAGAAATCTCAAACTCAACCTTAAGGATATGTCTGAACAAAAACGCATGTGCATCGACCAGCTTGGATACGGAAACAACACAAAGCTTGTACTGGGTTATGACGGACAACCGTGGCGCAGTAAAAAAAATAATGCAATGGGCTATCTTTTTACAAAGGACATCACAAATGGCTGGGATGCCAGTGTAAATAAAACCGAAAATAATCCCAACGGAGCTTATGTCGCCTTCTTCGGCGGAAAATTCTCCCAGCAATTATGCGACGAATCCTTCAAAAATCCAATGGCACCTCCTACCCATGTTTGGCGTACTGAATTACCGGATAAGAGGGTAAATGCATTGGTAGATAGAATTGATAAAATATTCGTTCACTCAAAAGAAAAATTCAAAGGTAAACATGTATTTGTCAACTGGATTGAATATCCTTATGTCAAAGCGAGTTATACCTGTTACAAACCAGGACAGTGGACAACTATGGCAGGTCGGGAAAGTCTTCCTGTCGGGAATTTTTTCTTTGCCGGTGAACATTGTAGCCAAATGTTTCAGGGATTTATGAATGGAGCAGCAGAGAGCGGCCGGGAAGTAGCCTCCCTGGTAACTTCTAAAATGAAGACAGCAATTCCGGTAAATTAAGTTCTTTATGAATGAAATGAAACCGTAAAAAAATAATCAGTTACATATTTTGGCTACAGCATTTTGCAGCATCTTCGAAATATCTTTGCTACCCTGGCTTGAAAAATTGATTCAACAAGGTAAAATAGATGTTATGCTATGAAAAAAAGTCCAAAGCTTACAAAATAAAAAACCCTGCATTCAGAGATGAATACAGGGCCCAATTATGAAAACTTCAAATCACCCCACATTTATGGCATGTTTTACTTCCTGCCGGAACATTCATAAAGGTAAAAAAACCCTGCATTCAGAGATGAATACAGGGCCCAATTATGAAAACTTCAAATCACCCCGTATGAATGGCATGTTTTACTTCCTGCCGGAATAACTTCTTATGCTTTTTAAGAAGTCGTATTTAGTTATTTCAACAATACAAAAATAAAAATAGTTTATATCTATTCAAAATTATTAACACTATTTTTACTTTTCATTTCAATTCTTACATTGAAATTGTTCTACATAATTTAATTATTGTACAACAACACAAAGATAGGTAAGTCTTTCATTACTTTTTTTGTATTAACATTTTATTTAGTATTGTTTTGATATTTATCAATGTGGCTTTCAAATTCATTGCTTCTTATAATAGCAATAAATATTAGGATCCCATTTATCAAACTCTGCCTCCAGCTTGATAGACACCGGTTGCTCTGAAGCCTTTACCCACTTTCTGCTTCCATCTTTCAACAATAAAAGGACAGGCATCTCGAATCCCGGAATCACATTGGTCCAATGGAGGGTCATGATCTGGTCATTGATCGAATAGATTAATGTCGGGATTTGGGTAGTACGCAGGTATTGGTCAAATATCGGTTTCAATTGCAGTCCTGATTGTCTGATCCAGAACTCTTCAATTTCTGCAGAAGTCACTGTCTGATGAGAATACTTCTTTGTCATTTCCTGTAAAATCGCATAAAACTTATGATCATCGTCAAGAATGGTTCTGATCGTATGAATCAGACTGGCGCCCTTGTCATAAATATCCCCGGGTGCATCAAAATTCACTCCGTATTTATTTATCAAGGGTACGCGATTCGTGATGATGTGTCTTTGACCTATGACGTACCTCTGAGCTGCATCCAACCCCTGAGCACATTCGGTATATATGGTCTCCATATAGGTCGTAAACCCTTCGTGGATCCAGCCATCGTTGACATCTGCAGTTGTAATGCTGTTGCCAAACCACTCATGGCCTGATTCATGTATTAAGATAAAATCCCAGCCAAGCCCGACACCTGTATCACTCCGGTCATCGCCTCTGTATCCTCTCATAAACCTGTTACCATAGGCGATTCCACTCTGATGCTCCATGCCGAGATGAGCAGTCTCAATCATCTTATAGCCATCCTCATAAAACGGATATGGTCCCGCTTTTTGTTCAAAACATTCCAGCATTTCTATGATTTCAGGGAAAAGTTTTTTTCCTTTATCAAGGTTATAGTCAAGTACATAAAAGGATACGTCAAGCCCTCCTTTTCTACCCTCATACTCTTCTGATATTTTAACATAATGGGCAATATTCATTGACACATTATAATTGTTAATAGGTTGAGTCACCCGCCAATGCCAGGTAGTCTTACCGTCCTTCAGATGAACTTTTTCAATCAGTTTCCCGTTTGCAACAGCTGACAGATCAGAGGGCACCGTATAATACATATCCACGCCATAATCGGGCTCATCGCTCTGGATGTCTTTACAAGGCCACCAGATACTCGCACCTATTCCCTGACAGGCAGTACTTATCCAGGGACGTCCTTTCTCATCATGATTCCAGTCTATACCGCCATCCCATGGAGGTTTGACAGCAACTTTCGGCTTCCCCTTGTAAAATATATTGATGGAATCCACCTTACCGACACGACCACGCCCGTTCTTATTGACAAAACAAAATCGTCCTTTCTGTTCAAAGGCAACCGGATCCTTACCGCTTACGATTCCGGTAATCTCAAGCGGTTGCTGGAGATCAACCATCATAAGCGTACCTGCTTCAATAACCTTATACCTTATCTGAACCCTGCCCTCTATCTGCTGATGTTCGATATCCACCCGAATATCCAGGGTATAATGTTGAACATCCCACCAGTTGCGACCTGCATGATTGGAGCCGGCAAGGCTATCTAATGAAGTAGGAAGGAGCATCTTATTTTTTATTCCCTGGCCAAAAACAGTGTCTGAACTAATGAACAACAAAACCAACATCCATCCATATTTCATTTTTCTTTTCATCTGTATTATTTATCTATTATTGTTATTTAATCAAGAGAATTTGAAATGAAAATATTCAAAGTTCAATTTTATCCAAATATAGATACTATTCAAATCTTATCAGGTAAATGTTTTTAAAAAACTAACGACAAGGTGCCATCACTTGTTTCTTTCGCTGAAAACCAGTTGACCGAACGCAGGATAGCCTTAAAACGAAAAGGCTGCCTTTTCCTGAAGGCAACCTTTTCGTAAATAATCTACATTAACCTTTTTTGATCAATTTTGTGCTTTTATATTAATTGACCTTCACAAATTTTTTCTGCATTGGGAGACTCTCATCTATCACTTTTAAAAAATATATCCCACTTGGCAGCCCAGTAATATCCAGATTATTCGGATTATGTGGATCCATTTTTAGCTCCCTAACCTCTTCACCTCGTGCATTCAATAAGGAAACTTCCATAAACTCACCGGACTTAATGCCGGCAAAGGTAACCGTTGTCATATTGTGAGCAGGATTAGGATATATATCCATTTCAGGATTGTCGTCACATGCTATTAAAACGCTAACAAGTCTGGAGTAACTCACTGAACCATCCTTATCTACAGTTTTAAGCCTGTAGTAAACCTTTCCTGCTACCAATCCCTTTACATCCTTAATAGCATAGTTTTGTGCTTTGGCTACATCTCCGCCCTTTGAAGAAACCTCTCCTACCTTGATAAAGGTTTTGGCATCATATGACCGCTCCACTTCCATCCGCTCAACATTATTCTCTCCGTAAGTCGTCCATTTTACATCAACTGCCGAGCAATTCTCAGCCTCCGCTGTAAACTGACCCAATGCGATAGGTAGTGGTGTCGAAACACTAAAATTACCGTAAACACTATTATTATAACCATTATTATCACCAAAATTTCCATAAAAAGATGAATTTACAGTGGCCACTCCACAGATATTACAACCCGGAGGCGTAGGAGTGACTGCTTTAAACTTAATAGTAAGATTACATCCCATTTGGTCTTGCATGGTGTCCAACATATTCTTATATACTATTGTCGTATTATGATTATTACCTGCTGGGTAATCAATATACGTTATCTGCCATGGATTTGGTTTACCATAACAATCATATTCTTCCACTAGCGGATCTACTAAAAGCACATGATCACTGACTGACATCTGCACATATACATTATTGGGTGGAATATCCACCCCAATATTTACAACTGAAATAATAAAATCACTCTCTTCCCCTATTACCAAATCAAATGGAACTATAGAAACAGAGAGAACCTGAAAGTCTGAATTATTACCACCTTGTGCATGAATATTTGAATATCCAAGTATGGCAAATAATATTATTATTAACTTTTTCATCTTATTATAATTTTAGACTATCTATTAATTCTTATAAAAGGTCGATACCAGACTATTATTGAGATTATTAGTTTCTCCACCCGAATTATTATATATCGAAGTCGTTAAATTGACTGAACCAAAGTTTCCACCTGTCCTCGTCAATTCTAATCCAATCTGTAAATAACCTCCATCAGGTATAACCACCCCAGGCTTAGACGTAAATACGTAGAATAATCCCATATCAACTATATTAAAATCATCATAATCTAAGCTATATGGCGTCCCTAATATAGTCACTGAGGGCTGGTTTAATACAGTTAAACTAAGTCCTGAAGCTGAGATAAACTTACTCAGACTGAATGTAAACAAACCTGTTGTAGATCCAGTACCAACATTTCTGATTCGGACAACTATTGTACTTGTGTTCCCTACCGATAAATTTGATATCGATGCAAAGTGCTGAGGTGTTAAATCAGGATAAACACCAGGCTCCGTTACAATTACTGCTTCCGGTACTGTCTGACATCCATGTGCATCCTTCACAACTGCCATATAGGTGCCCGCCATCAATCCTGAAAAATAATTAGAAACCTGCCATGTCATCCCCCCATCAATACTATATTCATAAGGACTCGTGCCTCCTGTCGCATTTATCGTGATACTCCCATTGTCACAAGACTGACATGTCTCATTTGTAATAATATAATTGACAATATCCAATACAGGAGGCTCTGAAATCGTCACAGATGTCGATGTATTACATCCATTATCATCCGTTGTTGTTACCGTGTAGGTCCCTGCTGTCAACCCTGTTATCAGTGGTGTCACTTCTCCGTTACTCCATAAATAATCCAAAGTTCCGGTCCCGCCCGATGCCAATACCTCTGCAGATCCATCTGATCCACCATTACAACCAACATCCTGAATATTTACTACACTTATGGTCGGTTGAGGCACAATTTCAACAGTTGTAGTCGTTGAATTTGTACACAAAGTTACCGGATCACTAAAGTTATACGTAATGACATACGACCCCGGAGTACTTGCTCCTAAATCTATTTCTCCCGTAGTAGTGTTTAGTGCAATTCCAGAAGTTGAACTAAAAGTTCCTCCTGTCTGTCCAACTATGGTTACAGTTGCCGTACCGATTGCACAAAATTGAGATTGAGCGTATGATATAGTCGCGCTTGGTAATGGGTTGACCTGCAAGTCATATGTAAAAGTAGATGAACATCCATCGCCAGTCGTTACTATATACTGATAGGTACCATCATCCGTCAAAGCAGCCGTAAATGAATAACTTCCATTTATAAACGGTGCATCATCCTGGATAAGCGTCCCGTTGAAGATCAAATCGTAGGTACCACTCGGCGCAGCATTCGCTATCTGTACAGTGACGGAGTTACCCTCGCATACCGTATATGTGTCTCCGTCAGCTATCGCCGTACCATTCACTGTCAAATCAAACGTTGGCAACGGATTAACCTGCAACTCATATGTAAAGGTAGATGAACATCCATCGCCAGTCGTTACTATATACTGATAGGTACCATCATCCGTCAAGGCAGCCGTAAATGAATAACTTCCATTTATAAACGGTGCATCATCCTGGATAAGCGTCCCGTTGAAAATCAAATCGTACGTGCCACTCGGCGCAGCATTCGCTATCTGCACAGTGACGGAATTACCCTCACATACCGTATATGTGTCTCCGTCAGCTATCGCCGTGCCATTCACTGTCAAATCAAACGTTGGCAATGGATTAACCTGCAACTTATAATTAAATATCTGAACACAATTGTATTGGCTGGTAACCGTCAACTCGTAATCTCCTGAATCCGACAGCGCTACTGTAAAGTTATATGCCGGATCATTTACATTGCCTATACCAACTGTAACTCCTTCGTGTGTCATCACAAAGGTCCCACCTGGTGTTCCTGTCAACTGAACAGCTGCCGCACTACCTTCACATGCAACAACAGTACCACCATTAACAACAGGAACTGTATTGTACGTCACCTGATATGACGGCATCGAATCAACATCAAGATAGGCATCGGCACTGTTATTATTCTGCTGTGGATCATAATATGAAGACCCAATAACATAGTCCCCATTCGCAATCGCTGAAGCGTCATTCCCAGGGGTTGGCGTCTCTCCAACAAATGGCAATTCTATATTATATCCCTGAAGAGCACTTAAATCTCCAAGTGTGTTTTTTAGAACTATCTCTGTCTTATTATTTGAAAAATTAGTATATGTTACTTCAAAGACATTACCATTACCATCTATCGGATTATAGCCTGTAATGACTTCAGGTAACAATATCTCTCCGGAAACAGTAACGTGTATTCGAACCTGTCCGGTCGTGATGTCCGTTACCGGATCACCATTGTAAACAGACACATACAACGTCCCCTTTTCACACTTGCCTAATTTATAGGGCACAGCACTTACTGCCGGTATTTGCAAATCAACTGACTGACTGAAAAGAAAAGCACCAGACCAAAGTAATATTACCAGTGTCAGTACAATTTTATATAAATTTTTCATCTTTCTTATATTTATTGTTAAGGTTCAATTACAGTTTAATCATTTTGATGATAGAAATATTATTCTGATAATTTATTTCTCCACCACCGGTACCATTCGTGATATTAACAGATGAGCTCATTTGACCCTTTGTGCCACCAACACGCTTATACTTTAATCCGACATTTAAAAATCCTCCTACCGGAATATAAATACCGCTGTTTGAGGTGAATTTATATGCATAACCCAAATCAACTACTGTAAATGAACTATTACTTAAAGGATATGTATCTCCTAAGATAGTTACACTAACATCCATATTCTGGCTGATATCAACCCCGGCTGCCGGAACAAATTTTGTTACAAGAAATTCTATTGGAGCCACAGTTTGTCCTGTACCAACATTTCTAATCTGAATCATTTCATCACTCGTATCACCCATGTAATACTGGGAAGATGATATTACTCTAAATGCCCTCAAATCAGGATAAACACCATCTTCTGTAATAACAACATCCTGTGGTGCTGTTTCACATCCATTTGCATCTTTTACTATCATAGAATAGGTGCCGGCAACCAGCCCACCAAAAAAGTTACTTCCTTGCCAGGTAGCTCCACCATCATTGCTGTATTGATATGGCGTGGTCCCGCCTGTTGCATTAACTGTTATCGTACCATCGTCACATGCCTGACAACTTTCATTACTTACTGCAAAGTTCACTACCTCAAGCAACGTTGGCTCGGTTACAGTGTAACTTGCACTGGCAGTACATTGATTTGCATCTGTTACTGTCACATCATAAACATCTGCACTCAGTCCTGCATTTAAAGCAGTAGTTACTCCATTACTCCAGTTATAAGAATACGGAGACTGGCCTGCATCTCCTGTCACCTCTATGGATCCATTGCTTTCACCATAACAAAGTACATTGTCCAAATCTACAAGATCCACTCCAAGAACAGGATACACTGTAATGTTGAGACTCTGAACTGTAGTACAACCTCCATAGCTAACAGTCACTGAATAAACCATACTGGATGTCGGATTCAGATTAACCACTGGTGTAGTCTCTCCTCCTGTCCACAGATACGTAGAACCAGGTTGCGCTCCATCAACTGTCAACGTAACTGCTTCTCCGATACATACCTCCCCGTCATCATCTACCGGACCTCCGGTCTCAGTGACAAGAAGAGTACCGGCAGCAGCATTCACTGCAACTCCAACAGGTGCCGCATCATCCAGCCATGGACAAAAGTCCACATTCGCACTGACAGAAACGCCTGTCCCTGTTCCTACACCACCCGGACCCGAATCATCCGTATCATTCCAATAGTTTAAGGTACCATCTATCACATTGCTTGAAAGATTTTCTATACCAAAAGTAGTGCCGGATAGATTGTTGTTCGGCGAAGCAATAACTACCCCGGCATCCGTATCAACCTTAATATCAGTTGTGTTCCCGGTAAAGTTATTGTCATGAATGGTTGCAGTTGCATCTGTTCCAACCACCCATACTCCAATCGGGCTATTACTGATTGTGTTTCCAAAACCAATATCCGCACTCACGGTACCTCCATTCGTATTGGAAGGATTGTCATGAACCTTGATACCGGCTTCTGTTGCGTTAGTAATTGTAACACCATCAATAGTTGCTAAAGTATTATTTGCATTTGAATTATTATATCCTTCATAATTATTGACGTTGATACCTATCTCCACATTACTGATGCTTCCGCCATCCACCAATGGAGCCACCTGATCATTCCAGATATTGATTCCTATCGTAGATTGTGTACTGATTCCTGTACCATCCACTGAGTTGTCCTGTATGGTCTGTACTGCGTTGGCGTGTGAAGATACCAGCATTCCGTCCCATAAAGTCTCATTGCTATTATCAAGGCCTGTTATGGTATTGTTGCTGACCGTAAACGGTGAAGCAGCTGAATAGAACAGGTTGTGGAAAATACCCCGTCTTCTTGCCTGGATAGTGTTATTTTCTATCTTTTGACAGTCAGCACTTCCAGGGTTAGCTCTCCAGAAATTACCGGTCTGAATACCTACTCGCACATCCTCTATGCAGTTGTCTGTTACATGGGCATATTGATTATTGTACAATAAAACTCCCATTCCCCATTGATCAATCCCGGATGCAGCATCATAGGTACCCAAATGACTGATCTTATTGTGCTCAATCAAATGTCCGGATGACGCCACTCCTGCAGGATAATCATATAATGTAACTCCACTATACGATAGATTGGTCATAATATTATTGCTAACAGTCAGGTTGTTTATTCCTGTCTCATATACGGTAATGGCCTCTGCTGCATCAATGTCGGCACCATTGGTACCGAGGTATCCGCTTGTCAATGCCGTATTATCTCCATCAATCGTAAATCCGCTGATGGTAACATTAGAAGCAGCTACATGGAAAATCTCACCGGAGTTTATTGCTGAGGTTGCCGGAACAACAATCGCTTCAGGACTTCTGCTACCACTGCATGGATCGACCGAGGCGTTTGGCCCGTTGATAGTCAATTCCTTGTTGACAACAACATTCTCAGCGTAGGTACCCGAGCCTACTTCAAGGGTATGACCATCCTGGGTATCTGCATCATCTATTGCTGACTGGATAGAACAGAATGTTTCTCCGGTATTGGTATTGGTCACCAACAGACCATCGGGACAGCCCGTACAAGATCCCGCAACCGGCTCAAAACCAACCGCTCCTCCATCCGTGTCAGTACCATCATTGAGAAATGGCATGAAAGTTATGCTCCCCAAAGCAACCACCCTCGATGTAACCTCACTCACTACATTCGTGCTGAACCAGTTACAGGTAGCATCAACCGTATTGGTAACTGATCCGATAACATAAATATAGTATTCGTCTGCAGTCCTGCTTAGGAAGTTGTCGTGAATATTGACATTGGTTGGGTTAGAACTTGGTGCTACACCTACTCTAATCAAATTGTATCTATCCTTCACTGAAGGGGATGGAACAAAACCACCAAATTGTACAATATTGTTGTTTTCAACCGTAATGTTATCTCCACTATCATCTATGGCAATACCCGCTGCCAGCGCAGAGTAGGCAGTACGCAATTCTGTATTGATATCGTTGTGATGTACCCAAACATTGCTCACCGGCAACCCGCCTGAACCAATTGCTATACCGCTGGACTTGGTGGTGATTACGTTGCCCGATACTTCAAGGTTTTGTACACCATACAGGTAGATAGATCCGTATGCACTTTCTGATCCTGATATATCATTATCCTGAATTTTCAGATTGATTCCGGTCAAAGGAGGACCCACTGAATATGATGACATGGTGATACCATCCCCCTTGGAATTCAGAATATAGTTGTTTGTAATCTCATTGTCATTCCCTGCCTCCAACTGAATCCCTTCATCGGTAGCCGCCGAAATGATGTTATTCCTGAAGATGATGTTATTGTGACTGTTGGATGCCTTTACCGCATCAGCAGATCCGCTACCGCCTGCCTGGGTTATCTGGATCCCGTCAATGGTCACATTATCAGCATCTATTGTAAAAACTTTCTTATTCTTCGCAGCAAATACAATCGTTTCATCTAATCCGCCTATTGTCCTGGACGAACCAACTGATGGCCTTGGATCAACACCAACCTTTGCACCAGAAAGGCTCAATGACTTGTTGACTAATACTTCTTCATTAAAGTTACCCGCACATATAGATATGGCATCACCCGGTGAGGCAGCATCGATGGCAGCCTGAATGGTTGAATATTTCACACCTGTCGTCATATTTGTGACCAATAAAGCTGAAACGGTGGCAACATCCGATACAGTCGAACCATAAGTATCTGTAATCGTAAAGGAATACGTACCTACTGAAAGACCTCCTATCGTATATGGAGATGCTATGCCGGTGGCACTACCACTGGCTGTTCCGCTCCATGCAATATCATATGGCGCTCCACCTCCACTGAAGGTCACTGTGATTGAGCCATCATTTGCTCCGCAGGTCTGACCTGAGGTCGTAATTGCGTCAATAACGACAGGAGTACCGGAACATGTCCCTGTTGGATTAAATCCAACATTTGCACTATTCCCTCCAGTTGTAATCCATGGAGAATAGGTAACTGTACCTGCTCCTGTAATTCTTGAATTTATTGAACTATTATCACTTACTCCCCAATAATTACAACTTGCATTGACAGTCTGGCCGCCAAGATTATGGGTAATACCCATTGTATTAGACAATGCAATATAATTATTCTGCATATTGAAATTGCTCAGTGTAGTACCTACACCTGTCCAGACATACAAGCCATTTGCATTGTTAAATATATTATTATTGGCAAGTGTTATATTCGAGTTATTTGCTTCAACGGCAATCGCAGAACCTTGATCAAAACTTCCTCCTGGATGATTTGATATATCATTATAGGTTACCGATCCATCATGAGCATTACTGGATAAATAAACGCCTACATAATTATTCTGAATATCATTCTGAGCTATATCAAAATTATAGGAACCTGCAGCTATGGATATACCTATGCTTGCAAAGTTTCTGACAAAATTTTCTTTGACTGTCAATCCATTAGCTGGAGTCCATTCTTCAACGCCTTTTACTGCACCTCCAACACCATTGGTTCCATCCAGTGAAAAACCACGAATTGAAACTGTATTTGGTGTGGTCACTTTAAATGCGCTACCAGTGGTATTTGGTTTAACCACTGATTCAGAGGCATCCCCAATTGTTCTTCCATCTACAGCTACTCCATATTGTGCACCTCTAATATCCAGTGCTTTATTGACAACCACAGCCTCATTATATGTCCCTGCACACACATCTATCACGTCTCCACTACTTGCAGCATCTACAGCAGCTTGTATAGTTGCATAATATGTACTAGTCGTTGTATTTTCTACCGGCAGGTAATTTATCGTAGCATTATCCGATACAGTCGAACCATAAGTATCTGTAATCGTAAAGGAATACGAACCTGTTGAAAGACCTCCTATCGTATATGGAGATGCTATGCCGGTGGCACTACCACTGGTTGTTCCGCTCCATGCAATATCATATGGGGCTCCACCTCCACTGAAGGTTATCGCTATGGTTCCACTTGCACTGCATATTTCATCAGTAACTACCTTGCTGTCGATCACAACAGGACTACCCAAACAAGATCCTGCTACCGGCTGGAAACCCGGTGTGCCCGGTTGATCGTCGGTGCCATTAATCAGCCACGGAGAATAATTAGATGCTGGTCCTACATAAATCATCACATCATCGCCATCAACACTTCCCCACCAATTACAAGTCAGGTCATGACTGAAGGTTCCGGCACCATTGTGCGAAATCCCTGAAGTAAAATTGGTAAATGAGTTGTCATTTGAAACTTCATTGACTTGAAAACCAGCATTTGCCTCCAGATACATCAAATAGTCCACATTTGTAACAAAGTTGTTTTTAACCTCAGTTGAATTATTGCCATCACCATAACCCCAGGTATCTGTAGTAAAATAAAACGCTGTACTTCCCGCCAAGGATTGACCATCAATCGAATTCCTCTCAAATGTGACTGTGGAACCTGTATTCAGCAAATCCCCTGATGTAGTAAAACCTACGTGAACATTATTTATTGAATTTTCTGATACAGTAATATCTAAATAAGGTACAAAGACGAAGATACCATACGATCCCGATCCGCTACCATTTGAGACTGTATTCCCTGTAATCAAATCTGCCACACCTCCAGATGAACCGTTATTATCAGTATGTATTCCGGAATCACAATCCGACACGTTATTATTACTGAAGGTTATGCCTTTCGAATGATTGGCTACAATTCCATCGTTGGAATTTGTTACTGTATTTTGCGTTACTATTCCAGATGAAACCCAACTGAAAATTGCAATAGAGCCTGCTTGTCCCCGCACATTGGTTACAGTATTATCATGGATATTCATTCCGGTTGTATATTGTGGATAAATACCTCTTAAGTAGATATTCATCATCTCAATATTATTTATCTCAATATTGGATACTGTACTTCCATTTCCAATAATTCCATTACGGGCATCAATATCTTCGCCTCCTATGACAACACCACTGGTCAGATTTGGATTATTCCCATTTACCGTAAAATCATGAAGATGGATATTACTTGCTGCAAGCTTTATAACATTACTTGCACCGGCACAATCAGATCCGGGACAACTAGGAGGATTAGGCCCAACGAAGGAAGGGACGATAATCGTATTACCCACTCCCGCGCCATATATCTCCAGAGACTTATTGACCAGAATATTCTCAGCATAGGTACCTGCTGCAATTGCTATCACATCACCATTCACGGTGGTAGGATCATCTATAGCTGCCTGAATGCTACAGAATGTTTTTCCTGTGGTCAGGTTGGTTGCATATCCTGCAGAGACTCCTACTTCTCTCGTATCCGTCCCATTTCCTGAAAACGTATTGGTGCCAATGGTATTGGCACAAGTATTCTGAGTATTACCTCTGCCAAAATACTGATCTGCCAGATCTGACTGGTCACCATCAGCCGGTGGTGCAGGTGTATGTCCTGCCTGAACCTGGATGCCAACATCGTTATTGCTAAGGGTATTGCCATTTACATTGTGGGAAGTACCCTCCACAACAATCCCAAACCCCTCACTGGTAGAGCTTGCATTATCCTGAATATAACCTGTTACCGTATTGCCGGTTATGACAGTACCGGTAGGTATATCTACATTGCCGGAAATGACACCCCTTCTGAAGACAGCAATACCTGCTATATCTCGCTCTTCAGTTGGCTTAAGCGTACTAAAACTGGCGGTCAGGCTTACATTGTTGCCACTTACAGTCGTACTCCCATTTGGGTTTTTGATTTCAATCCCAAATCTCCCACAGTCTTCAACAGTGTTATTGGATATGGTGTTTGAACCCACACTGCCATTCAGACCAACTGCCGCCATACCACTGTCACCGGTGCGCTCCACAATGTTATTGTTCATGGTAACTGCTGAAGCATTCCCATCTTGTAGCTCAATTCCACAACATCCTCCTATATCATGTACGTGGTTGTTTGATATATTAATATTGGTCTTGTCACCATTCCAGATAACAATAGCCCGATTGTTGACACCACTACCAGATATTTCACAATTGGTGATGTCCACATCGTCAATATCTCCATTAAAAAATATGGCACCTCGACCGGACGTGTTCTCAAGACATACATTATCAATGGTCAATCCGTCATTATAACTTCCGAATATTCCACCCTCGGATGTATTGCCTACGGTATTTTGTATTTTCACATCCCGGATAGTCACATCCTGAACATTGTTGTTCAATTTAAATCCATAATGCAACGTGCCTCCGCCATCAATGACAACATCACCACATACAGCGCCTGCACCGTCGATGGTCAGAGATTTGTCTATGGTAGATGCCTCTGCATACGTCCCATTTTCGATATGTATCGACTTCCCTGCCTGCAGATAGTCAATGGCTGCCTGTATGGATAGTGTGTAGCTGCCGGTAGCCGGGGGCGCCGGTGACAGTAAGTCATCCACATAATAGTCGTTGGTTGCTTCTTCCCCTACAAACACTGTGCCCAACGGCGCTGAAGTTGGCGGAGCCAGTAAGGTGGCTGCCAATGTATAGGCTTCCGCCCTGGAAGTAACATAATACTTGGCTGTAATATTGGGTGGCGTGCCTCCGCCACCGGCATAGTATGTCAGGGATGGAGGATAGCTAATACCGGTGATGGTACCGCCTCCGGACAATATCTGCTGGTATGCTTTAACCGGTTCACCGATGCCGATTGTCCCGGAGAAGGTTATATTTGAAATGCCTGCAGGCGGTGCACAGGCACCTCCTGAGAAAAATCCAACTCCTGCAGAAAATCCTCCTGAAAATGCATTATCGGAGGTAGTCAGCCCATTAATCGTCATGTTATTACAGTCCGTAATCGAAAGTCCCAGACCACCATTGTTTACGGAGGAAATATCAGTCAATACTGCATTGTCACAACTATTGATAGCAAATCCCGATCCACCGCAATCACCAACCAATGTATTACTGATCTGCAAATTATCCGCATCACAGGAAGTTATGATACCATAAGTACCCGCATTATAAAGGTTCAAGTCCTGAATGACAACATCTTCCGAATTGACATAAATGCCCCATGTAGAAGAAGTCGAAGTCAGGAGTTTACCTGCACCATCTATAGTTAGTTTTTTATCTATCGTAGTTAATCCTTCATTAAATGAATTGCTGATTTGCTGAATAGTCTCTCCGTCATTTGCCGCATTCACTGCATCCTGTAGCGTAAAAAACAAAGCCGATGTTGTGGTATTCTGCCACTTTTCACCCACTCTATTATGAGTAGCAGGATACGTGCCGACAATCTTTCCTCGGCTGTCAATGACCACAATAACTTCTCCTCGTTCCTCAAAACGAACTCGGGAATGTTTCTTCGTCGATTGACCATGTATTGAGGATTTTTCTTCTAATTGCCTTCCCGGCCAGTTTACCTGACCATCCGCAATACCCGGAATAATGAATAGCGTAATTGTTAATACTATACATGGGAAAATAAAATCTGAAATCAATTTTTTAAATGTATTTCTCATGATGAAGGTGTTATATGTTAAAAAATCACCAAATAATGTATATTTATGTATTTGAATTTTTGCTTACTGTTGCTCCAAAGCTATTTTCACGCTTAGATTACAACTCATTTGTGTCTTCTTATCCCGGACTTTTTTAATCACTCGGACGTAAGCTCAGCCGGAAATTTCAAAATCAGTAAGTATTTTCATTGCCGGATTCTAAAATCCATTCGCTTTGAAAATATCATTTAATACTATGTGTGAAAATGCTCTGAATATTAAAAAGTGAGCAAACTCTAATATTTCTCCAGTTCACTATGGAGAAACTTATTGTAAGGTCCGGTTAAATTAAGTGTATAGATTGATGCATAATTTTTATTTAGGCGTTAATTAATAAAAGTGCTTAACAAATTACATTTTCTTAAACACCCATAATGGTTTGTAAATTTAAACATGTATTGTTTACCAAATCCGTCTATGTTATAATGAACAACACAATTGTTAAATATTAACTAATATATGTTATTCCGAATGTTTTCCTTACGGTATATTTTCGCATAAAATGTGCCGTTGCCCGGGCTCTTGAGCATCTTTTTTATTTAAAGCATAAAAGCGGTGCAATCACCAGAACCGGGAGAACTATCTGATTAAATACTGTATCCCTGAAGATAATTAAGCAGTGCAAAATGCGAGAGTTAAAGGAGTGCATAATTTAATTGAACATCCGGTTGAGCACTAGCCTTTATCAGCTTACTTCATGATATCAATCTGATCAAGCAGATTTTTCTTATACTTTTTGGACATCGGCAATTCTGTACCTTCAATGACGACCTGATTAACACCTATCCTTGATATCCTATCTATATTAACCAAATATCGCTGGTGTATCCTGAAAAAATTATTGCCCTGTAACTGATTATACACATCATCCAATTTAACACGAAGAGGAATCCGTCTGGAATCCGTTACAATAAACACATATACGTGTTCGCTCATAAAATACCGAATTTCAGAAAAATAGACCTTAACATATTCTATTCCGGACTTAAAAAAAGCGTATCTTTTATCACTCGTGTCATCATGTGGTAGATTCATTTCATCACCGGATGATTTAATAATTTTTGAATTATTTTCATTTTTATTGCCATTCAGTGCCATGTCAAATAATCTTTATTTGCTTTTTATTGTAAATCTTGCAGCTTAAAATGCGTGGTAGTTCAATTTTTTCCGCTAGATTAAATCCCTGGTTAATAAAACTCAGGAACTATTAATCCTTCTGCCTGCATCACAGACTGCATAAGGAAAATTGACCCAAACTATCAAAATGAAGAAGGTGTTTTCATTTACAGGCCTAAAAAGTATTTTATGAATGACTTTTTCGAAATAAAAGCCATTTTTCGAAAATATTGTAAGGTCTTTATATCTTCTACATCTTAAATTAAATTGCTCAAGCCGAAATCAGCATCATTTTATCTTTATAAAATAAATATGCCAATAAACTCAATTTAATCGTCTATTATAAACAAATAAATTAGCTACACAATTAACTCTTTCAAGCTCAATTGCAAGATATATACTTTCTTACAAAAAAGCTATATTACCAATAAACTTTGTTATAAAAAATAAATATTTGATATATTAATATTCTTTTTTGTTAAGTTTAAAACAATGCTAAATATTCCTATTTTAACAAAAATCTGTATCAACTTATACTAATCAAATTAAACTACTCCTGATATTTAAAAGTCGATGTAAACCAGCTTTAATGATTTATTTATTTAATGACTAAAAATGGTCGGCTCTTTTTAATACTTAACCTTATATAAATTGAAACTAAAATATTTCTCATCATTCAACTTCGATAGTTTCCATTTTTCTGCCCACACTTAAATCCGTTCTTATCAACAGTATTAAACCTACTACAAAAAATATACCAAGAGCAATGATGCTATTGCGCATGCTACCTGTTACCTGCTCAATAAATCCAAAAGCAAAGGTCCCTACCAGAATGGAGACTTTTTCTACCACATCATAAAAACTAAAAAAACTGGTTTCTTCGCCTTCATAAGTATAAATAAGTTTTGAATACGTTGATCTCGACAGACTCTGGATACCGCCCATCACCAATCCGACAAAACCTGCCAGACAATAAAACTGCATCTTATTGGTAACAATATATCCGACGATACATATCCCTATCCAGATAACCAGCATGGTCATTATCGATACCTTATTCCCTTTTACAGACGACAATTTTGAAAACAACATTGCACCTATTATTGCCACCAATTGCAGCACCAGAATCAGTAAAATCAACTCTGATGTTTCGAATTTCAATTCTTTTTTTGCAAATACGGCAGCAAGCAACATAATCGTCTGCACGCCGGCATTATAGGACAGAAATGCCGTCAGATATTTCTTTACATCAGGCATGTTTTTTAATTTATGCCACACATCGCTAAGGATAGCCATTCCTTCTGCAACTTTCTCTCTTTTAAGTTGCAACCTAAACATTCCCGGTAAAAAATATAATGGTATGACTGCAAATCCCATCCACCAAATTCCGACGGTAATAAAACTCGCCCTCACAGCGTCCTGAGTATTATTCAAATGGAATGTTTCCGGTGATTTGATCATCCACAGGTTGAATATCAATAAAATGACACTACCGATATAACCCATTGAAAATCCCCGGGCTGACAGAGAATCAAATTTATCTTCAGTGGTGATCTCCGGCAGAAATGCATTATAAAACACGTTGCTACCTATAAATCCTATCAATGCCATCATAAATGCGGCAACTCCTATGACCAAATGTCCCATCCCATCAAAATAATATAAAAGACAACAGTTGATAGAGCCAAGGGTAGTAAACAAAAACAACATCATTTTTTTATTATTGGCGCTATCTGCAAAACCTGAAATAAAGGGGCTGCATATCGCTACAAAAAGATAAGCAGCTGTGATGATATATGCGTACAAGGAACTGTTGCTCATTACGACATGACCCACTTCGATGTTTGTGTCCGTCACTTCCAGAAAGTAACTTGGAAAGATGGCAGCTGTGATTACCAGGGCGTAAGCAGAGTTTGCCCAGTCATAAAAGGTCCATGCAGTTGTTACTTTCATTTGTAATATTAATATTATTTTATCCGAAGATAAAATACTTTTCGGAATACCTTTGCGAGAATATTTATCGCAAGTATTTCAAACTGCACTTTTTTCAATATTCAAAAGAAAAAATAAAGGATTCCAAATATAATTTGCCTTTCAAGGCAGGTTTATGGTTATCTCCATAATAAATATGCAATTACATCGTCATTCACCGGATTTAACTTACTTTTGCACCTAAAATTCAATTGTATGTCAGTGAGAGTGAGATTTGCACCCAGTCCTACCGGAGCCCTTCACATTGGAGGTGTAAGAACAGCATTGTATAACTATTTGTTTGCACGCCATCACAATGGAGCCTTCATCCTGCGTATAGAGGATACCGATCAAAACAGGCTTGTTGAAGGGGCCGAACAGTATATCATGGATTCTCTTCTCTGGGTAGGTCTGATTCCTGACGAAAGCCCCGCCATTCCCGGTGAAAATGGTCCCTACCGACAAAGTGAGCGACTCAACATCTATCGTCAGCATGTGGAACATCTTATTTCTACCGGCAAGGCTTATTATGCTTTTGACACTCCAGATGAACTGGAACAAGCCAGAAAATCTGCTGAAGAAAAAGGAGGTGCCTTTTTATACAGCTCTGCCAACAGAATGTCTATGCGCAACAGTCTTACCATGACGCCCGAAGAAGTCAGTGAGGCTTTAAAACTCAAGATTCATCACGTTATTCGTCTAAAAATAGATCCTGATGAAACTATTGTTTTTGAAGACCTTATCAGGGGAAGTGTCCGGTTTAGCAGCAATGAGCTGGATGATAAGGTACTGATGAAGAGCGACGGATTCCCTACCTATCACCTGGCTAATGTCGTGGATGACAGACTCATGCACATCTCCCACGTGATCCGCGGCGAAGAATGGTTGTCAAGCACGGCACACCATATTTTATTATACAAGGCATTCGGATGGGAAGAAAATACGCCGGCATTTGCCCATTTACCTTTAATACTCAAGCCTTCCGGCAATGGCAAGTTGAGTAAAAGGGATGGTGACAAATTGGGCATTCCCGTATTTCCTCTCACATGGGATCATCCGGAGCTGGGACATTTCGACGGATTCAGAGAGGCAGGTTTTCTTCCTGAAGCCGTCATCAACTTCCTTGCCTTGCTGGGATGGAGTCCCGGAGATGATGTGGAGGTAATGAGTCCGGAGGAAATGATAAGTCGTTTTTCTATAGAAAAAATAGGCAAATCAGGGAGTAGATTTGATATAGATAAAGCGCGCTGGTTTAATCAGCAGTATATTATGGCAAGTGATCCGTCATATTTGGCAGATGTGGTGGAAAGTCAATTTATTGATGCCGGATATTCTACAGGTAGAGAAAAACTCATCTCCATCATTCGCCTGTTTCAGGAAAGAGTCAATAATATCAACGATTTCGTGACATCATCCTCATATATCTTCCATGCTCCATCACAATATGACGCCGATAAATTTTTGAAAAAATGGAATGAAGCCTCTTCCCTACTTTTTAGTGAACTGATCCAATCTATACAATCCATAGAAACATTCGACAGCCATCACATTGAAGCATCGGTGGAAAACTTTGTCACACAAAAAAATATAAGCCACGGTGCTATTTTCCCTGCACTTCGTATCGCTCTGACAGGAGTTACCAAGGGTCCGGAATTATTTCCGGTAATGGAAATACTTGGAAAAGAAGAAACGCTGGACCGCCTTTCAAAAGGCTTACATTACTTCAACAATAAATAATCTCCGATGAGCAGAAAGAAAAAACAGCCCGGACCAAAGTTTAAAAATATAGACATCCATATCAATGAATTCGGTGAAATAGAACATAAATATGACATCGATGAAGTAAATGAGTTTCTCAATCAAAACACAACTGACTGGCGCATTCAGGCAGAATCAGAAAATAAGGATCATAGCAGCCTAGAAGAAGAATAAAGGGAAGGTCCACTTCATTCAAATAATCATTCAAAATTGTAAAGCAATAAATGCTTTAGGCTAGCCGGCCATAATTGGCACTAGCGGCGGTGTCAGAAAATTCAACGGTATGGTATCACAGAAAATACAAAGTTGTATTTCCGGAATATCAGAACAATAGGCCCGGGAACAAAGAAATATAAGGTGTCTATTAGTTATAGCCTGCATATTCACAGCATTACACAAAATTGCGATATGTATTTTCTAACCAATATTATGTAGTGAATATAACATAAGAATTTATCTTACTAATCTATTCTGATACCTGAATCTTTCTACGCTTACCATAAAATAAGCTTTTTTATTTTAAATATGCAACAGCAGGTCATGCAGCAAAATCCATTAAAAAATTATTATATAACAATACAATATAGAAAAACCAACCATTGTCATTCTGAAACCTTGTACTTAAAAATCTTCAAAGGAAAATTTAAAGTTTAGAGCTAATTTTCTCGAGTAATATTCTGATTTGTTCTAACTATTATAGAAATTTGATTCTTCCTTCGGAAGCAGTGGCTTTGACCTGTTTGACGGGTACATCTATGTATCGAACAACCATGGAGCTTTGTATGTATTTAATGCAGAAACCGGCAAAATAGTGTTCAAGGAGAGATCTCCGGGCATGATGTGGAATACTTCCGACTTCGGTATGCATGGTAAAATCTCCGTGGACAGAACACACCGGCTGCTGTATTGCAGCGACAACTGAGGTACATACTGTCTGAAACTGCCGGATAAGTGGGAGTGATGTGGTCAGTGGAAAGACTACATCCACAAATAGCTAATTTTAGTCATACTTTTTATATATTTGGGCTTAAGTGAAAAGTATAGTATTCATATTCGGACTGATCACACTGATCGGCATAGGCTGCACCAAGGAGCCTATGCCGATCCCCTGCATAGGGCGAAACTGCGATAAAGACACAACCAAACATGTCTTCCATCCGGCGGACAGCTTTGGTGTCATGCCCATCCTTTGGTATCAGAAAGGGCACGGCCCCGACACGACCAGCTGCAGTGAGCTGTGCTTTGCTACCGACTATGGAGTAATCGGAGTCAACAGCCTCGCTATTGGCAGCTATAAGGCTTATGTAAGGCTATTGGATCGCGACACAGGCAAGGAGTTGTGGTATTGGGACAAGATGCCAGAGGATCACTATACCGACATTCAGTTTCTTCCGGAAAGAGGGGTAATAGCCCTTAAGTATCGTTATTTTGATATCATGCTCGATATCAGGACAGGACAGGAAATAATGAATGTCGTAGAGCCATCCGAGCTGAAGTATAAAACCAATAACTTTGCCATCATAGGCGACTATTACTATACTTCAGTATATAATAAGAGTAATAATCCTTATGCAGTAGAAGACAGTGCGACCCTCATCAGGACGGAGATAGGCAACAGCAACCGGTGGGAAAAGCTCTACACCCTGTCCGAGCGGGATATTGCAGGCTACACTCCCTACTTTATGAATTTAAAGTTCTGGCAAAATCCATACACTTTAGATACAATTATCTTGATAAATACACCTATGTTCCACTGGGAGCGGTATGCCACCAACGGGTGGGACGGTTCCTTAGAGCGCAGTGATATCATCGCTTACAACCTGACGAAGAGAAAGGTCGAGTGGAAGATAGACAGTATCTGCAAGGTGTCCGACAATGGCTCGCAATTTATTCTGGATGGCAATTATATGTATTTCAATACAGG
>JAGFJA010000069.1 GCA_024103005.1 Saprospiraceae bacterium
CTGTTGGTTTCAGCCACTCACCCATCCCACCAATGTTACTTTCGTTTAAGCGACTGCAAAGATAAAAGCTTAGATTGAATTTACAAGCGTTTAATTAAATAATACAAAAATTATTTTTCAGAAAAAAGTAAAATGCAGATATACAATAAGTTATAATTATATCATTTATATTATATCTCGTAGTTGGAAGGAGATGTTAAATTTCTTACCATTCCTGAGTATTTTTAAACGAACCTTTTTCTTGCCCGGTTTTGAAAATTTGGCATTTAATGTTCCCAGATTATAATTTTTTGACGAAAACCCATTGATGCGTAAAATTTTGTCACCGGGCAGAATTCCGGCTTCCATGGCGGCCGAGTTCCTGATAACATCCTTTACGGTATATTCATTCAGATTTACTCCTGAAGCAATAATAAATAGTCCACTGCGGTCTATTCTGGCTGATTTCTTACCAAAACGATTTCTCTTAAGATATAGTTTTTGGTTGTTAAAATCCAATAATACATTGAATTTAGATATTATGGAATTTCCTAAGATTCCCTGTTTGCCGGATTGATCGTTTTTTAATGTAAAAGTGTCTATTTGCTGGAAATTTGTAATTACATTTTCCTCAACAGCCCAGCCGATTTCCATTTTTTGGATTCTTCCTAAGTATCCCTCTAATGGTCCACCGAGGCCCATTCCAATTGTGCCGGGTATTAATTTGTCAGGTATCATGGTTGTATCCAGAAAATTCTTATATAACAGCAGTCCTAAAGATGCCCCGGAATCAAATAATATCTCACCTTCTTTTATTCCCGAATTACTAAAATAAAATTTGGGATTAATATATGGTTTCCCTTTCAACCAACGTGTTTGTACTTCGGCATAACCCAATTTTTTGGGGTTAATATTATTAGGGGTAAATACCTTTAATTTCAATCTGTCGTAGTCTATTTCAAGTACTTTATGCTTGAAAAAGCTGTTTCCGATGATACCGCTTATTGGCAGGCCGGAATATTTATCTAATTGAAATATATTTTCATCCAATATAATAATATCAGCCTGCACATTTTGATTATCAGCAGTTTCAAAATTTACCATTTTGCCGATGGATGCATCAATAGGACGAGATAGATCCGATCCAAAAATCTTTATCGATCGTCCAATATTTATTTTGAATATTTGAGCTAATTCCCGTTCAAAGAAAAGGCTGTGTTCTGATCCACTATCGTAGATAAATTTCATTCCGGGGGAACCGTTAACTTTTAAGTCTATGATGATGAAGTTGTTGATGAGCTGAAAAGGTATTGTTAGTTCAGGCCCTTTTGAATAGCCCGGGGAGCCTGTTACTATGATAAACAAGATGATTAAGTATGTTATATGATACCTTCTTTTTTTCACAACATCTTGCAAGATAATTAATCCTTTTGTTTTAAGGAAATTCTTCCTAATGGTCCTGTCTAGTGTTTTGCAGTGACGAACATGCCAGTCCTGTCAAAACCTCTGTTTTAAAAGGTTTTACCCTGAAAATTATAATGCCCGGTGCGTGTATATTAAAAGTGGTGGCATACACTTTTTCAATGTACTCGGTCGCCTCTCAACTCAAGTTCATGCATGATTTCAGCTTCGCGGTTTAGATATTCCTGCCACCTTGTTTTTACCGCTTCTTTTTCTCCATAAGAATATGCCAGGTCGATAAACATCCTGTAGTGGCCTGCCTCTGATACCATGAATTTATGGTAAAAATTGCGCAACTCTTCGTCGGGATGATGCAATGAAAGTATCCTGAACCGTTCGCAACTTCTAGCTTCAATCAATGCACAAATGAGTAACTTTTCAATTAATTGACTTTGTCTGCTTCCACCATGTATTTCAAATTTTTTCAACTGGTTCACATATTCATCGCGCCTTTGCGGTCCCAGACTCAACCCCCTCTTTTTCAACATGGCTAATACGCTACGGAAATGGCCCCATTCTTCCGTTACGACCGGCGCCAATTCTTCAACAAGATTTTGCTCTTCCGGATATTGCTGGATTAGTGAAATCATTGATAAGGCTGCTTTTTGTTCACAATAGGCATGATCGGTGAGAATTGCTTCTGTTGATATGGCCGTCAAATCGGCCCAACGTGGATCAGTTGGAAGTTTTAGCCCTAACATATGGTTAT
>JAGFJA010000079.1 GCA_024103005.1 Saprospiraceae bacterium
TCTTCACTATAAAAAAGATCATCATGGTCAGTTTTTAGTCGATGAAAATGGCAATAATATCCCTGCAGACTATGTCAGTACCGGAAATAATCATCATGTGGCAGTCTATCGGGATGAAAATGGAAACTTACAAGATGATATAATTAGTTTCTTTGAGGCAGTTTCGAGAGTAAATAACCATTTGCCTATTGTCAATAAAACATTAAATAGTGAATTAGGGTGGGAGTTTTTATTTACTCTAAAGCAAAATGATTTGTTTGTATTTCCGAACGAAGATATTGGATTTGATCCTCAAGGAATAAATTTAAAAGATCCTAAAAATAAAAAGGCTATTAGCCCAAATTTATTTAGAGTTCAAAAAGTTTCAAAATTGGTTTATGGGAATTCTTGCGTTAGAGATTATGTTTTCCGGCATCATTTAGAGTCAACAATAAACGACAATAATGAACTTAAAAATATTGCATATAAGAGTATAAAAAGTTTACCTTATTTGAATAATATTGTAAAAGTAAGAGTTAATCATCTGGGTGATATTGTTTCAGTGGGAGAAAATTAGGTAATTAATAGTTTGGCAAGGTTTTTGCATATAAGGGAATGCAGCTACCTTCATCATGATTAAGCGAACCCTTTATTTCGGTAATCCGGCATATGTATCCGTCAGACACAAGCAACTTTGTGTGAGGAAGCCGGGTGAAGATGCTGAAAAGACTGTTCCGATAGAGGATATCGGCATGGTCATAGCAGATCATCCCCGGATTACCATCACACAGACTACGGTAACGTCATTGCAGGAAAACAATGCCGTGATACTCTGGTGTGGCCCGGATCATCTGCCGGTATCGATGAGTCTTCCCTTTGCCAACAACGACACCTATACCGAAAGACTCCGATATCAGCTGGCAGCGTCCGAACCGTTGAAAAAGCAGCTTTGGAAGCAGACCATTGAAGCAAAATTAGCCAACCAGGCCAAGGTATTGAAACGGCTTGGATCGCCATCTCCAACAATTGAGCGGATGATATCGAAGATTGGCAGTGGAGATCCTGAAAACTATGAGGGTAGGGCAGCGGCGATCTATTGGCAATCAATCCTAACTATTCCTTACAGCATCAACCGGGGCCGGGATGAAGGTGGCGCCAATGCTCTTTTTAACTATGGTTATGCTTTGCTACGAGCTGTAATAGCCCGCAATTTGGTGTCCAGTGGATGCCTGCCGGCCTTGGGCATCCATCACAGGAATAAGTACAATGCTTTTTGCCTGGCTGATGATATCATGGAGCCATATCGTCCTGTCGTGGACCTGTACATCGTTGCCTTCCTCGCAGAGAATCCTGAGTTTGACGGCGAGTTGACGACTGACATCAAGAAATA
>JAGFJA010000005.1 GCA_024103005.1 Saprospiraceae bacterium
AAATGGACGCAACCTATAAGAAACTGGGGAATGATTTTAAACCAATTTAGCCTTATATTTGGCGATAGAATAAAACTGTAAATCCGGACTATGATTTTTCCACTTACACAGTTTTTGGGATAGTGTCAAAATCTATTTATTGTAAAACAACCAAATAATAGCCGCAGTAATTTCTTTACCCCACTTCTCTTCATTATGCCGGCCTTTCGGATCAATTGTCAATTTTACTTCGACTAATTTGTCCAAAAAATGCTGTTCTTCCAGAACATTTTTTAATTCCTTCATATTTGGAATCATGGTAACACTTTCCTTACCTCCGGCATAGATGTAAACCTTGGTTGGGAAGGGAGTATAAAATCTCGGGATTTCTATTTGCGCATCCCTTATTAACCAGAGTGAGGGACTGAATATCATCAATTTGCCGAATACATCAGGAAATAATATTCCTCCATATAATGTAATCAATCCTCCCATTGAACTCCCGCCCAGACCGGTATATTCGCGACCACGCAAAGTCCTGTATCTATTATCAATGAAAGGCTTTATGGATTTAGCCACATCACTTAAATATTTTTGACCATCACCTCTTCCTACCCTAGTTCCACTGATAGGAGTATATTCTCTTATCCGATCCACTCCACCGTGATCAATCGCAACTATAATCACGTCCGTCTTTCCAGCTATAGACAATTGAGTCATTTTTTGTTCAAGGTCCCAATTGCCAAAGGGCGCCGTTGAATCCCATAAATTCTGACCATCCTGAAGATACAATACCTTATAATGCTTTTGTGCATCTTTGTAATAATTATAGGGCAACATTACACGCACAGTCCTCACAACTCCAAGATATGGCAAAGGGAACTTATCAAATTTTTCGATTATTGGCCGATATCTGAAATCAGCCAGTTTGTTTGCGAATAAAAATCGAGGAACCCTGTCAGTTACACTCCTCCTTACAGAGGGAATTGTTCTGTTTTTTGACTTATTTCCTTTGGCAGTTACTTCTTCATTACCCCACCCGCCTTTTGTATATTTATACGATACAGGGAAACTAAAATCATCCGTTATCTTTACTTTTAATTTATACCTTCCCTCTTTTATATGCTTCATCTTAAAGCGTTCATCTTGAGGGTTCCAGTCATTAAACGTCCCAGTTACATAAATGTCCCTACCATCTTCATCCTTTGTTAAAAGGTTAATAGTGAGGGTTTTAACCTTCAAATCTCGAACAATATTTGCAATATGCTTGATCAAAATAGTAGTGAAAAAAAATGCATCTACCTGAATTATCTAATCAGACAGATGCTATTTTATTTAAATTAAACTTATTGATTATAATCCAAAAGAAGACTTTATAATTGGTATAAAATCAAGTTTCTCCCAGGTAAACAATTCAACCTCGACAGTTTTTTCATTGCTTTTACCCTTGTTAAAGGTTTTCTTAACCGTTTTTGCTTCCCTGCCCATATGTCCATAAGAAGCAGTTTCACTATATATGGGATTGCGCAATTTGAGTCTTTGCTCTATAGCATAAGGTCTCAAATCAAAGATCTCCTCAATTTTTCTGGCAATTTCGCCATCAGACATATTTACTTTTGATGTACCATAAGTATTTACATATAATCCGCATGGTTTTGCCACACCGATAGCATAGGATACCTGGACCAGCACCTCATCACATAGTCCGGCAGCAACCATATTTTTTGCAATATGGCGGGTTGCATATGCTGCACTTCTATCTACCTTAGAAGGATCTTTTCCGGAAAATGCACCTCCACCGTGAGCTCCTTTACCTCCATAGGTATCAACGATAATTTTTCTGCCTGTCAGTCCGGTATCTCCATGAGGACCGCCAATTACAAACTTACCGGTCGGATTTATGTGATAAATTATATCATCATTAAAGAGTGACTGAGTCTCAGCATCCAATTGACTTTTCACACGTGGAATCAGGATATTAATCATATCTTCCCTGATTTTTGTCGCCATACGTGCATCATCAGCATCAAAATCATCGTGCTGGGTAGAAATAACTATGGTCTCTATCCTCAAAGGCTTATTATCGTCGTCATATTCTATAGTCACTTGACTTTTTGCATCAGGCCTCAGGTATGTAATATCCTTGTCCTCCCTTCTCAATACTGCCAATTCTTCGAGTAATTTATGTGCCAAATCTAAAGCCAATGGCATGTAATTGGCAGTTTCATTTGTGGCATAACCAAACATCATACCTTGATCTCCTGCACCCTGATCCTCAGGGTTTGTACGTTCTACTCCCTGATTTATATCAGGTGACTGTTCGTGGATGGCAGATAATACACCACATGAGTTTGCATCAAAAAAGTATTCACTCTTGTTATAACCAATCTTTTTGATTACCTCTCTTGCAATTTCCTGAACATCAAGGTAGGCGGAAGATTTGACTTCACCGGCTAAAATGACCTGACCGGTGGTTACCAATGTTTCACATGCGACCTTACTATCTTTATCATAGGCAAGGAAATAATCAATGAGTGCATCTGAAATTTGATCAGCTACCTTATCGGGATGTCCTTCAGATACTGATTCGGAAGTAAAAAGATATGACATTCTATTTTTTTTGAGTGGCAAAGCTAATAAATTTTGCTACATGTAACCAAATAATTCATTTCACTTTTAGATAAAATATTTATAATCAAAGAATTTCATATAATTAATTTTATTGTTAATAGAAAGATGAATAGATTTATTTTGTATATTTGTTTTGTATTTTTCTTTACAATTATTCATTATTCTGCCTTGATTATTGATATGAATTATCCGATTAGGTTCAATTTCAAAGAGTTTTGATTAATTGTATGTATTTTTTCATCAAAATCCTTCTTTATTTTGCTTGACCTTAACCACCCGTTAGAATATGTAAAAGGCATAGGACCAAGAAGGGCGGAATTACTTTTTAAAGCTTTTCATACAAAGACTATTGGAGAATTAATTCAGGTATATCCTATACGATATATTGATAAAACAACCATAACGCCTATAAGAAATATAACAATTAATGATGAATGGGTACTGATTAAGGCCACTATAATTCATATTGAATTGGTCGATGGTAGAAAACAAAGGCTGGTAGTCAAAGTTTCAGACCAAACAGGTATAATGGAACTGGTATGGTTTCAGGGAATTAGATACATCGGGCAAATTATTGAAAAAGGAAAAGAATTTCTTTTTTATGGAAAAATCAACAACTTCAATGGCAGATTAAATATCCCTCATCCCGAAATAGAAAAACCGGGAATAAATGATACCCGTGATTTTTTGCTGCCTATTTACCCGAATACCGAAGCACTTAACAGAAGTGGGTTAACTATGAAGTTCAGACGGGATCTCTTATTTGGTTGGCTCAATGAATTAAGTAGTTATGATTTTCCGGAAATGATACCGAATTGGTTGATGAAAGATCTTAATTTGCCTTCCAGATTCGGAAGTATAAAACAAATGCATTTCCCCCAAAATCAGAAATCAGCTGAAATAGCGAAAAGGAGATTAATTTTTGAAGAATTTTTTATTAATCAATGTTCACTGATCGCTCAGAAAATTTATCGTAAAAATAATATCAAGGGCTACAATTTCTCTAAAATAGGCCCGCTATTCAATGAGTTTTATCATCACAAACTTCCATTTCAATTAACCGAAGCTCAAAAGCGGGTAATCAGAGAAATTAGAAATGACATGGGTTCCGGATTTCAACTAAATAGGTTGCTTCAGGGAGATGTTGGAAGCGGGAAGACAATTGTGGCACTGATGTCTGCACTAATTGCTTGTGACAATGGGTTCCAGACATGTATCATGGCACCACTTGAAATTTTAGCCCAACAACATTATAAAAATATTTCTAAATTAATTCAGGGCTTAAATATTAAAGCAGCCTTACTTACAGGCACAAGTAAGAAAAAGGAAAGGGAAGAAATTTTATCGGGATTACAATCCAATGAAATTCAAATCTTGATAGGAACACATGCACTAATCGAACCTGCCGTCAAATTTCATCAATTAGGATTGGTCATTATAGACGAACAACACAGGTTTGGTGTAGAACAAAGGGCCGCATTATGGTCAAAAGCCACTCCCCTGCCTCCACATGTTATCGTAATGACTGCCACTCCCATACCACGCACTTTGGCAATGTCAGTATATGGGGACCTTGATGTAAGTATTATCGACCAATTACCTCCCGGAAGAAAACCAATCAAAACGCTTCATTTTCATGAATTGAAACGTACTGAAATGGAGGCTCTGATGAAACATGAATTAGATGCCGGACGACAAGTGTTTGTCGTTTATCCCCTCATTGAGGAAAGCAAAGATATGGATCTGGAGAACCTGCAGATGGGCTATGACCGGATATTTCGTGCCTTTCCGCCTCCTAAATACCAGATTTCCGTAGTGCATGGCAAAATGAATCCCAAGGACAAAGAATCTGAAATGAACCGATTTATTCAATTCCAATCCAATATTTTGGTAGCCACTACGGTAATTGAAGTCGGAGTAGATATTCCCAATGCATCGGTAATGATTATTGAAAGTGCAGACAGATTTGGATTATCTCAGTTACATCAGTTGAGAGGCCGGGTCGGGCGAGGTGCAGAACAGTCTTTCTGTGTCCTGATGACCGGATATAAACTCTCGCAAGATGCACGTACAAGAATAAAAACAATGGTAGAAACTGACAATGGCTTTACTATAGCTGAAGTAGATATGCAACTGCGAGGACCTGGAAGCATTGAGGGCGTCAGACAGAGTGGCGGACCTGAATTTAAACTGGCAAGCATTTCATTACATCAGGATTTATTTAAACTTGCAAATGAATCAGCCCTTAAAATTTTAACTGCTGACCCAAAACTGGAAAATCCTGACAATCTGGGGCTTAAATCATATTTATCCAAATATATTACAAAAAATAAAGATATGTCAAAAATTGGGTAAGGTTGTTTCACAAGGGAAAATATTTTAGATAAAAATTATGTATATTTATTAAAAAATAAAACAAAAAGCTCGACAAAAAAGGTCAATACCAAAAAATCTACCTCAGCTCACCCTTCCCGACCCTTGACAAATATCCTCTCATAATCAAGAAAATAATTTATCCTCACCGAAAATAGGTTATTCCGAATCTTATCCCCGAACCTATTAAAAACATCCCTGTATGCAGAATCATTCCTAACAACATCATTATATCCGCTATCCCATGCAAGAATCAAATCACTGCCCCCGGCAAATCGCCAGGTTGCTCTCGCCTCAAAATTTGTAAATTGAACTACCAGAAATTCCGGCACATTATCAGTTGAAACAACTTGTTCTGCCAGATGACCATTCTGCTGCAACAAATGGAAAGATTCGTTATGTATCTTAGACCAATAATTTCTTACACGAGCACTGATGCTTAAATTAGGATTAATCAACAAAGCAGGATTAAGACCCAATTCGATTGTCTTGATATCCCTGTTGCTAAATATTATATCCCCTGGTTGCAAACCATTATCCCCTACCTTTTCAGTAAAAGCATAACCGACATCATTCTGCCATCTTGTATAACCCACCTCACATTTAACGGAAAAATAATCATTCAATCTAAACCTCGGATTGGCCATTACTTCATGCTTTTTTCGTCCGGGTTCATCCCACTTCTCCCACAAATAATTCATATCCAAAGCAACAGCCTTTCGATAATCTGTCGATATAAATCCTGATATAGTAAAATTCTTAGGATAAAGGTAGTATCGGGAAAAATCAGGTGTACGGGGTTCAAAATAATCATAAGTCACTACAGGTTCAGTTTTCACATCGATATTTATTGCATTGAAATTTCTCTCAAGAAAAAAATACTCTAATTCTATACTAAAATTTGCAAACCGGTCAGGATTTATTATCCGGATATACTCCAGCTCCAGACTAGTGGTAGATTTATTCCGAATGCCTCTGGGAATATACGTTGAATATCCTCCTTTTAACTCTGTCTTCCTGAAATTAAACTCACTTAAAAACCCTAAATCCCTGGGGTCAAATTTTTTTGAAACTTCCTCATGCTCCAATGAATAGGTCCAGTTTCCGGAATTTTTTCCCAGATCAATATAATACTTATAACCGACTGAATGATCACCTCTATCCCTAACAAGTGATAAGGCTCCATTTGCCTGGATATAATAAGTTTGATTCTTATTTCTGATATTAAGATCAGTACCGATAACATTGGCATCACGGAAAGATCCCTGCCTTGCCACATTGGTATTAATAATAGAAATATAGGAATTATTTTTTAGATTTTGGTCCAATACAATAATGTTGTAATTGGACAAAGGATTGATCAGCAACCTTTCATGTTGTCCGGATAAAGTATCTAATAATTTTGCATAACCTTTTCCTTCAGTTGCATTAAAAACACCAACAGCCAACCCATTCTTCCCTCTACCTGTAAGTTTGAACGCATTTATCAACTTGTTCTTTTTCGGATAATCTTCCACCACCTTCCCCGCAGGAACTTCATTTTCATCAAAATAACTATTTTGAGCACCTATTCTGCGGGAATAAAATAACTCCGCCCTGGAAAACAACTCAAGGCCTTCGGTAAAAAAAGGTCTCCTTTCTTCATATTGAACTTCAAAAGGTCCTAAATTATAAATATTATCATCAAATGAAACCTGACCAAAATCAGGAACCAATGTCAAATCCAGTGTATATGCATCATTCAGACCATACTTCAGGTCAAGGCCGCCCGACATCCTAAATTTCTTGCTGGCTTTAGGTCCATAGTAGCCGGCAAGATAAGGAAACAATGACAATCTCAGTGGAGCCTTGACATCCGCTATTCCGGACAAATACCCGCTTTGATTTAATACGCCGCTTATTGCCGGATTTACTGCTTGCCAAGCGGATAATTCTCTTGATTTCATCATCTGCCTGAAAACATTGAATCTCCAGTTTTTTGTACCATCCTCCGGAAAACGAAGTTGTGAAAAGGGAATTCTAATTTCTGCCTGCCAGCCATCATCAGTCAGACGTACAGAACTGTCCCAGATAGCATCCCAGGATTCATCTTCTTCATGTCCTATATATTTTACATCCCTTTGTAAATTACGTGGCGTCACACCAAAACCATATCCAATGGTTCCGGAAGCATACGGATCAAAAACAAATTCGATATAATCCGTATTATTATAATTATCCCGTTGCGCCAGCTCTTTCAAAATATTGCCGGGTGAATCTTCCATCTCAGCATATATATAGATAGCATTATCATCATACAGCAACTTAAATTGGGTTTCTTTGGAGCAAGGCTCACCCGGCCTATTCTCCATTAAAGTAAAACCCTTAAAAAAAATTGCTTCATCCCATATTCTTTCATCCCCTGCGCCATCAATCTTCGGCACCTTCTCTCCTGCTTTAATCCTGGTAATTGTCGCTATTCGGGCATTTCCGATCATTGTGTCGCTAATTTCAACTTGACCATTACAATTGATAAAAGCAACCAAAAATCCCAGAATAAAAGCCAAAATCTTCATTTATACCAATGTTTGAACAAAGATTATAAAAATTATATTATTTTATATATAAAGATATTCCAATTATAACGGCACTTAATCTAAAAACATCAGATTTTAATATTTAATTGACCAATAACGTAACGATATCGATTAGATTTTTAAATCTTTGAAACAATTTTAAAAAATTGAACATACAATTTAGAAGCTAAATGAATTTATACACCTTCCATGAATAATTTAATACGATTTCCTTCGTTAACTTATGGGTTGTGATTAGTTTTGCACTCATATTCTATTAAAATTCTAATTAGTGAGATACATATTTGTATTTTTTATTATATTTAATTTATCAAATCTTTCCGGTCAGGAGAGATATCTGACTCAGTTTTATGGTTCTCCGATTACTTTAGATCCTTCGTTGACAGGAAATTTCGAGGGGAATTACAGGATCAATTTAGCTTACCGAAATCAATGGGCTCATAATTTTGAAAATCCATACAGCGTATTTCAAGGCAACGTAGATCTCAATTTTAACCTCGGTCTGAAAAGCCAGAAAGTCCATGATATAGCCTCTGCCGGCATTTATTTTGCACATGATAAGGTAGGAATTCTGAGTTACGGAAATACGGAAATGGGGTTAGCCGGCTCATACCACAAAGCTCTCGGTCCGAATCAGTTTATCTCCGGAGGTCTTTATCTTAGTCTAAATCAAAGGAACAGCAACTTTACAAATGTTACCTTTGAAGATCAATTCAATGGAGAAGACGGTTATACCCAACCTACTGCTGAGAACTTAGCTGAAAACAATTTTGCCTTTTTTGATCAGGGCATTGGAGTCAATTACTCAAATTATCAGGTCAATCAACACGGATTTAACGTGGGAGTTGCCGTCGCCCACCTTTCGAGACCTGAAGCATCTTTTTACAAAAGAGATCCTGATGCAGAAGAAAACACGCCCTCTTTCAGACTTCCAATGAAATATACGGTCCATGCAGGTGGTCGGATTATCCTGGATGACTTTATGTCACTCTTTCCCAAAGGAATGTATCAGAAACAAGGAGCCTTCGATATGGCTACCGTCGGTCTAACCCTTAAAACAGATGTTTATTTTTGGTCTATCCATACCGGCGTTTTTGCCAGAGGTGCCGGTGTTCACAATAAATACAATTTTGATTCAGCAGGTTTTTTGTTGGGTCTGGAATACAACAATTGGCAGGTAGGCGTAAGTTACGACATCGGTTTCCCGGGTATTGCACAATATAGCCGTAACCAAGGTTCCTTAGAAATTACACTATCCTATTTCGGGCTGTATATCAATGATGACCTTTTGTGTCCTACTTTCTGATATCATTTATTCTAAGGAATATTTATAATAGCTTACTGTTTTGTAAACTATCTACATTTTAGCCATTATTAACGAAATGGGTTTATTTAACTGAAAAACACACTTGTTACAACCTTTATTGATGATTGAAAGATTGAGCTATTCACTTCAGATTGCACCAAAATACATTAAAAATGTGCTTGATTTATTGGAAAATGGAGCAACCATCCCTTTTATTGCACGGTACAGAAAAGACAAAACCGGCGGTTTAGATGAAGTTAAAATTGAAGCCATCAGGGATAGGTTCAAAGATTTGACTCACCTTGAAGACAGGCGAACCTTTATTTTAACCAGTTTAGCAGAAAAAGGAATTCAAAATCAGGATATTATCGGTAGAATTAAACAAAGTGATAATATCCAAATTTTGGAAGACCTTTACGCCCCTTTCAAATCCAGAAAAAAAACCAGAGCTGACATAGCAAGAGAAAGAGGCCTGGAGCCATTGGCACGACTAATCCTTAGTCAACGATATTTTACAATTATTACAGAGGCATCCAAATATATCAAAAAGGATGTCCCTGATGTGGAAAGTGCCCTGCAGGGAGCGAGAGATATTATTTGCGAAATCATTTCAGATGATGTAGCTCTTAAAGAAAGCCTTCGAATGACCTTCCAAAATAAAGGCATCATCAGTACTAAAGTAATCAAAAATAAGGTTGAGGAAGCAGTCAAATATAAAGACTATTTTGCTTTTAGCGAACAGGTCAAAAAAATAGCAGGACACCGTTTTCTTGCAATAAACAGAGGTTCAGAAGAAGGATACCTCCGCCTAAGTATTGAACCTTCCTTGGATGATGCAATTTTTAAAATAGAAAGGAAATATATAAAAAATAATTCTGAAGCTTCGGAACACGTAAAACTTGCCATTCAGGACAGCTATAAGAGGCTCATTAAACCAGTACTTGAAAATGAGTTTTTAAATAAATTGAAAACGAATGCCGACAAGGAAGCAATCGAGGTATTTGCAAAAAATTTAAAACAATTACTGCTGGCAAGCCCACTTGGAAATAAGAAAATTTTGGCTATAGATCCTGGCTACAGGACAGGCTGCAAGTTAGCCATGATAGACGCAGACGGATCATTGCTGGAGACGGCCGTCATTTATGTCCATGATTCATCAAAATTAAAATCATCCCATGAAACAATTTCAGCTTTACTGACAAAATACGGCTTTGAAGTTATTGCTATCGGGAATGGAACGGCAAGTAAGGAAACTGAAAAATTTTTCAGGGAAATGCAACTCGACTTACCTATTTTCATGGTTAATGAAGATGGCGCTTCCGTGTATTCAGCATCAGAAGCTGCCAGACAGGAATTCCCGGACCTTGACCTGACTTTCAGGAGTGCCGTTTCTATTGGCAGAAGACTAATGGATCCTCTGGCAGAGTTAATAAAAATAGACCCGAAAAGTATCGGTATAGGTCAATATCAACACGATGTAAATCAGGTTAAATTAAAAGAAAAACTAGACCAGACTGTCGAATCATGTGTTAATGCAGTTGGTGTCAATCTGAATACTGCCGACCATACACTTCTGTCTTATGTCAGCGGTATCGGACCTGCCTTGGCGCAAAATATAGTAGATTACAGGAGAAAAACCGGTGTATATAAATCCAGAGACGAATTATTAAAGGTACCTCGCCTCGGAGCCAAAGCCTACCAGCAGGCTGCAGGATTTTTAAGAATCAAGGATGGGACCAATGTCCTGGATAAAAGTGGCGTCCACCCTGAATCTTATAAAATAGTCTATCGGATGGCAAAGGATCTTGGCATTATGACAGAACAACTGATCGGTAATCCAATTTTAGATGGACTAGACACCAGACCATACCAGGATGAGGAGAATGGCGAATTAACTCTGATGGATATAATTTCTGAATTAAAGAAACCCGGACTTGATCCCAGAAAGGAAGCAACAGAATTTAATTTTGCTCCTATTGAGTCCATCGATGAATTATATGAAGGCATGATTATACCCGGAAAAGTGACCAATCTTACAAATTTTGGTGCATTTATCGACATAGGCATAAAAGAAGGCGGTATGGTACATATCTCTGAAATAGCCAATAAATATATCAAAGATCCTGCCGAAGTGTTATCCCTTGACCAGGGTGTTATGGTCAGAATTATCGGGATCGACAAAGATCGCAAGAGAATAAGCCTGTCTATTAAACAGGTAAGTTAAACTTATCTCCTGAGTCAAAGTTCATCAATAGCAGTTGTGGTAGCAATTTCAATACCATAGCCCAATATACCTACTCGACGTTTTTTTGAACTTGTCACCAGATCCATTTTGGAAATGTCCATGTCGCGGATAATCTGTGCACCTATACCTAAATCTCTCTGCTCGGAACGCTGCTCAGATTCGATATTTTTGGATAAATTCACCACAGATTCAAGGAGGTCAATGGATCTTTCTGATTGTCGCATAAATAAGATCATACCCTTTCCCTGTTCCTTAAAATAATTCATCACGTTTTGCACCTGCTTCATCCAGCCTTTAAACAGAAAGGCAACTGTTTCATGAACATTATTATCACTGAAAACGCGCACAGGGACGATTTCATCTTCTTTCCATTCTCCATATTGAATGGCAATATGGATATCATCACTGTTCACCTGGCGATATAAGTGAACTTTCAGAGGGCCATAAGGCGAATCCATGTCACCTTCAAATTCTTTCCGTATCAATTGTTCATTACGCAATCTATATGCGACCAGGTCATTGATAGAAATTATTTTAAGGTTATGTTTTTCCGCTATTTTCAACAATTGAGGAAGTCTTGCCATAGTGCCGTCCTCATTCAGGATTTCGACTAAAACCCCGGCTGGATAAAGTCCTGCCAATTTAGCCAGATCAACAGCCGCTTCTGTATGGCCTGTCCTTCTAAGGACGCCGCCATTCTTGGCTTTCAATGGGAATATGTGTCCCGGTTTGGCATAATCATCACGAGTTATTTTCGGATCTGTCAGTGCCTTAATTCCCGTTGCTCTATCATAGGCACTGATACCGGTCGTACACCCATGGCCTATCAAATCTATAGATACAGTAAATGCAGTCTCGTGCATCGCCGTATTCCTGTTGACCATCATTTCCAAACCCAAAGCTTCTACGCGATCCGCTTCCAATGGGGCACATATCAACCCTCTTCCCACCGTCGCCATAAAATTAACTTTCTCAGGAGTAATCAATTCAGCTGCACAGACGAAATCACCCTCATTTTCACGATCCTCATCATCTACTACTATTACTAATTCACCTCTCTTAATGGCCTCAATCGCATCCGCTATATTATCTAACATCTATTTTCAATTTGAGGTGCAAAGATACAAATTGTAAAGTGGCTATTGTAATGTTATTTACATTTAAAGATAAGGAGAGTATATCGACGACTAAAAATACTCCGTTAGAGCAATCAGGATAATGCACAATTTAATGATCCGGCTTAACCTGCAAATACTTTTTTAAAGAAAAAATACGGGAAATAACCATTTTTAATCACTCAAAGGAGTCTTTATTTTCAACAGAAACCGTTCCATACTCTCCCCGATTAGCGACCAATTAAATTTGTTCTCAACAAATTCACGTGCATTATAAGAGGTCTGCTTTCGCATGTCTTCATCGTCCAATAAATCGTCGATGATTTTTAAAAATGTTTTCAGATTGTCGGCGATAAAAATTTCTTTTCCCGGAATTGCGCCTATGGCATTATTAACAAGGGAGGTTGTAACCACAGGTAAGCCGCATGCCATTGCCTCCAAAATCTTGTTTTGCTGTCCGCTGCCTGTAAACAAAGGAGCTACAAATATCTTCCCGGTCCAGTACACTTCTCTAATGTCATCAATCCATCCTTCAATAACGTATCTTGTGTTGGACATACGCTTCAATGCCCGGCCGGGCCTCGCTCCCGTGATACGTATCGTTATGTCTTGTTCCAGTTTCTTCCCGATTCGTTTAATCAGATAATTAGCGGCTTTGATATTGGGATGATAGCCCAAATTACCGGTGAAACATATATCATACAATTCGTCATGATATTCATTTGGGTGAAAATATTCAAGATCAACGCCATTTGGCAAGACAAAGATATTGTGTTCATTTTTTGGATCTATGTCCTTCTTATCCTGATCGGAGATAATAGAATAATGTCCGGCAATTTTAAAAGCTCTCTGCTCTGTTTCAACCATTCTTTTTATTTCCCACTTCAACCAGATCTTCTCCCACCAGGGAGCAAAATAAAATCTCTTCTTAAGATTAGCTGAGAATGAGTCCATAAAGTCAAGCCATATACGCCCCATAAAGCCTTTTAAATAAGGAACGACCCTAACCAATTGGCAATATACCAGATCCGGGTTATTGGCTTTCAGGTCATTTTGAATGCTACCTTTGAGACTATGTTTGTAAAAATAACCGACATGGAATGGCAGACCAAAAAAAATACCTGTGAATACCATCCATAGGCGATTTATTTTATTTATCGGATAAAGTTTTATTGACTTACAGAATGTGTAAAGATGGTTCAAGTCAGCATCTGTAGTATTTCCATCAGAGATGCAAAACAGATGAACCTCATGGTGAAGTGCGAGCAACTTAATCTGATGGTAAAGCCTCAACTTATCACCTTTTTCCAGGGGATATGGAACACGAGAAGTTAATACATTGATTTTCAAAGCAAATAATTTAGTTCAAAAATCATGGGCTAAGCCTGTTAATTACCCATTTTCCTCCGTCCCATTGATACAAAAACCGGTCGTGCATACGATTGGGTCTGCCCTGCCAGAATTCAAACTCAATCGGAGCCAATTCATATCCTCCCCAATGTTTCGGTCGGATAAGCTCCTCATTTTTCATAGCTTTTAATTCTTCAAATCTGGCAATCAATTGGTCATAGTTCTCGACAATCTGGCTTTGATGTGATGCAATAGCTCCTGCCCTGCTGTCATGAGGTCTGACATTAAAGTAACTATCTGATTCAAAAGAATCGGTTTGCCTCACGTCGCCTCTGATTCTGATCTGGGTCTCTAAGGGAGGCCACCAGAAAAGCAGTGAAGCATGAGGACATGCAGCCAATTGCCTGCCTTTTGCGGAAAGGTAATTTGTAAAGAAAATAAACTTCTCTCCCAGGACTTCTTTTAATAAAACAATCCGGGCATCAGCACCATAACGTTGGTCTGCTGTGGCCAATGTCATGGCATTTGGCTCGGTGACACCTGCTTGCTTTGCCTGAGTAAATAATTTTTCAAACTGATCAAAAGGACTAGCTTCCAAACTATCCCTGTCCAGTTCACCTTTATTATATTGTTGTCGATAACTACGGAGATCCATTTATGGAATGATAAAAGTCAAAGATAGAACAGAAAATTTAATTTTCGATAATTCAGTAAGGTTATCCTGTTAAATAATATCCCGTTCGACCAAAATAAATAATTACCTGAAGTATATGGGTAACAATTTAATTCAGAAATTCGGTTAGAGAATGTCTGTACCAGGTAGTTAGATAACTACGCTGTTTGTTGGCCTCGCCGTTTGATGGGCTTTCTCTAATTTGAATTCCCGGATTTTGGGAATACCGAAGCACCTTCAGTTGCGACTGTAGGGTCAATCCACAAGGAATTACAGTTTGAATATTATTAGAAAATTCATATAAAATCATGAACCATTAACAACCAACAATTTAAAAAAAATTTATATAAGTATTTAATTATTCATATTAATTTGATTATCTTTTGGTTATAAGTTCAAAAACTTTAATAATTAAATATTATTACAATGTGTTAGATAGAAAGGGGTAATGTGTTATTATCCTTGATAAGAAAGAGCTGAATTTGCTTTTCTAATCCCCATAATACTTGTTTTATGCTATAAAATATATAAAAAAACCCGGAATCAAATCATCCGGGCAAACCATGAAATTAAAATAAAACGATTTAAGACAATGAAATCTTTAGTAAAAGTCCAAATAACTATTTGTAAATAATTCCATTTTAAGACGCTTCCGGCTTTTGGTATATTGTCCGGTAAATGTTAATTTTAGGACTTTAACATTTTGAACTATGACAGATAATCATTCTATCGGGAAGCAAGGTGAAGAGATTGCTTTGGAACATTTAAAGCAATCAGGAATCAGTATTCTTGCACAAAACTGGAGATGGAAAAAGGCAGAAATAGACATTATTGGAAAAGAGGACGATATACTTGTAATTTATGAGGTCAAGACTAGAAGTTACGACTACTTTGGCTCGCCGGATTCATTTGTAGATGATAAAAAATTCGCCCTGCTTCTGGATGCCGGTAATCAATATGCAATAGAAATTGGTCATGAGTGGGCTATCCGTATTGATATCATAGGGATTTTACTAAATGCAGACGGGGGATATACCCTGAAACACATTAAAGATGCCTATTTTCCTACTTTCTGACAATTTGGATAGATGGCATATTTACCCGAAAATAATCAATTTAATATAGCCAAACCTCTGTTGCGCCAAATCCGAAGGAAGGATTGAATTCGTTTTTAAAGGTATTCACTTTATGATGCTGAATCAATTTAGTGGCTATCTCATCTTTCAGCTTACCATTACCCACCCCATGGATGATAAAAATCTGGTTTACCTTGAGGCGGATAGCTTTTTCAATAAATTGATCAAACTTCTTTAACTGAAATTGAATAATCTCTCCTTTACGAAGAGAGTTCGGATTAGGATGAATTTTCTCAATATGCAGATCCAGTACCGGATTGAACTCTGCCTTTTCCCGGATCAACCGCGACGGAGTATCTTCATTATGACTCTTAAGATACTGAGGCGTCTTAATTCTTTCTGAACGGGTATAATCAGCAAGTGAGCTTCCTTTTTTCTGGGTCTTTGTATTGGGTTGAAGGAAATACATGCTCCCAAATGAATTTACAACTGCAATACTGCCATATTTTTTAAAAAATGCTCCCGGTCGGATAACTAAATCATAAGTAAATAATTTGGATGGTATATTTTCAAACGACCAGTCAAATTCAAATGTCGGCTGCATTTCAAGGGCTCTGAATGAAATATGCAATATCAGGTCAACACCTCCCGACTGCAACTTCCCTTTAATCTGTTGAGCCGGATCAATATTTGTATAATAATTCAGGTCAAAATTTACAATCCTGTTGGAATGATTGTACAAAAAAACAGGCAACATTGATTCATCATTCAATTGACCCATTTTGTACTGTACAATAAGGTAAACACCTTCTTTGAGTTCATCTCTATAAAATACTTCTGCGACATGCTGTACCGTATCAGGTTTATCCTTTATCCGATTGTCTTCCAGGACAGGAATCACATCGTCACAAAAAGCCGGAATTTCCTCCTTATCTTTATCCATCCTTATATACACCAATTCAGTTCCTACAACCTTTGTGACCACAGCACTTTCTGAGGTAGGGAGATATAGGACTTTATCACCTTTACTATAATTCATATTACCTAAAAGTATATATAAAAATAATTATATTTATAAATAATTAAATTACTAAATATTATTTATTAAATAAAACAAACATATTATTTTACGTAAGGAATAAATTTAACCATTTATCTTAATATTCATTTTACATTTGAACAAATACTTTTTATAAAAGGTTGTATTGCGACGATGTGGAAGAATTGTCGAACTTTGTCATTTATTCATACTGATAATTTACTACATATCCGACAAATAAAAAGTTCAAAATGGCATATTCAGTAAAGGAGATTTATTACACAATTCAGGGAGAAGGTAGGAACGCCGGAAGAGCTATGGTTTTCTGTCGTTTTGCAGGGTGCAATCTATGGAATGGCAGAGAACAAGACAGAATGCATGCGGTATGCCGGTTTTGCGATACGGACTTTGTCGGCACAGATGGTGTCAATGGCGGAAAATACAATTCAGCTCAATTATTGGAAAAAATCAAGGAACAATGGCCGGCAAACAATCCTGAGCAGATAGCTGTTGTTTTTACCGGCGGCGAACCGGCGCTTCAACTGGATGATGAACTTATTGAATCATTAAAGCAGGCAAACATTTATATAGCGGTAGAAACAAACGGGACCATCGAACTTCCCTCCGGTATAGACTGGATATGTGTCAGCCCTAAAGGAGACTCGGTCATCCGCCAAATCTCCGGTCATGAACTTAAATTGGTCTATCCGCAACCTGAAAATTCACCGCACCAATTTGCAGATCTTGATTTTAAATACTTTTACATTCAACCTTTAGAAGATAAAAATTGGGACCAAAATACACAGATGTCCATAGAATTCGTCAAAAACCATCCAAATTGGAGGCTGAGTGTTCAGGTTCATAAATATCTGAACATTCCCTGACCATAATTTACCTCGAGCCTTCGCTTTATAGCTATGTAATATCTTTAAATACTAAATCCACCTGACAACAAAGCTCATTTAATATATTTATTTAATATATTATAACCTATATTTATGAATATTGCAAATTAGTTATTTCAATCATATTAAATAACTCAGCAAAAGGTTTAAAATTTTTGACTCATTAAAAGAAAAATTGGATAAAGCGCAAGACAGCAGACTTCTTCAATTTTATTAACTTGCGGCATCAAATAAATAATTAAGATGTCATTTGAAAATAAAGAATTTACATTAGCTATAAAACAAGGAATTCCGGCAACATTACCATCTGCGGTAGAGCGTGACCAATCTGTTTCTCATGCTCCTGTACGTAACTTAGATGGAGTCTTAACGGAGGATGAGCGAAAACTGGCAATAGCAAATGCACTCAGGTACTTTAAGCCCGAATGGCATGCCATACTTGCTGAGGAATTTGCAGATGAATTGGATAAGTATGGTCGTATTTATATGTATCGTTTCAGGCCTTCTTACCACATGTTTGCACGACCTATAGAAGAATATCCTGCACAATCACGCCAGGCAGCAGCTATTATGCTGATGATCCAAAACAATTTGGATTACAAGGTTGCTAAGCACCCGCACGAATTGATTACCTATGGTGGAAATGGTGCTGTCTTCCAAAACTGGGCACAATATTTATTGACGATGCAGTATCTGTCACGCCTCACCGATGAACAGACCCTTGTATTGTACTCGGGACACCCGCTCGGCATCTTTCCAAGCCACAAAAATGCACCCAGAGTTGTCGTCACTAATGGAATGATGATTCCCAACCATTCTTCCAAAAATGACTGGAATAAATACAATGCTCTTGGTGTTACACAATATGGGCAGATGACAGCAGGTTCATTTATGTACATCGGTCCCCAAGGCATTGTACACGGCACTACTATAACTCTCTTAAATGCAGGGCGAATGCTCCATTTGGGAGATAGTCTCAAAGGAAAGATATTTGTCACCTCCGGATTGGGAGGGATGTCAGGAGCCCAAGCCCTTGCAGGAATCATCACAGAAGCGGTAACAGTGATAGCCGAAACCGATATTGACGCTATTCACCAAAGATTATCTGATGGTTATATATTAAAAGATAATATTTATGACGACCTGGCAAAATGTATTGAAAGAATGGAAATTGCCAGAAAGAATGAGGAGATTATTACCTTAATTTACCATGGAAACATCGTAGATCTCTGGGAATACCTGGCTGATCATGAAGTAAAAATTGAACTTGGTTCTGACCAAACATCGTTACACAACATCGATGATCTGGGGTACACACCGGTCGGATATACTTTTGAAGAAGCGAAAAAATTGATGCTGACAGATCGGAAAAAATTCAGGGAGGCAGTGACATCTTCTCTCAGAAGGCATGTAAAAGCAATAAACAGGCTGACCGGAAAAGGAATGTACTTTTGGGATTACGGGAATGCCTTTTTAAAAGAATCAGGTCTGGCGGGAGCAGATGTATTCAAAGATGGTTCCGAGACAAAATACAGGTATCCATCCTATGTGGAAGATATCATGGGACCGCTATGCTTCGATTATGGCTTTGGGCCGTTCAGATGGGTCTGTACATCAGGCTCTCAGAGTGATTTGGACACATCTGACAAAATAGCAGAAGAAACATTACTAGAATTGCTTAAAACATCAGATCCGGCCATTCATCCACAACTCAAAGATAATCTTCAGTGGATCAGAAATGCAAAGCAACAGATTCCTGTAGTAGGATCCAAGTCAAGAATTTTATATGCAGATGCGGAAGGAAGGATTGCCATTGCCAAAGCATTTAATGAAGCTATAAAATTAGGCAGATTAACCGGTCCTGTTGTATTGGGAAGAGATCACCACGATGTATCCGGCACAGATTCACCATACAGGGAAACATCAAATATTTATGACGGCTCGTCGTTTACTGCCGATATGGCCGTCCACAATGTCATCGGTGACAGTTTCAGAGGAGCAACCTGGGTCTCATTGCACAATGGTGGTGGTGTAGGTTGGGGCGAGGTAATCAATGGCGGATTCGGCATGGTACTGGATGGCAGTGAAGACGCTGACAGAAACCTTTCTATGATGCTGCACTGGGATGTCTATAATGGAATTGCCCGCCGATCGTGGGCTCGTAATCCACATGCCATATCAACCATAAAACGTGCAGCAACCGAATACCCTGAAATGGTCATAACCATTCCAAACGTAGTAAACCCTGAAATACTTGAGAAAATTTGACTTTGAAATTTAAGTTCAAAGATATGGAATTTGATTACCCATTTGACCTAAATTAAAATTCCAGGTAGATGGATCATTTGTTATGACTTTGAAGTGATTACGTTCAAAAAATTGAACATTCATTTCACCATTTACCATAGTTGCATATGATTGAAATGCCAGCCAATCTCCTGTATTGATATACCTTGTATGATTATTAGAAAGTAAATAATTAATAGGTAGATGCCGGTGTCCAAAAATCATAAAATCGATGTCCTTATTTTCAATTAATTGGTCTTCACAATATCGGAGCAATATTTCTTTATCCTCACCGTAAAAATTATAGATATCCTTATGCCCCATCCTGCTACTCGTGCTCCATGCATTGGCTATGTACATCCCTATTGACGGGTGAATCCAATGAAATAATTTTATGCACAGGCCATTATTAAATATTTTTTTAATAAACTTGTACATATAATCACCTGGACCTAATCCATCGCCGTGTCCAATGAGTATTTTTTTACCTTGTCTTTCTATTATAATGGGTTGACGATAAAGAGGAATACCAAACTCATTGGTAAAATAATCAAATATCCACATGTCATGATTTCCGGTAAAGAGGTTAATTTTTTTTCCCTGATCTACCAGATTACCCATCGTGCCTATGAATCGTGAAAACCCCTTCGGTATAACGGTCTTGTACTCATACCAAAAATCAAAAACATCACCGATAAAGAATATTTCATCTGCCTGTGTTGCAACTTCATTCATCCAACGTATCAATGCCCGTTCTCTTTCCTGAGAGGAGGTGAGACCCTTTTGTCCGAGATGAAAGTCGGAAGCAAATAAAATTTTACTCATGCGCCTGGATGGAGGGTTCCTATTAAGGTATTCAATAATTCGGAAGCGGCCTTAGGTATGGGAGTTCCCGGGCCGAAAACAGCCTTTACTCCTGCTTCATACAAGAACTTATAATCGTCAGGCGGAATAACACCACCGGCAACTACCAAAATATCAGGTCTTCCCAACTTCTTTAATGCCTCGATTGTAGCTGGAACTAATGTTTTGTGGCCGGCAGCAAGTGAGCTGATCCCGACTATATGAACGTCATTTTCTGCGGCTTGGAGGGCAACTTCCTCCGGAGTCTGAAAAAGTGGTCCGATGTCCACATCAAATCCAAGATCAGCAAAGCCGGTAGCAATCACTTTGGCTCCTCTATCATGACCATCCTGCCCTATTTTAGCAACAAGGATTCGTGGTCGGCGTCCATCCAATATTGCAAATTTGTCTGAAAGATTCTTTGCATTAATAAATTCATTGTCAGTGGACATATTCTTCATATAAACACCTGAAATCATAGCATTGTCAGCCTTGTATCTTCCGAAAACATCCTCCATAGCCTTACTTATTTCTCCCAAACTTGCTCTTGCACGGGCGGCATCTACACAAGCCTCAAGTAAGTTGCCTCCATTCCGGGCTCTTTCCTTAATGTTTTCAATAGCTGCTTCGAAATTTTGTTTATTCCGATGTGCTTTCATCTGGACCAATCGTTTAATCTGCTTGTCTCTGACTGCTGTATTATCAATTTCCAAAAGTTCTAATGGCTGATCATCATCGTGTCGATAAATATTTAAACCGATAATCTTATCCTTACCGCTGTCTATCAAAGCTTGTTTTTTAGCAGCAGCTTCTTCAATCCTCATCTTGGGGATACCTTTTTCTATAGCAGCTACCATTCCACCTGAGTTTGCAATTTCTGCCATCAAATTGCGGGCTTCATCAACCATTTCAAAGGTCAGTTTTTCAAGATAGACCGAACCTCCAAGCAAATCAATCACATGGGTAATATCTGATGACTTTTGCAAATAAAGTTGGGTATCCCTTGCAATCTTTGCACTGAAGTCACTGGGCAAAGCCAATGCTTCATCTAAGGCATTTGTATGCAAGGATTGAGTTCCGCCAAAAGCTGCAGCCATTGCCTCAATAGTAGTACGCGAAATATTGTTGAACGGATCCTGGGCAAGAAGACTCCAACCGCTCGTCTGACAATGGGTTCTCAACATTAGTGATCTGGGATTCCTGGGATTGAAGGAACTGACGAGTTCTGCCCATAACATGCGTGCAGCCCTCATTTTGGCTATTTCCTCATAAAAGTTCATACCTATACCCCAAAAAAAAGAAAGACGCGGTGCAAATGAATCAATATCCATACCGGCTGCTATTCCGGCTTTAATATATTCCAAACCATCGGCAAGAGTATAAGCCAGCTCAATGGCAGCACTTGCTCCGGCTTCCTGCATGTGATAGCCGCTAATGCTGATAGAGTTAAATTTGGGCATATTTCGAGCGGTATATTCAAAAATATCCGCAATAATCCGCATGGATGGTCTGGGAGGGTAAATGTAGGTGTTTCTTACCAGAAACTCCTTCAGAATGTCATTTTGAATGGTACCGGCCAATTTATCTTTTGTCACACCTTGTTCTTCTGCAGCGACGATATAAAAGGCCATTATTGGCAAGACAGCGCCATTCATGGTCATCGAGACCGACATCTTGTCAAGGGGAATGCCATCGAAGAGAATTTTCATATCTTCAACAGAGTCAATAGCCACTCCAGCCTTACCTACATCGCCCACTACGCGCGGGTGATCACTGTCATAGCCCCTATGAGTAGCCAGGTCAAATGCCACACTTAGTCCCATCTGACCAGCCTGCAAGTTCCGTTTATAGAAGGCGTTACTTTCTTCAGCTGATGAGAAGCCTGCATATTGCCTGATGGTCCATGGCCGTTTTACATACATGGAGGCGTATGGGCCACGCAAAAATGGCTCCAGTCCGGGATAAGCATCCTTTCCATAATTGACAAAATTATCATTTTCAAAGATAATTCGTCCGGCATTCATATCCAAGGTCAGATTCAACGCAAAATATTTAAGGGATAAAGGTAAGAAAAAACATAAAGTATGGCGAATAAGCTCAAGGAGAAAGAATAATAAATCGAAGTTGGCAAAAAACCGGGTGTAGTGGGAGAAGAGAATCTGTTTGGAGAAACCTTAGTCATTATTCTATGGATCAGTTTAATTTATACATTAAATACTTGTTTAATATTTTTTATTATAAAGGAAGTAGGTAGATACTTAATAACCTGAAATCCATGTAGAATACGAACTTTAAAAGCCACGATGCAAAAACTATTAAAATTTCTATCGAAAAATATTCTGAAAGCAAGATTAGACAGCATCTGACAGTATTAGATATCTACCTACTTTAAAAAGTAGGACATCAAGCCTAAACAATTTTTCACAACAAATTGATTTTCTATATGTTTACACATAAATTATTTTTAAAATATTTTTTTACACATCTGGGAGTAGGTAGTTACTTAATAACTTAATCTACTGATTATAAATCCTTCATAATTATCGGCTCAAATATTTGAAGAATTTAATCAATATGAAATTTCCCGGATCTCGCTATGTCTGGTTTCAACATTATTTGTTATCTACCTACTCCTCAAATCCACCCATCCACACAAACCATTCAACTTACTTATCTTAAAAATTCCCGATCGACAACATCACCAATGTACAAGCTTCAACAGTCTCAATCCCTACCTTTTCCAATTCACTCTGAAATTCAGGATTCTCCGTTCCCGGATTGAATATAACCCGACGCGGAGAAAGCCCTATAATCAATTTCTTCCAAGGTTCCTGATTCTTCGGACCGACATAAATGGTAACCGTATCAATACCATCTATAATATGCTTATCCGTGATGACATCAATACCCATAACGCTTATAGACCTCATACCATATCCTATAACTTTATACCCGTGGTCCAACAAACTTTTTGCAGCCTTATAAGCATATCTTTCAGGATTATCTGACAAGCCAATAACTGCACATGTTATTTTTTCTCCTTGCATCCTTCTATAACACCAACTTTTGATTAGAGTTTGATGAAAATTATTAAAACTATATATTTGAGTATGATTAGACTAATTTTTTTCTTTTTGATCCTGACAATGTTGCACTTACCCGCAATAGCTACTGTTTTCAATGATAATTTCTCTACATTTTATCCTCAAATTGATACCCTAAAGTGTGACTCTTCCTCTGTTAGGTACGCAGATACCCTCAATCGGCTAATTAAAGATTCTGACTGGAAAAAGTCCTATATCGTAATCGACCAATGGAAAGAAACATGCGGTGATAATGAAATCAACTCAAGGGCAGCTATTTTAGTGGCATTGTCAAACGGAGTTAACCAAAGTAAGGCCATAAGAGATTATTTTGATAATGACTTTCACTTTGTCTTTAAATACCGAATGGAATACAGCGAAAGTGATTTATACGAATACTTGTCATGGGACTACTCTACCTATTTTAACTATGTTCCTCTCAGGCATCAGCTTGACTCGACACTAATGAAGATTGCTTCCGGCCTAAAATCCCGGCAGAACCTTACAGATAACGAAAGGCTGGCCTGTCAACTATTTTCAGGAAATGAACGAAACTTTAAACATGAAGTAAAAAAGAAAAAATACGCCAAGACTTTTGTTCAAATGTATTATAAAGATGATTCAAGGTATCTGGCTTATCAAAAACTAGGGATTCACCTATATTCCGGTTTATACAGCAGTTTTGATGAAGGTCAATATCTGGGAAACAACTTATCCCTTGGTTTGGGTCTCTATACGCCACTAAATACAAATTGGCAGGGCTCATTTGAAATGAGGTTCAGGATATTGACCAATGATAACGATTTTGATTTTATAGCCCAAAACAATCCTTACACGGTTAACTCCAAAATAGGATATAATCTTTCAGCAAATGTATTATATAAATATTTCGAAAACAACCATTTAATAGTTTTACCCAAAGCAGGTCTCGGATTGGAAAGTATTCAGACAGGCATAGACCTGTATGATGCTTATAATGACGAAACAAAGTCTTACGATGTCACCACCCTACATGCAAATGCCGGACTAATGATTCTGACACCTGTTTTTTTAAAAAATTACGTCGGAGTAGAAATATCCTATCATTACTGCCCTTATGGCTGGTCTAAAGGATTGATATCAAAATTTAATAACCACGCTTTCAGTATCGAATTAAATTATCGGTTTTGATAATCAATCTGATATTTTAATAATCCGGTTGAGCCTTACCGGCAAATTTGTAAATAAGCTTGATATAACGAGATCCTTAAATTATTAAACTAATTTTGCTATAAGCTGTATTACATTTCAGATTCATACATTAAATTGCATTCCAAACTAACAATTTATGAATAGAGTAGTCATTACAGGTATGGGGATTTACTCCTGTATCGGGTTAAACAAAGAGGATGTACTGAAATCCCTTCTATCCGGCAATTCAGGCATCGTTTTTGACCCGGAACGAAAAGCATTCGGATACCGCTCAGGTTTGATTGGATTAGTTCGACGACCCGACCTTAAGGGAATGCTTGACAGAAGGGCAAGGATCATGCTTCCCGAAGAAGGTGAATTTGCCTATATGGCGACCCTGGAAGCATTTGAACAGGCGGGTGTAACAGATCAGCTTATCCTTGACAGGCAATGCGGTATCATTTATGGCAATGACAGCACTGTCAAACCAGTGTATGACTCAATCGAACTTGTCAAAGAAAAGAAAGACACTACTCTTTTGGGTTCGGGAGCTATTTTCCAGTCAATGAATTCGACTGTCAACATGAACCTCTCAACTATTTTCTCGCTCAAGGGAGTAAATTTTACAATTAGTGCAGCATGTGCCAGTGGCTCACATTCAATAGGCATAGGATATCTGCTGCTCAAGCAGGGACTTCAGCAAATGATATTGTGCGGAGGAGCTCAGGAGGTGAATATATATGCATTCGCCAGTTTTGACGGCTTAGGGACATTTTCCGTTAGAGAAGACCAACCTGCAAAGGCATCAAGACCATTTGACAGGGATAGAGATGGTTTGGTTCCGGCAGGGGGAGCAGCATCCTTAGTGTTAGAGACGATGGAAAGCGCTCAATCAAGAGGTGCTCATATATTGGCTGAAATTATCGGATATGGTTTTTCATCCAATGGGCAGCACATATCAGGCTCCAGCAAGGAAGGCCAGGTAAGATCCCTCCTAATGGCACTTCAACAGGCCGAATTAAAGCCTTCAGATATAGATTATATCAACGCACATGCCACCAGCACTCCCGCAGGAGACATCGCCGAGGCGGAAGCCATAGCAGAAGTTTTCGGTTATAAAGGCGTCCCTGTGAGCTCGACCAAGTCAATGACAGGACACGAATGCTGGATGGCAGGCGCAAGTGAAACAATCTATTCTACACTTATGCTCAATCACAATTTTATAGCACCAAATATCAATTTTGAACATCCCGATGAACATTCTGAAAAATTAGACATCGTGTCAAATACGACTCAAAAGGAAATGAATGTCATTCTTTCCAATAGCTTTGGATTCGGAGGGACAAATTCTTCACTAATTATTAAAAAATTTGTCAATTAAAATAATTTCAGACACGTTTCTCTATTTTTGAAAAGCTTTTTGTGCCAAAGATGTAGCAACCTGTTCGATAAAATAACTGCCACTAACTGGATCTGCTTGCTCCCCAAGGTGGGACTCAATCATTACAATGTGGGCAGCATTACGTAAAATACGTCTTTCTGTTGCATCACCAAGACTCTCAAACACAATCCTGTCAGCCTGCGCCATACTCGCTGCTATCAACTGGGTAGTGTGTGATATAACTGTTCCGGGATATTCTGATAAAACGGGCAATTCAATTTGAATAATTGGAGGCACAGATTTTACCTTATTATAAGCCAACAGATTGAACCAGGCAATTTTGATAGCTCTCACCTTTATTATTTCGTGGATAAACTGACCACTAAACCTGATGAATAAATTGAAACGCTCATGGTTAAATGAAGAGAAAAGCTCAGCCATTTTACTTATAAACGGAGCGACTTTATTACGACAATCAAAGGTTAAATAATTAATCGTTTTTATATCTTTTAATTCATTAGCATTCAATAAATTAATATTATTTACTTCATCTTTATATTTAACTAAATGATATTCATTCCATACGTCAAATACTTCATCATCAATAAGTAAAGTAGCATCCAGAATATCCAGCTGAATATCGTCAAACAGGTGTATATCGGTATAAGTATCCACCTTAATAACCGGAGCCGAAAAATCGTGATTCAGCGATTCTAAGAGTGCCTGTTTAGGGTTTTTCCCGTTTCTGAAATCAATTATTTCCCCAAATGTAATAACCTCCCCGGCTTTCGGAAGAATGCCTTTGACAGGTGATGAATTACTAAAACCCAGAGGAATAAAAAATTCGCCATCAATCTCAAACTTCAATTGTTCAAAATTTTCAGGTCCGACCTCTTTTAAAAAGCTAGCCTCCCAGTTCAAATAATTATTGGTTTGCGAATGAATGCTCACTTAATATCCGATTATATACATAAAAAACAAAGGTAGAAACAAATACTCAAGGTTTTGTTAAACATAATACTTTTTTTGTAGTTATATTTGCACCGATTTATTTAGATTACATAAAAATAAACAATGAGCAAACGACTTATATACTTAGACAATAATGCTACTACCCCTACTGACCCTCGTGTGGTAGAAGCAATGTTGCCTTACTTTTTTGAAAAATCAGGAAATCCCGCCAGCCGGAATCATCCTTTCGGATGGGTGGCAGAAGAAGCAGTAGATTATGCAAGGGAACAGATAGCGGATTTAATTCATGTTGACCCTAAAGAAATTATCTTCACTTCAGGAGCAACAGAAGCAGATAACCTTGCTCTGAAAGGTGTTTTTGAAATGTACCGTTCGAAAGGAAATCACATCATCACTGCTAAGACAGAGCACAAGGCAGTTTTGGACAGCTGCAAGAAAATTGAAAAAATGGGCGGAGAGATTACCTATTTAGAGGTAGAACATGATGGTCGCATCAACCTGGAAGCCCTGGAAGCTGCAATTAAAAAAGAGACAATCCTGGTAAGCATCATGTGGGCTAATAATGAAACCGGTGTTATTCAGGACATGAAAGCTATTGGCGACATCTGTAAAAAGCATGGTGTTCTTTTGATGTCTGATGCTACACAGGCAGTTGGAAAAATCGATGTTGATCCAAAAGCTGCCGGCGTCCACCTGATGGCTTTCTCAAGTCACAAGATGTACGGCCCTAAAGGCGTCGGCGCACTTTATGTATGCAGAAAAAATCCTCGTGTCAAGGTTACTGCACAGATGGATGGCGGTGGACACGAAAGAGGAATGCGTTCCGGCACACTGAATGTACCGGGTATCGTAGGATTTGGTAAAGCTGCCAAGCTGGCTAAAGAAGAAATGGCAACAGAAGCCGCCAGACTTTCCGCATTGAGGGATAAATTACAAAACCAACTCCTTGCAAATCTGGAAGAGGTTTATGTTAATGGAAATCAGGAACATAGAATGCCACACGTGACCAATATTTCTTTCAAACATGTAGAAGGTGAAGGTCTAATGATGACATTTAATCAGGAAATAGCTGTTTCGTCCGGTTCTGCCTGTACCTCAGCCTCCCTCGAACCATCCTATGTGCTTGTTGCATTGGGTCTTGGAGACGATTTGGCGCATTCATCCATCCGCTTCAGCCTTGGAAGATTTACCACTGAAGAAGATGTCGATTATGCAATAGAAGCATTGACCAATGGCGTACGTCACATGCGCGATCTGAGTCCAATATGGGAAATGTATAAGGAAGGTATCGACCTTGAAAACATGGTTTGGGACAACCAGCATTAAATCAGCAATTTTTAAAGAATTTCAAATAATTAAAATTTTCAATCATGGCATATTCAGATAAGGTATTAGACCACTTTAAACACCCAAGAAACGTAGGCACCCTCGATAAGGATAAGAAAAATGTAGGAACTGGACTCGTTGGCGCACCAGAATGCGGCGACGTGATGAGACTGCAAATCGAGGTAGATGAAGCAACAGGAATAATCTCAGACGCTAAGTTTAAAACCTTCGGCTGCGGATCTGCAATTGCATCATCCTCATTGGCTACTGAATGGCTTAAAGGTAAAACTGTAGATGAAGCGATGGCTATTGATAACATGGATATCGTGGAAGAACTGGCATTGCCTCCTGTGAAAATCCACTGTTCGGTATTGGCTGAAGATGCGATTAAAAGCGCAATTGCCGACTATAAAAGTAAAAATAACGTTACTGCAAATGCCTGATACATCAGGAAATTTTGAAAATACACAAGGTAAAGTATTTACCCAATAACTAAAATTTTCAGGAAATGTTATACGTTTCAGATCCTGCCAAAGAGCAGATAAACAAGGTCAAGACCAAACAAGGGATGTCTGATGACTACTTTATCAGGGTATCAGTGATAAGCGGTGGATGTTCAGGGCTTTCATACAAGATGGACTTTGACAACGAAGAACAGGCACAGGATCAGGTCTTTGAAGACAATGGTGTAAAAATAGTCACCGATTTGAAAAGTTTTTTGTACCTATTTAATACGACACTTAAGTTCAGTGGAGGTCTTTCCGGCAAAGGCTTTTATTTTGAAAATCCAAATGCGGTAAGAGAATGTAATTGTGGTGAGAGTTTTGCAGTTTAAATTAAACCTGATTTAATTTGGTGGAAGGAGAAAGTCTGTAAAGATTTTCTCCTTTTTTATTTTTACTATTATATTTTGAAATATTATGGCGATTTTTCATTAAAGCTCTACCATTGCCAACCATTTACCAAACTTTCAAAAATACTGCGAAAAACAGGTATTAAAGATTTCAGTTGGATTAAAATATTCAACTTAAATATTCGCTGGTCAATAAGGCAGATATAAGGAATTTCAAAACCCGCAGTTCTGACATTGTGCCGGAATCAAAGGTTTCCAATAAATAACATGGTATGATCACCGGGTAAAGTAATTTGTCGTTTCATAGGGCGGAGAGAGAGGGATTCGAACCCCCGGACCTGTTACAGTCAACGGTTTTCAAGACCGCCGCATTAAACCGCTCTGCCATCTCTCCTAAACCTGCTCTTTTAATTAAGAGTTTGCAAAGGTATATTAATCTTTGAAATATACAAATATCAAAAATTATTTTTTAGAATAATTTTTCTCTGCAACATCCCAATTGACAATATTCCAGAAGTTTTTGACATATTCTCCCCTTTTATTGGTATAATGCAGATAATAAGCATGCTCCCAAACATCTATACCTATTATTGGTACACCTTTGTACCCTAATTTAGTCATCAATGGATTATCCTGATTGGGCGTAGAATATACATAAAGTTTACCATTGGCTCCTTTTACCAGCCAGGCCCAACCGGAACCAAATCGCTTGGCTGCCGCTTGTTCAAATTTTTCTTTAAACTTATCGAATGAACCGAAATTATTGTCAATGGCAGTTGCTAAAGAACCCGTTGGTTTATTGGCACCTCCCGGCTTAAGTATTTCCCAAAAAAATGTATGATTGAAGTGACCACCCGCATTGTTACGAATAGCCATATCGGTATTATTTGCAAGGGAGCATATTTTTTCAAGTGAATAACTTGCAGCCGGCTTCCCTTCGATAGCCTTATTCAAATTATTTACATAACCCTGATGATGCTTAGTATAATGAATTTCCATAGTCCGCGCATCTATATTAGGCTCAAGCGCCTGATAGGAAAATCCCAATTCAGGTAATGAAAATTTACCATTAATGGGTAAAATTGGATCACCGGCATAGGGTACTTCACCTATAAAATCATAATTGTCATTAGTTTCCATTCTTTGATTACCGAACAGCCTTGTAGATATCAGGGCAACTGAAGCCAAACCAATCCCCTTCAGAAAATTTCTTTTTTTCATGACATTTATTATTTTTATTTAAAACATAAGGTATTTTATGCGAAATTGTTCATTCATTTATGATTAATTTGTAAATCGTCTGACAATTGTCGTTCATAATCAATACTTAAATTCAACAAATAAATTAAATTTTAAAAATACTTCTTACATTTCAAAATAGTACTATCTTTGCAATCCAAAATACGGTGATTGTAGCTCAGCTGGTTAGAGCGTCGGATTGTGGTTCCGAAGGTCGTGGGTTCGAACCCCATCATTCACCCCAAGGTCGGCATATCATGTCGGCCTTTTTTTATAAAAATATTGTTATAAGTTTTTTGAAAGCATGGAGAAAATTATTTACCTGTTAGATGAAGGATTTCAATGAGGCAATTGACAGGACTAAAACTTTTCTTGTGTTTTTCGATTTATAATTGTTTGAAAAAGTCTATTTTTGGCGATATAATTGAATATAGTAATGGCAGATGCATTAATGATGCCCCGTCTAAGTGATACAATGGAAGAGGGCAATATAGTCGGATGGGTTAAAAAAGTCGGCGATAAAGTTTCACCGGGTGACGTCCTGGCAGAGGTAGAAACAGATAAGGCTACCATGGAACTTGAAAGCTTCTACGAAGGAACACTTCTTCATATTGCCGTACCGGAAGGTCCAATTGCTGTAGGTGCTTTATTGGCTGTAATCGGGAAAGAAGGTGAAGATATCTCCTCAATAATTTCCGGAAACACTTCCCCGGGTACTGAAGCTCCAAAACAGGTAACTGATAATTCTCCGGTTACTCCCGCTGAATCTAAAAATGTTGAATCACCTAAAGAAGTCGAATCCTCAGGTGATCATGGAAGGGTTAAGGCAAGCCCTTTGGCTAAAGCAATCGCAAGTGAAAAAGGTATAGACTTGTCAAAAATATCAGGTTCCGGAGACGGAGGTAGAATTATTAAACAAGATGTAGAAAATTATAAGAGCACTCCTACCCCATCAGTCTCGACAGTGGTTAGACAACCGGGTGAAGCCTACAAAGATATTCCATTGTCCCAGGTCAGGAAAACTATTGCAAGGCGGCTTGGTGAAAGTAAGTTTACAGCTCCACATTTCTATCTGACTATTGAGGTTGATATGGACAATGCTATTGCAGCCCGTGAAAGCCTTAATAAAAACGGAGATGTAAAAATTTCCTACAATGATCTCGTCGTAAAAGCCTCTGCACTTGCCTTAGCTAAGCATCCTGCCGTTAATTCCAGCTGGATGAATGACTTTATAAGGGAAAATTACATCGTCAATATCGGTATTGCTGTTGCCGTACCTGAAGGCCTGCTTGTTCCTGTTGTAAGAAATGCCAATTTCAAGACTTTAAGTGAATTAAATAAAGAAATTAAAGCACTCGCAACAAAGGCAAAAGACAAAAAACTCAGTTTAGACGAAATGCAAGGTAATACCTTTACCATTTCTAATTTGGGTATGTTTGACATAGACAATTTTACAGCAATCATCAATCCACCTGACGCTTGTATCCTGGCTGTAGGAAGTATTGTGAGTAAGCCGGTTGTTAAAAACGGTGCAGTCGTTCCGGGAAATACCATGAAATTGACACTTTCCTGTGACCACCGTGTAGTGGATGGCGCCGTCGGTGCTCAGTTCTTACAATCTTTAAAATCTTATCTGGAGCAGCCTTTATCTATGCTACTCTGAGAAAATCAGGTTAACAATTTCTTTAATAACAACTATTCCGACTTGATCTTTTTAATCAGTTCAGAATAGTTGTTTTTTATTTCAGCAATATTTCGTCGCAAAACAACCATGCCTCATTACCCCCACCACGCGCATTAGAAGGAATCTGGCCATATCTGTTAATACCTACACGTAATGTTTCTACATCAATGGGTTGGTCCGGAATAATGGTTACTTTATAAATATTTCCCATTTCGGTAATTGAAGTTTTGTATTTAATATTTTCGTGATTTGTATTCCCTTTTAAACATGAAAGGTTGAAATTTCTTGGTGGGTATATCCAATTGACCGAATCGTAATAAAATCGCATCTCAATTTGCCTGATGGTTGTAACGTGGTTAAATTTAAAGGTGGCATTGATGTCTTTTCCTGAAAAGCCCAGCCATTCATCTCCACCCCATTCGTCATCAGTACCGAAAAATCCATTATGCAATGCATTGATTCCACCCAGATTATATTGTTCGCTCGGAGGATATTCAAGAGACATTTCAGCATTTGACCCCTGGTTGAATTCATATTCTTTTGAGAAAGCAGGTGACTCAGAATTATTCGATTTATCTATAATTCTTGCTTCTACCACCCCCCTACTTTCCGGCATTAATACTGGCTCAGAATACGGCAGCCAGGCAGTGGTTGATTTTCCGGATGATATTCTGTATTCAATTGCAGGAGGCCGTGCATCTGTCACGAAATAAACTTTCTGTTGATTATTTATATTTTCAGAATGAATGTTAAGTGAGTAAAAATGATGGGCATAATTCACTTTCCAGGCATCTAACCACGGTAATTGTACCTTTAATCTTTGAACGAAATTATCATAGTTACGACTACTTTCAGGAGACCATAAAACTTCAGCAAGGGCAAATGATCTGGGATATGCCATATATTGAAGCTGAGAGATACTAGTAATATACTCTGACCAGAGGTTAGCCTGAGCCCCCAAAATATATTTCTTTTTATCTTCCGGAAGTTGACTTGGGGTTGGATTAAATGAATAAACTTTTTTCAGAGTAACAAGACCTCCGAAAGAGACCGGCTCTCCCGGTCTTCTTGCCTGTGATTGATTCAGATAACAATATTCGCCGGGCGTCATAATTACTTCATGATTCTGCATAGCTGCAGCTATTCCACCCTCAGTACCTCTCCAGGACATTACAATTGCATTTTCCGTCAAGCCTCCCTCCAGGATTTCATCCCATCCAATGATGGATTTGCCCTTTGAGGCAGCATATTTATCTATTCTACCGATAAAGTAGGATTGGAGGCCTTCTTCATTCTTTAATCCATAGGTTTTTATCATATTCTGGCAATAGTCACAATTTTTCCATTGTACCTTTGGAACCTCATCACCGCCAATGTGAATATATTTTGATGGAAAAAGGGCCATTACCTCATCAAGTACGTTTTGCAGAAATAGAAAAGTTTCTTCCTTAGGGCAAAATACATCTTCAAATACTCCCCAGGTTATGGCTGTTTTAACCTGCTGTCCTGTACAGCTTAATTCAGGATAAGCAGCAAGAGCCGCTGAAGAATGGCCGGGCATTTCTATTTCAGGGATGATCGTTATAAACTTCTTAGCTGCATAGTTGACTATTTCTTTTATTTGATCCTGGGTATAATAGTAGCAATATTTCTTGCCATCATATCTGACAGGTTTTGACCTGAATTGCCCGATAAGCGTCTGTTCACGACAGGAACCGATTTCGGTTAATTTCGGATACTTTTTAATTTCAATTCTCCAACCCTGATCGTCTGTCAAGTGCCAATGAAAATAGTTCATCTTCTGGAATGCTAGTAAATCAATGTACTTTTTCACAGCATCCATGCCGAAAAAATGCCTGCTTTCATCCAGGTGCATACCTCTATATCCATATTGTGGATAGTCATAAATAATACATGCTGGTACTTTCATCGGAATCCTGGTATTTTTATCAGCATCCGCATTTTCGATGGGACAGAGCTGCTTCAGGGTCTGGGTAGCATAAAATGCACCTGCTTCATCCTTATATTGAATCTCAACACCTTTTTCATGGATTACAAGAAGGTAAGCATCTTTATGTGTAAATGTGTCAATCTGAACAAAATACAGAGCAGGCTTTCTACTACTGACCCTTTCAAACTTTAGTGAGAAGTTTTGATTAGCCCATTGTGCAAAATCCCATGCCGGATCATTCTTAACCTGGCTATTGTAGGAATAACCTTTTAAATCTCGAAGATCAAAATGACCTGAATTCTTAATAACGGATACCGGTTGGGGGACAACATTAATCTGACCTTTATCCTTTTCTGTAAAACAAAAAATAATTACTGAAAGTATAATTATTTGAGAGATAATAAATTTTAAACGAAACACATCTTTTTATTTGCGGCGAATGTAAATAAAATAGTTAGAAACCCTAAATTAATCACCGGCAAAAAATGCCTAAAACCAATTGTAAAATTAGCGAACCAGAGTGATGCTCCCTTTTACGACCTGAATACGGCCATTCAGAAATTCTATTTCAGAATAATACACATAAACATCCGGATTGCATTCCTTACCTTTAAATGTGCCGTCCCAACCCTGGGTATCATCGCTCGGTGTCAAGCCTCTCCCTTCATAAACACATGCTCCCCAACGATTGTAAATACGTAATAATTTTATTGTTTTGGCACCTCTATTGGGGAAAATATTGAAATTATCATTAATCCCATCATAATTAGGGCTGAAAACATTTGGCGCAACGACGTCCGTTACATCAACAATTCTTATTGAAAGGGAATCATTAGCGATACAACCTTTTTCATCTTCTACCTGTACGTAAAAGGTCTCGTCTTTAACCGGAACAAAAGTGACTGTGTTACAATTAAAGCAAGACTTTAAATAATCTGCCGGAATCCACTCGAAAACAGTTGGACCGACAGCATTATAAATTGTTGCATTCAGTGTAATCGGATCTCCCAGGAGAACTGATTCTGATGGAACTGCAGATAGATCTACTTCCAAAGGGTTTTCACAACATTTTGCAATAAAATTCTTCGTATAGGTATCTACGCATCCTTCTTCAGATGTAACTGTCAAAGAAACAGATTTATATCCCGGTTTATCAAATTTAACCTTTGGGGGATTTGGGTCTAAAGAAGTTGAAGGTTGTGCAGTACTGCCAAAACTCCACTGATAATTTACAATCGGATCTGTAGGTGCCGTTGATGTATTTATAAAGGTCAGTGAATCTTCATAACAGGTTTCTTCAGGCATTACCTCAAAATTAGCTCTGGCACCGAGAAATTCTCCTGTTCCGCCAAATTCCATAGTATAACCTTGTCCTGATTGGGAAAAGTTATTGACAAAGAGCGCATAACTTTTACCTTCCACCATATCGATATATTTCACCCAACTGTCATTACCGTTGTTGCAACCGGGGTCTTCCTGAGTATCTGAGCTGGTCAAGTTCATTCCGGTAGGTCCGGTACATTGCTTCCACAATTCAAAGGGTTCACCAACATTTTCACCTGAAGCGCAACATCGTATTATCCGCTTACCGGAACAATCATCTATTCCGTTTGGCAGTTCATATACCGCGAAATCAAGATCATCTTCCGGTTTGTTTGGTGTTAATTTTAGTGTTAGTGTACCTGATTTACTGCATGTCCATCTAAACCATGAAGATGCGATTTCTTCCTGAATGCAAGTAGATGGATCCACTTCATTATTCATTGCTCCGGGGTCAAATACTGCTTCAATAAAAACAGAAGATTTATCACACAAAACACGACTGGTCGGGCAATCTCCATCAGGCACAAGGTTTTGATCGTAATTATTGACACATAATTGAAATGTACCTACATGCGCATCTCTTGCACTAATATTGAGATAATAAGTATTACCGGGAATTAATGGTCCTGCAAATAATTCCAGATGATTGGTTTGAAAACCGTCACTTTGGCAATTGATTTCAACTAAAGCATTACATGACCCTGAAAACAAAACCAGTTGGGGACTGATAAGTGTTCCTCCGGGATTTAGGGATGACTTTCCATTTACCTGTAAGTGAACATAGTTGGCTATAGCTGTAAACTTAAACCAAACATCTTTGGCTGAATCTTCATTAGGAATACAAACATAGTCTATCGGAAGAGAGGGAGTCGCTCCAAAATTATTAAAAGCTCCGAATTCAGAACAATAATTACTAACATTAGTAAGCTCAAGGGCATTTACACAATCATCATTGACCGATTGTGCAAAAATAAACAGCGGGCTAATTAAAAATATCAGTAAAAAAATCGACCGCATTTAGATATTGTGTTGAAATAAAACTATTCTTTAAACGAATATCTGTGCAATATAGTTTGAACTTTGAATATATTTGTCAAAATTGTGTAAAAATAAGGAACAAGATGAAGCATATTCCCAATATACTTACGATGTTAAATCTTTTTTGTGGAGCATTAGCTGTAGTGAGCGTTTTATTCCTTCATGTTGAGGAAGCTTTAATCTTACAAGGAATTAGTCTGACAGCAGATTTGCTTGACGGGATGCTGGCTCGTAAGTTGAAGGTTGCAGGCCCCCTGGGCATCCAATTAGATTCCCTTGCTGATGTTATTTCATTCGGAATGGTACCAGGTGCCGTTATATACATGACCCTTGTTCAGTCTTTGAATATTGATCCAGCCGTCGGCACCTGGAGTGAGAGATTCGCCTTGCTCCCTGCTTTGCTGATTCCCGTATTTGCCGGATTGCGGTTAGCAAGATTTAATATTTCAACGAATCAAAGTGATCATTTTATCGGATTACCAACACCCGCCATGTCAATGTTTTTCACCGGATGGTTATTGATTATTTTAGGGGGAAACTTAAATTTTATAGAATACCTGGAAGAGCCGGTTTATATATACGGTTTTATTATTATTTTCTCATATATGATGAATAGCAAGTGGATACATTTTAAATTAAAGTTCAATAAGGGATCTTTATCCAATCCACTGATAATATTGCTTTTAGGAGCAGTTGTCGGTCTTGTGGCATTCTATCCGTATTTTGCATTGAGTGCTTCGGTATTGTTGTATATAATACTGTCTTTAGTATCCAATTTTGTTAATATCAAGATCTAATGTATGCTTCGACAGGAAGGGATTTTATATATTGTACCGACCCCTATCGGGAATCTGACAGACATCACTTTAAGAGCAATTGAAATCCTTAAAACGGTTGACCTGATACTAGCTGAAGATACAAGAACATCAGGTATTCTTTTAAAAAAATATGATATCCAGACATCTCTACGATCTTATCATACTTTTAATGAGCATAAGCAGGTGGATTTTATTAAAGAATTATTGTACGCCGGAAATAATATCGCCCTTGTGTCCGATGCCGGAACTCCGGGTGTATCTGATCCCGGCTATCTGCTTATTCGGGCTCTTGTTACCTGTGGAATTCGTGTAAGCTGTCTGCCCGGTCCGACAGCATTTGTACCTGCATTGGTTATGAGCGGCCTGCCTTCTGATAAGTTTTATTTTGAAGGATTCCTGCCTCATAAGAAGGGAAGACAAACAAGATTAAAATTCCTCGCTGAACTGAACCATACCTTTATATTATATGAATCTCCATTCAGGTTAGCCAAATGTATTGAAGAATTAATTGAATATATGGGCAGCGAACGCTTGGCATGTGTCGTCAGAGAGATATCTAAGGTGTTTGAACAAGCCGTGACTGCCTCCTTGGGCGAACTATCAGTTGAAATACAACAAGGCAAATTACTTCCAAAGGGTGAAATTGTAATCATAGTGGATGGTAAGGCAGAAGAAAAATCCGCAAAACCAAAAAGATCATGACACTATCCCAAAAACTGTGTAAGTGGAAAAATCATAGTCCGGATTTACAGTTTTATTCTATCGCCAAATATAAGGCTAAATTGGTTTAAAATCATTCCCCAGTTTCTTATAGGTTGCGTCCAT
>JAGFJA010000007.1 GCA_024103005.1 Saprospiraceae bacterium
CCTGATTTCGTTTACCCCGGCCCTAAAGAGGAGCGAAATCAGAGCTGTGCAAACCTACATTACGGGAAGAAGGGAAATTTTCGATAGTGACGGAATGCAGGTTTTCCTTCTCGGAGTTTTTGCACCTGTGCAAGGGGACAAGTCAGGACACTTCTATCGGGAATACTCCGCCCTACATTATGAAGAATTGAATGATTAAGTTCAAGCTTTTAAATTCTATGGTTTGGAAGAGATGGATTTACTCTGGAATAAAGCAAAAGCGAAAGGTTTGTAAATTTATTTGAAACTAATTTTTTTTATATATCTTTACGCTAACAATTTTTCAATGTAATGAAACATTTTCTCGGTTCTTTTATTTTTTCCTTTTTGATGTTGCCTTTATTTTTAAATGCACAAGAGTTGGTTAGTGTTAGTACTTACAAAACTTTTTCTTCGTCGGCCAACCTTGATTATATGGATCAACCTACCCGGGCAGACCTCAATCTGACAAGTACTTACGCTCCGGAAAAGGATAAGTGTAAAACATACAAGGGAATGAAGGTAGCAGGATTGGTTTTAACTATAACGGGCCCAGTGGTCTTTGTCGGTGGTACGGTTCTTGTCGTTACCGGAGCAATTAATTCTGAGGATAATGGAGACAAATATGCTGGTCTGGCAGCAGTAGGTGCCATTGGAATGGTTACCGGAGCTTTAATGACCGGTGCAGGCATTCCGCTTCTGATTGTCGGCAATATAAAGTCAAAGAAATACTGTGGAGGAAAATCATCGCAGTTAAACCTGAATACCAATAAAAACGGTATCGGCCTGGCCTTGACTTTTTAATATGTATTTGGACACAGGTATTTTTTAGCTAACGGATATTTTGTGGTCTGTATTCATTTTATTGATTAAATTTATAGTGAAAATAATGGGTTGTTTTCAGATGAAAGACCCGTTTTTCGCCTGACGGGGAGGCTGATGGTGAATTAATCAGATGCAGATTCCCCAGGAATTGCAGGTAATTACTAAGATTTTAAACTTTATATGAAATCAGAAGGTTCGACAGTAGAAGAAATCTTATCCAATGTGCCGGAAGACAGAAAGGAAGTTTTTGTCAAGCTTCACCGGACTATCCTTGAAAATCTGCCCGAAGGCTTTGTTGCCGGGATAAGTTATGGGGGATTGGGATACGTCGTGCCACATTCAATCTATCCCGCCGGGTATCATTGTAAACCGTCGGAACCATTACCTTTCGCAGGTCTTGCCTCACAGAAAAACTCGATCAATTTCTATCACATGGGTATGTATGCAGACCCGCAGTTGCTTGAATGGTTTGCCGGTGAATATCCCGGATATGCCAGAAGTAAACTTGACATGGGTAAGAGCTGCATTCGTTTTAAGAAGATGGATGACATCCCGTTTGAACTCATGGGTAAGCTCATGCAGAAGATGAGTGTCCTGGATTGGATACAATTGTATGAAAAAAGTTTCCGTTCAGGTGGTAAAAAATAATATAATTGCAAACGCCTGCTTCCCGGACATCCCCAATATTGAGGATAAGCATTGCATAAATCAATCAATGGGATAAAAATTTTTTTAATAAGCAAAAAAAATATCTAATGACATCAAAATCAGCAACTGACCTGGTAAAAGAAGCAAAACAGCAGATTGAAAACCTGACTCCGCAGCAAGTTGAATCGGAATTGGCCTCCGGTAATGCCATCCTTATCGACATCCGCGAAAGTGAAGAGTTAGTTCAGAATGGGAAAATTGAAAAATCCGTTCATGCACCCCGGGGAATGATCGAATTCTATGCCGACGAGACCCTTCCTTCTCATAAGCCGGAATTTGATAAAAACAAAAGGATTATCTTACAATGCGCCTCCGGTGGACGGTCGGCTTTGACTGTCCTCACCCTAAAACAAATGGGATATGAAAATCTGGCTCACCTGGATGGAGGTTTTAAAGCATGGAAAGAGGCCGGATTGCCTGTAGTGTAGTGATGCCGATTATTCCCGTCACAGTTATTGGATCGGGAAGGTGATGATAGATTGAAATCTGACATTAACCATTATAGAGCGAAAATTTAAGAAATTGCCCATTGCCTCAGGGCAATCGGCCCGACAGGGTCCGGAATGAATGTATTCGGGTAATAAACAGTGAAATGAAGAATAAAAAACTCTGGTAAACGGGTGGGCAATTTTTAGCTTTTCAGGTAAATTGATCAATTGCTCCATCTGGTCTGAAGCCCGGAATATTGACAAGTACGTAAGGTAAAAGACCTATAGCAAGGGTGTAAGTAAGCGACATAGACTCTCCATCACTCTGGTAACCCATGATCTTTTCTCCCATTCTGCAAGAGTCAGGCGAGGACTTTCCTTCAGGTCTTCTTCAAACTGGAGCTGCATGATTTTATTTGTTTCTCTATCATAGATGTATGCTTCAATTTCGAAGTTAAGATAGAAACTTCTGTTGTCAAGATTGACCGTACCTATTGTGCTCAGTGTATCGTCTATTGTCATCGTCTTGGCGTGTATAAATCCTTTCCTGTAACGATAAACCTCGACCCCTGACCGAAGTATTTGTCTGATGTAGCTGTCCATAGCCCACTGGACAAACCGTGAATCGGCTTTTTCAGGCAGAAGGAGACGGACGTGTTTACCCGAACCGGCAGCTAGTTCCAAAGCAGTGATAAACTCTGCATTGGGGATAAAATAGGGATTGGTGATTGACACGGATGACAGGGCGGAGTTGACTGCAGCTACCATACCCAGCATATTGTAAGGTTTGGCTGAGTCAGGACCACTGCCGACAATGTCTATAAAAGCTGTTCCACCCTCATGATCAAGCCTGAAATAGGGAAAATCAAAAGGGAAGGTCTTGCCTCCGGAAGCGTATTTGTAACTTAAAAGAAACTGTAGCTGGAGCATATTACTAGCATTGCCGCACAATCTGACGCTTGTGTCACGCCAGTAACGATGGTCTTTCCTGCGGTTGTCATAATCATTGCCTATATTAATCCCGCCGATATAGGACACTGTGCCGTCTATGACTACGATTTTGCGGTGATTGCGGTAGTTGGCATTGGTATATAGACTGCCTCTCAACGGATCAAAAGCAAAAACCTCCACGCCTCCGGTCTCTAGAATTTCAGGTAAGTCGCCTATTTCACTGCTTCCGAAGTCATCATAAATGAAGCGAACCTGAATTCCTTGTTGCGCCATTTTTACAAGAGCATCGGCTACTCTGTTTCCCGTTTCATCATCATTAAAGATGTAATATTCCATGTGGATATGGTGCCTTGCAGTGGCAATATCTTTGAGCAGACTTTCAAATTTCTGTTCACCGTTAATCAGGATTTCTATCTTATTTTTATCGGTCAGGATAGATTGTCTAAGATTGCTGAAAAGCTGAGAGACACTATATTGGCCGGGATATTCCGCTTCCATGCTCCGACGGATATCCTCAAAGTAAGGTTTATACACCTCTGAGAACTCCCTGATGCGCAGCAGGTCGCCTGTTCCCTTGAAGGTGAATTTTTTCTTATACCGCTGGTCCCGGCCAATGATAAAGTAAACTAAAAGCCCTACACCCGGCAGCAGAATAAAGATTAAAATATAGGCTAAGGACTTGACCGGATTCCTGTTTTCAATCAGTATGGTTACAATGACTCCCACATATATGAGTGCAAACAGAACCCATGCCAAAACGTAAAGATATCCCTTCCATTCCGGATTAATATTTTCTAAAATTGATAGAAGCATCATAAAGTGATTTCGTGTATCCTCAAATTTCGAAATTTTCTTGACAAGTATCGACAATTTGGGAGGAATAAATCTTGGAGGGGAGGGAAATAATTATTTATGTTTATAATTAAAAGGTCGCACCTATAGAGCTTGGATTCCGGTTTTTATACACCATTCTATCAAAAGGTCGAGCTTACAGCACTTTGGATATGGCGGTATTGTTATGGTGCAGAATCAACACAAAGAAAGTTGACATTTATTCTGAATTATTGTTTATAAAAAAATGAAAGGTTTAATGCTCCGGAGGAGCGACCTAATGGTAGATATGTTCGTTAAAATAATCCAAGTCCCATAGGAACGACTATTTAAAAAAATATCTAATTGTTCAATATTAAAAGATTGCACCTATGGAGCATTGATTTCCGAGGAAACTGAATTTCTACCAAAAGGTCGTGCTTATTGCACTTTTTGACCTTGCTTCAATCTATTAGATTGCCGCTTTGCGTCGCCCTGATAACGCATATCGCAATTATCCCCTCACCAAAAAAATTACATTAGAATCGTCATCTTGAACTTGTTTCAGAATCTGTTGTCTTTTCCCGTGTAGGTGAGGACCCAATATCCCGGCTAAAGTAGAGTTTGCAATGGATACAAGTAAGCCCTTCTCACTCAATGTACACCACCTCGATGAGCAAAAACGCATCATCAGTGGGACTTTTGAGTGCTACCTGAAAAAATTATGGGGTGATGATTACTCCCCCGATAGTTTGGCTATTACGGAAGGAAGATTTGACATGCACTATTGAGACAAGAGTAATATAGGTAGATGCTCGTTATTTCCTCCCTTTCTCTGCCCAAATTTCCGATAAATGTAGGATGGTATCCACAGCCCGTTCCATGTCTTGTACACTGACCCATTCTACCTTACTGTGAAAGGCGTGCTCACCTGCGAAAATATTGGGGCATGGCAGACCCATAAAGGATAATCTCGAACCGTCTGTGCCGCCTCTGATAGATGTTCTGGATGGTGTTACACCGGCACGACTGACGGCTTCTACGGCATATTCCACCACTTCAGGATACTGATCCAGTATTTCTTTCATATTGCGATATTGCTCAGTAATATTGAGATCAATCTTAGAATTCGGGAAATTTTTGTTGATGCGCTGACAGATAGCTTCGAGGATATCTTCCAGCCTTTCCATCTCTTCATTGGTAAATGATCGCAGAATAAATGATAATTCGGCCTGTTCAAGATTGCCTTTGACGGAGGTGGGGTGGATGAAGGGTTGTTTGCCCTCTGTTGTTTCAGGACTAAGCGTATGCACCGGTAGAGCCTGCAAGATAGCTTGCTGTATCTTGATGGCATTTTCCATCTTTCCCTTGGCAAAGCCGGGATGGGCAGCCACTCCGGTTATCCTGATATGTGCAGCCTTGGCGTTGAAGTTTTCGTCTTCTACGTGACCGACCGTCTCGCCGTCCATTGTATAGCCAAAGTTTGCATTGAGTTTTTTCATATCTACCTTATCCACTCCTCGACCTATCTCCTCATCCGGTGTAAATAAAATTCTGATGGTGCCGTGCTTTATCTCAGGATGACGAACCATCTGTGTGACGGCATCCATGATTTCAGCTACTCCTGACTTGTTGTCGGCACCCAGCAAGGTATCACCGCTTGCTGTAATAATGTCGTTGCCTATCTGATCTGCCAGTGCAGGATGTTCCTCGATGGTTATTACCTGTTTTTCGTCAAGTGGCAAAACAATCTTGCTGCCGTCAAAATTCTTATGAATAATGGGCTTGACGTCCTTACCCGAACAATCAGGACTGGTGTCCATGTGTGAACAAAAACAGATGACCGGAACCTCATAGTCCAAATTAGACGGTACAGTTGCATAGACATAGCCGTGCTCATCCATGTGTGCATCATCTATGCCGAGCTGCAGCAGTTCTTCGACTAAAAGCTTCCCGAGGTTTTTTTGTTTTTCGGTACTTGGAGTGGTGGGACTGGCAGGGTCTGACTGGGTGTCGATGGTTACATATTTCAGAAATCTTTGGGTGACGGTATATTCAAGAGATGAAAAAGCCATATTCTTTAATTTTAGGATGGTAAATTTAGTGCTTTATTTGGAAATGAAATCAATATCAAATGGATTCATAATATTTGGTTTTCCTTTCATCGTATCCCACCTTATAAGGTCCCATTGTTTGAAATGCAATAAGATAAGGTGATGCAAGAGATAAATAAAAATGTGTTATCCGGTACCGGTATAATTTATGCGTTGATTTTAAACTCCGGAATTTTTTCTCATATTTACATTTTAAATTACGGATATATGAAGATATTTGGCTGGAATGTCAATGGCATCCGCGCCGCAGTCGGGAAAGATTTTCTGGCTGAATTTAAGGCATCAGATGCGGATATTTACTGCATTCAAGAGACAAAGGCTCAGGAAGATCAGGTGATGGAAGCTCTTAAACCAATAGAAGGTTATCACATTTATGCATACTCAGCCATCAAAAAAGGTTATAGCAGTGTAGCTGTCCTTTCAAGGGCCAAGCCACTAAGCGTGAGTCGCGGCATCGGAATAGAGGAGCATGATCAGGAAGGAAGGGTGCTGACGCTTGAATATGAAGAGTTTTATCTGATCAATGTTTATGTACCCAACAGCGGCAATGAACTTGTTCGCCTCCCTTACAGGGCGGAGTGGGATCAAGCATTTTCAGTCTATCTCACAACTTTGAGGAAGAAGAAACCGGTAATCGCGACGGGTGATTTTAACGTCTCTCACAAAGCAATAGACTTGGCACGTCCTAAGGAAAACTACAACAAGACTGCCGGATTTACACAGGTAGAGATAGATGGTCTTGAACTCATTATGAAAGGCGGATATGTCGATGCTTACAGGAAGTTATATCCTGAAAAGGTTCAATACACTTTCTGGAGTGCACGGTTTGGCGCACGAGCTCGGAATTCCGGCTGGAGGATCGATTACTTCCTTGTGGATGATCGTCTGACTGCAGACATACGGGATTGTGTGATATGGGATCAGGTAATGGGAAGTGATCACTGTCCGATATCTTTAGACATTAATTTGTAGTTTATTTAAAAAAAAACTAAAACATGACCCTTGGTGAATTTATTACATGGATAGGCTCTGAGCCACAGTATATTGTCGGTTATTTTATTTTAATACCTGTACTGGCAGCCTTAATGTGGTTTATTGCTAAAGATCAGGGGCATCTGTCGCCATGGAAGTATGTTTACAGTGTATTGGTGTATGCTGTATGTATTCCGGGAGTGACAGCCATTGCTTTTAACCTGTATTTATTTGCATTTCAGCGGCAGGATATTTTCGCTACGGAAATTTTTACTCAACTTTTGTCCATCCTGTCTATGGTAATAACCTTGTTGTTGATTCGGAAAAATGTGGATTTTGAATTGATTCCGGGTTTCAGCAAAATAAGCAATCTGATTACGATTATTGCATCTGTCTTACTGATTCTTTGGTTGGGTGATAAGGTACGTATATTTTCGTTTACCTATGTTCCACTGTGGATGTTTATAGTGATGTTTGTCGGACTGATTATCCTGATAAGGTACGCCTGGGCAAAGTTATTTTAGCAACCTTCAGGCACAGCCAATCAATAATAAGAAAATCTATTGAATTTTTTCTAAATCCGGATCAATGTCATCCGGGAAGCAAACGAACTTGCCCTATCCTTACGAATTACGGTGGGATAAATCACAAAGAGGCCGTCCATTGGACAGCCTCTTTTTTATATCTCAATAATTTAAAGCTTATGCGTTGATTTGAGATTCAAGATAAGCTACTGCATCTCCTACGGTTTTAATTTGTTCTGCCTGCTCATCAGGAATAGAAATGTTGAATTCTTTTTCAAGTTCCATGATTAATTCAACTGTATCTAAAGAATCAGCACCGAGGTGCTCAGTAAAGCTTGCCTCAAGAGTTACATCAGACTCATCTACGCCAAGTCTTTCAACGATAATTTTTCTGACTTTTTCTTCAATACTTTGTGACATTTTAAGATTGTTTAAGTTTGGTTTATAAATTTAAGGTGCAAAGTAAATCATTCCTGCATCTTTAAACAAAGATTTAGGCTATTATTTTTTCACCACGGTGTTTTTTTGCCACACTGGCTGTGGTATATCCCTTTCTTTTTTTTGGAAGATTTTGGCTGATTTTACTATGCTTTTAGTTGTTTCTATTATTATGACGATATATTTTTATTAAGTAACTGCTAAATAAAGGATTTTTAATTTTCTTCTTTGTTTTTATCCTGATTATAATATTCATATACAATGCGGGCAGGAGCTTTACCAACCACTGAATTAAGCTCATCCAAGCCAGCTTCCGAAACTCTTTTTACACTCTTAAAGTGTTTGAGAAGTTTTTCGGAAGAAGTTTTTCCTATTCCACGGATACCTGTCAGCTCTGACACGGTAAAGTTCATGGAGCGCTTGTGACGGTGGAAGGTAATGGCAAAGCGGTGTGCCTCATTGCGCAATTTCTGTATCAGTTTGAGTGATTCTGATTTTTTATTGATGTACAATGGTATGGAATCTCCCGGGAAGAATATTTCTTCCAGCCGCTTGGCAATACCGATTAGTGTCACTCTGCCGAGAATCCCGAGTTTATTCAAAACGTCGGTAGCAATACCCAACTGTCCCTTCCCTCCATCGATGATGATGAGGTCGGGGAGAGGACTTTTTTCCTCCAGGAGGCGAGTATATCTGCGGGTCAGTACTTCTTCCATGGATGCGAAGTCGTTGGGACCCTCGACTGTTTTGATATTAAATTTTCGATATTCATTTTTTGCCGGTTGAGCATTTTTGAAGACAACACAACTGGATACCGGATTAGTTCCCTGAATATTGCTGTTGTCAAAACATTCGATATGAACGGGCAGTCGGTCCATGTGCAGATCTTTCTGGAGGGTTTCCATAATTCTTTGGGCAGGAGTAATCCGTGGTGCCGAAACGGATTCTTTGCGCTTCTGAAGTAGATAGAAGTGGATGTTTTTCTCGGCCATTTCGAGCAGTTTCCGTTTGTCGCCTAAGGTGGGGATCTGTACCTTGATATTTTTTTCATCAAGGACGACATCTTCCCGATTGACCAGGACTTCGGTAGCGATGCTGTTGAAGCGTTCTCTGAGTTGTTGTATACCGTATGAAAAAATAAATCCGTCATCATCAAAATGCCGTTCGCCTTCCTGGACGAAGGTGTTGATCATGTTGCCATTGACGACCTTGATATAATTGATATAGAATTCATCCCCCTCGGCATAATAGGCAAATATATCCACATCCCTGATCGTCGTACTGGCAACCATTGACTTGGACTGATAGTCTTCGAAGAGACTTAACTTGGATTTCATTTCAGCAGCTCGCTCAAATTCAAGTAATTCTGCATGCCGTTCCATTTCCTCTTTCAGATAATTTTTGACCGGAGCGAAATTGCCCCGCATGATATTTTTTATCTGGTCTATTTTCATGTTGTATTCCTCCTCTGTTTCGAGACCTTCACAGGGTCCCATACAGTTTTTGAGGTGGTATTCAAGACACACCTTAAATTTTCCTTTACGGATATTTTCCTTTGTGAGGTTGAGGTTGCAGGTACGGAGCGGGAAGAGATTTTTAATCAGGTCAAGGATTTGCTGGACCCTGAATTTTGACGTGAAAGGGCCGAAATAAGTCGAACCGTCTTTGATAACTTGGCGGGTAAAAAATACTCTCGGAAAAGGTTCTTTTTTGATGCAGATATATGCATAGGACTTTCCGTCCTTGAGCATTATGTTGTATCGGGGCTGAAATTTTTTGATAAATGTAGCTTCAAGCAGCAGGGCATCATGCTCAGTCTCGACGACGGTATATTCCACCCGGGCAGCATGATCTACCATAATCCTTGATTTGCCTGCCTTGTTGGAGGAGTTGAAATAGGAGGAAAGCCTGTTTTTCAAACTTTTTGCCTTCCCGACGTATATAATTTTTTCATCTGCATCTAAAAACCGATAGACTCCGGGTTCCTTCGGTATAGATGCGGAAATGACCTTAAAATCTTCCTTGTTCATATTTTTAAAACAAATTAATAATCATCCGGTTGACCTTTCAAATTCCATTAATGCCTTTAACAGATGATATTGGTTGTCGGCACGGATGAGATTATGTCCGGGATAAGAGGCGCCATAATATTGATCATTCATCAGGAAATCGGTCAGGAATCGCAGTGCCTGCATATAAACCAGGATTTGACCGGAGAGGTGGAGTGATTGCCTTTCTTTTTCTGAAAGTAAGGTATGAAGCTGCTCTAAATATGCTGTTTCTATGGCTTCAAAATATTCTTTCCGGATAGCGATTTTATTAAAATCCGGCTCCTCCTCACTCACGGGACATACATAGGTGCGAACCATATCACCCCAATCACTGATGATGTATCCGGGCATGACCGTATCCAGGTCGATGACGCATAGCCCGCGGTCTTCCTTGTCCAGTAAGACATTGCTTATCTTGGCATCATGGTGCATGACACGCAGCCTGAAATCGGGCGAAGTGGTGATTTGATAATATTGATTTACCAGCTGTTTTTGGTCAAGGAGTTGTGTGATTATGTGTCCTGCCTGATGTATTCTCTTTTCATTTCCTGTTTTTATTGCTGATTGGAATTGCCTGAAGCGCATATCCAGATTATGGAAATCTTTCAGGACGGGTTGAAGTAAGGAAGCGTCAAAATCGTTGAATACTGCTGTAAACTTACCGAATTGCCGGGCTGCTTCATAAGCCTGAAGGGGCGACTTAACGACATCAATGGTGATGCTGTCGCTGACCCACGGGTAGAAGCGAAAATAGCCTTTTCCGTCGAAATACATGGAGTTCCCCTGCGGATCGGAGAGAGGTAAGACCAATGTTAATTCAGTGTGATTTGATTCAATAAATAGTTTTAGTTTGTCAAGATTGGCATGAATAACCTCCGGGTGAGCAAAAACAGAAGAATTAATCCTTTGAAGGACATATTCCTTTTCTCCTGCTACTACTTTAAACGTTTGGTTGATGAGTCCTGATTTTACCGGGACGGCTGAGGACACCGGCACAGATGGAAAAAAATGACTTACAACTTTGTTGATGGATTCAAGCATTGATATTCAATAGTTTAATTGATTCGGTAGTTCTGTTGGTTTAGTATTAAACAAATCGGACGGAATAAAATTTTTCCAATGTTAGGCTGAGGTTTTTTATAAAATTATTCAATTCAAAAGGAGAACTGATACTCAAATTCCCCTGAGGTGAAGTTAACTGATTTTTTAAATAAATAAAGTCATTTTTTTAGAATCTTGTCTTTCAATAAATTACAGGTATTTAGTCAGGAAGCGGGGAAAATTCAAAGTGTGAATAATTAGAATAGTCTGTTTGATAAGCTCGTACTTTACCCTGGATAAGATAGGCCCGTCTTTGTTGTATATAATATTAATTAAATATGTATCTTGCAGTCAGTTAGTCATAATTATATTATTTGCTTTTGACATCTTTTGTTAAAAATCGGTTGTACGTGACTTGTGCTCTGGTGTGGATAGCTCTGGGCTTGTTTAGTTTTTACAATTATTGGGAAAGTCAAAAGAATATAAATGACCCGACTCATACCGTTTCTCACTATCTGAGGAAAACGGAGCGGGAGATAAAATCGACTCTGGCGGATAAAGAGGTCGTGGATGTGATGCTGCGATGGGCTGAGGGCAACCTGGTTCCGGATGAAAATTCGGAAGAAATTCTCACAAAGCTGCATGCTGCCCCTTTTTCATTGGGTGTGGTGTCTGAAGGTAGATTGAAAGCATGGACGGCTGATTTCACGAGGGTCAATGCGCAGGAATTTGTAAAAGGTAAGTATTGGTTGGTCAATGACTCTACCTTTCAACATCTTTGGTCAGTTCCTGGCTATTCCGGCGAATCGTTTTTCCTCACAGAGTTTTCATTACCCGGCCGATTTTCAATGTCCCCACCGGATGGAAAGAAGGAAGGAGCCAATTATCTGAAGGATGGTGATGATAAAAAAATAGCCTATATTACCTCATCACATTCCATAGCATCGGATCAAGGTATTTTATGGACACTGCCCCTTTATTTCCTCGGTTATCTTCTCTTGTTTTGGGCCTTGAATGACAGTTTGAAAAAACGAAAATCCCGTTTTAATCCGTATAACCTGATTCTTCCGCTTTTGATAGTGTTGGGAATCAGGAGCCTTGATATCCTTAGCGGATTAAGCCCTGCTATTGATCAAGCCCTTATAGCGGAAGGAGTTGCAGGAAAGCCTATTTTAAGCAGTTGGTATGGTCACTGGATCTTGATTATATGTCTTTATTTTATTCTGATAGAAGAAGTATTGAGGAAGATTCCTCCTTTGAAATATCTGAAAAAAATAAAATTTGTCACTATTAAATATGCCGCCTTTGCCTATACGGTGGATTATCTGGGTCTGGTGGGTATCCTGATTTTTTGCAGGGAACTGGTAGTAAAAAGTGGATTGAATTTTGATTTCAATAATGTGCTCAACCAGGGTAAAGGGCCAATGATGAGCCTTTTTTTGCTATCTGTCCTGCTTTTCAGATACTTTGTATTTGCTTTTAATATCAACAAAAGCCTGCTCGACAATGGGGTTAGGCTCAGGAAGAAACTGATAGGCATGGTGATTGGCTTTCTTCTTGTATTGCCATGTTTGTTATTGACCAATCTGGATTTGCCGCTTTTGATGCTCTTGCTGGTTACTATGCTGTTTGCCCTTTTGTTTGATATTTTTATTGGAAGCCAGTCGCCCTCTCTGGGATGGCTGGTTATATGGATTCTGTTCTTTTCCATGTTCAGCACCATTGCTTTGTTTAAGTTTAACAAGGACAAAGATCAAAAAGAGAGGAAGATGATTCTGACTTCTTTATCCGATCGGGATGATTCCATTTTGATGAAAGAGTTTGGCGACTTTGTCCTTCAACTAAAAAATAACCGGCAACACAATGAAGATTTTTCGAGTGCCATACTCACCTGCAATCAGGCTCAGGCGGTTGAATTAGTGGGAGAGGTGCTTAATCAATTTGATTATAGCAGGCAGTATTACAATGTGGACTTCTTTATCAGGCAAAACGATACGGTCTGCATCCGTTCGCAAAATGGATTGGATGCTTTTTTTGACAGAGCGCCGGTACGATTTACTGAAACAAAGACCTTTCTGAAAGGTGAAATTGCCGACCTGTATCATTCTTATTGGATGAAAATATACTGGCAGGGCGTCAGGGAGAAGCCTTCTCCGGAAGTGTATTTTCTGGTTTCCAAGAAGACGATTATTCCCCGGCAAAGAGATTTTGAGCCTAACAAATCATTTATGGGTCTGAACCATTTGGATAAATATGACTATGCTATTTTCTATAAAGGCAGCCTAATTGAAAGCCAGGGCTATATTTACCCTGACCGGATAACTTCCGACCCAGGTTTGCCAAAAGTTGATCAACCCAAAGAAGTAACAGTTAATGGACGTTCAGAGATGCAAGCATCACCGGGAGAAAACTATACCATCATCGTAGGAAGAGAACTTCTTGGTCTGTTGAAGCCGGTATCTCTGTGTTCTCTTTTAATAGTAATATTATTGTTTTTAATAATATGTTTGGCAATCGTCAACAGTTATTTCAGGATATTGCCAGATGGCCTGCCAATATTGTTGCCCGGCCAGTTCAACCTTCGGCAGAGGATAGAATACAGTATTATTCTGGTCATTATGATATCTTTTGTCATCATTGCGGTTATTACCGGAAATTATTTTAGAAACCTTTCGCTGCGGATGGAAGAAAGTCGGTTGAAGGATAAGATATTTTCCATTGCAACAGACGTGGAGGCTGTCTTGAACAAGACTCGGCTTGATTCATTGGATGCCTTAATGATGCAAAAGATTGCCCTCAATCATCGGACAGAGTACAGCATCTACAATTTCAAGGGGAGAGAAGTCTTTAATGCCCGACCACCCGACCGCAGAGGAAGGCATTGGCGGATGATGCCACCAAACCCTTACCTCAGTCTCAGTGTGGACAATCGCTCTATTCTGTTTGACCTGAGTAGTGACAAAAGATCTATACGGGCTGCCTATGTCAGGCTAAATCGAAGTGCCGATTTCAATCCTGCATGGATTGCAGTGCCATATTCAGAAGCAAATACCAGTTCTTTTTTTGCCGCCTCCGACTTTCTGGGGACCTTGCTCAATGTGTACATCTTCCTGCTGCTGGTGGCAGGAGGTATTGCCTATTTTGTTGCCAATTCGGTCACCAAACCCCTTGTCAGACTGATGGAAAACCTGAAGCAGATTAAACTGGGTAAAAAGAACGAACAGTTACAATGGGAGCAGCAAGATGAAATAGGGACGCTCATTTATGAGTATAACAACATGATCAACCAGCTCGAAGAAAGTGCCGACCTGCTGGTTAAGAGCGAAAGGGAGGGTGCCTGGAGAGATATGGCACAGCAGGTCGCCCACGAAATAAAGAATCCGCTTACTCCGATGAAGCTGAGCATTCAGTATCTCGAGCGGAAGATTATGATGCTTTCAGGTGATGAAGCCCGCCAAATAGTGAAGGATACGGCTAAGACAATAATTGAGCAGATAGATAATCTGGCAAGTATTGCGAGTGAGTTTTCCAACTTTGCCAAGATGCCTGCCCCTGTAATTGAACAACTCAATTTTAATGAAATGGTAACCTCCATCTACGAACTGTTCCGCAAAAAGGACGACGTGGTTTTTAGTCTGAGAGTGCCTATGGATGATGTTATGATACTTGCTGATAAGTCACAAATGATGCGGGTTTTGAACAACTTGCTTCAGAATGCCATTCAGTCCATACCACATGACAGAAGTGGCAGGATAGATCTGGAATTGAGAACCATCGGCCATCATGCCGTACTTTCCGTGAAAGACAATGGTGAAGGTATCCCTAAAGAAATGCATCAGAAGGTGTTTTACCCCCGGTTTACCACCAAAAACAGTGGTATGGGACTGGGACTGGCCATGTGTAAGTCCATCATTGATTCGGTTCATGGGACGATAACATTTAAAACTAAATTGAATGCAGGTACGGAGTTTATTATATCCATACCGCTGGCACATAACCCGGATGCAGACTTGCCGGGTAGAGGAAAGTGATGAAATTCAAAAGACATCGGATACCAATCTTTTGATATTTGCGTTAACTTTATTATCTTAGCTACTCTAAGGCAAATGGCATTATAAGATGGCTTCTTTTTTAGCTCGGTTTTTAAATAAATTGATGAATAGCATACTCTGTGCATTATTATTCGTAGTATTCCAGCCCTTTGCCTACGGACAGTTTACGGAAAAGCTAAAGGATCGGTTGACAGTACACTTTGAAAGTGATTCTTATAAAATTTCAGATGATTTTAAAGAAGAAATCAGGCAGTTTATCCAAGACCTTAATGTCGTTACACCGTATGTCTTCAGAATTCAGTCACATACTGATTCCATAGGCAGTTTAAAGTATAATCAGAAATTATCTGAGAGACGTTCAGCAGCTATCAGGAACTATCTTCGTGAAATAGGGATACCTGATATTCTTATTTCTACTAAGGGAATAGGTGAGATCAAACCCGTTATGCCCAATTCCGAAGAGGATGGGCGAGCATATAACCGGCGATCCAATATTTTTGTCTTTGAAATTCAGAAATACCGGCTGTTTAAAAGTAAGGTCGAACTCAAGGATGCCAAACGTTCGAAAGCAACCGTCTTCGTACAATATGATGATAAGCTGGATTCGACAGTGACGGACGATCGGGGTAATTTTGCCTTTATTGTTCCGGAAAACAAGGATGTGACATTCGGAGTGTTTGCTCCCGGATACATGTTTTCTACCAGAACCATCAATACCAATAAGGATTTACCGGTAGGTGATATAATTCTTCGAAAGATAAAACCCGGAGAAAAAGTTTCTTTACAAAATCTTTATTTTGTCGGAGATAAGGCAATTTTGTTGCCTGAATCACGGCCGGAATTAATCAATTTATTGCGATTTGTCAGGAGTAATCCAAAGCTCAAACTCGAAATTGGCGGTCATGTCAACGGCCCTAAATCCTATTTTGGAGATGAAAATTGGTACTTTAATCTGGCGTTGGATAGAACACACGCCATCAGGGAATATCTTAAACAGGCAGGGGTTAATACCGATCACTATATCTGCCGGTCTTATTCCAATACACAAATGGTCTTTCCGGAACCTAAATCCGAAGCTGAAGCCAAAATGAACCGGCGGGTCGAGATCAAGGTACTTGAATAAGAAGTTGTCAATATTCAATCCTTTTAGAATTAGGGAATTGGTTTGTGGAAATAAATCGGACAAATTTTACTGTTTGTTATATTTCCTACAATGTATTATATATGATGAAAAAAAATTTATTTATAAAATAGATGACCTTGCAGTATAATTTTCGTCAAATTTGGGTAAATAGTTAAATTGATAAAAAAGAATACTGAAATTTATATATTTACAATTCAAACTAAGATTTAATCATTATAAATTATAAACATGAGAACATTAAGCTTTTTATTTTTACTTTTACTTTCTTTGGCAAGTTGTAAGAAAAATTCTGCTAATGCAGATGCCACTGCTCCTGAAGCAACTACAGTCACAACGGCTGCTGACGTTAAAGAAGCTACCGGTATAACTAATGATGATATTAATCAATATATCGCATCATATGATAACCTGTTAAAAGATTATAAAGCTGCCTTAGAATCAAAAAACATGGAAGCGCTTAATACCCTGACAACAAAATTTACCGAGCTTTCTGAACAAGGCAATAAAGCTGTGGCAGCTGCTACCGGTGAAAATCAACAGAAATTGATTCAGGTAATTAAAGAAAAATCAGAAGAGTTTACGGCACTTTCTCAGGCTGCTGTAAAATAAATACATTTCAATCAAAACAAAATGCCATCCCTTTTGTTATGGGATGGCATTCAAGTTTTATATATGAAAAAATTACTGATACTTTGCTTAATTTCAATTGGTTTTATCGCTTGTAAAAAGGATTCGACCACGACCAACAATCAGACAACACAACAAGATGCTGAATCACCGGCATTTGATGATACAATCAGAACAATAGCTACTCTTACTCCTGCTGCCGGGTCGGATGAAAAGGTTACACTTTCTACCAGACCTGTATTCCAGTCTCCTGAAGCAGAAAAATTTGCCTCAGATTATGATTCTTTCCTTTCATTATACAGAACTGTCGCTTCCGGAAGAAATCCGGAAACCTTGTCCCAGCTTCTGGATAAATATCTGGAACTATCTTCCAGGGCAGCTTCAGTGAAAGGTAAGCTCAGCGGGGAGGAACTTTCTAGTTTTAACAAATATCTGGAAGCAAGACAAAAAGAATATGCAACTTTGGTTGCCGGAGGTGTTCCGAAATAATTACAAGAATTGTTTTACAAAATTGGTATTAAAATTAAATAGAAAATTTTAATATTGCAATTCTAAATCAAGATATTAATAATTAATTTATATAATAATATGAAATTTGTTGGTTTTTTAATTATGTTAACCCTATGTCTTGCAAGTTGTAAGAATGATTCGACCTCGGCTGCTCCCGCTACTCAGACGACCAATTCCGTCCAAACGCCTCCGGTTGAGAAAAAATCTTACGGATTTACATCCGAGGATGTAAACAACTACGTCAGCAGTTACGATGATTTTATCAGTGAATACAAAAATTTATCTGCAACAAATGATACCAAGAATCTGGCAAAATTGGAATCAAAATTAAAAGCTATTCAATCTGAAAATGAGAAGATGGTCTCAATGGCCGGTTCTGAAGCTGAAAAATTAAACCAATTGGTTAAAGAAAAGACCGATGAAATTAATACCTTGATAAAAAAATAATTTTTTTGGTAAGGAAAATAGAAGCCGCTTCTTTTGAAGCGGCTTTTTTTATGATAAAAATTTCCCGACAATTGGCATTCTTCTGCCCGGACCAAAGGCCTTCGGTGAGACTCTGATTACCGGTGGTGCCTGTTTTCTTTTAAATTCATTGATATTCACTTTTTTCAGGATATTTAATACAAGTGACCTTTCGTAACCCATGGCTATAATCTCTTCAGGTCCCTTTGATTCTTCGATATAATGAAACAAAATCGGGTCAAGAATATCATATAGAGGCAGACTGTCACTGTCCTTTTGTCCCGGTCTCAGTTCGGCGGAAGGTGGTTTTGTGATGGAATTTAAAGGAATTACTTCATCATCCCTATTGATGTAGTGCGCCAACTGATATACTTCCGTCTTGTAAACATCCCCCAATACAGCTAATCCGCCGCACATATCGCCATAGAGTGTACTGTAACCGACTGCCATCTCGCTTTTATTACTGGTATTGAGAAGGATATTGCCGTATTTGTTGCTAATTGCCATGAGTAAAAGTCCTCTGATTCGCGCCTGGATGTTTTCCTCTGTTACATCGGGCTCTGTTCCGAGGAATAGGGGTTGGAGGCTATTTTCAAATGCCATGTATGTTTCTTTTATCGGCACAATATCAAAACGGATGCCTAAGTTTTGGGTAAGTGATACGGCATCCGCAATACTGTGCTCAGAGCTGTATTGGGATGGCATGAGAATTACCCTGACATTTTCCTTGCCAAGTGCTTGGGCAGCAAGGGTAGTGACGACAGCACTGTCAATGCCGCCTGATAAGCCAAGAATGGCAGTCTTCAGGTTGAGCTTGCTAAAATAATCCCGGATCCCTGTTATCAATGCCTGATATATCAAAGACGTCTTATCATCCGGTTGGATATCAGTTCGTCCACCGGAGATTACATCTTCCAGATCAAAATATTCTATGGTTTCGGTAAAATGAGGCATCTCCCTGAATATATTACCATCTGGTGAAGCTACGACAGAACCTCCGTCAAAGACAATATCGGTCTGTGCCCCTGTATGATTGATATAAAACAAGGGTAGCTGATATCGGTTGACATTGGCAAGTATGACTTCTTTTCTGTTTTTCGGCTGGTTGTAATTAAAGGGTGAGGCGCTGATATTAATCATTAGATCCGGCGACTGCTCTATCAAGTGATCCATCGGACAGATGGGATAAAGCGGATTGTCGTTGCCCACATTCCAGATATCTTCACACACGGTGAGAGCGATATTCTTTCCTTTAAAGCGGATTGTCCTGAATTCAGTTGCAGGCTCAAAATACCTGTATTCATCGAAAATGTCATAGGTCGGTAAGAGAGTTTTGTGGGCTGTACCAATCACTTCGCCCTGATAAAGGAAAAATGCAGAATTGAGCAGATCCTTCCCCTCTATCTTTGGATTTACGATAGGAGAGCCAACAATGATGGCCGTCTTGTAAGAATATTGTTTCAACTGTTCGATGGAGTGGTTGCATCTTTGGATAAATTCACTGAAGTTAAGAAAGTCGGCAGGAGGATAACCGCAGGTAGCCAGTTCGCCGAAACAGACTACATCGGCACCCGAATTTTCTGCTTTCTCTATATATGAAATCATTTTCGACAGGTTGCCATCAAAATCACCGATGGTATAGTTGAGTTGTGCAAGCGCAATTTTCATCCCAAAAGATTTTAAAGGTGAAAGATAAAGGCTTTATGGCAATTTTGAATAATAAATTGGAAACCATCGCGGTCAAAAATTGCCGAAAATTATCCCGGCAAAATAAAATCAGACTTTCGTAATCACATTATTAAACTCCGTAAATTTGACTAAATTTGCACAAATCTGCAGGTACTATACCTAATTTTATATGTCGAAATTTATCGTTTCAGCCAGAAAATACAGACCGGCACGCTTTCAGGATGTGCTGGGTCAGGAGCATATTTCGCAAACGCTCAAAATGGCGTTTTCTCAGGACAAGCTGGCACATGCTTTTTTGTTTACCGGACCAAGAGGTGTTGGGAAGACCACCTGCGCCCGAATCCTGGCCAAGGCTTTAAATTGCACCAATCGGACGGATGACTACGAACCATGCGGTAAGTGTGAATTCTGTGTTTCTTTCGATGAAAATGCCTCCTTATCCATCTTTGAACTGGATGCAGCCTCAAACAATAGTGTAGACCACATTAGAAGTCTGATAGATCAGGTAAGAGTCCCGCCACTTTCAGGAAAATATAAGGTCTTCATCATAGATGAGGTGCACATGCTCACGACATCTGCCTTCAATGCATTTCTAAAAACCCTTGAAGAACCGCCGCCTTATGCGGTTTTTATCCTGGCAACCACCGAGAAACACAAGATTTTGCCGACAATTTTGTCACGGTGTCAAATATTTGATTTTCGACGTATTCAGGTATTTGATATCATGAAACAACTGGAGATGGTAGCATCTCAGGAGCATGTAAAAGCCGAGGAGCAGGCACTTCATCTCATCGCTACCAAGGCTGACGGGGCGATGCGGGATGCACTTTCTATTTTTGACCGAATTGCCGGCGCAACCAATAATAACATTACGTATCAGGCAGTCACGGACAATCTCAACCTCCTTGACTTTACCTATTATTTCAAAATAGTGGATCAGTTGCTTACTGAAGACCTCTCTGCCGTGATGCTGACGATAGATGATATTTTGAAGCGGGGATTTGATCCTGAAGTATTTTTAGCAGGGCTGATGGAACATTTTCGTCAACTTTTGGTAAGTAAGGACCCTGAAACGACCAAGTTGATCGAAAATACGGAAACTGTCCGTGAAAGATATGCCTCGCAGTCTAAATTACTTACGCTGGATTATATCCTTTCTGCTCTCCATCTTTGCAATGAATGTGACCAAAACTTCAGGACGACGAAAAACAAGCGCCTTCTGCTTGAAATGACCATTATAAAGCTGGTGTACCTGCCATCGCTGATAGATCAAAGTAAGGATTCTTCAGCTAAAAAAAAAATCCCTGAGCCTGTCCTAGAATCGGCCCCAACGGCATCCCGGAAAATTGATGCATCTGACATGTTGCGTGTACAGCAGATGAGCAGCCTCAATCAGGTTTATGATCCTGCTCCAAAGGAAAAAATTCAGGCGAAAGAGGCTGACCTCACTAAATCAGCAGGAGGAAAATTATTCGAGCCCGAGCACGCCCAATCAGCCCAGAAGATCGAAGCTCCGGTGATGAAGAAGACAGAGGGTGAGAAGATAAATAAATTGAACAGGTTTGTCAGGGATGCACGGATATTGCGGGAAGAAAATTCTAAGATGCATCAGACCTTTACGGTAGAGACAGTCAGGAGACTGGTCGCTGAATATGCAGCTAAGGCTTCTCCGACGATGAAGATTATTCTTTCTGACAGGACAGTGGATTGTGGGCAATCTGATCAAATTCACTTCACGGTAGCATCGAATTATGAAAAAGAAAGTTTACTACTGGAGACTCCGCTGCTGGAATATCTCAGGCATAATCTAAAAAATGCAAATATCATCTTGTCTTTCACCATAGACTCCACACTGATGGACAGTGCAGAGGATTATAAACGCTTGACCAAAGAGGAGAAGCTTAAAATTTTAATGGAAAAAAACAGCCTGGTGGGCACAATCATTAATCGGTTGAATCTGAAGATTGACGAATAGAAAAAAAGATTTTCCCCTGTAGTTTGTTACCGATGCCCGGATAAATGGGATTATTCATCGAGTCAGCAAGAATTTTATGTCATATTTTATTGTCGTTTAGTTAAGAGGTTAAGTAAAGGTTGCTGCTTATAGGTGGCACTACCGTTTGATAGCTTCGCTGTTTGTTGACTGTGTTGTTTGACTTTGCTGTTTGGTTCGACAAACGAGTGTTAGCTCATCCCACGAACGATCGCCTATCAAGTTCTTTCAAACTGTAGGTCGTTTTTTATTACAGTTAAATTATCGAATCGACATAGTAACTTGTTTCTGATGATTTCGTTGAATCCGATCAATAGGAGCTTATTTTTCTGAAAAAGGAAAAATTAATGTTCAAACCGGCAATTTACAAATGTTAATTTCAGAAAAAACACAAAATTTTTTTAAACAATTTAGATATGTCTAAAAATTTAATCACTAAATGGCTTTAAATTCAATGTGTCGTGAAGAAGATAATATATTATTAAATATAATGTATAATAATAAATGATATAGCATGATATATATACTAAAATTATAATATAATTTATTTTCCTGATTTTAGCCTTTATTTTATTGGACATAAAAGTCTTTTAAATTTAAGATTTAAATAAAGTTCCTTTAATCAGGTAAATTTTTACAACTGAACGCACCCTTCCCGACAGGTAACAGGAGGTGTAATTAGAAGAATATTTGCCATCTTTGCAAGTAATTATTTTAAGTTAATTACAAATACTAACAATTATAATTTTATTACATAAAAGTCATGTCTGATTTTTCTTTTATCAACAACGCCCACCCAAATGTCATCGAATCACTTTATCGTGATTATCTAAAGGATCCGGAATCAATTGACAAGGAATGGGGATTATTTTTCTCCGGTTTTGATTATTCAATGAAGTTTGACGGCATTGCCAAAGGTAGTGGTACAGCTGCCAATGAAGACATTGCCAAAGAAATCGGTGTTTCTAATTTGATCAATGCTTTTCGGTTGAGAGGTCACCTGCTTTCTACGACCAACCCGATCAGAGGTCGAAAAAACAGGGCTCCACACCTTGATCTAAACGATTACTCCCTGAGCGAATCAGATATGGGTGTCCGTTTTCAGGCAGGTAACATCATAGGTCTCAACAATGCGACACTTGCTGAGATTATAGTACACCTGAAGAAAGTATATTGCAGCAACCTGGGATTTGAATTTGCCCATATTGAAAACTGGGAGAGACGCAATTGGCTGCAGAATAAAATTGAAAACAGGACACATAAGGAAGATTATGGCATCCCGGTCGAAAGGAAGCATAAAATCCTTGAAAAGCTGAATGAAGCCGTGATGTTTGAGGAATTCCTGCATACCAAATTCATCGGCCAGAAAAGATTTTCACTGGAAGGTGGAGAAACGACCATCGCTGCTTTGGATGCTATGGTGGACTTTGGTGCAGACAAAGGGGTAGAAGAAGTAATTATCGGAATGGCTCACCGTGGAAGACTTAATGTACTTGCCAATATCATGGGCAAGACCTATGAGCAGATTTTTACTGAATTTGAAGGCACAGCCATCCCGGATCAGAGTTTCGGTGACGGCGATGTGAAGTACCATCTGGGATATTCGAGCCAGGTCGAGACTCTTTCAGGAAAGCAGGTTTACCTCAAGCTTGTACCCAATCCTTCTCACCTGGAGGCAGTGGATCCTGTCGTTGAAGGATTTGCACGTGCCAAGGCAGATATTATGTACAAAAGCAACTACGACAAGATTCTCCCGATATTAATCCATGGAGATGCAGCGGCTGCCGGACAAGGCGTCGTCTATGAAGTGGTTCAGATGAGTCAGCTGGAAGGTTACCTGACAGGAGGCACAGTTCACTTCGTCATCAACAATCAGATTGGGTTTACGACAGACTTTGAAGATGGCAGATCTTCGACCTATTGCACGGCATCAGCTTCGCTGGTTCAGGCACCCGTATTCCATGTCAATGGTGATGATCCGGAGGCAGTCGTATTTGCAGTTGAACTGGCTATTGAATACCGTCAGATGTTTAACTGTGACGTGTTTATAGATATGGTATGTTATCGTAAACACGGTCACAATGAAGGGGATGATCCTAAGTTTACTCAACCACAGATGTATGACATCATCGCTAAACATCCCAATCCACGTGAGATATACTTGAAGCAGTTGTTTAGCCGTGGCGATATCAGCAAAGAAGAAGCCGAAAGGCTGGAAAAAGCCTATTGGTCTAACCTTCAGGCAAGGCTGGATGAAGTCAAACAAAAACCATTGCCTTATACTTATCAGGAACCTGAACTGGCGTGGAAAGCATTGAGGAAGACATTTGATCCGGCAGATTTCAAAGTTTCGCCAAAAACAGGTGTTAAAAAAGAAATAGTAGAGAAAATAATCAATCACCTGCAGCAGCTTCCTCCCGGATTTAAGCCGCTGAGCAAGGTTAACCGCCTTTTGAAAGGTAAGGAAGAATTGGTCAAAGAAGGTATTCTGGACTGGGCAATGGCAGAATTGTCAGCCTATGGTACGATATTGCTGGAAGGAAAAGATGTACGGATGAGCGGGCAGGACGTGCGCCGTGGTACATTCTCTCATCGCCATGCTACTTTCAGAGATGCCGAAACATTTGAAACTTACAACAGGCTGACAGGTCTATCCGATGATCAGGGAAGATTTTTTATCTACAACTCCCTTTTGTCCGAATTTGCCGTACTTGGCTTTGAATACGGATATGCTATGGCTAACCCAAATAGTCTGGTTCTCTGGGAAGCTCAGTTTGGTGACTTCGCCAATGGGGCACAGACTATCATGGATCAGTTTATCACATCAGGTGAGACGAAGTGGCAAAGGATGAGCGGGCTTGTACTCTTGCTTCCTCATGGCTATGAAGGTCAGGGTCCGGAACACAGCAGTGCAAGACTGGAAAGATTCCTTAGTATGTGTGCAGATTTCAATGTAACTGTTGCCAACATTACGACTCCTGCCAACTTTTTCCACGTATTGAGGCGACAATTGGCACGACCATTCCGCAAACCACTCATCGTCATGTCACCTAAGTCTTTATTGCGCCATCCCGAATGCATCTCACCGATTGCCGATTTTGCCACAGGGACTGCCTTTAAAGAAGTTTTTGATGAGGCTGAACTGACAAAGGTAAAAGCGGATAAGATAAGCAAGGTTATTTTCTGTACAGGTAAGATCTATTATGATTTGGTGGATTTCCGCCGAAAAAATAAAATTACGAATACAGCCATCATACGAATTGAACAGCTCTACCCTTACCCTCAGGATCAGGTGGATGCAATTTTTGCTAAGTACAAGAATGCTCAATTTAAGTGGGTACAGGAAGAACCGGCCAATATGGGTGCCTTGTCTTATATCAAAAATCTGTTCCCCGTAGGTACGGCAATGGTTTCCAGAAAAGCCAGTTCATCCACAGCTACCGGATTTAAGAAAACACATGATAAGCAGCAGGCAGATTTGATGATTAAGGCATTTGAATAAAATCACAGGTTTTTACTCAATAAACTTGGGAGGTACATTTAACAGCTACCTCCTAAAAATCCTTAATACCTTAATGATTCAGATGAATGAAAGTCTGAGCGTTCGGAGTAAAAAATTCATTGGAAGCGACCTTATAATAAAATACCTCTGTTTTAATATTTTAAAAATTCCGGAATTTAACCAGGGTATAGATGAGCCTTTTATTTTTAGTGTAAACTTCTTGTATAAATTGCAGTAAATCAGACAATAGATTTACAAATTGGAATCATCAATAATAAATAAGGAATAGCGATATTTCCCCCTTTACCACAGTCATATCGTTAAACCTGCGAATAGACTGTACTCAATTCACGGTATAACTTTATCTTTGAAGGATGTTTTCTTCATTAAAGAGTTTAGGCGCGCTTAACAGGTATCTGATACATTATAAGTATTATTTACTTGGTGGCTTCATGTTTATTGCCTTGTCCAACTATTTTAGGGTCTTGCAGCCACGTTATTTCCGTGAAGCGCTCGATATGATTTTAGAGACTACGCCATTGTACAACTTTGTTAAAGGAAGTTCGCATTCTCATATCCTTTATGAATACATCGTGCAGAACATCCTTTGGTTTGGTCTCTTTGTTGTTATCCAGGCCCTGATAATGGGCGTGTTTATGTTTTTGATGCGACAAACCATCATTGTTATGTCCCGCCTGATAGAGTATGATATGCGTAAGGAGATGTATGCACATGCACAGTATCTTGATTCAACATACTACAAACGGCATTCTATCGGCGACTTGATGGCGAGGTTTACGGAAGATGTCAGCAAGGTAAGACAGTATCTCGGTCCGTGTCTCTTGTATGGATTTAATCTTATCACCTTATTCATTCTGGTGATTACGGCGATGTATCAGGTTAATTCCCGATTGGCGACATTTTCATTATTGCCCTTGCCATTTCTGAGTTGGGCGATATTTAAAATAAGTGAAAAAATTAACCATCAGAGTGGTGTCATCCAAATTCAATTGTCACAGTTGAGTACCCTTTCTCTTGAGATCTTGAGCGGAATCCGGGACGTAAAAGGTTACGCCCAGGAAAGGCAGATGGAGCAATACTTTGCAGAAGAAACTGAGAATTATTTGAAAAAAAATATTGAGAGGGCAAGGATGGATGCATTGTTTTATCCTTTTATTATCCTGGTCATCGGAGTCACATCAGTGGTAACTCTGTGGGTAGGCGGCAGTCAGGTCAGCTCAGGTGAAGTAACACCCGGTAACATTGCAGAGTTTTTTATTTACATCACCCTGCTGACTTTTCCAATAACCGCTCTTGGCTGGACGGCATCTCTTGTCCAGCAGGCAGCTGCATCCCAGAAACGGATTAATGACTTTATGGATTCGAAGATTATTTTTGAAAACGGAAGGGATGAAGTGTCCTCCATGAGACACGACATTGTCTTTGATCATGTTTCATTGAAATATCCGGATACAGGCATCACGGCAGTAAAAGACATATCCTTTACGATTGAAAAAGGCACCAAGACGGCAATAATTGGTGAAACAGCTTCCGGAAAAAGTACCATTGCTTATCTGCTCATGCAGATGTATAGGCCTACAGAAGGAACTATTCGGCTTGGAAACAAGGATATTACAGAGTTTTCACTGCATTCCTGGAGGGACAAAATAGGCTATGTTCCACAGGATTCTTTTCTTTTTTCTGAAAGTGTCAGAAATAATATTGCTTTTGGCTTGAAAGAGAATAACCCGGATTTAGACATCGAACAATATGCTGAGCATGCTTCTGTTCACGAAGACATTATGACACTGCCGGATGAATATGAAACGATGGTAGGCGAACGGGGAGTTACGCTCTCAGGCGGTCAGAAACAACGTATTTCTATAGCCCGGTCGCTGATCGTCAGGCCCGAGCTATTGATACTCGACAATAGCCTGTCTGCCGTAGATACCGATACGGAACAACGGATAGCGAGTTATTTGGGCTCTATGCAGGAAGGAATAACCATGGTCATCATCACCCAGCGCATTAACAATATTTTCAAATATGACCGTATCATAACGATGTCTGATGGACGCATCATTGAAAATGGTACACATGACGAACTGATGGCTGCCCGTGGATATTATTTTGGTTTATACAGTCGCTTGAATGAAACCAAGTAAAATCAACATGCAGGCAGAATGAATTCCGATTCCTTATTTTTAAAAAAGAGTTATGAATTTAGAAAACGAATACTTTAATTTTGATGTCCGCAGTGTGGGCATTTGTGAGCTTCTGTATTCTGATTATAATCCTGAATAGCAGCTTTGATCTGTGTGCCGATGTCCTGCAGTTCAAATCCTGAACGGAATATTTCTTTGTTGCAATTATCGCAGAACCATATAAGTTTATCTATTTCACCCTTGTGGCGATGTCTTTCAATCACAAGACCGACAGTATCTGCAGGTCGCTGGGGTGAGTGTGGGATGTGTGGTGGAAGTAAAAACATTTCACCTTCCTTGATAGGGATAATTTCAGGCTTACCCTCTTCATTAATTATTTTGACTTCGATGTCGCCCTTAATCTGATAAAACAACTCTTCACCATCCTCATAGTGGTAATCTTTTCGTCCGTTGGGACCGCCGACAATCATGACGATAAAATCTTGATTGTTGATATAGATTTGCTTATTACCTACCGGAGGTTGGAGCAATTCTTTATTGTCTTCAATCCATTTGTGCAAATTAAAAGGTCTGGCTATCATGATTTTTTATCAATAAAATTAATGATATTTGTCGAGATATCCTAAAATAGGTATGAAAAAATAATTCCGATAAAAAATAATAGACAATGAATCTTTCTTTAAAAGGTAAATACGCATTAGTATGTGGTGGTAGTAAAGGCATCGGCCTGGCGACGGCCATAGAGCTTTCAAAACAGGGTTGTAACGTCACTTTGCTTGCCCGACATGCTCATGACCTGGGCGATGCTTTAAAAATTCTTGTAAAGAAAGATAATCAGGTTCATCGGTTTATTGCAGTGGATCAGAGTAATCCGGAGGAAGTCGCCCGTAGGTTTTCTATGATTCCCCATGGTTTTCATATACTTGTTTTGAATAGCGGCGGACCCGGGGCAGGACGCGCCATCGATTCCGTGATGACGGATTTTAAGACTGCATTTAATAGTCTTCTGCTGAGTAGCCACGTTATCGTTCGTCATAGTTATAAATACATGAAAGAAGCCGGTTATGGCCGTATCATTAATATTATTTCGATAGGCCTCAAGGAGCCGATTGCCGGGCTGGGTGTGTCCAATACCATCCGGGGAGCTGTAGGCAACTGGGCTAAGACATTGGCTGCCGAACTGGGTCCTGATGGCATTACCGTCAATAACATCTTACCCGGATATACGATGACGGACCGCATGTCTAATCTGATGAGCCAGCGGGCAAAGGAAAGAGGAGTGGAAGTAGAGGAAGTGATACAATCTTATATAGAGCAAATTCCATTAAGGAGACTTGCTATGCCGGGGGAGATAGGTAATGTCGTGACCTTTCTGGCAAGCCCTGCAGCCGGATATATCAACGGAGTCAACCTTCCGGTAGATGGTGGCTATTTAAAAAGTTTATAGGTTTTCTGAAAGGTGAAATAGATTCTTTTGATAAAGCAAAAAAATTAATTCAAAAGAAAATATAGTACTTTATTGCTTAGAAAATTCTCTCATCAGGCTGTCAGGCTCATCCTTACCTTGCGCTCTAATTCTTCAACTGTTCCCTTAAATTCATTGTCTGTGTCCATCATATCCTGAACAGCCTTACACGAGTATATAACGGTAGTATGGTCTTTTCCGCCAAAACTTTCACCTATTTTTTTCAGGGAGTTATTGGTAAAGTTTTTGGCAAGGTACATTGATAATTGTCTTGCGATGACGATTGACCGTTTTCTGCTGGTGCCATTGAGTTTGTCTAATGGGACTTTAAAGTAATCGGCTACCAGAGACTGGATGTTTTCTACGGTAACCTCCCGATGGAGCTGATCGACAAACTTATTAATGATATCTTTTGCCAGATTTATGTCTATATCACGATTGTTAAGACTGGATGCAAAGGCCAATGAAATCAGCATACCTTCCAGTTCGCGGATATTGGACTGTATATTGTAACAAATGAATTCAAGGACATCTTCAGGTACATTAAATCCTTCTGATTCTATTTTGGCCTCTGCTATGGCAATCCTGGTTTCAAAGTCAGGCATCTCCATCTCAGCAGTCAATCCCCATTTAAACCTTGATATCAGACGTTTTTCCATCTTGTCCATGTCCTTTGGCGGCCGGTCTGATGTGATGACGATCTGCTTCTGATTCTGATGCAGTTCATTGAAAATAAAGAAGAAGGTCTCCTGTGTTTTTGGTTTTTCACTCAAAAATTGAATATCATCTACTATGAGGACATCCAGGGAGTTGTACAGCAGTGAAAGGTCAGTAATTGTCCCCGTTTTGAATGCATAGACAATCTGATTGGTAAGTTTTTCACAGGTAACATACTTGACCCTCTTGCCCGGGAATCGTTTCTGTATCTCATTTCCAATGGCATGAGCCAAGTGAGTCTTCCCCAATCCTGTACCACCATAAAGAAACAGTGGATTGAAAGAAGTATCTCCGGGTCGCCCTGCTATAGCCAGACCTGCTGTCCTTGCCATCTTGTTACAATCACCTTCAACCAGATTATCAAAGGTGAATCTGGGACTAAGTTCACTTTCAAATGCTGCTTTCTTGATTCCCGGAATGACAAACGGATTTTTGATTTTGTGATATTCTATCTCATCACTTTTAGCTGTGTCTATGGGTTCCAAAGGAGTTGGTTGAGTAACTTTTTCTATCGGAATCTCATATTCCAGTTTTCCTCCGGGTCCTATGGTAGACTTAATGGCTTTTTTTAGGATACCGATAAATTGGTCCTCCAACATTTCATAAATATACTGATTGGGAACCTGAATTGTCAGCACTGAATCCGAATATTTGATAGGGACAATCGGACTAAACCAGGTCTTATACCCTTGGTCAGAGACATGACCCCTTATCAGAGTCAGACAATCATTCCATATCTGTTGGTGGTTAGCGGACATCAGCGATTACAACAATTCTTTTTTATTTACCTGTAAATCCTGCACATACCTATTCTATGCAGGGCCAAAATAATTGAATCTGTATTACAAGTTTATGGTCGGGACGGGCGACAAATATCCATAAAGTTTGACGGTTTACAAACTAAAAATAAATTATTTATCGGATATTTTTTACATTTTTATATTTGTTATATATAAGTTTTTCAAATAAATATTACTTTCATATCAATGATGTAATTTCCAACACGGATTTTATTCAGAAAATTAATTTTTCATCAAATACGAATAGATAATAATTTTAAATGTCTCTTTTCTTTCAAATGCTTTTTTGAAATACAGGTAGTAATTTTTTATCAGAAATTGATTATATTTAGCACCTGAATGTGGCCTGAGGGATATTATTTTCTTCATTAGCTGCTTAATAATAAAGAATAATGATAGACAAGCTGAGTCGTTACGGTGCCTCCATTTTTAGTACAATGACAGGACTGGCGATAAAACATAATGCCATCAACTTAGCCCAGGGTTTCCCTGATTTTCCGGTTGACCCAAGGTTAATTGAATTGGTGAATAAAGCCATGGTGGACGGATACAATCAATATGCCAGACCAATAGGCGCTCCTGACCTTCATCGTGAGATTGAATCGCTCATTTTCGGTAATTATGGGAGAAGTATCAAAGGAGAAGAAGAGTTGACCATTTATCCCGGAGCTTCCACTGCCATTTATATCGCCGTCCAGGCAATTATCAATCCCGGAGATGAAGTCATTATTTTCGAACCGGCTTATGAGTGTTATGCACCTGCCATTGAGATTTTTGGCGGAATTGTAAAACCAATCCGTTTGCGTCCACCGGATTTTACAATTGATTGGGAGGAAGTATCTTCCGTATTTTCCGACAAAACAAGGCTTATCATCCTGAATAATCCGCACAATCCGACTGCATCAGTCTGGAATAGGGAAGATTTTGAAGCGCTTTCAGGACTTGTCGATGAAAGGGATTGTTATATACTGGCAGATGAAGTGTATGAATTTATCAATTATACAGATGAAGGTCATCTTTCCATTCATTCGCACGAACATTTACGGGAAAAGGCTGTCGCAGTCTCCAGTTTTGGCAAGTCACTCCATGTTACCGGATGGCGGATGGGATATTGTGTAGCCCCGGTCGAGGTAACTGTGGCAATGAGAAAGATAAATCAATTTTCCGTTTTTTGCGGCAATCACGCGGTTCAGAAGGGAATAGCCGATTATTTAAGGTTATATTTTGATTCAGCAAAACTAAGAAAGGAGTTTATGATCAAGAGGGATTTAGTTGTCGATATGCTTGTGGCAAGCAAGTGGAAGACACTACCTTGCAACGGGTCTTACTTTATCATGATGGATTATAGCGGGATTTCCGACCTTCCTTCGAAGGAATTTGCCGAGTGGATGGTGAGCAAAAATAGCGTAGCTCTGATACCTTGCAGCCCGTTTTATTCTGATACTTACGATCCGAAGTTGGTGAGACTTTGTTTTGCCAAAAAGGAACAAACATTAAAAGAAGCAATTGAAAAATTATGCAAAGTTTAAAAGTCAGTCTGGTCCAATATGATATCAGCTGGGAAAATAGTCCGGCTAATCTCAATCATTTGGAACGTATTTTAAATGAAATCCACGGTTCAGACCTGGTGGTTCTTCCTGAGATGTTTAATACGGGCTTTAGTATGAATCCACGGGCAATAGCCCAAAGTGAGGCAGATCAGGCAGTTGAGTGGCTTAAAAAGAAGTCGGTCAGCCTTGATGTGACCCTTATTACGTCTGTTGCGATAAAAGAAGGTGATAAATTCTACAATCGGCTCCTGGTAGTGTCGGAAGGTAGGATTGCAGCAAGATATGACAAACGCAATTGCTTCTCATTGGCAGGCGAGGATAAACATTATTGTGCCGGTACACAGAATATTACTTTTGAAATTAAGGGCTGGAAAATCAAACCTTTGGTCTGCTATGACCTCCGCTTTCCCTTGTGGTGTTACAACCGCGAAGAAGCGGATGTTATGATATTTGTTGCCAATTGGCCGGAATCGCGGATTATGCATTGGGATACCTTGCTCAAGGCAAGGGCAATCGAAAATCAGGCCTTTATCATCGGAGTTAACCGGATCGGTATGGATGGAAATAATAACAGGTACAACGGACATTCTACCATCATTTCACCTTTTGGAAATTACCTTTTAGGTCCGCTGACAGAAAGCGGTGTGTTTGGTGCCTTTTTGGAGAAGGTTGAAATAGAAAGATATAGAAGTATGCTGCCCTTATTGGAAGAAGAACGGTCAAAATCTTCTCAGAAAATGTAGTTGTTAGTTGTTAGTTGTTAGTTGTTAGGGGTTAGGGGTTAGTGGTTAGTGATGTGAATGTCTGAATATGATTCATTCCATTTAGGGACAAAACATGGGTTTTTTCGGAATGTGATTGGCATCAAAGCTTTATTTTCTCGATATTTGGTATAATGGACAAAAATGATGCTATTTTTTAGACGTTATTCTCTAATGGACAAAATTAATGCTGTTTTTTTTCTGTAATTTATGGAGTCACAATAATCAAACTTAACTTTGCAATATCTATATAAACGGAAGTGAGCTCTGCTAGGGAGCAACTCACCAGGGATAATACAGATGTACGACGAAAATGTCAAAATCAATGGGCTGTTACTTTACAGTCCATTGATATTTTCAGAGTACTTTATGCCTTTAAAAACCCATCAATAAACCTTTTCCTTCGCTCTAAAGAAAGTCCATTATGATTTCTTAGTTTATTCTTCAAATCTGCAAAATGGCCATCAATAGCATTAGTAGTATTAGGGATTTTTAGCTCATAATGATCATACCAAGTAAACAGCCAAGGTAGATTGTGTTTTAAGCTTCTATAAGCACTCCGTAATCTTTTATGGGTATAAAAAGATTTTTTAGTTTCTGGGTTTAATGTTCTTTCATTTAAGAAGCTCTCCCATTTTTCAAACCATAATTGTAAAGCTCCCTCAAAGGATTCTCTATCGGTTCGTTTCATAAAGTCTACGACTTCCAATAGCTCTTGTGCTGCTTTAAGTTTTGGCCTTTTCGTTAAATACCTTCTTATAATGGCTGATTGGTGAAATTGACACATTTGTATAGGGATGTTACCAAAGGATTGAATAAGTCCTTTTCGCCCATCACAAACTATGGCAAGTATAGTGAAACCTTGAGCTTTTAATGCTTTTATTCCTTCAATATATTTAGCATTGGTTTCTGTTTTTACATAGTATTTCAGTAAGTTTTCTTTTGATATTGCATCTTTAAACAACATTACTCCAAAGCCTCGCCCCCAATAAGTTGTATCCATTAAGACTATAACTTCTCTTTTTTCTTTCTCTGAAACCTTGATTCTGACTTTGTCCAGATCTCTTTGAATCGTCCTAATAGAACATTGGTATTTTTCAGCAAGCTGAGCATAGGTCTGTTTGCCATTCAGATATTCTAACCATAAAGATTCTTTTTTTCTTCTTTCACCTCCTAAAAATTGCCGGCCACAAGCTCCACATTTATAACGTTGAATAGAATTAACGAATCCATTTTTCTTAGTAATTGGACTCCCACAATAAAAGCACTTTTTTTATTCATAACCTTTGATTGGCTTCAAAGTTAGTCATAATAAGCCTTTTCACGATTTAGAGCATTAATTTTGTCTATTAAGCCCGATATTTTATAAAATATTTGGATCAAAGATGCCGTATTTATCACGATTAGAACTGAGAGAATGCATCCGCCCTGTTTTTTGTGTTAGGTATCTTTAGGAAATCGAGTGAACCCGGCTTGACACCTATGATAAATGAATAAGTCCCTCTGACAGGCTGCCAGTTAAGGCTCATCTGCCAGCAATGCAGGTCTCGCGAAAATCCCAAATCAGGATATACGATATTTTTATTTTTAAAATCATAACCAAAATAGCCGATATTGACCGACCATTTATCAGTGACAGGGATACTTCCCGATACGGATACAGAATTGGTCGTAAACTTCAGCTTATTTGGGCCAATCTCATCCCGTGCGCTAACGTTAAGGGTGTGATTGATGGAAAAATTATTGAGCAGATCCCAGAAAGACTGATCCTGCATTTCAGGTTTTTTCTGATTTTGACGCGATGCTGCCTCACCCTCTGTCAGGCTGCCGGAAAGGAATTTTCTTATTTTCTCTACGGTCATGGAAGTGTTGAGGGTGGCACTGAAATTGACGAAGCGCATTGGGCGTTTTTTTGACTTCCAGTAATAAATATCGATATTTTGTCCTTTGGCATTGCGGTCATAAAAGTCAAAACTGCCATTCATTGTCAGGGTAGAAAGTCCCTTGAAGAAGCGTGTGGTGGCATTGTAACTCAACGGATTGAGTTTGAGTGAGTCTGCTGCAAAGTTGTAAAAAGTATTAATCCCAAAGCTTTCAAAAATCTTTACCTTTCGGGCGACAGTATCTTTCCCGCCCATCACCTTTGCTTCTAAGGTATTGGAAATACTGAATTGTAATCCGGCATGCTGACCCGAATACGATGGGCCGCCGAATAAAAACTCCTGATAGCGGCTGTAGTTGGTCTTTCGGATGGGTAAGGTATTGTTGACCTGGATGGAGTCAAAATAATGAGTGTAATCCGGCGAAAAAGCAAACGATATGCTTGGCCTCATCTGATGCCTGATGCCTCTGATAAACCCTTTTTTAAACTGCATCAGACCGAAAAGCTGGGTATTGATACCTAAGCTTGCATTGAAGCTGCGATAGGCACCGAATTTCTGTATGGTATCCTTTATTGCCCTTCCATTGATGATTTTGGAAGTAACAATGAAGGAATCGGGAAAATTCGGTACAAAAGTCGTGTCAAACTCCGTAAAGACAGTGGGGTCGTAAGTTTGTGATAACTGATTAAAACCCCAGATTTCAGTATAATTGACATTGGGGCTGATGTTGAAGTATTTAAATATCTTATGCGACGAAGTGATGTTGAGACTCTGGCGCATACCTTGCTTGGAAGACCTGAGTGCCTGATCTGTAAATATCAGTGAGTCTTTAGTTTGGATCTTATTACTCAACTCGGCAGAATAGGTAAAACTAATCTGGTCGTACCACCTTTCTTCGACTCTTTTATTATTTCGAAAAGGGAAAATAGACTGCGTATTAAAGGTCAATCGTGGAAGTTCCAGACTGAAATCTCTTGTAACCAACTGTTGGGTATGGGTAAGAGCGGCGCCGAAACTGAATGGTTTGCCACTGAAAATGCGGTTATAGGTGATATTGGATGAAAGGTTATTGTTCAATACACTGTTGGCATCATTGTAGTTGAGAGACTGGAAGCGCCCTATCTGTATATCTGCATTACCGCCAAACCTGTGGTACGGATTGGCTTTTGAATCCTGATTATGATTGAGGTGTAATCGGTAAGAAGTCTGCTTTAAGACCTTGTAGGTTTCATTGGGTTCATTAAAATAGGTCGAATATTCGAGGGTCGCCGAACCATTGTATTTATAACGCTTATTGTAATGGGTAGTGACGCCTACCTTGTGTGATCCGCGCAAATATATGTCACCTGAAAAAACAAAGTCAAGCATGTCATTGACCGGAAGATAATAACCGATATTCCTCAGCCCATAACCCCATTGCGGAGAATAACTGTAATCATTGGGGAAAATAATCCCAGTTTGTTTGGTCTTCTTCATCGGAAAGAATCCGAAAGGAAGCACCAGCGGAGTGGGGACACCGCCTATCTTTACATAAGCCGGTCCTATGACGGCAAGCCGATCCGGGACAATCTTCATCTTGCTGGCCTGGATACCAAAGTGAGCATCCGGATGATTGCAGGTAGTAATCAAGGCATCCTTCTCGTAAATAACGTCATCTGTATTGACACTGTCCACCGGACCGGCTTCGACTTTTATTTTTGAACCATTGATATACAGGTCGCTCTGCTTAAATCTGCCGTCATAGATGATGCCTTTTTTTGACTTAAAATTAAACTTCAGCTTATTGGCGACGATCAACTGCCCGTCCAGCTCTACTGCCGGCTTGCCCAGCGGTCGCCCGTTTTTGTCTGTACCTACCTCGGCATAGGCTATATTATTTTTAAAATCAATTTCGATATAATTTGCATTGATTTTACTCGTTTGATAGTAAACGTACGCATTTCCCCAAAGTCGCAAAACCTGATTTTTGTTGTCGAGTTGTGAACTGTCAGTGCTTCCATACTCTACAATATCCTCCACATCCTGTTTTGACGCTACTTTGGCATCAAATTTTTTTATATCGGGACTTGGAAGATAATTTTGTGACGAATCTGGTCTAAATAGTTGAATATGAGTACTATCAACATTAGAATTTATCTTAATTAATGCGAGTGAATCTACCTGACTATAAATATTTATAGAAAAACATATTAAAAATAATAATAATATAGTAGATATTTTGGTCAATTCAAGTAATGCATTTATATTTGTGATAAATTTTTATAATCTATAAGTAATTGATTATTATAAATATTTAATTTATATAAAATTGTAATATATTAATCTTATTGAAACACAAAGCTAAACAAAAAACCAAATAGCATATGACTACCCTTGGATTTTCCCTTAAAAGAAGCTTGAGTTATTTTCTCATCCTGTCAAATATCCTGTATTTATCGCTGTCTGCAGATGCACATGCCTGTTCGGGCTATTCATGCAGCCATCAGAATTTAATAACGTCAAATTCATTTTATGAGATGAACGGGACAATGTTAAATTTTTCAAAAAATATCAGTAGCGAAAATGTTAAGACAATTATCGGATTGATGCCGCCTAATCACAGACAATATAAAATCAGAACTGTTGTGCTGGATGCCGGCCATGGTGGCAAAGACTCCGGTTGTCTGGGTAAGGATTCTCAGGAGAAGAACCTGACACTTGAGTATGTATTGAGTCTTGGAGCTATGATAGAGAGTAAATATCCGGATATTCAGGTTATATATACCCGCAAAACCGATGAGTTTATAGAATTACACGAGAGAGCCAATATAGCCAATCGTGCCAAAGCCGACCTGTTTATCAGCATCCATTGCAACTGGAATCCAAATACATCACCATACGGAACGGAGACCTATGTTCTGGGACTTCACCGTGCAAAGGATAACCTGGAGGTAGCCAAGCGTGAAAACTCTTCCATCTTCCTGGAAAGTAACTATGAAAAAAATTATGAAGGTTTTGATCCAAACAGCCCGGAAGGTAACATCCTCATTTCCATGAGCCAGAATGCGCACCTGACTCAGAGTATTTCGCTTGCCGAAAAAATTGAGAAGGAATTTGCCAATAAATCCAACCGGAAATCGCGAGGTGTACGGCAGGCCGGCTTCCTGGTATTGCGTGCAACTTCTATGCCGGCTATTCTTGTAGAAACAGGCTTTCTGAGCAATGTGAAAGAAGAAGATTATATGACAAGTAAAAAAGGTAAGAAAGAAATCGTGGAGAATATTTTCCATGGTTTTGAAAAATATAAATCGACCGTAGAGTTTGTCTATCCTGAAGATGAGGCAGCAATAGCTTCTGCACAAACAGAAAAGGATAATTCACACAAGAAGGCATCGGAGGCAAATGGCTCTCTTAAAAACCCTGATGTGAATAGTTTGTCAATTTTGCGCTCTTTGGTTACACCTGAGAATAATTCCTCCGGTCTTGTGGAAATATGCGTTCAACTGGAAGTCACAAAGTCGGTTCAGGATCTTGGGCAGAAGAAATGGGAGCCTTTTAATAAAATCATTGCCAGAAGTGAAAATAATTTACTGAAGTATCAGGTCGTGTGCAGCACTATGGAAGAAGCGCGCACTGTCAAGTCGGTAGCCAAGGAAAACGGATTTCCTCAGGCGTTTATTTGTGCATACAGGGATGGTGAAAGAGTTAGTTTGGAAGAGGTAAATGAAAACAAAATCGGACTTCGATAGGCTCATTTGACCATAATCAGGGTTTCATACGAATGAAATCCGATATCGGAAGGAAAGATTTTATTTGGAAGAATGTATTGATTTTGTTTGCCCGGTTTTTTTTGTTCCCTTGTTTTCCAGGACTTTTTTTACTCCGTATTTTCGGCAGATAGGGCAAGATTCTACTTCGTGCTGACGGGCCTTACAGTATTGCCTTCCGTAATAGATAATCTGCAGATGAAGTTTATTCCAGGAAGATTCAGGGAATAATTTTTTCAAATCTTTCTCCGTTTGTTCGACTGATTTTCCGGATGATAAACCCCATCTCTGCGCCAGACGGTGAATATGCGTATCAACCGGAAAGGCCGGCACGCCGAAACCCTGGCTCATCACGACAGAGGCAGTTTTGTGACCTACACCGGGTAAGGCCTCCAGCGCTTCAAAACCAAAGGGTACCTTACCATCATACTTTTCTATTATAATTTTGGATAAACCATAAATTCCCTTTGATTTCATAGGTGAAAGTCCGCATGGTTTGATTATTTCTTTGATTACATCTTCTCCCAGCTTTACCATGTCAGCAGGATTGTCAGCCTTAGCGAATAAAACAGGCGTTATCTGATTAACTCGTTCGTCTGTACATTGGGCCGAGAGCAACACGGCTATCAGAAGTGTATAAATATCCTTATGATGTAGAGGAATAGGCACTTCAGGATATAATTCTTCCAGCATTTGCCTGATATCGTCTGCTTTCAACTGTTTTTGAGAAATTCTTTTTGCCACAATCTTACAAATTACTTAAAAACTGCATGGTGTCCACATGGTCGGCATAATCACCGAGGGCGGGTTGCTGGGTATAGCCCGGCTTTATTGTATCAAATTTAGTTATTGGCTTGGAAGAGACGATGCACTGAATTTCATCCATCTTTGTAGATAAATCCGTCACAACATCTTCTAAGGAATCATACCATTGATAATGGAGGCAGGCTATTCTGCTGAAAAGTCCCGGGTCTTCGATTAGAATGATATTATTGTCGGTATAAAATGAGATCTTATTCAACATGTAGATAGAAAGGTTGTAATCGAAGTTATTCTTGTATTTGTTGAATAGAATATTTTCCGAATTTTTTTCAAGTGCCTTCATGACATGCTGGATATCATAACCAATCGGAAGATAAATTTTGGAAACGTTGCGGCAGCCTAAACCGAAATAAGCATGAATGTCGTTGGAAAGTTTGTCCAGGACATCATCTCCGTCATCCGGATGAATTATAGCGACACTTGTGCGGCTCTTGCGAATGATATGGGGGATGTTTTTAAAGTAACTTTCAAAATAAATGGCTGAATTGTTGCTTCCGGTGGCGATGACTGCATCAAAATCTTTTAACAAGGTTATGATGTTTGTGTATGGAAGTGTTTCAGGCACCAATTGTCCCATTCTTTCGATGATGGCAGGGAAGAGCACATTGTCTTTTTCACTGCACTTGACCTTTGAAATATGGCCGGTAACAAAGATGGCCAGCCAGTCTGCAAATCCGACAAGGGGAAGATTGCCGGCCATAATCAGTCCGATATTTTTTGATTCTTTTATAAGTGGATATTGGTCTGACCAATTGGAGAGTTTATCCGGATCAAGCATTTCCTGTGATATAGCATTTAGGGCATGGCGAATATTTTTCTCCGTAAACCATTGATTCATGGACATAGCCCTATAAATCACATCATCCCAATAAGTGGAATTGACTGACAGATCCTGCCTAAGAAGATTTAAAGCATTGATTCTTTGATTTTTATTCATGATTTTGGTTTCTCATGAGTTTTAATATTTCCACTATATCAATCATTTTGAATTTTTTCAAGAAAACATCAGCTGGGGAAGTGATTTTTATAAACTAAGCTTTATCATCTAAACTTTGGATCCATTCCATTACTTTTTTGGCAGAAATAGACATTGTCATGATGATGATAGATACGACGACAATTATTTTTAGAATGGGATTAAATGAGCCAATCTGTCCCCAGGAGCGGCCACTGATGGTCATGCTCAGCCAGATGAGGGAAATGCCTACCAAAATAAATCCGACAATGGCAAGATTCCAGTCGCGCAAGAGGTTTTTGGAAACAAAAAGCATGAAGGCGCTGTAAACCCCATACATAAGTACGCCTATGGAGGCGACAACAAAAATTGAGTCTTTGTCTCCCGGAAAGATCCACAGATAGTTGATGTTAATTAAAAGGGAAAAGGCAAGTATAATGACCAATGCCCAGGCTAGTGGGTGTCTTTTTTCGATGAGGTAGTTTATTAATTTTTTCATTTTTTAAAAAAGTAAATTTAAACAATAACATGCCCGATGAGGTCGTATTCCGTCGCATCTTCAATCAATACATCACAAAATCCGCCGACAGAGCAATAATTCTTTGAGGCATCTATAATGACTTCATTGTCCACTTCAACCGAGTCAAATTCCGTCCTGCCGTAATAAAAACCGCTTTCCAGGCGGTCTATTAAGACCTTAAATTTTTTGCCGATTTTAGTTTGATTTAGTTCGAGACTGATTTCCTGTTGTATCGCCATCAGGGTGTTTGCCCTTTCGGCCTTAATTTCTTCCGGCACATCATCCTCCGTCAGAAAGGCTGCTGTGTCTTCTTCGTGGGAATAACGGAAAACGCCCAGTCTGTCAAACCTCATTTCCCGCACAAAGTCGCATAATTGTTCAAAATCTTCATCTGTCTCACCCGGGAAGCCCACGATAAATGTCGTCCTGAGTGCAATTCCGGGAATCCGTGCCCTGATATCCCGGATGAGTTCCCTGGTTTGCTGCTGAGTAATCTGGCGTTTCATTGCTGTAAGAATCTTGTCGGAAGCGTGCTGAAGTGGGAGATCGAGATAGTTGCAGATATTGGGATGGCGTTTCATAACGTCAATTATTTCAATTGGGAATTTACTTGGGTAGGCGTACTGGAGCCTTATCCATTCAATACCATCCACAGCTGCAAGCTGTTCCAGAAGTTCCGGTAGGGCGCGTTTTTTATAAATGTCCAATCCGTAATAAGTCAACTCCTGGGCTATGAGTATCAGCTCTTTTACCCCGTATCTTGCAAGATTGCGGGCTTCTGTGACCAGAGTCTCTTTGGGTTTGGAAACATGACCACCGCGCATCAAAGGGATAGCGCAAAATGCACAGGTCCGGTTACATCCTTCCGATATTTTCAGAAAAGCAAAATGAGAAGGCGTGGTAATAATCCTCTCTCCCAGTAATTCATGTTTATAGTCGGCCTCAAGTGTATTGAGTAATTTAGGCAGTTCCAATGTGCCGAAAAAGGCATCTACTTCAGGTATAGCTTCTTCCAGATTATCTTTATATCGCTGGGACAGGCACCCGGTGACATATAACTTATCAATACCACCTTCTGTCTTTACTTTAGCATATTTCAGGATGGTGTTAATAGATTCTTCTTTCGCAAGGTCGATAAAGCCGCAAGTATTAATGATGACAATGCCGGTATCATCACTGACCCGATCGTGTTGGACATCAAATTCATTGCCCTTTAATTGGGTAATCAAATTCTCCGAATCAACTACATTTTTACTACAGCCCAATGTAATTACGCTAACCTTATTTTCTTTTAATGTCCTTGCTCTCAATATTATATATATTAAATTAAAAATCCTATAAAAAATCTGAAAAGAAAAAATCATCCATTTCAGATAATCACAGTACTTTTGATAAAACAAAGATACGACATTCGTATATGTCCGATGAGACAAATCAGCTTTATTGAGTGAAAGGTGGTGATTGTTGGACGGGAATTTGAAATTATTTAAGTACATTTTTATATGCATCGTTTTAGGTATGTTGTTTTCACCCTGATTTTAATAACAATTTTTAGTTACTCTGCATCGGCGCAATTTGGGCTTACCTTAAAGTATGTCGCTGATTATGAAGATATTCCCAGTAATGTTCCCGGCAGGACTAATGACAGATTAAGGCAAGACGGAGGCGAGATTGCCTTGGATTATCGGATAAAGCTGGTTGATTACGGGGTGGTTTTCGGTCCGGAAGTTGCAGTTAAGTATGCAGCTGTAAAAGGAATAGATATTTTCGATGGCGGGAATCTGGAAATAGGAAAGGTAGATGCTATCAAAAGCCTGGGTTTCAATTTTCCGGTGACTATTTATGTTTTTCACTTCAATCAGTGTGATGAATGTCCTACCTTCAAGAAACCAAATTTTTTCAAAAATAACTTTTTTGTCCAGCCGGTTATCGGCTATGAATATCGTAGCTGGGATACAACACCTGCCGACACTCCACTGAAAATAAATGATCAGTATGTTATCGCCGGAATGGGCATAGGGGTGGATATACATCTTGGTAAATACCTGAGATTGTCACCGATTATCCAGTATAAACAGGGTTTTCCGATGGTTGAGAATCCTTTGTATAATAAAAATCTTAAGCCCTCCTTTGTAGAAGCCGGCGTTCGGTTAGGCTGGGGTAGATAGGATAGAAAGACCAAAACAAATTCAAATAAAAAATGCACGTCGATTAGAATTTGCGACGTACATTTTTGTTGGGACTCCTTTATTTTAAGGCTTATTTTAATTTTTTGGTTAAAAACTGACCGATTTCTTTTCCGGCTTTTGCATAAGCTTCTTCAATTCTGACACCTGTATCAAAGTCATATCCAAAAGCATCACGACCGGGTACTTTTTGGATAGTCAGGGTGGCTAATTCTTTGCCGCTCTTGTCTGTAAATGTTACCACTAAGTCGATAGAAGCGCTTTTTCGGGTAATTCCGATGTTAAATCCCGGTTCGGTAAAGGTAGTTTCGACAGTCATTTTGATGTCCGACCCCACATTTTCACCGAATTCAATTTTGGAGCAATAATTATTTAACTGTTCTTCAAAATGAGGCTGATATCTTGATTCACGATCACTTACCCAGGCTTCAGCCCATTTATCACCCTTTCCTGCCTCTTTTTTATTGTACTCAGCAGTCTTTTTGGCGACGTATTCATTGCCGTCTTTAAATTTCCCCACGCCCATTTTATCATACTTATAGGCGAGTTCTACTTGTTTTACGTTTTTTAGAAAATCGACATTACCATCTAATTTAACTTTCTGCGCCCAGGAGGTAGCAGTAATCAGAAAGGTCAGAAAAGATGCAGTCCAAAGTAATTTTTTCATAAGATTTGGTTTTAAGTATTTAGGTTTAACGAATAAAAGTAATGAATTTTTGTTTTAGTAGTGTTAATTTGGAGTAAATGAATGAATGACAAATCTCACAAAATATAAAATGCAGGTATTAGAGGGTTAAGCGGTAAATAGCCATAAAATATCGAAGGTTTGAAAGTTTGGACTTTGATGTACTTTCGTCCGCTTGATTTTTCTTAAATCAAACACCGAGGTTAAATTATTGAGCGTAATTTTCTTTTCATCTGCTTGGAAGCATTAATCTGAAGCTTTGGGATGCCTAATTCCTGATTTTATTTTTTTTCATCAAGCCTCGCGGTCTGTCAACAGATTGGCGTTAGCAGATAAATACTCAAGCCCAGTAGGAGTATCTTTATTGCTGAATTATTGTTTGATTCATTTGTTTTAAAAGGTTGTCCCTATGGGGCATGAATGATTTTAACGAAGATATCTACCATAAGTTCCCTCCTCAGGAGTTTGTACCTTTTCGTTTGAATATGAACAATATTTCAGCAACAATGCCATCGTTTTTTGAATAAAATCTGTTTTAACTGAATATCGTCGAAGTGCTGTAGGCACGACCTTCTGGTAGAAAGATAAAATGAGTCGGGAATCAAGCTCTGTAGGAGCGACCTTATAAAAATAAACATTGGTTATCGGACGATTGTGGTTTATAGTATAGCACGCAAAAACGCAAGGTATATTATTTAACATAGAATATCGGGCAAATAAGATTATTCTATTTCGCTATCCCTGTTTAAATTTAACCGATTTCTTTTTTATTTGAAAAACTGTTTAATTAACCATACACCCAGGTGAATGGACGGATATAGTTATTGAGATGTGATATAAGGAAGGGGCAAGGAATGATCAGGAAAAGCAGAAGAAAAAGAAGAATGAGGGATTGTAAAATTTAAGTAGGTAGATTATTAATAACTAAAGATTCAGGTATAGCGTGATCTTTGAAAGATGAATATAAATTTCCCAAGTTTTACTTACCTAAATTTATTTTTAAATGCAGCCAGGTTCGAGTGGAAAGTTATTAAACATCTACCTACTTAGTGAAAGTTACAGATGCCTAAAATATTACTTTTTAAATAAAAGAAATTCAATATAATACACATATATAAATGCCTATATTTATCTTTAATACCTTACCCCTTCAAAAGTAAGCCCATGTGCTGGAACAGAAAACGAATAGGGCAACATCTTTCCCTGTCCGGAAAGTTCCTTCAACTCAGTCAAATCCTGTTTTCCTACTGCGATATTGACACAGCTGCCGACTATCAGTCTTACCATACCGCGCAAAAACCTGTTTGCTTCGATATGGAGTTCAAGCCTATGGTTCGTATTCTTCCACTGACATTGAATCATATTACACAAAGTGGTTTTGTTGTCAGAGCCTGTCTTGGCAAATGAAGCGAAATCTTTTAAGCTTGAGATATATTCAGCTGTTTCATTTAATTTCGGCAACGATTCGGGCCGGAGTCTGTCAAAATGCCAGCTGAATGCTGTGATAAACGGATCTTTTTCAGTATGTATCCTGTAAATATACCTTCTTGAAAGGGCTGAAAACCGTGCATGAAATGTATCCTCTACGCCTTCTACACGATGAATGACGATAGAGCGGGGAAGTAATTTATTTACTTTAAATAAAAAATATGCTTCATCAATTGGACCGTCTGTATCAAAATGAAAGGCATAATCCTTACCATGCACCCCGGAGTCTGTTCTGCCACAGCCTACGACAGCAGTTAGTTGGCGGAAGTAAATTGCAAAGGCATCTTCTATGGAAGATTGGACGCTCATGCCATTGGGTTGTCTTTGCCAACCGACAAAATCTGTTCCGACGAAACTGCAGTATGCAAGGTGGCGCATCAAGCAACCTTTAAACTGGCTTCGATGTGTGAGCCTGATAGTTTTTTCTGAGCGTAGGCAAGATCCACCTTCAGGGTAGTGATACCTTTCTCCGATGGCAATTCATACATGTCATCCATAAAGATGGCTTCGCAAATAGAACGCAATCCACGTGCCCCCAGCTTATAATTAAGCGCCGTCTCCGCTATAAAGTCAAGAGCCTCATCTTCGACGATTAATTTTATTTTCTCATACTCAAACAGCTTGGTAAATTGCTTAATAATGGCATTCTTTGGCTTAACAAGGATGGATTTAAGCATATCTTTATCCAAAGGGTCGAGGTAAGTCATGACGGGCAATCTGCCCAGCAATTCAGGTATCAGCCCAAAATGTTTCAGGTCGGTGTGCATGGCATATTGGTACAGATTGGTCTGATCGACTTTATCTTTTGCTTCATGAGTATATCCGATGACCTGAGTATTGAGTCTCCTGGCAATGATTTTATCCAAACCGTCAAAGGAGCCGCCGCAGATGAACAGAATATTCTGTGTATTTACCTTGATAAGCTTTTGTTCGGGGTGTTTTCTTCCGCCCTGAGGGGGAACATTGACATCGGTCCCTTCCAGCATTTTCAAGAGAGATTGCTGCACACCTTCGCCTGAAACATCACGTGTCAGGGAAGGATTGTCGCTTTTCCGGGCTATCTTATCTATTTCATCGATGTAAACAATACCTCGCTCAGCCATCCGGACATCATAATCACATACCTGAAGTAATCGTGTAAGGATAGACTCTACATCCTCGCCTACATATCCAGCCTCTGTAAATACAGTCGCATCCACGATGGCAAAAGGCACATTAAGCATCCTTGCAATACTTTTAGCCATGAGGGTCTTGCCGGTACCGGTCGGTCCGACGAAGATAATATTGGATTTTTCGATTTCTACCTCTTTATCGCGGTGGCCCAGACGTTTATAATGATTGTACACGGCGACAGCGAGGGTCTTTTTAGCCTGATCCTGTCCGATGACATAATTGTCGAGATAGTCTTTTATTTCTTTTGGTGTTTTCGAAGCGATTTCATCGTTAAACAGTTCGTCACTTGAGGAGCGTTCTAAAATCTCCTGTTCGATGATGTCGTAAGCTTTCTCTACACATGATTCGCAGATGTGTCCATCCAGCCCTTCAATGAGGATGATTGCATCATTTTTGTCTTTTCCGCAAAAGGAACACCTGTGAGAATCTCTGTTTTTAGACATAATTTAACTTATTTAAAAAAACAAATTGCCGATATTGATTAAACATACCGGCAATTAAATAGTTCGTTTTGATTAAGCTTTATTTACTAAGGCCGGATTAGTCTTGTCAAGTACTTCATCCACCAGGCCGTATTCCTTAGCTTCTCCGGAGGTCATCCAGTTATCACGGTCGCAATCCCGTTCAATCGTTTCATAATCTTTACCCGTGTGAACCGAAAGAATATCGTATAGTTCTTTCTGCATTTTCTTGATCAGCTTATAGGAAATCTCCATATCGGAAACCTGACCTTCCATACCTCCAAGAGGCTGATGAATCATAACCCGGCTATGATAAAGACAAGTACGTTTTCCCTTTTTCCCTGCAGCAAGCAATACAGCTCCCATGGATGCAGCCAATCCAGTACAGATCGTAGCAACATCAGGTGTGACATACTGCATGGTGTCATAGATGCCGAGCCCATTGATGACGGAGCCGCCGGGACTGTTGATAAACATCTGAATGTCACGCTTAGGGTCTGTACTTTCCAAAAACAACAATTGTGCCTGGATGACATTGGCTACATAATCATTGACCGGTACACCCATAAATATAATCCTGTCCATCATCAGCCTTGAAAATACATCCATACCGACAACATTCATCTGCCTTTCCTCGATGACCGTCGGTGTAAATCCGTGGATGTTCGGAACTGAGGTCTGCATATATTTATCCAGATGCATACCGCTCATATTCAAGTGCTTAGTTGCATATTTTCTAAACTCATCTTTTGAAAACATAGATTGTCCTTTTATTTTTTTGATGATAATAATGGATAAATAACTTCTAAACAAAAAAGTTTAATTCCCCACTTTGCAGGTCAATATTTAGAATCATATTAAATAATGATACCCTTGTCTCTTAGGTATATTTTACATAAAAGAAAAGCAGTTAATTAGCTTGCTTAATACAGCCTGCCTGATTAATGCTCATGGTCATGGTCGTACTCATGGTCATGGTCATGGTCGTGGTCGTGATTGTGATTCACAAAAGCAAGTGGATTGGCTTCTCTATGCAGCTTCTCAAGTGATTCGGATAATACTTTTTGAGTTAAAGGCTTATTTTCAAGCTCATATTGAGAAGTGAAAAATTCTTTCAACTTGTGAGCAAATATTTTATTCGCCAGGTTATTGTATTCCTCATCATTTTTGAGCATATCATTAAACAACTTTTGAAAAAGGTCTTCAGGTATGGATACACCCTGAAAGTAATTGTGTACCTCCCTTCTGAAAAGCTGCTCTACCTCATGTTTAAGAGCCTTGATACCATATCCAGAAGATATAGCAGTTAGAATCCAACCCCACTTAAAATCCTTTTTTAAATCAGATAAATAATCTTTTACCGTGTCTTCTTTGTAGGAATTGACCTGAGTCATGTATTCTACAAAAAAATCATCCGGCATATCAAATTCGATATTTTCAAGTGACTTCAGTTTAAATTCCAGGTAAAACTTCAGGTCGATAAAATATTGATTGTCTTGCATGGCAAACTTATTCATCTCGGCTGCCAGTTGCTCTTCTGTTGTGATTTTGCCACTTGGGTCAATTTTTTTGAAAAACTCTTCATTTAATTCGCCTTTTACCCATTTCTGGACCTTTTTAACGGTTAGCTTAAACATAGATCCAAAGTCCTCCAGTGAGCGTGTGTCATCCTGGCTGAGTTGTAAGATATTTCTTCGAACAAATCCTTCATCAATCTGTAAATCCGTTAACTTGACAGAGACACTATCACCCGGGTTTTTACCCATGAGTGCCGCTTTGACTTCTTCATTTTTTATTCCAAAGAGTGAGTAGCTGAAGGTCATGGTGTGACCGTCTTGCTTGATGTCTTCGCCTTCCAGCTCTGCACCGTCAAATGTAATGAAGGAATCTTCATCGATAGGGTCTTCGGTATCTATCAACTCTTTGTTTCTTTCGAGTAAGCTTTCGATAGCTTCTTGCACTTCTTCCTTTGTCAGTTCGATCGTATTGGTAGGTATATCTTTGACAAAGTCCCAGTTGGTTGACTCGACGTCCAATTCCTTTATTACGGTTAGATTGACGTTGTAATCTGTAAAGTTATTGAAATCAAATTTGAAATTGTCATCAGCCGGCTTGAATAGGGGCTGTCCATAGGCATTAATATCATTTTTTTTCAGATAATCAGAATATAGTTCGCTCATATTCTGATTGATGACATCAAGCAAAATACGCGCCCCATTGGTATTTTTAATGAGGCTGACAGGAACCTTTCCCGGCCTGAATCCTTTTATGTTTGCTGTTTTTGATACGATTTTCAATTCGGCATCAAACAGCTCTTTCAATTCTGCTGCCGGAATGGAACATTGAAGTTCTATCAGAAAATTATTTTTTTCAACGGGATTTACAATCATTTATCTGAAAATTTAGAATACAAAAAATGTTTGAAAAGGAGCCGGAGACTTTGATTTTAGATTAAATCAGGCTGTTTTTTACTCCTTTTTCAAATTTGAGGTGCAAAGGTATGATTATTCTGTCAATTTATGGATGAAATTATTACTCTATTTCTGTTTTACATGTATTGAAATACAGAACATTGCTTACATTTGCGCCATGAAATTGATCCGAAACTTTTGTGTTATTGCTCATATAGATCATGGTAAGAGTACCTTGTCTGACAGATTGCTGGAATATACCCAGACTATTGCCGAAAGGGATATGCAGGACCAGGCTTTGGATGACATGGATCTGGAACGTGAACGGGGTATTACGATTAAGAGTCACGCCATTCAGATGTACTATCATCATGACGACGGTCAGGTCTATATTTACAATATGATAGACACGCCGGGACACGTGGATTTTAGCTATGAAGTATCCAGATCAATTGCTGCTTGTGAAGGCGCTCTTCTCTTAGTTGATGCCAGTCAGGGAATTCAGGCACAGACCATATCCAATTTATTTATGGCAATCGATCACAACCTCGAAATAATTCCCGTTTTGAATAAGGTGGATATGGAAAGTGCAATGATAGAGGAAGTATCTGACCAGATTATAGACCTCATCGGCTGTAAGCGTGAAGAAATCCTCCTTGCCAGCGGGAAGACAGGTATAGGTGTACATGATATTTTAAGGGCTATCGTTGACCGTATTCCGGCACCCAAAGGAGATCCGGAGGCTCCGCTGCAGGCCTTAATTTTTGATTCAGTCTTTAATTCATTCCGTGGTGTAATCGTATATTTCAGGCTTATCAACGGTATAATCAGGAAGAATGACAAGGTACGGTTTTTCCACACCGGAAAGGAATATCTGGCAGACGAAGTCGGTATCCTGCAGTTAAATATGGTCGAAAAACCTGAATTACAGGCAGGTAATGTAGGTTACCTTATCACAGGTATAAAAGTCTCAAAGGAAATTAAGGTGGGTGATACTGTCATTCTTGCCAAATACCCGAATACTGACGAGATCAAAGGATTTGAAGAAGTCAAACCAATGGTTTTTGCAGGAATTTACCCTATAGATAATGACGATTTTGAAGACCTTCGTGACAGTTTGGAAAAACTCCAGCTCAATGATGCCTCGCTCACTTTCGAACCCGAAAGCTCTGTAGCTTTGGGGTTTGGTTTTAGATGCGGTTTCCTCGGGATGCTTCACCTGGATATTATCCAGGAGAGATTGTCGCGGGAGTTCAATCAGGATGTGATTACGACGGTGCCAAACGTAATGTACCACGCCTTTTTAAACAAAAACCCTACTGAGAAAATTGTAATAAATACACCAAACGACTTGCCTGATCCGACTCTTCTTCACCATGTGGAAGAGCCTTATATTCATGCTCAGGTAATTACCAAGCCGGAATATATTGGTTCGATTATGTCTCTTTGTATGGACAAAAGAGGAATCCTGACGCGACAGACTTATCTTACCACGAGCAGGGTTGAATTAACCTTTGAAATGCCTCTTGCTGAGATAGTATTTGATTTTTATGATAAACTAAAGTCCATTTCAAGGGGATATGCATCCTTTGATTATCAACCACTCGATTACCGCAAATCAGATTTGGTTAGACTGGATATTAAACTAAATGGTGATAACGTAGATGCGTTGTCGGCTCTGGTCCACAGGACAAAAGCAGAGGAGCTTGGTCGTAAAATTTGCGTCAAGTTAAAGGACCTATTGCCCAGACAACAGTTTCTCATAGCCATTCAGGCAGCTATCGGTGCTAAAATTATCGCCCGTGAAACGTTGTCAGCTATGCGTAAGGACGTAACGGCAAAATGTTATGGCGGTGACATCTCCAGAAAAAGAAAACTCCTTGAAAAACAAAAGGAAGGAAAGAAGAAAATGCGCCAGATAGGTAATGTGGAGGTGCCTCAGAAAGCCTTCCTGGAAGTATTAAAATTAAATGATTAACCAATATACTCTTTAAATATGAAATATCTTAGTCTGTTAATGCTGACTCTCGGAATGAGTTTTGTCGCTTGCAAAAGTGAGCAATCAAAAGATGCTAAAAAGGATGAAGCAGAAGCCTATGTACCCTATGATGGTAAACAACGGCAAATCGCCTATACCGATACAGTAGTTAATAATAAAGGCATACAGTTTGAGCTGACCTTTCGTGGCGGCTCAATAGACGGTTCTGCCCAGGTAAAGGTGAGAAAAGACGGTGTATTGCTTGAGAACAAAGACCGAAGAGCTGATGGCAGAGTATCCGGTGTTTTTTTGAAGGATATCAACGGTGACGGGGAAGACGATTTTCTTTTTTATACCAATACCGAAGACGTAACCAAGATAGGTCACCTCTACGGTGTCATCCATACCGGAAATGAAATCAAGCACATCTATGTATCTCCGTTTCTGAAAGCACCTTATGTGGATAATTACCTAGGTCGGGATTCATTTTATATCGAAAATGGGATCATTTATAAATCCTTCCCTAAATTTGACTTCAATAAGCTCAGACAGAAAATAAATTCAGGAAAGAGATGGGTTATCAGCTACCCGTATAAAGGCACTGATACCATAGCTATTGGCGAAGGCGTATTAAAATAATGATAATCAAAGAAAGGAAAGAGGGTGGTGACATCCTCTTTTTTTTGCCGCTTGCCTAGGAAAGAGTAATTTTAATTTGCTGTAACACCCTCATTACTATTATGGAGTTACTTTAAATTGATCTTCCGGATTTTATCAAACATTAAGCTGTAATAACTTCTTTTTTCTTATCTACCTGGAATATCAGGTAAAACAGACAGGCTGTTATGATGGCCACAACCATACATCCATGCCATAAAGTCTCATAGCCGTACGTTTTAATTGTCCACATCCCGATGAGTGGTGCCACAATCAATGAAACACTATAGGCAAAGGAATAGAATGCAAGATAACGTCCCAATCCGCCTTTAGGTGCCCTATTGGCGACATAGGTCTGCATAAAGGGCATAGTTAGTATCTCTCCTATACTTATGACTATCATGGCTAAAATTATCCAGGCATTGTGCTTTATCCAGTTAAGCATAAAGAAGGATATTCCGGTCACCAAGATGCCAAGAATCATTAGCCTTTTGTGGTCAACCCGGTTGCCTACCAGATAAATAAAAGTCATTTCCGTGAAAAATACAAAAAAACCATTTATGGCAAGAAGACTTCCGATATGGGCTTCATTGATTTTATATACATCAGCATAATACACCGGCAGTGTAAACAAAAGTTGGAAAAAAACTGTTCCAAATAATATAGTGCTGCCGATAAAAGTCAGGAATAAAGGGTCTTTCAAAGGATTGGAAAGGCTGAGAGGAGCAGATTCCTCTTTAGATTTTTGAACTGTTTCCTTATCAAAAAAATGTTTCCTGAAAATAAACAAAAAAAACAGGGACGAAATGATGCAGGAAAGACCGTCACCCCAAAACAGCCATACATAAGATATGGTTGCAAATACACCGCCGATGGCGGGTCCGATGGTGTAACCCATATTCATAGCCATCCTGTTGAGTGAAAAGGACTTGGTGCGGTTGGTCATATCGGTGAAGGAAGTGACGGAGCTGTTGTTTGCAGGACGAAAGGCATCGGCAATTAAACTTTGGAAAAAAACCAAGATTAAAAGCGAATGATATTGGGTAACTAAAGATAATAAAAGCCATCCGATCCCACTCAAAAACTGGCTGATAAACTGTACTCTAAAACTCCCGTATTTGTCTGTCAGCCATCCACCGGTGAGCGCACCGCACATGGAGCCAAAACCATAAGAAGATAATACCCATCCTGCCTGAAGTGCACTGAAATGCAAGTGGTGGGTGAGGTAAATACTCATAAAAGGAAACACCATTGCCCCGGACCTGTTGATCAGCATTATCAGCGACAACCACCATACCTCTGACCTGATGCCTGAATAAGCATTGACATATAATTGTTTTATTTTGTGATGTACCGCCATAGGATTGAAGAATTAGCCACCATGTGCCCCGATCCTAAGCATTTGGTGCAGACATAGTCAATAGTGGCACAAAAATAGGTAAATCTATTTAAGGATGTAAAATAAATGGTTTTATTCAGTGAATATTTTAATTAAATTGATTTTCAGTTTTGTTGGAATAAAAAAGATGAAAATTTTTAGAAAAGGTAAGGAATTTAATCCAGGTAATTAATAGTCCTGAAAATGTAGATTTTTCTTTTGATATAAAATTTAAACAAACTGTGTTAACTAAATTAACCTCAGAATTTTCAAATTATATTAAAGAATTAATTAATTTTACCTGCAATAGCCTGCACCCTCATTTTTCACTTATATTTTTAATATGAGGTTGTCTTTTTTCATTGTATTTACATTGTTGTGCCGGATTGTACTTGGTCAGTGCGGATTTTCCGGCAGCATACCGATACCTGATGCTACCGTGACTCAATATTTTGTGAATGTCTCAGGCGCATTGTACAATGATATGAGCACTTCTTCACAGGGTGTCTGCCGGGTGAATCTTCAATTTAAGCATCCACACATAGGCGATCTGGAAGTTCGTCTGAAAAGTCCGGGCGGACAGGTGGTGAGACTCATAGGAGCAGTAGGCAATAGTGCGAATACCTCAGGTAGTATGTGGAACATTCATTTTGTTCCGCAAAGTATGCCTGCAGCTCCCGACATAGGTATCTTTCCTCAGTGGTCAAATGGCTCCAACTGGATTGCCAACAATAGTTATAACGGTACGTATTATCCTATGGTAGGCAACCAATTGGAACAGTTTAATTTTGGTCCGGTAAACGGGCTGTGGACCTTTGAATTTACTGACGGGACATCACTGGATGTCGGGCAATTAACCTCGTTTTCGATAGAATTCTGCCAGCCTCAGGGTATTTCCTGCACTCCATCAATAAAGGATGCAGGAGTATTTTCAATTAAGGATATTACTGCTTGTCAGGGTAGCCCTTCACTTAAGCCTAATCTGACGATTCAGTATAATAACGGCGGAAACAATGGTACTTTTACTTATAAATTTCTGGTTTCAAGATCGGATGATAAAATTATAGCCGTCCTGGATTCTCTTGATTTCAGATCTTTCCCCCCGGGTACTTACCAGGCATGCGGGTTTGTTGTAAATATTTCAGATGTGTCCCGATTGCCATCAACTGACTCGACAGAATTAATGACAGATTGGCGCAACCGGTATTATAACGGCTTTCCCAAGTTCCCGGGTGACATTTCGTTAGAGTGTGTCATGGTCAGGATAAAACCTGTCAGCCCTCCTCAGGTCAAGACACTTTTTATCTGCAAAAACGGTCCTATTTATTTTGAAGGTGACACCATTACAACTCCGGGAAATTATAGTTACACCTTTAAAAATCGCTTTGGCTGCGACTCGGTGATAATATATTCGGTATTGCCGATACAGTTTAATAATACCTTATCAGTTTCAAACCCATTGAGTTGTTCACGAGATACCGTTATCCTAAAAGTTCAGGGTCAGTCACCTCCTCAGAGTAACTATACCTGGTTTAATGACCTTGGCGTAATTAAACAAGGCGTTGACCTGGATTCAATTCCTGTAACTTCTCCGGGTGAATATTTTGTTGTCATTGAAAAAAGTGGATGCAGAGACACATTTAGTACCGTAGTTCCGGTTGACATTACTTTACCCGAAGTAAGTATTCAGCCCCTGCATCTGGATTGCGATATGCCCACCGGTGTGATCAATACAACGGTCAATCCCGGTAATGTGATATACCAATGGAGCGGACCTGGAGGATTTTCCTCTCAGAATCCGGATCCAACTGTTAATGTTCCGGGCGTGTATGAGGTGGAAGTGACGAAAACAGATGGTTGTAAGGTCGCCCGGAAAATCAAGGTAACAGGGGACTTTGCCATTCCTGATTTTAAGTTTAATGCAACTATAAAGAATTGCTCGTCTGACACCACTCAGGTAACTATTACTACCTCTGCTGATATCCGAAACTACGTCTGGACCTTGCCGGACGGTAATCAGCAATTCGGTCCGTCCATCATGACAAATCAAAATGGGAAGGTTTATCTGACTATTACCTCTACCAATGGATGCACAAAAACGGATAGCCTGAACATAACTTTTAAAGCTCAGAATCCGGAAATCAGCGTAAGTGATGCTGTCATTAACTGCTCTCAACCTGCCATTAATCTTCCTGCTTCCACTCAACAGAACAATTTCAGTATCGTATGGACAGGTCCCGGCGGATTTTCTTCCAATTTGCTAAATCCCCTGGTAGATACAGGAGGTCTCTACACAGCTGTAGCTACCGGGCCGAATAACTGTACTACCAGAGTTTCAATTATTATTACAGAAGATTTTAAGAAACCTGCCTTGTCTATTACACCTGCTCAATTTAAATGCAAAACAGATAGTCTGAGAATAAATACAGTGACAAATCCGGCACAGGTAGCCTTTTCATGGCAAGGCCCCAAGCAGTTTACATCCTTTCAGAGTGACCCTTATATCAGGGAAACGGGCTGGTATTATGTTACAGTGACGGCAGCCAATGGTTGTACAAGGATGGATAGCGTTTTCGTCGGAAAAAGTACCTCCAATCCTGATGTGACCGTGGATGATGGTCAACTAACCTGCTTGATAGACAGTGCCCAACTTATTGTTAATCCAATAAATCCGGTTAATCCAAATTATATCTGGACAGGCCCGAATAACTTCAGCTCCGGTTTAAAATCACCATGGGTTAAGGTTCCGGGGAAATACTGGGTCAAAGTTGTCAGTAAATCGACAGGCTGCTTTACCAATAAGTCCGTTATTATCACGGATTACACGATGCCGCCAGAAGTACGGCTATATCAGGATAGCATCAATTGCGTGACCGATCAGGCAACATTGCGATTCAATATAGATACTTCATTTGTTGCATTTTATTGGATTACACCGCCGGGAGATACGATATTTCAACAGAATAAAATTACAACCGACCTTATTGATACCTTTGATCTCATTATCAGGAACAATTATGGTTGTGTCCTGGATACTTTTGCTGTTGTTACCCCCAGCCTGGAAAAACCGGTTATTACATTGCCATCTTTTGTTCTGAATTGTAGTAAGAAAACGATTCAATTGAGTGCAACTTCTTCAAAGATGATTCAATCTTACCAATGGACATTTCCGGATGGAAGTATCCGGACAACTAAAAACCCTTCTACCGGCATACCGGGTGACTATAGCCTGAAAGTAATTGCAAACAATGGTTGTACGGATTCGGTAACTTTTCAGGTAGTTGCTGATACGGCAAGCCCGATTATCCAAATCTTTGATGTGTCTTTATCCTGCAAACAAGCTACGGACACGCTTGCTTTTTCTTCATCGATACCCGGAGGAAGTTATCTGTGGCAAGGACCCGGTCAATTTATTTCTACCAATGCTAATCCGGTCATCACAGAAGGAGGAATCTATTCTCTGACGGTTACGGCACCCAATGGCTGTAAGGGTGATGATTCTACGATGGTAATAATGACGGATACACTTCCCGGTCTTAACCTAAAAGATGATACTTTGACATGTATGAAGCAAAGTATTATACTTAAACCTGTGACAGACGCTCTTTCCCCGGCTTTTATATGGACGGATCCTGCCGGAAATAGCATAGTTGCAGATAGTTTGTCAGCTACCCTTCCGGGAACTTATGTGCTTCAGTTAACTGATCAGTTTCAATGCGTTGTACGTGATACCCTTACACTTGCCATAGATACATTGAAGCCTGTTACTAATATATCGTCAGAATATTTTATAAATTGTAAAAATGACTCATTGGAAATAAAAGGTTCAAAGTATGTTGATTTATACACCTACGAATGGTACCTCAATCAGAATCTTATCAGTGCAGATACTTCCATCAAGCTTATTCAAAGTGGTGACTTTTCCGTCATTTTAAAGGGTAAAAACGGATGTATTCTACGTCGTGATTTTAAGGTCGTCACGGATGTTGTCAAGCCGAATCTGACTGTTATCGGAGGAGAATTGAATTGTGAACACACCAAGATTCAATTGATTGCTTCATCGACTACACCCGGCGTACAGCTTTCATGGCAGGCTGACAGTCTGATTACCGGATCGACACTGACTGTTGATCGACCGGGCTGGTTTACTGCCATAGCTAAAGGTGCCAATGGATGTGTTTCGGATACCTTAATCCGTGTGGACTCAAATTTTGTCCTTCCCGATATTGTGACCGTAGATGGATCTCTGTCCTGTGATTCAAGTAATTACTTGCTTCATGCCACTACACAAAGCAAGGGCAGTTCTTTTGGGTGGTTTGGTCCGAACAATTTTTTCTCTGATCAACCAAGTGTAATAGTTAATGACACCGGTTATTATTACCTGTTTCTGAAAGGCGCCAATGGATGCCTCTCCATTGATACGGTTTATGTTGACGATGATCCGCCATATCCGGACATTGCTTTGGTATCTGATTCGATTACGTGTTATTCGCCTTCTGTACCGATTTACCTGAATTCCCCAGATTTTATCGAAAGTCAGAACTGGACCGGACCTGGCGGTTTTACGTCGGGCGAACAAGTGCCATTGGCTGTTCTGCCCGGAACATATCACGTTGTGGCAACCAACGAATACGGGTGCCCATCAATGGATTCTATCTTTATTCCTGCAGATACGCTCCGTCCGGATGTGGAAATTATTGCTGCTGATTCCATATTTTGCAATCACAGAGAGATAATTCTGGAGGGCAAAACAGATGGCGGACAGCCCGTATCTTTTGAATGGTCCACTTTGAATGGCCAACTGAAGGGAGATAAGAATCAGATGAACATACTCATCAGAGATACAGGCACATATACCCTGACAATAGTCAATTTAAGGAATGGTTGCAGTCAGTCAAAAGATACTCTCCTTGAAGAAGTCTTAAATCCGATAGATAGCTTGATATTACAGGTTAAACCGGCATCGTGTGAAGGTGTCAACGATGGTGAGATTGTCATCGAAGGGGCAATAGGCGCCCAGGGAGGGTTGCAATACAGTATTTGGGATGATTATTATGGTAAATACAACTATTACAATAAGCTTTCTCCGGGGGATTATTACATTCAGGTAAAAGATACCTTTGGCTGCATCTTTGGTGATTCAGTCCATCTGGGTCTCATGGAACCCATTGATCTGAATCTTGGCCCCGATACGACCATCAGGTTGGGACAGACCATTCCGATAGAGGCAGTGATGACTCTCGACTCTTCTCTGATCGCTTCCATAAGCTGGCAAGCAGCTCCCTCTGATTGTAATGGCTGTCTTTCATTTTTTGACCGGCCTGAAAATTCAACCATTTATTCTTTAAAAGTAAAATCAGTTAATGGATGCACAGCCGAAGATAGTAAACTGGTGATTGTAGAATCGAATGACCTCATTTTCGTGCCCAATGTGTTTTCTCCCAATGGTGACGGCAAGAATGACTTCCTGGATATCAGTGTGTCTCCGGCAGTCGAGACCATTGAGCAGATCATTATAGCCGACAGGTGGGGCAATATTGTATTTAGCCGAGAAAATATGCCTCCCGGCGATGAGTCAGCAAATTGGGATGGAAGATTCAGCGGTACGCCGGTCAATCCGGGTGTTTTTGTTTATTTAATCAAATACAGACTGATGACAGGCGAACAGTTGTTAGTTAAAGGAAGTGTGACGGTTGTCAGATAGAGGTGAGGTTTGCTTTTATTGTTAAAGGAAAGCATAAAAAAAGCCCAATCAAAACGATTGGGCTTTCCGGTATTTGGATTGTTTTACTTATTTGACGCTATTGACGATGGCTTTGAACGCATCTGCATGATTCATGGCCATATCTGCGAGAACTTTTCTGTTGAGGTCAACATTTTTTTCTTTGAGCATGTGCATCAGTCTTGAATAGGATACGCCTTCCAATCTGGAGGCGGCATTGATTCTGGCAATCCACAATCTTCTGAATGCTCTTTTCTTATTTCTTCTGTCTCTAAAGGCGTATCCGTTTGCTTTATCAACGGCATTTTTCGCTACTGTATAGACTTTAGATCTTCCGCCAAAAAAACCTTTGGCTGCTTTAAGGATTTTTTTCCTTCTTTTTCTTGACGCAACAGCGTTGACTGAACGTGGCATAATAATTTGGTTTTAGTTCGACGCAGGGTTAATATTGATTAAACTTTGACCTGCACCCTCGTTAAATAATAAATTTTTAATGTAATTCCCTTTGAAATTACTGGATTCCAAGTAATGCTTTTACTCTTTTCTCATCTGCCTTGCTCACAAGGGTAGAATCGCGTAGAGCTAATTTAGCTTTTTTAGACTTGTTTCTCATCATGTGAGAAGTAAAAGCCTGGAATCTTTTTACTTTTCCGGAGCCTGTTAACTTGAAACGTTTCTTGGCACTGGAATGTGTCTTCATTTTAGGCATAATGTATATGCTTTTTAGTAAGTTAAACAAATTAGGGTGCAAAGGTAAATAATTTATACCAATTAAATATCCTACTCACTATAAAATTTAATTATTTTCTATAGGATTATTCAATTATGGGATATTTAAATCTCAAATTGCAATAAAAAGGATTTCTTAAAAGATACTCCTCAATTAATGTTCCGTTTATTTTTTACGAAATAAGGCATGAACATGCATGCGCAAGGTATCGCCATTCCACATCTTCTGGACAGATACGAGATCATATCCTATTCCTGTAGTGTAATTTAGTGACAAATGATGTTTGTTTATCAGGCTGTTCTGTTGACTGACTGTCTTAATAGTATTGACTTTACCTTGTGAGAGATAGACATCAATATTCCTGACAGGCAATTTTTCGGATATTGCTCTGTAATGATAATGGTCAGGCTCACCATATACGCCGTAGGTTGTATCGGTATCATATTCATGGATCCAGTGTGGATTGTTCAGGTTGAATTTGTTTAGCATCAATATCTCGTCCGGTGTAATGCTGTCACGAATGAATATCGTATCTGACTGATTGTTGATGGTGATTATTTTCATCAGGTCATGATCTTTACGTTGATTTTTGTAGTCTTTAACGATAAAATCCGAAGCCTGAAAAAAATATTTGGATGCCAGTTTTTTTTCTGTTTCGGACAAGTTACCTGTGCAAGAAGCCAGGATTAAAGGCAATCCAAGGCAAAGGTTCTCCAGAAGTCGGTAGATTGATGTTTGCGTTATTTTCATATTATCAGATTTCTTCCAGTCATGGTGTCCGGCTTTGTTATGCCCATAGAATACAGGACAGTCGGAGCTATATCTGCCAGCCGACCATCAGACAGATGCAGGTCGGTGGTATCATTACCCACAAAGATACAAGGAACCGGATTCATCGTATGAGCTGTATTTGGGCTGCCGTCTTCATTGATCATATAGTCGCTGTTGCCATGGTCGGCAATTACAATGATTCTGTAATCCATTTCCAGGCCCAGGTAGATGATTTCCCCAAGACAATGGTCCACCGTTTCTGCAGCTTTTTTAGCAGCTTCAAATACCCCGGTATGCCCTACCATATCTGTATTTGCAAAATTGACACAGATAAAGTCCGGTTGATATTCCTTCATTGAATTCAATACGGAGTCACAGACCCCCCGAGCGCTCATTTCAGGCATTAAATCATAGGTCGCTACCTTGGGCGAAGCCACCAGAGCTCGTCGTTCACCGCTAAATGGTTCTTCCCTTCCTCCCGAAAAAAAGAAGGTCACATGTGGATATTTTTCGGTTTCGGCCACCCTCAATTGGATGAGCCCAGATTGAGATACAACCTCTCCGAGGGTCTGGTTGATGTTGTCCTTTTCGTAAATTACATGGATACCTTGAAATGATTCGTCATATCTGGTCATGGTCGTATAATACAGATTTATAGGATGCATTCCAAAGGTCTCTATACTTTCCTGAGTAAGGACTTGAGTAAGCTGACGAGGTCTGTCAGTACGGAAGTTGAGAAAAAGTACGGCATCGCCCTCTTCGATGACGGGATTGTTGCCGTGTCGAATTCCTGCGGCCATCCAGGGTTCTAAAAATTCATCCGTGATTCCCTGATTATATGAGTTTTGTATAAATGTTTCGGCATCTGTACCGGTGGTGGCCACACCCTTTACCAATAAATCATAGGCTTTTTGGACACGTTCCCAGCGTTTATCTCTGTCCATGGCGTAATATCTGCCAATAATGCTTGCCAGCCTGAAACTCGTTTCTGCCGTAAAGCGGATAATGTCTCGAATAAATCCTTTACCGGAATTGGGGCTCGTGTCTCTTCCGTCAGTAAAAGCGTGCACATAACCTTCTCTTATACCCATATCCGTCAAGATGTGAGTGAAGGCATCCAGGTGGTTGATGTGAGAGTGAACTCCGCCATCAGAAGCAAGGGCAAGGATGTGGAGAGGCTTATTGTTTTGCTGACAATATTGGACAAGTGCTTTTATTTCTGCATGAGTTGCTACAAGGCCTTCTCTGATTTCCTTATTAATTCTTGCCAATTCCTGATATACTACTCTGCCGGCTCCGATATTCATGTGCCCTACCTCTGAGTTGCCCATCTGACCTTCAGGCAGACCGACGTCTTCACCATAAGTGATCAGGGTCGAATGAGGATATTTATTCCATATTTTTTCAAACACAGGCGTATTGGCATTGTAGATTGCATCACTGGAACGGACAGGTCCCAGTCCCCAGCCATCAAGTATGGTTAAAATAGTTTTTTTCCCTTTCATCTTGTAAATTTAATCAAATCTGAATTTTGACCTTTGGTATTAATTTTGTTATTGATATAAAATATATTCCTGAAATTTTTGTTTATATTATATCTTTTTTAGTTAATGCCATGAAATATATTTTATTCTTTCTGCTATTCATTTGTATCAACTGTGAAGTTTTCAGTCAATCCGAAATTATTCAGGCTGTCCGGAAGGGAGATGTTGCCTCTTTCAACTTCTTATTTGATGATGAAGTAAACCTTTCATTTGACGACCGTGGTGATACCTACTCAAAAACAAAGGCAGTCTTTCAGTTGGAGCATTTTTTTACGGATAATAAGCCGACTTCATTCAAGCCTACCCACTCAAGCGAATCGCCGGACTATAGCAATTGTTTTACCATTGGAAATTTAAAAACTTCCGGCAAGACGTTTCGCGTATATATCAAATATTCTCACATCAAAGGTAAAGCGATTATCAGGGAAATGCGATTCAATTCTAATTGATGAATACCCGTATTTCTGGATTCCGGGGAGTTATCATCTGCTATAACTACCTGAATTCCTTTCACTGATAAGGTATCAGAATAATCCGGTGATGTTACCTTCTTCGTCAATGTCGATATTTTCGGCACTCGGAAACTCCGGAAGCCCCGGCATACGCATGATTTCACCCGTTACCGGCACGACAAATCCGGCTCCGGCTGCAATCTCAATTTCTCTGACATTGAGCACAAATCCACTCGGTGCGCCTCGCTTATCTTGATCATCTGAGAATGATTTCTGGGTTTTAGCAATACAAACACAGAGGTGTGATAATTTGAGTTTTTTTATCACCTTCAGGTCGGCCTTTGCTTTAGCACCGTATTCGACAGATGCCGCTCCGTAAACTTTTTGGGCGATGGTACTGATTTTATTTTCTATACTTTCCTCATTGGGATAAAGCGGTTGATAGGTTTGATCCTGATTGGCAGTGGTCACCCTTATAATTTCTTCAGCTATACCGATTGCACCATCGCCTCCTTTAGCCCAGATATCTATTGCATCGGCGTGGAATCCGATTGCTTTACATTGCTCCACTACTGCTGCAATCTCGGCGTCAGTATCCGTAATAAAGCGGTTGATGGCGACGACTGCCGGAATGCCGAATAGGCGTGAGTTGATGAGATGTTTTTCCAGGTTGACAAATCCGGCACGTACAGCATCCACATTCTCTGTTTTTAAGTCAGCCAGGTCAACTCCTCCATGGTATTTCAGTGCGCGGATGGTAGCTATAATGACAATGCACCGGGGCACAAATCCCGCCATCCTGCATTTAATATCCAAAAATTTTTCACCACCGAGATCAAAGCCAAATCCTGCCTCAGTGACGACATAATCTGATAATGACAGTCCCATCTTGGTGGCTATAATCGTATTGGTTCCCTGTGCAATATTGGCAAAGGGTCCTCCGTGGATGATTGCAGGCGTCTTTTCGACAGTTTGTACTAAATTGGGTAAGATGGCATCTTTAAGAAGTGCAGCCATTGCGCCATGTGCCTTAAGGTCTCTGGCAAAAACAGGCTTGCCATCCATGGTATTTCCTACATAAATATTGCCTAATTTTTCCTTGAGCTCTTTTCGGTTATTTACCAGACAAAGTATCGCCATGATTTCAGAAGCTGCCGTGATATTAAATCCGGCCTCCCTTGGTACTCCATTTCCTTTGCCGCCCAGACCGGATACAATGTGCCGAAGCGAACGATCGTTCATATCCATAACCCGTTTAAACATGACGGTTCGCGGGTCGATGTTCAGTGTATTTTTTTTATTGTTGATGTTGTTGTCAATAATTGTTACAAGCAAGTTATTTGCTTTTTCAATAGCCGCAAAATCTCCGGTAAAGTGCATATTGATGTCCTCCATGGGCAAGACCTGAGAATATCCCCCGCCTGCTGCGCCTCCTTTCATACCGAAAACCGGACCCAGCGACGGTTCTCTCAGGACCACCGTTGTTTTCTTTCCGATTTTATTCATCGCTTGGGCGATACCTATGCTGCAGGTTGTTTTACCTTCACCGGCAGGTGTAGGTGACATGGCGGAAACAAGTACCAGATTGCTTTTCCGGACCTTTTCTTCATCGATATAGTTTAGCGGAATTTTTGCTTTGTATTTACCGAAATACATTAAATCATCTTCGGCGATATTTAACTGGTCCGCAATATTTTTTATGTGGGTCAGCTTAATTTTCTGCGCAATTGAAAGATCATTCTCCATAAGAATTTTAAATTTTGCCTTAAAAATAATCAATAATCATACCTGCAAAATATTTTTTTGAGCATAAAACTAATAAAATAGGATTGTGTACCGGAGCAGGCGTCGAAGGACTGTTCAGTTTAGCCGTAAAATCTGTTGTTTATGTCATTTAAGAGCCCTCAATACCGGGTTTTGACAATTATCTTGATAGTTTGAGAAAAGTAAAAATTGACAGCGATTTGCCTTTCATTACGTTTGAATTTTAGATTTATGCAGGTGTGTAAATTAATGCGCAGATGGCTTATATGTTATTCGATGAAAAAACAAGAGAACTAGAATTGGGCAAACTATTGAAAATTTTCAATCATTATCAAAAGTATTTGGCCACATTGAATTGTTTAGGTTTTAGCTCAAATTATAAGGTTATTGAACAAGTGCACTTACATGAATTTTTATAACAAATTAAATTTTAGAGACCCTATATTAGTGAAGAATAGTTTATTTTTTAACCATAAGGTTGCATTTATGAATTGAATCCTGCTGAAAAAAAATTTACTCCACTTTACTTTTCCAAAAGTTGCATTTATTTGTTGAATTTAAGTAAAATGAATTTAGTATTCTTTTGGCAATACTCTATTCCAATCTGAGATTTACTCTGATTGAGGCTCTTTAACCGATGTCTTTTTGACCCTTCTCCAGTGGTAGCCGGCGATCAAGGCAAGCGATATATAAAAGAAAGAGCCTCCTTTGTCTGATTCGACGACATCATTGATGGTCAGGATAACCAACATCCCAAAGAGAATCATTAGGGCAGCCATGATGACATTTTGATTGTTTTTGTCTTCCTCCTCATGGTACAGTTGTTGACCTTTAATGAGGGCCCACGTTACCATCCAGACGAAGAGTATCGGTGCCAATATGCCCTGTTCAATCGCCAGCAGCATAAAATAGGAATGTACAGTGCTTCGGTCGGGATTGTCACTCACGTAAGTGCGAAATGAATTAAGGGTGTAGGACTTATAGGTATCGTAGAAGTTATTTGGACCGACACCTAATACCGGATGATCTGCTATCATATACCGCGCGGCAACCCACCGGTAAACGCGTTCCATCGTCGATATATCTTCAAAATTGTAGGTTGCCGTCAAAAGTGAGTTGAAATCAGAATGGCTGATTGTTTTGTTGTAATTAGGTGCATAATCAAAAAATTTATTGTCTCTGATCAGATAAACCGAATATACTGAAATACCAATGATGGACACTATGATGGCAGGCTTGACTAATTTCCACTTTATTATAAAATAAAACGGGACCAATAAAGCCATTGCTCCGATTGCTGCCCTGGTATAACTGAAATATACTCCAATAACGAATAAAACCAGCAATCCTAAGTATAGATAACTCTGATGCCACTTCCGGTAATGAATGCGATAAAGCATCCATATTAGCGGAAACACAACCAGAATCTGGATGGCATAGTTGACGTGATTGGAATAAAAAGGACCGACGCAGGAATTGATTTCTGAAAATGCAAACCCGGATTGCAGATGTCGTGCCATGACATACAGGATGGTCAGTGTCGTGGTAAATCCTACTGCAATAGCTAGTTTTTTGACGTCTTTCCAGTCTTTGATAAAGAAGGCAGTCATCCCGAAATAAGCCACTATGTACCAGGCTTTGGCCAATAAATATTTAGTCGATAAAAATATATTGACCGAAAATATTGTGGCTATTATCGAAAGTGTATAAGATACTGCCAAAAAGATGACAATCGGATGGCGGACAAAACTGAAGTCAATTTTATTATGATTGAATATTAAGAACCCGGGAAGTAAGCCAATAAAAAATATATTGAACAACTCGTCAGGAGCGTCTAAACTCAAGGAGCCAAAATAATATTCAGTTGAAATCGGGATAGTAAGGATCATCAGCAAATAAACAAGTTTGAGATCCTTCAAAAAGTAAAATGAAAGCAAACCTATTACCGGTACACCAATAATCCAGTAAGTTTCTGTCCAGATGGCAATCAGAATACATACTGCACAAAATGCATTTAATAGGGTTAATGCGCTTGGCAACCGTACCGATCCCGTTACCGGTGTTTTATTCATTCCAAAGTCTTTTCCACTCAGGGCTGCGTAACGTGTTCCGGATAATGATACCAATGACATTTGCCATCAATCCCATAATCAGAACAGATAAAACGATTAATGACCTTTTCGGACGAGACTTCACCAGCGGGATTTCAGCCTTTTCTACCAGGTGGAGAGCATTGTTTTTCCCGTTGAGTACACCTAATACCTGACCATACCTTACATTGTACACAGTCAGATAATCTTTGGCCGACCGAAGCTGGGTTCCCATGATTTCGATGATGTTACGGCCTTCATTGAAGTTATTGAAGTTGATGGCACTGGTTGTGTTGGAGTCGGTGATAGACTTGTATTCCTCATTGAGACCGGCGACCATTGCCTTTAACATATTAATTGTATCACGAGGAACATTTGGCAGAGATTCGAGTATTTTAAGACGTTCCTTCTCTCGCTTATACTTGGTCTCTACGTTGACCATTTTTTGCATGATTTCAGTACCCTGAGATTCCGGGTCGATAATTTTGTACTTGTTTCTCAACATTTGGACGGAGTCGGCGAGGATATTGACTTCTTTTTGTTTTTTTACTATATTGTCTTTGATGGTAAGCGCAAGTTCATTGAGATTGGATTTCAATAGTTTTGAGACCAGTTCATTGATAAAATATCTGCAAGCATTGGCCATGGAGGCTGCCTGCTTCGGGTCCTTGTCTTCGATAGTCAGTTCAAGTGCGTCTAATTTTGTTTTTTCAATAGAGTAGTGATCATTGAAAATATTGTGAGCCTTATACCTGGCCTTACTGCCTTTAGGGTCGATCCCGTATTTTTTATACAGATCAAATGAATCAATCATCATGTCAAATAATTCACCCGACTGTGCCACGGTGAGCATCCGATCCAGATCTACACCTGTACCATAATATTCCATTTCCTTCGTAGCATTGCCAAAGATGTGTTCAGGCTTCATCACATCAGGACTGGCAGGATAAAAAACAGTAGTGGAAGAATAATAATTGGGTAAAAAAAGGACGGCAATGATGGCGATAAGGGTTAATATCGCGACATTTCTTAGGATGGTTTTCCACTGCCGCACTATTAATTTTAAGATATCGAACAGAGATTCTTTTATTTGCATCTATTTGAATTTCAAATTTGCAAAAGTACTATTTTTATCTGAACCAAGGTCTTTTTCACATGATTTCAATGAATTGTATTATAGCCGGATATCTTAAACGCGGTCGTGGTTTCACCAGAGTTTTTTTCATTTATCATAAACGACATCAATCTTATTTTTTTATGAATTTTTAAATCCGTGAAGATACACCGTTGTGAAATGTATCTTTACATGGCAATTTATTCTCAATATCTGAAGAATGTCGGTCTGGAACAGTTATATACAAGGATTTCATGATTATATGAAATTGGAGAAAGGCTCGGGAAGGCATACCATCGTTGCTTATCTGTCTGACATCAGGAAACTTGCATGGTTTTGTGAAAAGGAAGGTGGCATACACATTTCGCCTCTACAGGTAGGGTCAAAAGACATCCTTGATTTTCTCTTTGAACTGAATCAAATGGGAATAGGCGAGCGCAGTCAGGCAAGACTTTTAAGTTCCTTTCGCTCTTTTTTTAAGTTTCTGCTGATTGAAGATGTTATCAGTCGGGATCCGATGGAATTAATTCAGGGGCCTCAGCTACCCACGACTTATCCTGAAGTATTATCCGTATCAGAAGTAGAGGCCTTCTTTGGTGCCATTGACCTTAGTGAAGATCATGGACATCGCAACAGAGCGATTTTTGAGACCATGTATGCTTGTGGACTTCGTGTCTCGGAAGTCATCAACTTGAAACTGGCCGGATATTTTCCGGATATTGGTTTTATTAGGGTTATCGGCAAGAATAATAAGGAACGAATCATTCCTATTGGCGGCGTCGCTCTTAAGCAGATCAACTTTTATCTGGAAGGGGAGAGGCTTCATGTCGTCCCGAAACCGGGATTTGACAATCATGTGTTTCTCAATAGGCGAGGTGCCGCCCTGACGCGAAATATGATTTTTATGCTCACCAAAAAGTATGCCTCCCTGGCAGGTATAGATAAAAACATCAGCCCGCACACTTTCAGACACTCATTTGCTACGCATCTGGTAGAGGGTGGTGCAGACCTTAAAGCCGTCCAGGATATGCTCGGTCATGAGAGCATCACGACTACAGAAATATATACCCACATAGATGTCAACTATTTAAAGGAGACAATGCAGCAGTTCCATCCCCTGTTTTCTTCAGGAGAAGGAAAATTAGATAAGGAAAATTAAGGAAAAAATTTATCCTATTTCACTGATGACCTCTGTCACTTCGGGAACCATTCTCTTAAGCATGGCTTCTATACCTGCCTTCAGTGTAATGGTCGAAGACGGACAACCACTGCATGAGCCTTGAAGAATAACCGTTACCACGCCTTTGTTGAATGAGTGGAATTCAATATTTCCGCCATCATTTGCTACTGCGGGCTTGACCACGTTTTCAATCAGATCCTTGATTTTTTGGACAATAGCCACATCGTCACCTGTGTATTCACGAGCATGCTTTTCAGCCTCGAGACGGTCTTGCTCTTCCTTGTAGCCGGGATCAACTACGGGAAGTCCATCCATGACATAATTCTTGATAAATCCCTTCAATTCATGTTGAATGTCCTTCCAGGTGTAAAGCGGATCCTTGGTTACTGAAACGAAATTGTTACAGATATAAACACCGCTAACATAGGGGAATCCGAAAATTTCTGTCGCCATAGGAGACCACTTTTGAGCATCTTCCACCGTGCGGAAGTCGGCTGTACCTCCCGGATAAAGCATCTTATTGACCACAAATTTGAGGGACTCAGGATTAGGAGTTTCCTCTGTATAGATTAGAATAGGAGTTTTTACGACCTGATCTGACATTGTTTTTTATTTTAGTTGGATAAACAAACGGATGCAATAAAGGTTGACTTAATCGGTATTTTTCGGCAAAGATAGGTTGATTTGAATAATTTTTTAATTCAAAGAGATGGGAAATCCTCCTTTTACTACATTCTTCACACGATTCATCTTTAGAGAATGATATCAGCCGTACAATTCTATCATTACCCTGCTTTTGTCTATCATCATGGCATTTTGCAGTATATCGACGGCTTCGTCCACCATAGCCTGCCATCCGCACAGCATAAATAGGGCATCCGTATGCTCTGAATTGTAAGTATTCAGATACACCGAATGAACATACCCTTTGTGATATAGCCCGTCGCCAGTGTGGCGGCTCAGAGCTATATCCAGTTTGAAGTTAGGATATTGTCTGAATTTTTCAAGATCTTCCCGATAGAGGATGTCATGTTCGTATCGTGTGCCGAAAATGAGGTGAAATTGAGTATGCTTATATTTGTCGTTTCCCAATACTTTCTGGAGGATGGCACGAAAGGGTGCCAGTCCCGTTCCGGTACAGATCATGACTACGGTGGGTGGCAGATTTTCAGGGAGACAGAATATGCCGTCAGGTCCCTTGAAACGCAGTGTGTCGCCTACTTGAATGGTATCGCACAGATAGGTCGAACCGAGACCTCCTTCCAGTTTGCCTACACACAGTTCTATTTGTCCATTAGTCGTATGATTGGCGATAGAATAACTTTTCCATCGTTGCAGCCTTTTTTCCCCTATTGGCAGGTCAAAGGTGATAAATTGCCCCGGTACGGCGATGATTGGCTCATCCGACTTTGGCTTAATCAGGATTTTTTTTACCCGATCTGTCTCGGGGCTTATTTCACTTACAGTAGCATCTATCCACTTCGGCATAATGAGTTTTTATTATTTTATACCAATAATTCCTTGATAGAATAAATTTTCAGCCCATATTGTTCTTCTGTTTCCTTTTTATATTCATTTAATTTTTTGTTTCCGGAAAACAGAATGAAGTCTCCGCCCCATGCGCCAAGTGATTTGACCATCCCGTCGAATGTAGGGAATAGTCTGTTTTTTATCGGATCTACACCGAGAAGAAAGCCGATTGTTTCTTCGTGGATAGCTATTGCCTTGTTGAGGTGGCTGATGGTAGGTGCGTCCAGGATATGGTAAGTCAGTCTGTTGATTAAGTCTATTCGGGTGCTCAGGTCTTTTCCTTGGATCTTCTCTTCAAAACTTACAATAGATGACGCCGTATCGGCTTTTTGTCCCAGATAGGCAAGACCGCCGTGCTCTGACAGAATTGCCGGCCGGTGTACCCTACTTGCAAGCAATTTTTTGCCTCTCTGAAAGATAATGGGCTGGTCGCTGAGTGCGCAGGCAATATCATAGCCTGAACCACCGATGGTTTCCTGCTGGAGCCTGAAGGGATCTATTTGGAACCATGATGCTATATTTACCAGTAGGCTTGAACTGCTTCCCATGCCCCAATTCATCGGCCATCCGATCCTTGTTTCTACCTGGAAAGAACCTGATTTCAGAATGTTTTTGCCACACAAGACAATGGCTGCATTCAGTATCGAAGCCAGTTTATTGGCCACCTCCATATCGGATGCCGAGATGATTTCTATATTATTTCTTGTATCAAAGAGGGCGTCAAACCATGGTTGGTTGTCAAAGTCAGCGGCATTCCAGATGAGGTTGTCAGCAGGACCTGAAACAGGCGTCAGTAGCAGAGAATGTGTGCTTATGGTTGGCCAGGCGAGGCAGCGGCTCCCTTTCAGTGCAAGATATTCGCCTGTTATCATCAGTTTGCCACGTGCACTGTAAAGTATAGAGTCGGAATTGTTGGATAAATGGTTCATTATTCTGTTTTACGCCTCATTTTCTCTAATTGGTCGTGCACTGCAGCAAAGGAAATAGGTTGATCTTCAAAATACTGATTCAGATATGCTTCCTCATCAGGTGTCACTTTCAGCTGCCAGAGAATGTTTTTAAAATGCATCTTCATGTGTCCTTTCTGAATGCCTGTCGTGATGAGGGAACGCACTGCTGCAAAGTTTTGTGCCAGTCCGGTAGCTGCAACGATTTGCATCAATTCCTCTGCACCGGGATTGCCCAGTAGTTCGAGGGAGCAGGAAGCCATTGGATGAATTTTAGTCAATCCGCCTATGGTACCCAAGGCGAGGGGTATCATCATGCTAAATCTGAAGATGCCTCCTTCGATGGTACAGGTACTCAGGCTCTGATACTGACCTGTCCGGGCTGCATAGGCGTGACCACAAGCTTCTATTGCTCTGAAGTCATTGCCTGTGGCGAGAACTACGGCGTCTATACCGTTGAATATGCCTTTATTGTGTGTTGTTGCTCTTGCCGGATCCACTTCAGCTATCCTGACAGCTTTGTAAAATCTGTCTGCGAAGGTTTGCGGATCCATATCCTGAATTTCAGTAAGCCGGCTGACAGGACATTCCACAGATGCTTCCACCAGGCATTTGGGTGTATAATTGGAAAGGATGGACATGATGATTTGCAGTGGTTCATCGGATTTTTTATCGAGCTCATTGGCTTCAAACCAAGTCTCCATAACGACAGCCGCTTCTTCAAGGATAGAATTGATGAAGTTGGCTCCCATGCTGTTGCATGTTTCAAAGGAGATATTGAGTTTTTTATACCCCGGCTCTTCCTCCTCCATATCAATAAATTCGATTTGAATGATTCCGCCGCCCCTCTCCTCCATGCGGGCTGTCATCCCGGCACAAGCCTCGCGTATCAATGTGTCCAGTTCTGTCAGTCCTGCTGTCAGTAAACTAAAATCTCCTTTCCAGAAAAAATAGACGCTTCCTTCCTTGATGGTCGAGATGACCCTCGTTCTGAAACCTCCTCTGGCTGACCAATATTTTGCAGCATAGGATGCGGCTGCCACGACGCTGCTTTCTTCGATGACCATAGGAATGGCGTATTCTTTGCCATTGATGACAAAATTAGGAGCGACACTGTAGGGTAAAATAAAGTTGGATATGGTGTTTTCACTCAATCCGTCAATGATTTCCTGATCATCCTGATCATTGAGCCAATGACGGGTGAGTTCTTTCATTACCTGTTCGGGATTTTTAAAAAAGTTATTGACAATCCACTTAATCTTGCCTGTTTTAGACAACTTTGAAAAACCGCTGACCCTCTTGTCTGTCAATTTCTATGCTTTTATTTTTAAGTTACGAATGGGATATTATGAATGTGTGACAGGATCTGATTTAATACGCAGATAGCTTTGGGCGAAGAGAAGTCCGTTTTTCTGACTTTCTATATATTGTTCGAGTGCTTCAGTACTGATCTGGGCGTACTTGAGCATGGTACTGGCCTGACCGGCTATGGAGTCGAAGTGTAATTTTTGTCTCAGATAAAATACATCCAGAAAATTTTTCACTCCTCCCGAAATGATAAATTGTCTGCAAAGCATTTTTTCTCCCAATTCCTTTCCCTTTCTATTGATAATTTCGACCATGTCTGTGGCAGTGTGCCCGAGCCGTGACAGTGCCATGGACTGTTCCATTTTTAATTGATCAGAACGCATAAGCTCCAGCTTGGCAAAATTTGTCCCGCCGAAGGCTGCGAACTCAATTCCTTCCAAAGGCAGACGGAGCAACGCTTCCAGGCTTTCCGGTCCCATGCCTTGGCCGACTTCCTTGACGATAATCTTATAATCTGCCAGGTTTAAGAGGTGTTGGATCGTCCTGATCGGAGGTGCGTGGAAGCGGTCACCTTCCGGTTGAAGCCATTCCTGCAACGGATTGACATGTATCAACAGACCGTCTGCTTCGAGCTTCGATAGAAGCTGACGTATCATGCCGGTCTTACCTTCATCTATCAGTTGCTGAACCTGTGCAATGCCGAGGTTGGCGTACAGGAGTGCATCATCGCCGAGGTATTTTCTGACGGCAAAATCCCGGAGATACTCATCGCTGTACAGCAGGGAACGGCACGAGCCCAGTCCGATGCCAAAGCCGTATTTACCGGCGACAGTGGCGAGATTACGGTTGATCAATCCGGCTTTTTCCGTACCTCCCGTCATGGAGGACACCCACAGCGGCAGCTTAAATTCCTTACCGAAAATGGAAACAGGAGGGAGTGTGGAGGAATGGGTGGCCATCATGGGTTCATAATCAAACCGGTCGTCATTCAGAGCAGCTGAGGTGGCTGACCGAAAGGCCAGATCGATGTGATCCTGCTTGCGTGATGCCGCGTGCAGGTCATCATTGTCCAATACGTCTGAATGTTGATCCATCTATAGATTAAGAAATAATGGGGCAAAGATAGTTAATTATGAAGTTTTGAAGAGTATAAAGGTAAATGTTATAAGCCAAACCGGGTCGGTACCTGAAAAGCGTGTGAAAACTATATTTAGGTCTTGAATAAAAAGTAAGGAACCATGAATATTATGTTTTAAATATTTGGTTTGAAATATAAACCAAATTATATAATAGAAATATGGATCTCCATATTCTATAAAGACTGAAGAATACGTTAAATTTCCCTACTTTACTTGAGTTCAGTTCAAATTTAATTATTTTTTTACCATGTAATTAGCCAATACATCGGTAAGTAATTGTTTTGAAGCTTCATCTAAAGTAATGTTAATATGGATGTGATTTTCACCTGTTACACTATTTGTATTGTAACTATTTTTTAAATCTAACTTAGGATCTATTAAAATTTCAGGTGGAATTTCAAGTTTTTTTGCAAATGCTTTGATTTCTGAAATCCTCATCTCTCGATCACCATTTTCAATCAGATTCAAAGTTCTTACTGAAATTTCGGCAACTTCAGCCAATTCTTCTGATGAAAGATTTTTAACGATTCTAAAGTACTTAAGAAGTTCTCCACTTTTTGTCATATCTGAGTAATTATTATAAGTTCAATGTAAATATATGCGAATAAATACAAAAAACCTACAAATAAACACATATTTTTATTTTTAATGCATTATGTCTTGATTATAAATTTGCATTGATTTATTAACAATTAAAATTTTTACATTATGTCAAAACCGATTTTTTTTACTATCGGATTATTAGGGATATTTTCCTTAATTTCCGGCAATATTTTGGCTCAGACAAATACTTCAGGCGGTGGTACAAATCTCGCTGGAGTGCCAAATTTTGTATCCATTGAAAGCTCATACGCAAAAAGCACGAACGTTACTTATGCCTTACCTGAAGGAATGGAAGAGGATGATGTTGAATTGTTTGATAGGGTTTATTTAGTTCCTAAATCGGAACTATGGAAAATGACAGTAGGAATTGACGCCAGTGGAATGAAATATAGAGTGCGACAAAATTTAACGCCACATCCTGAAGAAGCAACTTTGGAATATAAGATTAGTCATATTGTATCAAATGATACATGTATGGAGTTTTACGATTCCAGAAATATGTTGATACGACACACGTCTTATGTATCTGACACAATGAGAGTATTGGATACTTTAAAAGGAGAAGAAGAATCAGACGACTGGGATTTAGTTGAAGTTTTAGGGCCTGGAATTACACGCTATACTACAACTGGTCTGGTTGTAACGGAGGATCTTAACACAGGAAATGTAACAAAAATATTTACTGCTGAATCAGGTGAAGTAATCAAATTCTTTGAGAACCGGGCAATTGAAAACGATGAACTAACGTATTTGAATTATTCCTTAATGGCTATACCTATGAAAGCCCCATCAGGTTTATGTGTTACAAAACTCATTTCTGATAAATATTATGATAGATATAGGGGGGGTAGTGAGAAGAGAGAGCGAAATGGCCAACAATCTGAAAGGATAGATAATTTATCAATCAATCCAAATCCTGTTATAAACGAATTGAATGTATATGGTAATTCCTTGACAGAAGGGTCAATGTATGGAATATATAATCTATCAGGAAGAAAAGTATCCGAAGGAAAGATTATGAAGACTGGAAAATGCAGTGTCGATGTCCATAACTTACCATCTGGAATCTATATTTTCCAATTAAAATCAAAAGGGAAGCCTCAATCAGAAAAATTTATAAAACTTTAATCGATAAAATTTTAAATAATGAAAAAATTATTAACTTTAGCATTTATATCTTTTGTATGTTTAATACAATTAAAAGCACAAGTACAAAATTCATGTTTACCGGATACAATGAATAAAATTATAATTACCCCATTGGACGCAATAAATCAAGAATTGCCCCCATTAGGTCCCCCAACTACACCACCTATTTCACCTGTTAGGGATACATCAGAGTTCAGGATGGTATTTTGGGTACACGGTATGAATGGAGATGCATCCTCTTGGTCTAAAGCAGCAACAGCGAGTAGTGTGCCAATTGTGAGTGGTCCTATTCCGGGATTTCCACCAAGAAAGATTTTTTCACGTTTAGTTGATTATTCTAATGTTCAAGTAGATCTTAGTAGTGCAGCACTAGACTTAGATGGGGATTTGATCAATAATCCTGATTTGCCTGCAAATTATGACAAAAAAAATAGTTTTATCATTGGACATAGCCAGGGTGGGTTAGTAACAAGGGCTTTGAATTATCAGAAAATCTCCCAAGGCTTACCTTTAAAATATGGTGGATTTGTTACTTTTGGTACGCCGCACAGAGGTATTGTTGGGCTTACAGGGAACAATAAAACATTGTCATATAAATTTTTTGAATATGCAGCTCTTAGTTTAGCAGCAGGTCCTGCGCAGGTTTTGCAAAGTATTGTGGAGGACTTAAAAAGTAATTTTTTTGTTAAATTATTCAAGATTATTCCAGATATAAATATTAATGATAATATCAATGATTTAATTAGAAAAAGTTTGTTTTATAATCCGGTAACAGATCAAAATGGATTTATTCTCGATCAGATAAGAAAGGAAGTTGAGTCAGGTATAGCAAAAGAAATGGCAGTAGGAAGTTCCTCACTAAATTTGTTGAATGGATTTGACCCTAAGATACCCAGTGCTGCTTTTTATGCCGTCAAAAAACCATTTATACATCATTATATGGATGGAAGACAAGATTTATTAGTTAAACCATTTTGGGCACTTATGCACTACGCAATAAATAATCCAAATGAGAATGATTTTTTTAAGGCTAATGATGATTGGATGATGGCTGAAAAAGCAAGAGATGTATATTTAGATTATTATGAAAGAGCAATGCAATATCAAGAGGTAATTGATGTAATTGATAATAGTAAATGTATTCCGGGAATTTTATTTCCAGGAATATGTGTTTGTGATCATGATACCTATATAGCTTTACGTAATCTACCTATTTCAAAAAATTGGAGTACTACAAAGCAAGCCCATGTATGCAGAGTAATAAAGAGAAAAAAGGAAATGGCAAAACTTAGTCTCCTTCGTGATAAATTTTTAGTAGGAAGTAATTGGGTAACAGCAGCTAATGATTTATGGGAGACTGCGATAGGCGGACAAAGCTATATATATACCGGATATTGCTACAGGAAGATTTTGGTTGATGATACGATAGTTGAGCAACGCTACCTACCAATTAATGGTATCTGTGGTCAGTCCGATGCTCCTCCTGTACCGGAGGGTGGAAAAGCCTTAGGAGATTGGAAGAAAGAGAAGGCAGGCATTCTATATAAAGAGCATGATGGCGCTGTCCTGGCTGAAAGCGCCAGAGACCTGCCTTTTATTACAGATGATATGAAAGATTCATTTAATAATGATCTAGCTCGTATGGAAGGATCCGGACACATGCAGATGCGTAATGATAAAAATACGAAAAATGCACTAAACTATATTTTTAATGGCGAAGTGGGAGATTTCTTTAGAACTGAAAAACAAAATTAAGATATGAAAATGATGTTCATTTTTGTATTAATGACTTTGATGAGCATGGGCTGCACGAAGGAGCCCATGCCATCTCCTTGTAAGTTGCCTGACTGTAGTGATACTACGAAATGGGTCTTCGACCCGCCGGACAGTATGGGGGTGATGCCTGTGCTATGGTATAAGTTGGCGCATGGACCCGATACATCAGGCAGTTATCAGTGGTGTTTTGCTACTGAAGATGGAGTAGTTCTGGTAAATGAATATGAAGAGGATCAAAATGTCCCCTATGTACGCTTCTTAGACAGGGAGACCGGGGAAGAAAAGTGGTACTGGGATGGGATTAAGACAGATTCTTATTCTGATATACAATTTCTGCCTGATCGTGAAATTTTGATGGTAAAGGATTGGCGGAAGAATGCAGTCTTGGATGTTCGTACCGGGAAAGAAATGATGAATGTTTCCTTGCCAAGTGTTCCGGAAATGTTAAATTCACCCCAGGGAAGGATCTTGGGTAATTACTTTTTTACATTCATCATGAGGAGGTGGAACAACTCAATAGGGACGACGGATTACTCGTTTGTCATGAGGACGAGGATAGATGATGGACTACACTGGGATACCCTCTATACATTAAATGACTATGAAATATCAGGATATACACCGGACTTTAGCAATGTAGAGCTATGGATGCATCCACAGACAGGCGACAGCATAATTTTAATAAACAATAGATTGTTTCACTGGGAGAACTACCAGAAAGGAAAGCCGATTAATACCTTAGAGCGAAGTGATGTGATCGCATATAATCTTAGTAAGAGGAAGGTAGAGTGGACGATAGATAGTATATGTAAAGTGTCACAATTATATGAGCAGTTTCATATAGTAAAAAATAGCGCTTTTTTTTCATCTAATGATAGAGGAACAGCTGTTATTAATTTGCTAAATGGGAAAATAATAAAAGAAGATATACCAGCAGGAATTCACTTATTAGATACAGTCAATAATGAGTTAATAGGTAGAGGTGCAGAGAGGATATATCGATTCGATGAGTTTGGCAATATCGTCAAGAGCTTTGATTTTCCTGATTATGTTAATCTGAATGGGATGGAATTGTTTGAAGGTTATTTGTATTTTTCATCCTATTATGGTGACTTATACGTGGTCAATGCTACCACAGGGAAGATTGTGTTTCAGCACTTTTCCATAGCGATGTTTGTTCCCCAGAGCGTCTTAGGTATGCGGGGGCGTGCTTCTGTGGATAGAAAGCACCGACTACTGTATTGCAGTGACTTATGGGGGACTTACTGTCTGAAGATACCGGATAAGTGGGAATAGAGAGGCTGTATTACGACATAGAAGTATAATATTAAAAGACATAGGCACATAGGATACATAGTTTTTTATGGAAGGGTGATGGATAGGGTGTTTTCAGAGCTTTTATCTTGTAACCAAATAAGGGAATATTTTGAGGGAATCTATGTGTCTATGTTTTCTATGTGATTAAAAAAATAATGAAACCACATAAGCGCATAGAAGACATAGTTTTTTTTATGGAAGGGTGATAGATAGGGCGTTTTCAGTGTCTTTATCTTTTAACCGGATAAGAGAATATTCTCAGGGAACCTATGTGTCTATGTTTATCTATGTGGTTAAAAAAACCAGTAAGAATAAAAAGTACCGGAAGATAATATCCGTTCGGATGTCTATTTTCCAGCTTTTTTAGGCTTTTTAGCACTCCTGGGATGCACCAGTTTCATTTCATCCACCAGATGCTTACAATCTCCATATTTGTCCAGAATAAACAGCACATAGCGAATGTCCACCATGATGTTGCGACAAATCGAAGCATCATAATTATAATCACTCATCGTCCCCTCCCAGGTGCGGTCAAAGTTAAGCCCGATAAGATTGCCATAGGCGTCTATTGCAGGACTGCCGCTGTTGCCTCCCGTAGTGTGGTTGGAAGCAATGAAGCAAACCGGAATGCGTCCGTTTTCGGCATAAGGACCGAAGTCTTTCTTCTGATATAAGTCGATTAACTTTTGGGGAAGATCATATTCGTAATTGCCGGGAATATATTTTTCCATCACACCATCCAACCAGGTCTGGAATTCATATTTTACGGCATCCCGGGGCGAATAACCATTGACCTTGCCATAAGTTATACGCAAAGTAGAATTGGCATCGGGATAAAATCTCTTATCTTTAAATACAGCCATTTGTGCTGCCATATATTTTTCCATCCCTTCTTCCGTCAATTTTTCAAAATGGCTAACCTTAGGCGATACCTTTGCCCTGTACTGGTCCAACATTTCCTTATAAAATAAATAAAGCCCGTCATTTTGAATCGCTTTGATGACATTTTCGGTCGATTGGTTGATAAAGTAATCCATCTGAGTCTGTGAGGCAAGCGGTGAACCATCGAAGAGCATTTTAACTTTTTCTGTATAACCCGGCTGGTCCGGAGCCAGCATATCAAGGCGTGGAAAGTGATAGGCAGTGTCGATGTCGTGATAGTACATTTTAAATAAGTCAGCGAATATGTCTTCGTCGATTGCCCTGACATAATCCTTGAAGTATCCGGGTGCCCATGCCTTTAGTTCATCGATTTTTTTCGCAGCCTCGGCAGCTCCATTGTTTTCAAAGACTCTGACGATGGCGTCCAGACGTGAATAATTGCGCAAAATCTCAATATTGACTCTCAATAATTCAACACTGTATTCGCTAATTTTCACGTATTTATTAGCCTCGATGGTATTGTGGTTCAATTCTTCTAATACGCCTCCATATTTAGCCTGTAAGGCAGGATTGGATTTCAGAAGACGGTTATATTCGGCTTCAAACTTTTGTTTCTTTTCTATGGCTTTGGTTTTTTTCAAACCTTCCATCTCGCCCTGCCATTTTTTCCAGCCATTGGATATACGGGCAGCCTTGGTCACGTATTTGATTTTGGTACTTTCATCAGTCTGCATGTATTTGTGCATGATGTCCAATGCCCTTGTACGAATGGCGACCTTAGCCGGGTCACTTAAGTCGGTAATTTGGCGGATTGATTCAGATGGCAGGTATTCATTGGTCCTGCCGGGAAAACCAAAGATCATCGTAAAGTCGTTTTCCTTAATCCCGTCTAATGATATAGGCAGGAAGTGGCGAGGTTTAAAAGGGACATTATTCGGAGAATATTCAGCCGGATGATTATTTTCGTCTGCATAAATTCTGAATAGCGAGAAGTCACATGTATGACGCGGCCATACCCAATTGTCACTATCCACCCCGAAATTTCCTATGGAAGAGGGTGGGGCTGCCACTAATCGGACATCCTTGTATGTTTCGGTAACAAATAGATAGTATTGATTACCCTTGTAGAAAGCTTTTACCATGATATCCTGGTAGGGTTGTCGAGGGTATGACTTCTTTATCGATTCGATATTTTTGTCAATAGTACTTTGTTTTTCAGCAAGCGTCATGTTTTCTGAAATACCTTTCATAATGTCATTTGTAACTTCGGCCATTGAAATGATGAAAGTCGCCGTCAATCCCGGATTACTCAATTCTTCATTTCGATTTTTGGACCAGAATCCATTTTCCACATAGTTATTTTCCAGAGAAGAATGGCTCTGAATCTGGCTGTAGCCGCAGTGGTGATTGGTTAGGAGTAGTCCTGTCGAAGAAATAATCTCTCCCGTACATCCTCCACCGAAGTGTACGATGGCATCTTTCAGGCTGCTTTTATTGATACTGTAAATATCTTCGGCAGTCATCTTCATGCCCATGGATTGCATTTCTTTTTCATTGAGTTGTGAGAGCAACAATGGCAGCCACATGCCTTCTCCGGCGAAAAGCGGCAGACCTGAAATAACAAATAGCAGAGATAAAAGTAAGTTCTTAATCATTTAATCTTGTTTTAAATGCCCAAACTTAATAAAATGCCTTTATTTTTGCGCAAAATTTCCAAACGAAATGCGTTTATTTATTTTTATTACCACCTTAGCTGTAATTTTAACAAGTTGTGCTAAACCAATTGCTGATTTTAGCATTCAATCAGAGAAGAAGAAAGTAACGGTTCCTCAACAGTTTGAGAATAAGTCTAAAAAAGCTACAGCTTATGAATGGGATTTTGGCGACGGGAATAAATCCACAGAACCCTCTCCTCGACATACATACTATCATAGCGGACACTATAATGTCACTTTAAAGGCCATGGACGGCAAGAGAAAAACGATTAAAAATATGGATATAGTGATTGAACCATCGACACATTGTCTGGTTCTGATTGAAACTGAATTTGGGAATATGCTGGTAGAACTGTCAGATGCCACCCCTCTGCACAGAGACAATTTTCTGAAGCTTGTGGAACAGGGGTATTATGATGGTCTGGCCTTTCATCGGGTAATTAATCATTTTATGATTCAGGGTGGTGATCCCAATTCTAAAGGTGATAACACTCAGGGTCTTGGCAGTGGCGGACCGGGATATACCATTCCTGCTGAATTTGTGGATACCTTGTATCATCTCAAAGGCGCTATTGCAGCAGCGCGTATGGGTGGACCATCCAATCCGGAGAAAAGGTCCAGCGGATCACAGTTTTACATCGTGCAGGGTCAGCCTGTCGATCCAGCATATTTGGACGCCAAAGAAGCTTCTTCCAATATAAAGTATCCCACGAGCATTAAGGAGGCCTATGAAACAATAGGCGGAACACCGCATCTGGACGGGGAATATACCGTCTTTGGAAAGGTAATAGAAGGTTTGGATGTTATCGATAAAATAGCTGCACAGCAGACAGGACCGGGCGACAGACCAGTAAAACCAATACGAATGAAAATCATCACCATTAAATAATAAATGAACTATAACATAATATAAAATGGCTACATCTCAGATTTTTCCACGCTTCCCCAATCTTCGACCCTCACTTCACAGCGAATTAAGGAAGCGTGTCAATCATTATTTTGAAGAAAAACAAATCAAACCCACCGGCAATAACAGGTTATTCTGGAAGGCTGGCATCCTGTTGACTTTATTTGGTTTGACTGTCTTGCACCTGTTTATCTTTCAACCGACCTGGCCTTTTGCCCTCGCGGAATGTTTTTTTCTGGGTCTGTTGATAGCTGCTATCGGGTTTAACGTGATGCATGACGGCAGCCATGGGAGCTTCTCTACGAGTGAAAGCAGCAATCGACTTGCCAGTTATTCTATGAGTATGCTTGGTGCCAGCCACTTCCTATGGAATATTAAACACAATGTAATCCACCATACATACACCAATGTGGATGGATTGGATGATGATATTGAGGTCGGTGCGCTAATGCGCTTTGCCCCCAATCAGAAAAAGTATAAGTTGCATCGTTTTCAACACATTTATTTTCCTTCATTATACATGATAATGTATTTATATTGGGTATTTGCTGCAGATTATAAAAAATATTTCACGCAAAAAATAGGTGAATTCCCTTTAGGTATGATGCGGCGACAGGATCATATCCGATTTTGGCTTGTAAAAATTTGGCATGCAATTGCCTTTTGTATATTGCCCATCTATTTATTTGGCTTCTGGCCATGGTTATTAGGTTTTCTTATAATGAGTTTAACTGCAGGGTTCTGTCTGAGTATAGTTTTCCAGCTGGCGCATACGGTTGAAGATACTGCTTTCCCTTTACCTGATACAGATTCCAACAAGTTTGAAGATGAATTTGCAGCACATCAGATCAAGACAACTGCCAATTTCGGGACCGGAAGTAAGGTTCTTTCCTGGTTGTTGGGAGGTCTAAATTTTCAGGTAGAGCACCATTTATTCCCTAAAATATCTCATATTCACTATCCTGCTATTAGCAACGTCGTGAAGAAGGTATGTGACGAATATCAGTTGAAATACATAGAGTATAAGACGATGTGGGCGGCTTTCTTAGCTCATGTACGATTTTTAAGACAGATGGGCAGGGCTTAGACTCTTATAGGTAAATTAATCCGGAAAAATGAATCATACACACATCCTAGGTTTTGACATTGGCGGCACAGGTATAAAAGGTGCCATCGTGGACGTTGTTGAAGGAAAATTGCTTACCGAAAGAATCAAAGTTCCGACACCTGACCCGGCTACACCTGACGCCATCGGAAGGGCTGTCAATACAGTTACTAAGCAACTCGGCTATAAAGGTATTATCGGATGTGGATTTCCGGCTATTGTCAAGAAAGGAATTGCTTTGTCGGCATCCAACATCGATAAATCCTGGATCAATGTCAATGTCGAGAATCTTTTGTCCAAATATACGGAATGTCCTGTGTATGTGGCCAATGATGCTGATGTTGCGGGGATGGCAGAACAAGCCTTTGGGTTTGCCGCTAATCAGCCCGGGACAGTGATTGTACTGACAATTGGAACAGGCATAGGAAGTGCATTGTTTTATAATGGTGTGCTTATACCCAATACAGAGTTTGGACATCTGAAGTTTCATAAATCTATCGCTGAAAAATACACATCCAATGCTGCCCGAAAGGATAAGAATCTGAATTGGATGGAATTTGGCAATCGCCTTAATGAATTTATCCAGCATCTGGAGTTTATATTTTCGCCTAACCTGTTTATATTGGGAGGTGGCGTCAGCAGAAAATTTGATTTGTACAAGGAGTATTTTAAGCTGGAAACGACCATTGTCCCTGCAAAATTTCAGAATGAGGCAGGAATAATCGGTGCAGCTCTTTACGGACACCGGATTAAGAATTAACCACGATGGAGAAGAAGAAAGGAAATGATCAGGAGGACAGGCGAGGCGGTTTTTCCAAGTTCAGAAAAGAGAATAATAAATACCTTGCAGATCGTCATGAGTTTTCTGTCAGAAAAAAGAAGCCGAAGAATACACAAGTTCCAAAAGTCGAAAAAGTCAATGATGATGGTTCTTCTCGGTTAAATAAGTACGTTGCCAATGCTGGTATCTGTAGCAGGAGAGCAGCTGATATACTCATTGCTGACGGTGAAGTTCTGGTCAATAATGTTGTGGTGAAAGAGCCCGGATATCGGGTTAAGCCAGGTGATAATGTAACATACAAGGGTCGTACAATCAAGCCGGTAGAACAAAAGATTTATATATTGCTCAATAAGCCCAAAGACGTGATTACTACCCTGTCAGACGAGAAAGGTAGAAAAAGTATTGACGATTTGTTGAAGGGCAAAGTATCCACTCATGTCTTTCCGGTAGGAAGGTTGGATCGGGATACAACCGGCTTACTCCTCATTACCAATGACGGAGACCTTACAAGGCGACTGTCCCACCCGTCATACGAGGTGAAGAAAATATATCATGCTACCCTTAACAAGCCAATGGAAGAAGCTGATTTGAATAAAATCAGAAGTGGCTTGCAATTGGAAGATGGGTATATTAAGGTGGATGGAATTTCTTATGTGAAGAATGCTCCGCCAAATGAGCTGGGCATAACCCTGCATTCCGGCAGAAACAGGATTATCCGTCGGATATTTGAATATTTGGGTTATGAAGTGATAAAATTAGATCGAGTTTATTATGCCGGTTTGACCAAGAAAGATTTGCCACGTGGCAGGATGCGTTTTTTGACCAAAGAAGAGGTAATCCGGCTGAAACATTTCAAAGCCTGATAAAGAAGAAATTTTGAAGAAATACTTTTGAAAAAGTGTCCGGTTAAATTCAATTGAATGGACGGATAAGCTTTGACAATTTAGGTTTAATTAAAGGAAATTGAGGAGGAAGGATACGAATAGAAACATACCAAAATTGAATCTCAGAGCTGACTAAAGACCGAAGTACATGGAAGATTTATATACTGACCATTATTTTATGCGGCTGGCATTAAAGGAAGCTCAAAAAGCTTATGAGATAGGCGAAGTGCCTGTCGGCGCCATTATCGTAGCAAGGAATCAGATAATTGCACGTGCACATAATCAGGTTCAGATGCTCAATGATGTTACGGCACATGCAGAGATACTTGCCATAACGGCTGCATCTCAGAATTATGGTTCCAAATATCTGGTCGATTGTACGCTGTATGTAACTGTTGAGCCCTGTCCGATGTGCGCCGGAGCTATTAAGTGGGCACAGTTGGAACGGCTTGTTTATGGGGCTGATGAAGAAAAATACGGTTTTATGAAATTCGGTAAATCTATACTTCATCCTGCAACCAAATTGGCTTGTGGCATCTGTCGGGATGAATCTGCCGACCTAATGAAAAAGTTTTTTGCAGAGAGGCGCTGATACGTTAAATAATGTAAAAGTCAGGGTTAAATAATGTTAAAATTATACGAATCATCTTTTTTTCAATGTTAATTTGTTTTGAAATGGCAGACGGTTGTCAATCATTGAAAAGGGTGAAAATGCGACATTTTGAATCTATTGAGTGAATTAATTTCATCTGATAAATGGGAATAAACTCAGGGAAGATACCATGATAAAAGTCCGGACCGTCCGCATTATTGATTATAAGGAAAAAATTACTCAACCATGAAATCTACTTTGAAATCAAGCCTTTATTTTCTTAGCTTTAGTGTAGTTGTGTCATTGGTGGCGGCATGTGGTTCGACATCTCGCAGTCAACGTGTATTTACCGAACGACTGTATCGTGAGTCAGGTCTGACCTCCGATAAGATTAAGCATGTTCAGTTTTATCTTGATAGAGATATAGTATTGTATCGGGTATTGAAGTCCGGTGATACTCGCTTGAAAGAAGGGAAATTAATTAAAAGGGGAGGCAATAGGGTGGAGCAGATTGTATTGAAAAGTGGTACACCGGGAGTAGTTGTATTTATGCCTGAGGAGGATCGACTTGGCATCTGTTTTGATCCTAAAAACAGCCATAATTATCTCATGTTTGGACCGAGCAAAGACAATCACAACAGATATAGCCTTTTGGCAGAAAAGTGGGAATCAAAAACAGGAATCGTAACTTATGGTCCCAACAAGTGGAAGACCCCTGCAAGCTCGGCTTATGCCTCGCTTCTTGTCGATTATAAGGATGTAAGCAGTACCAAATATCGGACAGTCAGTCCGGAAGGAAGGACGATAGAGGATTGAAATTTGTATTTAAGTAGAGAAAAGCATATTAAGGTATATGGAAAAATGTAAATATGGCAGGTGTCTATTTTAAGTAGGTAGATGATTAATAATCTCTTAACTTAGTTAGCCGTGTGTTTTCGGTTTGAAAATTGTATAGAATTATTTAAATCGGACCAATAAACTTTTGCAAATGCAGATATAGTTGAATCTTTACTTATTAAACATCTACCTACTTCGAGATTTTTCAATTAAAAAGCATCTTCCCCCCCCCAAAAAAATATCCGGCCTCAATAGTTGAGAGCCGGATATTGATTAGTTTAAATTATTTGGTGCTGATTACCTGATTTTAACAAATCTGTTGACTGTCCAATCTTCATCATCCTGTGACTTCCAACGGATGATATATACTCCACTATTCAAATTTTCAACTGAAATATAATTATCAGTGGTCTGAGACATAGAAGTAATCACTTGTCCTTTTGTGTCTGTAATGGAATACATGATTGGCTTCGGTGAGGTTAAATCAAAATACAGAAAGCTTCCGGTTGGGTTAGGATAAACGTTGTGTGATGGTATTGGCCTTGAGGCAATTGGTTTGTCGCCATTGTCTGTAATTTGGTTGTTTCTCCTTTTTACTTGAAGATATACCCTTGCTTCAGAAACACAACCATTGACATTGGTAATCTGTACAAAATACATACCGGCCATATTTTGAGTGACGATGCTGATGGTAGGGTAGTGTTCAGTGCTAGTCCAGCCGTTTGGTCCTGTCCAAAGGTAGGATACTCCCGGGGTACATCTGAATGTAACTGAATCAAACTCATTTACAGGATTGGGTATTGCCCAGGCACTAGCGCGGATGCTTGGTTTGACATAAAGGGTTACAGAGGCATAGTTGTAACATTTACCTTCATTATACACGTGAACGGTATAAGTTCCGGAAGAATTGACTGTTGCATGGCTGATTACCGGATTCTGGTCGTTGCTATAAAATCCGTCAGGCCCAACCCAGTAGTAATATTGACCACCATCGGCAGATAATCTCACTTCCTGGCCTGCGCATACAGTATCTGCTGAAATATAAGCGTGAGGGTTTATAAATGGATATACTTTCACGATAACAGAATCCTCACTAGAACAGCCATTTTCATCAGTTAATTTCACTGTATAAATTCCTGTCATATAAAGTGGAATAGAGGTGATTACAGGATTTTGCATATCTGAAGCATAGGTATAAGGTCCTGACCATTGGAATGTGCCTGAGCCTGAAGCGAACAAATATACTTCACCGCCTTCACATACCTGAGTCAATTCAGGTGTTGCCACGACCGGTTGTGGAGTATTTATCTGTATGAACACAGATTTAGTAGCGGTACATCCTAAGCTATTTGTAATTGAAAGTGTATATAAACCTGAATTGGCTGATGTTACATTCTGTATAACAGGATCTTGTTCTGTGCTTGTCCATCCATTTGGTCCTGTCCATTGGATGATTCCTATTCCGGATGCATGGAGTTTTAAATCACTTCCGGTACAGGCAGTATTCTGTTCATACGTTAAGTCTATTTCAGGCGGATAATTGACCTTTAATGTGTCTTTTAACACTACTGAACAGCCTTGTCCACTGGTTATGGTTACGGTATAGACACCGCTTTGCAGGAAGCCTGATGTAATAGCTATTACAGGATTCTGTTGGGTCGATGTCCATCCGTGCGGTCCTTCCCACGCATAGCTTGAACCGCCGGAAGCCGACAACTGTAAATCTGAACCTACACAGACCGGATTAGGTGTCAGTGAAATGGTGCCGATAGGTGTTGGATTTACCAGTACTGTGGCAGTTAGAGTATTTCCGGAACAATTGTTTAAACTGGAAGTAATAGTAAATGTCACAGTTATTGGAGAGTTTGTCTGATTTATCAGCCATCCTGTTATATTTCCTGTTCCTGAAGAGGCCATTCCTGTGACATCAGAGAGGTGATCTCTTGTCCATGAAATGGCTATGCCCGGAATATTTCCCGTAACTATTATTGGTGTTATAATATTGTCACTACAAATTGTTTGAGAGACAGGAACTGCAGAAATGTTAGGGGTTGGATTTACTAAAACAGTCGCTGAAATTGTTGTTCCGAGACAGCCATTAGCACTTGGTCTAATCGTAAAGGTTACGGTTTGTGGAGAAGTAGTATTGTTGGTTAGTGTTCCGCTTATGTTTCCTGTTCCTGTTGAAGGAATACCTGTTACATTTGCAGTATTGTCACGTGACCAAGAGTATGTCGTTCCGGAAACAGAACCTGTGAGGATAATGGGTGTAATTAAGTTGCCTGAGCATATAGTTTGCTCATTTGGGCTTGCAATAGCATTGGGGGTTGGATTTACTAAAACAGTCGCTGTTATGGGTGTAACCGGACATAGGTAGGATTGTGGTGTGATAGTAAAGGTCACTAATTGTGGAATATTCGTATTATTTGTTAGTGCACCACTTATGTTTCCATTGCCGCTAGTTGCAATACCGGTGACATTTGCAGTATTATTCCTGGTCCAGGTATAAGCTGTACCGGTAACATTTCCACTTAAGATGATAGTAGAAATAGAATTTCCGCTACAAATAGTCTGAGATGCTGGGGTGGCAGTCATTGTTAATGTAGGATAGACAGTAATTGTAAATTCAGTAGTGTCCGGCTGGCAGACCTCTTCAGGCATGACAATTAATAAGGCTATTGAATTGTCAGGTGAATTGTCATATACTTGAGGTTGGCAGAAAAAATCAACTGAATTTTGATTTAAAATATAATAAAATCCGGGCTCCGAAGGAGCAGTAAAGAATTTATTAACTGAGCCGCTGGTTGGTACGAATGTAGATATACAATCTATTGTGTAATTGGAGCCGTCACCTAATCCTGCATATACCTGAACCCCACAATTTGCTTGGCAAAAATTGTTATTCAGTTGTTGGATATTGTAATCATAAGTAAGGTTAACTGTTGATTGAGGAGCTACCGTTACCACATTCGTCCCCCCATTTAATTTTGGATTAGTAATATCTACATGTTTGTCAGCTACATCATAGGAAAGGGATGAATTTGGACTTATGGGCGCTTCCTCAACCTTGATTAAAGCAAATGCCTTATTAGGGTCCTGGACAAAACTTACAGGCACACAGTAATATTGAAGCGAGCCTTCAAAAACCATATAGTAGAATCCCGGTTGAGTTGGAGCATTGAAATTAACATTTAAATTAGTACTATATGGTAAGTACCCGTTACTATAGCTGAAACAAAACAAAGAATTATTGGTTGCTCCCAGACCAAAATAAGTCTGAACAATACACCCAGTACAATAATTTCCTACTTGAGTAATATCCAAATGTCCGGTCATGTTGACAGCCGCTCCCGGAGTCGTTTCCAGATAGTTGGTGCCACCATTAAGCTGGATATTAGAGAAGGTCTGAAGCCTGTCAGCAAAATTATAACTCATCGGTAAGGTTGGAACTGTCTTTGGCTTTATTGTAAGAGAAACAGTTGATGTAATAGGGGCATTTGTATTATTCTGCATGGTAAATCCGGGAATGACATTGGCACCACTGGCACCTAAGCCAATGGCTGTATTTGAATTAGTCCATTGAATATAGTCTTCGTAACTACCGCCGGGTATATTGATACTATTCACAATATCACCTTTACATCCCGTTATATCCGGTAATTCAGGCATGTGAATCATTTCAACATTGACTCCTACACTCAGAGAAACATTACCTCCGGTTGTAGTAATATTTACGGTATAAGTGCCACTATTTGCCAGTTGAATGTTGGTAATGACAGGATTTTGTAAACTGCTGGTAAAACCATTAGGTCCTGTCCAGGAATAGGCTGTTCCACCGGTAGCAAAAAAGTAAACAGTCTGACCCTCACATGGTATGCTAGGGTAAACAGTGGCATCCGGAGGTAGCGCCTGAACAGAAAGTTTTGACAGGGATGTAGATGATTTATAAAAATTTGCATAGGAAGGTTGTCCCTGAATCATGATCCAGGAAAATAACAATAAAAGAAAAACTCTCATGATATAATATTTTAGTAGTAAAGCGATAAAAATCAGATGTAAATATAGAGAATTGTCAGAAATAATTTATTATACTAAGAAAATATTTCTTAATTATGTTAATAAAATTGAAATATTTAATCACCGGAAATTATTCTTGGTGAGTTAATCTGATTGTTTGGGTTATGCCTTTATTTTGGTCTTTAATAATTCAGTTTATTCATATTGTCCAGAAAAGAATCAGATAGACTTCAAACGGTGAGATGATGCAACAAAAATATTGCTGCTAAAATGTGAAATAACTTTTATGTTGATTTTTTATTATTTACTACAAGAAGGCAAGTGTCTGCTTTTTATTTATTCACTCCTTCTAACATGGGCACAAAGTACGCATCATCTTTTTCGGACAGTTTATAGGTAGTAGGCGAGGTCTTTGTCAGTACCACCATTTTCTGATTTTTTTGATCTCCCCAGGGTAAAACCATTATGCCACCGACAGCCAGTTGGTCTATCAACTTAACCGGAAGTTCCTTTGGTGCCGCTGTTACAATGATTTTTTTAAATGGTGCATGGATAGGAAGTCCTTCAAAACCATCGCTGAGATAACACCTTATTTGGGGGAAGCCGATTTGTTTGAGATTTTTGACGGTTTTCCGGAATAATGCTTCCTGTCTTTCAATGGTATATACCCGGGCGCCGAGTGCACATAAAATACTCGCCTGAAAGCCCGAACCGGTGCCTATTTCAAGGACTTTATCACCTTTTTTAATGTCCAATAGCTGACTTTGTAAGGCCACAGTATAGGGTTGGGATATCGTCTGCGCACATCCGATGGGTAGTGGTCTGTCTTGATATGCCAATTCCTCAAAAGCCTTGTCTAAAAAGAAATGGCGGGGTACCTGATTAAATGCATCCAATACTGCCTGGCTATAAATTCCCTTATCCGCAAGTTCCTTTATCAGTTTGCGCCTTAGTCCGCGATGCCTATAATCATCGATTGGTGTAGAATTCCTATTCATATAACGACAAAGTTACATATATAAAATAAAATAGGCTAATTTATTACACAATAAATTAGCCTATTTTTAAATTTTTATTTAAATCAGATGGCCAAAGCTTCTTTTTCAGATAAGTTACGTCTGATATTTATCAGTGCATATCTCATTCTTCCGAGAGCAGTATTGATGCTTACACGTGTAACCTGACTGATTTCCTTGAAGCTCATATCTGCATAGTGACGAAGTATGATAACCTCTCGCTGCTCAGGCGGCAATGCATCTATTAGGCTCTTTAGTTTTTGATGGCTTTGACTTTTAATGATGACGTCTTCGTGGCTATCTTCAGATGTTGAAAGCACATCGAATATGTCAAAATTCTCAGTTGTGTTGATGATAGCACGTCTCTTGGATCTGCGGAAGTTATCAACACACAGGTTATATGCAATCCTCACAGCCCACTGGACAAACTTACCTTCATGATTGTACTTGCCCTTTCTGAGCGTATCAATGATTTTTATAAACACTTCCTGGAAGATATCCTCTGCCTGATGCTCATCTTTGACAAACAAGTAAATGGTTGTATAAATTTTGTTCTTATGCCTTTGAAGTAATTCCTCAAATGCGCGTTCGTTTCCTTCAAGATACATCCTGATTAAACTCTGATCACAAATTGACTGTAAATGCATAAATTTTTACTTTTAAGTATCGGAAAATGAATTGTTGAAAAGTAAAAATTATGCGATAGGCAAGTTAATTATTTTAATGAATGAAAATTACTTTATATAATTTCTAATCCAAAGATATATTTAATTTTTTAACCATATTCTCTTTAACATAATTTTAACTATTTGTGATTTGCCTCCGGAATTGTGGTTTTATAGTATTTGCGGAATCTTTGAAGGATGTGATTCAAAATTCCGGTCTTCTGAAAACCAGCCTTTTAGGGTAGTTTTTAACTTTTTCTTTGCTGTAAATGCCCTGATAGTTGAGAAAGTAAATCCCTTCCATAATCAGAGATGTTTAAAAGTGATAATTGGTCATCGGCTTTTTTAAAGTAAGCCTTGATTTCCATTTCGATTACTTCAAACAGTCCGATTGATGTCATTAACTCTGTCATTTTTAACACTTTTAACTCAGGTTGGACACTATCCGAATGGAGTAATTCGATCATCTGATTTTTTATTGCCGGAGGAGCTATTTCCAATGCTTTAGTTATGAGGATGGTTTTTTTCTTTCTTATAATGTCTCCACCTTTCATTTTTCCCACTTTTTCCTGATCGCCGATTAGGTCAAGCAAATCGTCCTGAATCTGAAAGGCAATGCCAAGATTGGTACCATATTCGTATAATGGTGTACTTTCCGCTTTATTTTTTCCTGCTATCAAAGCCCCAAGTTGGAGAGCCATTCCAAGGAATACCGCTGTTTTCAATCTGATCATTTTAATATACTCTTCGGAGGTCAGGTATGTTCTTTCTTCAAATTCCATGTCCAGTTGCTGCCCGATACAGATATCCAGGGCAGTCTGACTGAATGTACTGAGTACATCAAGCGCGTTTGACTGGCTGCAATCTTTCAGGATGTGCTGATATGCAAGAATCGACATGGCATCGCCAGAGAGAATAGCGGCATTGTTTCCAAATTTTTTATGAACAGTCTCCTTGCCTCTTCTTAGGTCTGCTTCATCCATAATGTCATCATGCATCAGGGTGAAATTGTGAAATAGCTCAAGTCCATGAGCGGCATGCATACACTTTTCTATATCGTTGCGAAAAATTCTGTAGCCGATGATAGCCAATAGAGGGCGGATTTTTTTACTTTTAAGACTCAAAATATATTGAATAGGCAGTGAAAGCCCTGACACTTCCAGGTCTCCTTTACTGATCTTCGTAAAATTTAGATAAGCTTCCTGTAAATCTTGTATATGCATGGATGTAAAATAAATAAAAAAGGCCGAATGTATCGGCCTTATAGTAAACTAATTTAATTTTCTAATTAAAAGCAACCTGAATTACCCAGATCTTTGCCCTGGAAAGTTGCTCCGGTAACATTTATTTTACCGTCCTTTTCATTTATTGATCCTTCGATGGAAACAAACATGAATTTGCTTTCTGTGCCTAAATTATTTTCTTTGAATAATCTGGTAATAAAGCCATTCGGATCAACTACTTTAAGTTCTTTTCCGGTATAACAGGTTACTGCTTTGTAGCCCTGACCATCAACATACACCTTGGATTTGAATGGGGAAGAGTTTAAAAATTTAGCATTTATCTCTTTTTCGAGTCCCAATATCATGGCGTCCATCCCGGGTTTGTTTTCCACGACTTTCAATTCCAAAGTTCCCCTTGTATTAGGGTCAGAACTTTGAACTGAGCCTTGCATGGTTGTCGTGATGCGATCATTCTCAAAGTAATATTTCATAAGCTCAGGACCATTTTTGCCGTTTGCCCTGGTCTCAGCATAGATGATTTTGTCATTTTTGTAACACAAGTTTATTGAGTTAATCTCATAATTTGAGAAAACGACATTTGTTAATTGATGTACGTCTATTTTTCCGCCAAAAGCAATTGATTTGAATTTAGGGTCTCCGGTGAAGTTTTTCAAGTCCATACGAGGGCTTTTGCGAATAGTTGCTACATATTCATCTATTGACTTGACATTGCCCGGCAAGACTTCTTTTTCCTGACTTGTATCTACGTTTCCAACTCTTGAATATTTGCTTAAATCAAGTTTACCGCCTTCTGTCTCTACTTTTTTCTTGTTTGAATTACAAGAGACTGCGAATATTGCCAATAAGGCGAATGCTGCGATTTTTAATCTAAAATTCATAAAACTGATTATTAATTTATTGTGTAACATTGACGCCTTCGAGTGTCAGTAACAATTCACCCCCGGCATATAATTTTAAAATTTTTCCTGATACTTCATAGGAGTTAATTTTTTCTAAAGCTCCTATGATGATGTTTTCCTGATTATCATTTGGACATGCCATTTTAGTAGAAGCTATGTCAGAAAAATGAATAATGGAACTGCCTTTTTCACTCTTATACTTACCGTTTATGGTATTGCATCCGGTATTTCCGGTAAAGGTTCCTTCCCCTTTACGGTTTGGAAGGGACAATTCTATCGTCCTAGAGCTTATTGAATTGGTTACCATGGATTCTCTGACTTTCAATATAGTCCACTTGGTCCCGGTAAGGAATAATTGATTTTTATCCTGGGCTTTTTTTCCTGTATTGCATGACATTAAAAACAATAATGCACCCAAAAAAGCTAAATTTTTCATATCGTTTTAGTTTATTTCAAAAATTCGCACAAAGGTGAGAAGAATTCCACACTTATTGAAATATATTCTCTATTAATATATTTAATGAAAAGCCAATCATGACTATATTTATCACGTAGTTTAATTTATCTTAACAATCAATTTTGTCTTTTGTCTGTTATCCTCCGTTCTTTTACCATTGTATTCCGGCCTTGTTTTTTAGAAAGTCTGCAAGTGTTTCCGCCTTTCTGTCATATTGCATTGCTTGAATACCTGTGGCAACGGCGGCTTGTACATTTTCTTCAAGATCATCAATAAATAACGTCTCACTCGGTGAAATATTTGAATCTTCTAAGACAAACTTAAAACATTCCGCCTCCGGCTTCCTCCTCCCGATGATATTTGAGTAGTATATGCGGGTAAATATTTGATTGTACCAAAGCTTCTTTATACCCTGTTTTTCCAGATAGCGGTCAAACCAGTCAGCGTGCGTTTCATTGATATTGCTTAATAAAAAAAGCTTATAGTTGGCGGCAAGGGAAGTCAATAATTCTGATATTCCTTCGGGCATTTCTTCCAACATTGCATTCCAGGCCGGTAATAAATCATTGATTACGGCATTGGTTCGACTGATTTTAGTGAGATAATTGAAAAAGACCACATAAGGAATCTTCCCTGTTTCAAATTTATTAAAAACAGTCATCGTTTTATCGTCGATCTGATTAAAGTCAAGCCCGGTAACGGCTGACAGGCGTGATCTGGTCTTATTAAAGTCAATGTTAAGCAATACATTGCCCAGGTCGAAGATGATATTCCTGATTGGTTGAGATGTCATATCTGAATGTATGGTATAAAAAAAGGTTTTGAATCAAATGATCAAAACCTTTCAACGAGGGTGGGCCCACCAGGACTTGAACCTGGGACCCCCTGATTATGAGTCAGGTGCTACTAACCAACTGAGCTATAGGCCCTCAATCCGAAAATTGTGGTGCAAATATATAAATTTCTTTTTTGTAAACAACTTTATTCTCTTTTGCAGGCAAATTTTTTAATATTATGATATATGTATCAGATTATCAATCGTTTATGTTCATGGAGTCCCTAATCATTTCAGCAATGTCCATGATTTTTATTTCATCCTGTTTTTCTTTTGCCTTCATCCCGTCAGTCATCATGACGTTACAAAAAGAGCAATTGACAGCGACTATAGATGCTCCGGTACCGATTGCTTCTTCTGCACGCTCGGTATTAATTCGTTTTTCACCCGGTTCATCTTCCTTAAACATCTGAGCACCGCCGGCCCCGCAACAAAGACCATTTGACCTGTTACGGCCCATCTCCACCAGGTCCACATCCAGCGCCTGTATCAATTCTCTGGGTGCTTCATACTCACCATTGACACGACCCATATAGCAGGAATCATGATAGGTAATTTTCTGTCCGTTAAAAACTCCTCCCTCTATTTTAAGCCGGCCTTCTTTCAGCAATTGGTTGAGAAATTGAGTATGATGAATGACATCAATTTGTGCACCAAGATCCGGATATTCATTTTTAAAAATATTGAAACAGTGGGGACACGTGGTAACTATTTTTTTTATTCCGTAATTGTTAAAGGTCTGTATATTCTGATTAGCGAGCATCTGAAATATAAACTCATTGCCTGCTCTCCTTGCCGGGTCTCCCGTACATGATTCTTCTTTACCCAATATGGCAAATTCAATTCCTATGGCATTCAGAATCTGAGCAAAGGCCTGAGATACTCTCTGTGCCCTTGCATCGTAGCTACCAAGACATCCCACCCAAAACAATACCTCCGGCTGGCGACCCTCAGCTGCAAATTCCGCCATTGTCTTTACTTGCATACTTATTAATTTAATTCTTTTATCCAATCATCTCGTTCTATCGTCATCTGCCATGGACTTCCGTTATTTTCCAGGGCATTGTACATCGGTATCCAGTCAGGTGGTCCCGAACTTTCTGTCAGGACTTCATATCTTCTCAATTGAAGGATGATCTCTAGCGGACTGATCAGGACAGGGCAAGCTTCGACACATGCATTGCAGCTGGTACAAGCTCTAATCTCCTCTTTTTCAATATAACTGAACAAATCCTTTCCGTCATTAAAACCTATTTTATTGTCCACATCACCGCCTAACGATTTGAAATCCGGATCGTCTAGTTTTCGTCCCACCTCTTCCATGCGGTCTCTAACATCCATCATAATCTTGCGGGGTGAAAGCTTCTTGCCGGTAAGATTAGCCGGACACACTGCGGTACACCGACCGCACTCCGTACAGGAATATGCCTCCAGCAGATTTTTTCTTGTCAGCTGGAAGATGTCATGAACTCCGAAATCAGCTATTGTTTCTTTTGGGGTATGGTTCATTTCTATACCCAGGGCGCTTTTTACTTCAGCCTCGATAGACTCAATATTGGGCATTCTGCCTCGCGGATTATCGGAAGAGAGGTAGGTATTGGGGAAGGCCAACAGGATGTGCATATGCTTAGAAGTAGGCAGATACAATATAAATCCGAAGACAACAGCCAGGTGAAGCCACCACCCAAAGCCACTGATTAAATTCAGATAATATTCCGGTAATGAGCCGAATAATGCCGGTCCAAGCCAGCTTGTTATGGCAAAAAAGCCGGTTGGATGGTATTTCTCAGGAAGGTTTGATTCGAGTGCCTTATCTGCCCCATTCAGGCAAAATATACCTATAATGAGCAAAATTTCACCTATCAAAATCAGGTTGGCGTCCAACTTGGCCCAGCCAATCAGGTCCTTACTGTTGAGCCTTGGGACTTTCAATAAATTACGTCTCGATAAAAAGGCAATCGTTGCAATAAACGCAAATACTGACAATATCTCTATGAAGCTGATCATAAATGGATAAAATCCCCCCAGAATATGTGACAGGATTCGGTGCGTCCCGAAAATTCCGTCAATGATTTGTTCCAGTAAGTCAAACTGTGTGATGACAAAGGCTATATATATAAACAAGTGCAGTACAGCAGGAATGGGACGTTTAAACATTTTTTGCTGACCAAAGGCTATCAGCATCATCCGTCGAAATCCGCCCTTGTTGTTAATCGGTTCGTCATCCCTTCCCAGATTAATGTTTCTGAACAGTCGTCCGTACCGTTTTACGGCTTCTTTAAAAACAATAACCAGGACTATTAAAAAAAGTATCTGAGAAATATTCATCTGCAGCGAATCTTTTATAATTTTAGCCTTTCCAAAAGTAAATATAATGATTATCCTGAATAATAGCCAAATGTTGCAGAAAATCAGACGAATTTCTTTCGAGATTCTGGAACGAAATTTTGGTGAAGAAAAGGTCTATTTTATTGGTATCAACAAGAGTGGGTATGCTCTGGCAAGGCTCTTATCAGATGACTTGAACCAACTGACCTACGGTAATCTCAATTCTTCCGTTCATCGTATCCGTATTAAACCAAGCAATCCCATAGATGAGGAAATTTATCTGGAAGATATCGATGTCAATGATTTGCACGGTAAGAGTATTATCCTGGTAGATGATGTGGCCAACACGGGGAGAACGCTTTTTTATGCCTTCCAGCCCTTGTTGCGTATTATTCCCGGCAAATTGGAAGTTGCAGTAATGGTTGACCGAAAACATAAGTTATTTCCCGTTCATGTGGATTATGTCGGATTGTCACTGGCAACTACCCTGATGGAAAATATTAGAGTAGATCTGTCGCATCCTGACAATATGAGTACGTCACTTGAATAAAGATAGGTCAGGTGTGACGCCCCATCATATTTTTCCTCATGTGTGCAAGGAGTTCACTCACATTGGCCGGTCGCTGGTGGTGCAGTTCGTAATTCCGGATATTGTTTTGTGAAGAATGTCGGATAGCTTCCTTTGATTCTTCAAAGATCCGGTCTATAGCTTCCATATTGGTTTGATGGATTGAGTCGGCGTATTTTTTCGCTTCGTTGTATTTTTTCTCAAAAACTTCGCGATCCAGGTTGAGAAGGTAGCCTTCCTCCAGCACCAACCTTTGATTGTAAACCTTTGTATTCAACAATAATTTGCTCAGAATGGGGGCAAGTTCAATAAGCATAATAATTGAAAGTAATAAGATATAACGCCACCTGAGGGCTGGATTTTGTTCTATCAGGTGTTGCAGTGCCTCTATCCTTGCAAGAAATCCATCTCCGGACAGCGCATCAAACGCTGCTATTCGTTGGTTTTCAATTTTACTAAGAGTATCCAATTGAGCATTGATATTTTTAAGCTGGGGAGAAGCGGAGGCAAGCCATTGTGATTTGGATGCAACGGCAGCATCGTATTCAGCTTTTTTGGCCCTTGCAATAGTCGCGATACCCACCTTGCCTGTTCCCCCGCTTCCATCTGCTTCAGCTAAATATGAATTGCGTAGGGCGATTACCTGACTATCCAGTGCGGATGCTATCTTGGCAAGTGAATCCCGTCTATTTACAAGTGGTTCTGTCTGGGGTTTTAGGGCGCGCTTTATTTCGGCTACTGTTGCCTGTTTTTTTACTTCCTGATCAAAAGTCAACTGTATTTCAATATCTTTTTTAAACAAATAGAGCAAAGCAGGTTGTGCCATGAAAGCACCAAGACATAAGGCTAAGGTGACACGGAAAAATATAGCTCCGGACTTATTGACCTGTGCTGAGCCCTGCATACCTGCAATCAATACGCGATCTATGGTAAGTACAATCAGTCCCATTAAGATCCCACCGATAAGGATTAGAAAAACATCGTTTACTACAGTGCTGAAAAAATACATCCAAATTGCCGTTGCAAAGAGCCATGTAAATAAGATGGAAAGCCCAATAAGGCTGAATTTACGCTGCTCTGCACGGTTGCCGTCCAGAAGCTCTGAGTCGGCAGAAGCCAGCCACCAAAGAAATTTCTCTGATGAACTGAATTGGTTTTCGTCCATTAAAAAATTTTGAATTGTGAAAAAGAATTGTGTTCAGGTAATTTTTTCCGGCAAAGAATGTATTTGGAAGTATTAACGTAGGTTGTTGATAAGAAATTATTTCACCCGATAAATCATTTTTTCTCGATCTTAATCAAAAAATCAGGCAGTCAGATAACTGAATTACCTCAGAAACTGACTGCCAACTTAACATCCTGTTGAAATAATCTATTGAAATTATTCTTCGCAATTAAGGCATTTTAAGCCATCTGCGCCCATTTCCAATAATTCGCCTTTTACAAAATTCCAGCCTGATGTGTTGAATTTTTTATCAAATTTTACCTGGCCGGCAAAATTATTCATTGAATCATCGAATTGGATTTTACTTCCTTTGGGCAGTAATAGTGTCACTTCAACAGACGGATTGTACATGTCCGCTGACTTCTGAATATAGCCCGCATTGGAGAATGTTATATCCTGATTATTCACACGGAAATTAAATACCTGATTGAGGGCATCAGAACCGACAGGTGTCTTACCATAGAATTTAAATTTACGTTTTATATGAATCTGGTTATCACTACTAATGTCCACATTCAGTTTAATATCGTCAAACTTAACAGCGCCATTGCCCGAACTCATAACTTTATCAAAGGAAACGTTCCAGGTTTTTTCAATATCTGACGATAAAGACTGGTCGGCTTCGGTAGATTGGAGGACTGCATTGTTGGGTATATCACTCTTGTCAATATACTCATACTCTTCTGGATCGGAAACATTGGCCAGATCATCGGCAGTACAGTCAGCACAGCTGAGGCCGGACGGTGTCATTTTATAAGTACGACCGGAGATGAATTTCCAGCCCTTAGGCATTTGATTTTGCTCATAGGTTATATTAGAAAGTCGCCATTCAAGATTGTCCGCGATAGTTACTGATTTGCCGATAGGGATGTACAGATCTATTTCGACATCCTGTAACCGGAATTTGCAATCTTTGTTGATTGTAAAATAGGTCGGAATATTGAGCGTATGGTCATCCGGTGTCAATAAGGAGTATTCAATACAATCGGCATTTTTTTTGGCATTTTGAGCATCTTTACCTCTGGATTTTATTCTTTTGGTATATGTCCAATATGGTGTTTTCGCCGGATAGATGTTGATGCTTACATCATTGCCTATTTCAAGTTTTTCGTCCTTTCCAAGTCTCAGATCACCAAGTTCAAAACTTCCCTGAGACTGATCTGCTGTGATTCCATTCAAAGAAATGACATCAGCTGTTAGATTGTCGATGTTTTGTTTTGTTTCGTAGGAGCCGTAATTCTTATATTCTCTTGCAGTGGTGGCACCCAGGATGATGAAGCAAATGAGGTTAGAAATCCAGAACACAAGTAAACTCTGGCGGATGCTTCTGATTACATGAGTGTTAAAGATAAGTCTCAGTGCCCAGAAAATAATGAAGACTAGTGGCACAATCATGATGACAAAGCTGTTGATTGTCAGTAAGAAGTTGATGATTGGCGAAGAGCTGCTGACAAAACTAAGCAGTGGTATTGCAAAAATGTACCCGACAAATGAAGTAATCCAGATAAAGGCAAAAAATAGCAATAATATTCCGCCTATGAGCATTCCGAATGGTCTAAGCATCCGTCCTAACTTCGACGCTCCTGACTTAAAGGTGTTTTCTATTTCCGCTAAGGGCCCGCCTTCTCTAAATGATTTAGTTTTTCCACTTATTCTTTGAGAAATATCATCTTTAAGGTCCGAGATCTGATTTGAAAAATTTCCAAATTCCTTTTCCATTAAGTCGGCAATATTGGACACGGTGACTTTTTTCCCCTTCATGGCCAAAAAATCAGCTGAAGTCTTCGCTTCCGGAACAAAGATCCACATGATAATATAAAGCGGTATCCCAAATCCGAATGATGTCGCAAAAATAAGGAAAGCAAGGCGGATCCAGTTAGCATTCTTTATGCCTAAAAAAGCAGCAAGGCCTGAGCAGACACCTCCAAGATACTTGTCGGTAGTATCTCTGAACAGCTTTCTTGTTTTGGCAGATTTACTTTGGCCGTCATCTGTCCGGTTGAAATCCTCTCCGGGGAGGTCAATAGATTCGGCTCCGAATTCTTCAGGGCGCCCCATAACCTTTATGACTGACTCAATATCGGCCGTGGTAACGATAGATTTGGATGTAATTTTTTCCTGAAGAAGCTCTCCCAGCCTGATTTCGATGTCTGAGATGATTTCCTGGTAACTGTCTGACTGAGCAAAATGATTTTTTATTGAAGTCATGTACTTTTCGAGCAATTCATATGCATCGTCATCCATGGTGAAAGGGAAGCCTCCGAGATTTATATTGATTGTCTTATTCATGATCGGATTATTTTTTTGTTGTTTTAGAAACTACTTTTACTAATTGATTCCAGCTATCTAGCAACTCTGTCAGCAGAGCTTCTCCTGAGTCCGTTATACGGTAATATTTTCTGGGAGGTCCGCTACTGCTTTCTTTCCAGGTATATTCAAGCAGGCCACCTTTTTTTAATCGCGTCAATAAGGGATAAACAGTGCCTTCCACGACGACCAGATCATTTTCCTTTAATTTATTGATAATGTCAGTAGTGTATAGTTCCTCTCCGCTGATGATGCCCAAAATGCACATTTCTAGCACGCCTTTGCGCATCTGTGCCTTGGTGTTTTCAGCTTTCAGCACATCTTTTTCATTATTTTCCGTAGTACTCATTGTATTATTTAATTTAATTTAATTGAGCAAATCAAAACTTACATTAACCATGATTGATGGTGCAAATATAACATATTTATTAGGTATTATGTATTACTTAGTACTATTTTTAGGATAATATTATGATATGTATAGATAAATGTATTGAAAAATACGATAAATTTTTATTCAAGGCCATTCAGTGTTTTTCAGAATATTCTCTTGTTCGGTTTATGCTAAACTGTAATCTGATTAATAGAAGAAATGGAGAATAGCTGGAGATTTGGACTCATTTTTACCGGTAAAAATTTCTATTAAGGAATGATTATGATTTTTGAAAAAATATAATGAACTTTTTGCGCCAAATTTTGCTTTTAATGGTATGACTTGAGGGTGAATTGTCAATACAATATTTGGTTATTGATTTCGTTTTGATAGTCTTAAGTTTTATAAAATTATTTAATAACTAAAAAGTATAATCACATGAGCAAAGATGTCGGAAAAACAGTATTGGCGTTGTTCGCTGGAATAGCTGCCGGAGTGGCTTTAGGCGTATTATTGGCACCGGAAAAAGGTGAAGATACACGTCACAAGATTTCAGATGCAACCAATAAAATTACCAATGATTTGAGAGAAAAGGTATTGGATGGAATCAAGAAGATAAGAGCGAAGAAGGATCAATATGCCCAATCTACGTCTGATCTTGCTGACGAGATCCTTTCCTGATGGAAACGAAAATGAATTGATTCTGACAAAATGCCGGGAGAAAAGATAAGTTCTTTCGGTATTTTGTTGGTTTGAGTAGCCAATTTAGATTTTATTTCACCTGATTTTATCCCATGTACAAATTTTATTATATGAATGCCGAAAGTGTAAAAGACGAAGCATTAAAAAAATCAAAGGATTCGGATCCGGACTATTTAGAGTTGGCAGTGGACGTGCTGGTGCCTTTTTTATTGGATACTTATGTATTCAAGGGTAAGAAGGGTCGTGTGGCGAAGGTAATAGGCACGGTAGTTGTTCAGCAATTACTTAAAACTCTCGCCAAATCAAAGGCAGTAGATGATTTACTTGATTCATTGGAAGAATGGTTAACTCCTGAAGACAGGAAACCTGCCAAGCCTTTCCCTACACTTAACGATGCAGTTAAACAGACTACATCAAAGAAATATTGGAATCGTTCGAGGCCGGAAGATTATTATGACCCTGAACGTGAAATGTATTATTGATTGTAATTAGACAGTTTTCTTTTTATGCGTATTTTTTTAGCGTGGTTGATTTTATCAACCTGTACCATTTATGGTTATTGTGGCAATTCAACATTGACATGGGGTATTGTAAATGTTGATTTAAATCAGGTCTCTTCCAATAGTTGGGTTGGGTTGTCAAAGGTAGAAGTGAATAAAGCCGCCAACATAGGCAAAGTGGGCTTTGAATTATATAATAATGGCATTAGAGTAAATCAACTAAAAGAAAAACATTTGTTTCTTGTGGATAAGTCCGGAGCTGAAAGAGAGTTGGCATTTCGTCCCAACGAAAATAGACTGACAGACAAGGAATTCGGCAACTTAGTCGGGAAGTTGGAAGTAGGTGACTCTTTTGTATGTGTTCTACTTGATGATAAAGGTAATCAATATACCTCCGTAATTTCAATTGAGCCTACTAAATCCGTATATATTCCTCCCCTGTATGTTCCGGTTTTCAATAAATCGCATCGTTTTAAATATCAGTTAGTAACCCGATATGATGGCAGTCAGGTACTTAAAATTGATACGACACTGGAAGAAAACAAAAAAATAGTTAATGCTTACAGGCATATTCAAAGAGTTAGTGTCGTTCATTATCCGGATTTTGAAACGGTAGTAAATTTTATGAGTGAGAATGACTCTATTTGTCCTCTTGGCAAAAGAAACTTTGTCGTCCATCCCGTCAATAAACCTACGGATGACTATCTTGTTGTCACCACAGAGCCTAGGGAAACAATGAATGTCAATGAATTTTCAATGGATTGGAATAAAATGGTAGCCAAGCCTGACAGCCCTGTTTTCTCAGCTGAATATTTGAAAAATATCGGCAACCATTCCATCTATCTTTTTGGAGATAATAAGCGATATGATATCGTTGGGATGAGGTGGGCCTATCTGGATGGACGGAATTTGAATAAAGCGTTTTATTGGAAGAAAGGGGAGGCATATCCGATTGATATGATTAAAGATATGTCAGGTCCGTTTTCTGTTTTGATTGACAGGATTGTCGTGCATGATAGCAGATACGGCTATATTTATATTCCTCAGGCATTTTTATATAATTTCCAATAATTTCTCTTACCAATTATTGAATTTTTATTTGTTTTGCATTCCGATTTGTTAAGTGTTCTAAGGATTGAATGAAAAAACACGTCTTTGTTTTTAAATTTGGCGGTGCGTCCATAAAGGATGCTGAGGGCGTACGCAATGTTGCAGCTATCCTTGAAAAGTATCGGGGAAAGCAAGTCATCATCGTAATATCCGCTTCAGGGAAGACAACTAATCACCTGGAAGAAGTGATGTATGCACACTTTAACAGGACAGGCCAGGTTAATGAAAAACTTGACGTTATAAAAAATCACCATCGCCGTTTGATGGACGGTCTTTTTGATCCTGGAGATCCTATCTATGAAGAAGTGGAAGCTCTCTATCGGGAGAAAGACTGGATTTTTGAGCCACCTGCATCGGATGATTATGACATGATTTATGATCAGTTGGTTAGTCTTGGTGAGTTGCTCTCAACCCATATTGTAGCGGCCTTCCTCAACCGGTGCGGGTTGGACACTTTGTGGGTAGATGCAAGGTCTGTTATCCGCACGGATGCTACATATCGGGAATCGCAGATTGACTGGGAGACAACTCAAAATCAGGTGAATTCTTTGATAAAACCTGTAGTGGAGGAAGGTAGGTTTGTCCTTGTTCAGGGATTCATTGGCAGTACGGCCGAAGGACTTACAACCACCCTTGGCAGGGAAGGTTCAGATTTTACGGCTGCTATCCTGTCTTATTGTATGGATGCCGAAAAAATGGTAATCTGGAAAGATGTAGAAGGTGTGCTCACCGGCGACCCAAGGCTTTTTAAAAATGTTACCAAACTTCCGTGGTTATCATATAAGGAAGCCATCGAAATGACCTATTATGGGGCATCCGTCATCCATCCCAAGACGATAAAGCCTCTTCAGAACAAAAATATTCCGCTGTACGTGCAGTCCTTTATTCATCCTGAAACAGAAGGAACCTATATAGGCCCTGACGTAGAAGAGCATTACCCGCCTATCGTTATACTTGATAAAAATCAAACCCTGCTCCACATAGCAACACGGGACTTTTCCTTTGTTGTCGAACATCACATGGCAAGACTTTTTAAAGTTTTTGCTGACCTAAGAATCTTTATCAATATGATGCGGAATACAGCTATTTCGTTTACGGTATGTGTTCCGAATATCCCGGACCGTATCCAGAAGCTGAAAGAAATTTTAGAGGATGAATATACCGTGACGACCGAAGACGATCTGGAATTGCTGACTATACGCCACTATGAAGAGAACGTACTGAAGAGTATGACGAGGGGTAAAATTGTATTAATGGAAGAAAGATTGAGAAATACTGTGCAATTAGTAATAAAAGATATACCTTTAATCGAAAGAATTTAAACGGGGGATTAGCTCAGTTGGCTAGAGCGCTTGCATGGCATGCAAGAGGTCACCGGTTCGAGCCCGGTATTCTCCACATCATAAAGTCCGGCCTTTGAGTCGGACTTTTTTTATAGATAGATAACACTTATTGATTTGACCTGAATATAGAATATTTTTATTTGTCATTCCCTGTTGATTATTACATTATCTAACCGAGCGTAACCGGATAAAGCATTTTCTGCCAATAACTGACTGACGGCTACCACAGCGACTTCCAGTCTGTCATGAAATAATATTATTGAGTCTCCGGCCCAATATTTTTTCACTTTTTTCAATATTTTTGACGGGTTATTTGTCATCGTGTCGAAGGTGCGTATATTCCAGGCCATAGACTTTAATCCGCTTTTTTGGATGGCTTTAGCTATTGAAGGATTGGTAATCCCGAAAGGTGGTCGGAAGTATTTGATTTTCTGACCTGAAATATTCTCCAGGATTCTGGTCGTTGCACTTATTTCAGCAAAATATTTTTCGGGTCCGTAGAAGGTGGACGATAAGGAATGGCTGTAAGTGTGATTGCCCAGAAGGTGCCCTGAATGTGCTATCCGGCGAATTAATTCAGGATACTGTTCTGCATTTTTCCCGATGCAGAAAAAAACGGCTTTGAGCTGATATTTGTCCAATAAATCAAGGATTTGTGGCGTATGCGCCGGATGTGGCCCATCATCAAATGTCAGGATACCGCCATCAAAAGGACTTTTAGTTATTGATTTAATGAATATCCCGCTCCGGATACTTATTACTGCGAAGGCTAAAAAACCGGTTACTATTAGGATGATAGCTATTGCCATACTCATGTTCAGACCTTTTTGATGGTTATGACGGAAGCCTGGTAACGGTCACCGGAGAGGCATAAGATCAGAGGTCTTCGACCAAATTTTTGGGCAAGATATTCAGTCATGTGACATCCTGCCTCAAGTCCGAAGGCATCGTCAATCATGCTCCATGCCAGTGTGAGGATATTGTGATGATTTGCTGCGGGTTTAAGTCTGAATGTCGGATGAGTGTTGATTATATGGGCTTCTTCATTTAGGTCTTTAAGATAATCATCTATATGTTCTGTTGAAATCACCTTATAATCGATGACCTCAATCGAGGTCGGGCAGATAGAAGAAGATAAGGTAAAAGAAACGGAACCTTCACCCTGCAATTTGACTGGAATTTCCAGATTAATATGGTTGATTATTTCGTTGACGATGTCCGGCATTTCATCTGCAGTTGTCAGCAGAAAGGATGTGCCATTACCTCTTTCAAGCTGTAAAATGCTGTCTTCAAATGCATCGAAGAATGAAAAGTTCCTGTTGCTCCATGTGATGTTGTATCCATGGTTTTTTAGCAAAATGCCGAGCGTGCCTGCGAGTGTATTATGTGTCGATTGGATGAATGGAGTAGGAGTGAGGAGCTGTTCATTTCTTTCGATCATATTTTTGAGGAAAGAATAAGTATCAGAAGTACATCCGAGTGCCGTCCCGCAAATTATTCCGTCGATTGTTCCGGAGTTATTTTCTAGAACAGACATCGATGTGTACAGTCCCATTTTGAGAATCTTACTCATTCTCCTCATGGTTCGGGGATCCAATATGGTTTCGTATTCAGGTTCGGTGATGCCCGGATTTTCGATTATTTTACCCTCTTGAAAAGTAAACCGGCTGATGCTCTTATAGTGATTGATAAATGTTTTCATGGATTATTTTTTGCTGAAAATAAGGGAAGAGCAATTACCTCCAAAGCCGAAAGAATTGGACAGAACATGATGCACCTCATGTTGACGTGTGCTGCTAAAGGTGGAAAATAACAGCCCTTCAATCGGGTTTTTAAATCTCAGGGTTGGATAGATCTCATTGTTTTGAATAGCCAGAATGGAGAATACCGCTTCTACCGAACCGGAAGCTGCCAACGTATGTCCGGTAAACGACTTGGTGGAGGCAATGGGAGGTACGGTGTCAAATATCGATTGTACAGCGAGTCCTTCGGATTTGTCGTTATTGAGGGTCCCGGTGCCGTGGGCATTGATGTACGAAATTTCATCCGGGCTCAATGCTGCTGACTCTAAGGCTTTTTTCATGGCAAGTTGAGCTCCGATGCCGTCGTCACTGCTGGCAGTTTGATGGTGGGAGTCATTGGCATTCCCAAAGCCGCTCACATAGGCCAGGATTTCAGCTCCTCGTTCAAGGGCATTGGATTCGGATTCCAATACCAGGAAGGCAGCTCCTTCGCCGAGGTTTAGCCCGCGCCTATTCTGATCCATGGGGCTACAAAGCTGTTTGTCAAGAATCATCAGTGAGTTAAAGCCATTGAGGGTAAATCTACAAAGTGCATCTCCCCCTCCGGCTATTGCATACCTGCATTTTCCATGGATGATATCGAGTGCTGACCTTCCGATGCTGTTGGCTGAAGACGAGCAAGCCGTAGAAATGGCATATCGCCGGCCTTTTAAACTGAAATGATTAGCCAAAATGGCAGTTCCTGCTCCGCAATCGTGATAAATAAATCCGTCATAATCCGGTTCCTGTGATTTTAAATGCTGAGCTATCAGATCTTCTGAAAGGCTGATTCCCCCTACTGTAGTGGCATAGTAAAGGTCGGTATTTTTTATTTCCGGTTTAGACTGTTCAAGTGCTTCTTTGATGGCAATAGCACTGAGTAAAATGGTCCTTGGAATATTGCCGGAGGTCAAGCCTGACAACGATTGTAGCCGGTGATTCGTCAATTTGATTTCGCCGGCTGGCAGGATGCCGCTTTGTTGGGTCGGCAATACAGAAATGTCGCTTATTCCATGCCGGTTGTGGATGAGTGCATCGCGGTTGGCTTCGACTCCGTTGCCGAGGGCTGAGATAATTCCCATTCCGGTTGCTACCACGCGTTGCCGGATCATAAACGATGGCTTTGTATGCATTCGGCGATGGTTCGGACAGATGTAAAGACCTGTCGTGCTTCTTCCTGATTTGTAAATTTAATGCCATAGTCATTTTCCATCATGACTATAATTTCCAGTGCATCGATAGAATCCAATCCCAGTCCTGTTCCAAACAACATCTCGTTTTCGTCGATATCTTCCGGCTTCAAGTGTTTGAGATTGAGTTGAGTAATGAGTTTTTCCTTTATCTCCGGGATTAAATCCTCCATTATCTGTAAACTTGTTTTGTGCAAATTTAGTGCTTATTCACTAAATCGCCAGAATTTCAGAATTATTTATTGATGGACGTCTTAATTCAATCATTTACCTGCTTCTCATCCTTGAGCGGCGATTGATTTGTGGTTACTTCCATCAATTTCATTCGGGCAAATATCTTTTTTCTGCTCAAGTCGGTTTCTACCCATCCGGTTACTACATAATCAAACACTTGCGAAATCCGGGCATTGTGCAAAACATAATCCATTTCTTCCTCATTCTGAGCTGCAAAAAATGCGTTATATCCCGTCCAACCGTGGCGGATAGCGAGTTCCCCGTTAAGAATATTTGGCAGGGTATATACGAAGACCGATGGGCTTGGTAATTGATCTTCATGTAAATATTTATGATGAAAGTGATCTGAAGCCAGGGATGCATACTTGTTAAAAAATATGGTTGCAATTTTATCCGGAGCCGGCTGTACATCACGCTTCCAGTCGTTAGGAATCAATTTTTCACAGGTGAGGAAACCGAGTTTACACAGGAGATTCATTTTGTAGAATTTGGGATATTGAATATTCATGGATGAATATAAGTCATTCAATTGAACTTCCAATTCAGGTACATCGCCTGAAAGATTGATTTCTGCTGTATTTATTGTTTTGAATCCGAACATTACATATTTGATTTTTGGAACAGTAAGACACAGTTGCTGCCTCCGAAACCGGAAACACTTTTAAGCAGTGTGTTGACCTGTGTATAAACCGTGCCTGTTAAAATGTTAATTGGTTGGGAAGTGCCCGGATTGCTGCATCCGACCGTGGCGGGGATGGTATTGTTTGACATCGAACAAAGGCTGATGATACTTTCCAGAATGCCCGCAGCACCCAGAGTATGACCATATATGCCTTTTATTCCAAAACAAGGTATGGTATCAAGACCCGATCTGTTTATTGCAATTGATTCCATGTCATCATTATAGATTGTAGCAGTCCCATGCAGGGAGATAGCATCTACTTTTTCGGTCATTCCTTCCAGCGTCATGGAAATCGCCTTAAATAAACCCTCTCCGGTACGTGAAGGTCCGCTGATGTGGTTGGCATCGTTGGAAACAAATCCATTAAGAAATTGAATAGGTTGAAGTTGATTAAAAGGGAGGTCTTTTTTGCTTAATACCAGCGCTGCTGCAGCCTCGCCCAGCGATATTCCGTCTCTGTCACGGTCAAAGGGGCGGGCCGGCAATGCACTCAATGCTTTCAGACAGTTAAATCCGGTCAGGGTGAACTTAGTCATAATATCTACCCCGCATACAATCACATGCTCAATGTTCTCTCTTTGCAGGAGAGCAGCACCGTACTGAATAGCCTGACTTCCGGAAATGCAGGCATTGCTCAGTACAATGGCGGGCATCGCCTGTTTGAAGAATGCGTTTATCTGTGCAGAAAGATGGGAAAAAAAGGAGAGGGCATTTTGGTTGGGATTATTGGCAGGTGAATACAAATCAATGTCGCCCTTGGTTGTCGCCAGCACAATGGCAGTACAGTTCCAGTCAATTTTCAGCCCCTTTGTGGCAACATTTATTGCTTCTATGCATAAAAGCGCGCATTTGGTGTAGTGATGACCATATTTTTCCCGTAATTCATTCCATTGGAAGTCATTCAGGCAGGAGATATAGGTAAGGATATCCCGGTCGATTTTGTGCTGTACCAGGCAGGTCTTTCGGTTGACGACATTATCCCAATGTACATCTATATCCGTACCCAGGGAATTGACGATAGAGCCGCTGATACAAAACACTTTAGACATGCTATAAAGATAGTTAAATTAAGCCAACACGACGCTTCCAGTCAATGAAAAATGGCGGATAGGTCAGTTGGAGCTCACCTTTTAAATTAATGAATACCTGTACGGTTTCTGCGGTGGCGCATAGTTGGTTATCAGCTGTATTGAAGATTTCGTATTTAAAAATAATTTTAGCAGCATGGGTGTCGATATACGTGCAAACTATATTGGCCTGATCGCCGTATTTCAATGATTTGCGGTATTTTATATTGAAGTCCACCACGGGAACCTGAAACCCATGTGCGGCGATGGTCAGATAGTCAATTTGATGAGTCAGACCAAATTGTTCTCGGCTTTCTTCTAGATATTGAACATAATGGCCATGCCAGACAATGCCCATTGAATCTACTTCACTGAAGCGAACAGATATTTTGTGTTCACTTTTTAGACTTTTTCCTGATAATCCGGACATTTTAAAAATTTAGGTCGCAAATTTATAGAAAAAATCATTTGATAGGTCAGAACTCATCCTGCAGGACAATTTTCATGGTGGAGGTGGCGAGAAGTTGATCTCCTGCAAAAGAATTGCATTCAACAACTATGAAATTCATAATGGACGCTGTCTGTCTGATACGCGTATGAATAGTCATGCCAATAGAAGGAAGCCGATGTATCTCCGACTTATCTATGGTGCCTATAAATCCCGTCTTAGGTCGTTGTCCGTCAGTCATGGCCTCATACCCGGACCTAAGTGCTGCTGTCTGCGCCATGTGCTCCAACATCCCGTAAGATGAAAGATGTCCTTCTTCAATCAGAATGTGGTCAGCCGGTATGGTAAAGGTTGATTGTGTTTCATCATTTCCGTGGGAAAGGATACCATCTACCAGAACAAAGGGTTCTCTTTGCGGAATGAGATGCTCAACGAGAATTTCCAACATAGAAAGTGAATTTAAATCGGATTAAATGAAGTGTCAGTCATTGAACAGGCCAATACTTGCCCCTATCCAGTCCTTGTCCTTATTGTATTTTACCCCAATCATTTCACCCTTACTCATCCTGATCAGGTTATTGATTAGTTGTGGCCTTGGTGCACCCTGTTCCCAGGTATGCATCATCCTGATTTCAAATTTGACAGGTTCGTCAGGCTTGATTGTTTCGATCGCGGGATGGTATTGTACTTTTTCCTGAAGTATCCAGTTTTCAGGATCTTTTACCTGATCGATATCTTCCCGGCAAACGTTAAATTTAACGCCTTCGCCACTGAATGAAAAGAGTGGCTTGAGTACGTAGTTTTCAAGATCATCCGGAATCTTGTCGATGGTATTCAGAAATCGCGTCTGAGGAATATATGGATTGTGGTGTATAAAGGGCATGGTAAATTTACTGATTTTGAAAAACCAGTTTGGATGCCCAATCCATTCCACATCTACCTCGTCATCAAATTTAAATTCGGTTACCAGATCTTTTCTTTTCTCAAGTTCATCAAAAATGACGCGATTGTATATTTTTTCGATGTCTATTTTCTTACCATCACGGATGTAATACAGATGACGACCGTCTTTTTTAAGATCGCATAAGTCAAGTACGGTAATACCGAGCATTTTATGGCATCCGTAAAAGTCTATGGCAGTATTTTGTTTATCCGGTTCTATTTCAAGGAGGACGACATTTTCAGGCTTGCTATCACCGACGATAATCTTTTTCAGATGTTCCTGATAAGTTTCTCTATTCAGGCCATTAAAATAAGGAGCAAGATCGCCGGGCAGATTATATGCTTCTATAAAACTCCGGTACAGCAGGTCCTGAAAACAATACAACGAAGGAAAGCCTTGCATTTCAATGAGTTTGGGCATGATGTCTCCGTTTTTATCGATGGTAATGCCGAAATCAAATTGGATAAAGGTCGTGTTTTTATTTTCATTGGGCACTTCAAAGCCGATTTTTGACAAGGCTTTGGCACTATGCTCCCTGAAGTCATCCGTCAGAAGATAGGAAGTAAGTGTATTACATGCATCAATCAGTTGTGTTCTGAGTTCCTTAGGCAGAAATACGGGAGTTTCTGAAATCCTAAAGGTGGATTTTTTCCCAAATCCGGTATTTACTTTTTCAAGCAGTTGCTGATATTTTTCAGGTGTAAAGTTGCGGTTAAATTCTTGTCTGTATTTTTTATCCATGATAAAATCAAATTATAAAGGTGAATATAGTTAAATAATTTAATTTCCGGGTTTGGGCGAGGTTGATTTTTCATGGAGTTTGGAAGAAGGGGAAATGAATTTTTGTTAAGTTTAATAAGCCGGTGATTGAATTATACAAGGACAGGATATAAAATGAAATGAATTTACGCATCCTTTTTTCTTGTAAAAATCCGCTTAGGCTTTGATGTTCTTTCATGTTGAAAGCGGTCATAGACAGCCAGGAAATCATTTAGAGGGATGGCACTTTCATCGGTATAATTACCTATGGCATTGCGGTGTAATGACTTCAAATATGCCCCGCTATTCATTGCCTGTCCAATATCGTGTGCCAGTGAACGAATATACGTACCTTTTGAACAGGTTACTTCAAATTTCATGTCAGGCCAGTCTGTAACATCCAGAGAAATTGATGAAATCTCAATCGGCCTGGCTTCCAGGTTGCTATCAAGACCTTTGCGAGCCAGTTCGTAGGATCTTTTCCCATCTTTTTTAATGGCGCTAAAGACTGGGGGCACCTGCATGATGTGACCGGTAAATTGGGCTTCGATATTTTTAATTAATTCCGGATTGATGTCAGGCAGGGGAAGGGTCTGATCTATTTCACTTTCCTTGTCATACGTCGGTGTTGTGGCTCCTACCCGGATTGTTCCCGTATATTTCTTTTCCTGAGCCTGAATGGAGTCGATTTTTTTTGTGAATTTTCCGGTACAGATAATCAATAAACCTGTTGCCAATGGATCCAGGGTTCCGGCATGACCTACCTTCAGTTTTTTTACACCAAAGTATTTGCACAGCGCAATTCTTACACGGTTGACGACGTCGAAGGATGTCCATTCCAGCGGTTTATTTATCAGTAGTAGGGTGCCTTCCTGGTATGCTTCCAGACTGAGAGGTAATTCTTCTAAAGGAGTATTATCCATTTAAATTATTTACTGAGACAATGATTTATGTAAAAGTAAGGCGGCAGTGACTGGGTAGTGATCTGAGAATGGTCGCCGGTAGATGTCATGACTAAAGACTTTAATCGAAGGATCGACGAGAATATAATCTATTTTCAGCCCCGGAAGATTGCCTGCCCATGTAGTGCCAAAACCTATTCCTCTTTCCTTAAAGGTGTCCTTTAGTCCTTCGACGAGGTTGTGATAGATAAAGGATTGCGGCGTATCGTTAAAGTCGCCGCAAATGACCACCGGATAAGGTGAACTTTCAATATGATGCTTGATTTTCAGGGATTGCTGATAACGTATTTTGGTGGCTAACTTATATTTTTTAAACATGCCGGTAAATCCTTTTAATGCTTCTTCATTTTCCAACTTCTTCAGATTAATGAGGGTGTCAGCTTGTACGCTGATGGTATTGGAATGGAGGTGGAGACTATAAAAACGAATGATCGTACCGTCAAAATCAATATCTGCCCAGACACAGTCTCCGTTCCCTTTATCAAAGGAAACATTGCCGCTCTGTTCGATGGGATAGACACTCAGGATAGCTGTATTGCTGTTGTATCCCGGGTAGCGGCAGGTGTAAGGGTAGGCAAGCGTGGATTTCAGCCATTTGATATTAGGATTGGTGCTTTCCTGAATGCATAATACATGCGGGAGTTTGTTTTCCTCCATGAAAAAAGCAAATTTTTCCCTGTTTTCTTTCAGGCTGCCGGTAGGGTATTTATTAAGCTTTGACAGCGCTCTGATGTTATAAGACATAACACGTATCACCTGATTGTTGTTGACATTGTCGGCTGGCAACTTCAAGCCAATAATTCCGTTAAATGAGTTCCATCCGAGTATCAGGGTAATAACAGATAAAAGTGCCCATCTTCTTTTTATCAACAACCAGAATGCGACGAAGAGTAAGTTGATAAAAGCCAGAAAGGGGTACATTAATCCCAAAAGTCCGAATATCCAGAGTTTATAGGGATTGACGACAGGAGAGAAATAACTCAAAGCCAGTAAAGCTGCTACCAGAATATTGAAAATGATAAATATGTATTTGATTGTTTTCAAATTACTTTTTACTCATTTGGTCCAGAAAATCCAGTTCCTCCGGCGTCAGACTTCCTTTTCCCTGTTTTTTTATTTTATCCAGGATGATATCCAGTTGCTCTTCCACCGGATAGCTGTGAAGCTTTTTATTTTTTAGTTCATATTTTTTGACTGAATCAAAGATACTCACCAGTTTCGATTTTTTATTTGGCCTTCGCTTGATGAAGGGTTTAACCTGTTTGTATCTGACAAAAATCGTTGACAGGTCCACTCCATTTCTCAAAAAAAGAATAAATAAATATCCGGTCAGAGCCCCTCCCAATCCTGCTAGAGCTCCTCCTGCAACAACCTTTGAGGTAATACCTATTATCTGAAGCAGGACCAAGACCAACGCAATAAATTTTATGGGCACATTTCCTATCAGGATTAACCGCATGGAATATTCAGGTGCCAGGGATGCAGCTGCCACGATGATAGCCATAACCGGTGCCGTCGCCCCCATAATCATAAAAACTCCGGGATGCAATCCGGGTAATATTGAACTGCCCGTCACTGCCAATAGCCCGCCAATAATAGCTCCAAAAGTATAAATCGGTAAAATTCTACGGTCTCCTATTAAATCACCTGCGATTTGCCCAAACCAGTACAATAATAACATATTGAACAAAATCTGCCAAAGACTCTGATGTATCAGACTGTATGTCAGAAGCGACCAGGGATGTAGCAAAAGATTCTGCAAATCAGTCAAAACAATCCATGACAGCAACTGATTGTAAAGACTGTCATCTCCTGCAGATAAACTTGTAAGAATGACCTTTGTCAACAAAAAGACTATGAAAATACTGATATTGATCAGTATAATTTTGGTAACCATGTTACCCCGATTTAATTCGTACTTTATGTCTTTAATTATTGAGTCAAACATTGATTAAAAATATTTTTATAAATATCATCATTTCGCTGATGAAGGTAGATAAACTTAGTCCACAAATATATATAAAATATAAATTAATGTATAAAATACATATTATAAGTAAATTAAATTATTATTTGGAACTAATGTAAAGATAATATTTTATTCTAAATCGCAATGAACAACAGGTAAAATGAAGATAAAGTTGTATTTGGTCTTAAAGTACTGGACAGGGCATTTTAATTTTTAAAAAGATAAAATCAGAAGGTATGTCTGGGATAATAGCTCATTGGTCTAAATAACATGTGAAATAAGATGCTATTCTGAACGGAATCCAAATATTTCAAGATATTTGTAATGTTAGTCAAGTGCTGATGGGGATGGCAAATCCTTAACTAAGAGTAAGTTTCATTTTCCAATACAAAAAATGTCGGGATGAAGTAATCTATTCGTTTCTATTGTGAGTATTGCATTATCTTCGTGGACAAAAACTAATAATTTGGAAGAATTAAGAAATATTATTGAAGAAGCCTGGGAAAACAGGGATTTGCTTCAGAAGAGTGAAGTGCAGGAAGCCATCCGTCAGGTTATAGAACATCTTGATAAGGGTAGGCTGAGGGTTGCGCAGCCGGAAGGTAATGGATGGCAGGTCCATGAATGGGTCAAGAAAGCCGTTATTCTTTATTTTCCCATTCAGAAAATGGAAACCATAGAATCTTTTCCATTTGAATGGCATGATAAGATTCCATTGAAAAATTCATTTGCATCACAAGGTGTTCGTTCTGTTCCCCATGCTGTGGCACGATATGGAAGTTTTCTGGAGAAAGGAGTCATTTTGATGCCGTCATACGTCAACATAGGCGCATACGTCGGTTCGGGAACGATGGTGGATACCTGGGCTACCGTGGGATCCTGCGCGCAGATTGGCAAGAATGTACATCTCAGTGGCGGTGTGGGCATTGGAGGTGTTTTGGAACCTGTTCAGGCAAGCCCGGTGATTATAGAAGATGATGCCTTCATCGGCTCACGCTGCATCATTGTAGAAGGTGTAAAAGTAGGCAGGGAGGCAGTGTTGAGCGCCAATGTGGTGCTGACTCAGAGTATGCACATCATTGATGTGTCCGGTCCGGAGGAAGTGAGATATAAGGGTGAAATTCCTCCCCGTTCTGTTGTTATTCCCGGTTCTTACACCAAAGAATTTGCCTCCGGAAAATATCAGGTACCCTGTGCCCTCATCATCGGGAAGAGAAAGGAGAGTACAGACAAAAAAACGAGCTTAAATGACGCACTTCGCGAATATAACGTTGCCGGGTGAGATGATCTTATTTTTATATTTCTAAATCAAAAAGCAGTGAAAAAATATTTTTTTCTTTTTATTTTAGCCACTCTGTTGGCTTGTAACACTACCAAACCCACACCCGCCCCGGCGGTCACCATGGTACCTGATGAAGCAGTCCAGGATACAGACACTATGGCAGATGATGAGGCCTATGAGGGGAATCTTGATGAGGATTATTATGCCGAACACTCTTCGGATACAGTTGAATTGCCTGATACTCTTCCGACATACAGGGCAACGGCAACCAGATTGTTCAACCTGATTGATACCAAATTGTGGCTTCGGTTTGACTGGAGTAAAAGGCACTGTATAGGTACTGCCGAAATAACAGCTACACCTGTGGCAAGAGCCAGAAATACTTTTGAATTGGATGCAGTCGGGTTTGACATTCAATCTGTTACGACAGCAGATGGCAAAAAGCTGACTTATGATTATGATGGCAAAAAACTTGCGATCAATTTGGGTAAGGAATATCGGGTGGGAGACAAGGTGGTCGTAAAAATCAGCTATGTAGCCAAGCCTGACGAGGTTGAGACAAGCGGGAGCGCTGCTATTTCTTCCGACAAAGGCCTCTTTTTCATTAATCCCGACGGGAAAGACAAGAATAAACCCCGGCAGATATGGACACAGGGAGAGTCTCAGAGTAACAGCCGATGGTTCCCTACCATTGACCGACCCAACCAGAAAACCACTCAGGAAATGTGGATAACCGTCGATAATAATTTCAAGACACTTTCCAATGGCGTGATGGTTGATTCGAAGAGGAATAAAGATGGAACGAGGACAGATCACTACAGGATGTCGCAGCCTCATGCACCTTATTTGTTTATGATGGCGATAGGAGAGTATGCAGTCGTTCAGGACAAATGGAACAATATTCCGCTGAAATATTATGTGGAGCCTAAGTATGAGAAGGATGCCAAAGCTATATTTAATCATACTCCTGACATGCTTACCTTCTTTTCAGATAGATTAGGCGTGAAATATCCATGGCCGAGTTTTTCTCAGGTTATCGTCAGGGATTATGTATCGGGTGCGATGGAAAACACAACTGCCGTCGTTTTCGGAGAATTTTGCCAGAAAACTTCACGGGAGTTATTAGATGCCGATAATGACGGTATCGTAGCTCACGAGATGTTCCACCACTGGTTTGGGGATTACGTTACCTGTGAGTCCTGGTCTAATCTTACACTGAATGAAGGCTTTGCCAACTATGCCGAATATTTATGGGAAGAGCACAAAAATGGGCGTGACGAGGCAGACTATCATCGTATGAACGAGTTGAGAGGATACCTGGCCTCTGCACGACGAAACATGCATGATTTGATAAACTATTCCTATGAAAATCGGGAAGATATGTTTGATGCACATTCCTATAATAAAGGTGGTCTGGTCTTGCACATGTTGCGCTCCTATTTAGGAGATGATGTCTTCTTTAATGGACTCAAGCTGTATTTGACCAAGAATGCTTATACTGCCGTAGAGGCTTCTCAGCTTCGTCTGGCAATGGAGGAAGTATCGGGAGAGGATTTGAATTGGTTTTTTAATCAGTGGTTTTTTGGAAGCGGACAACCGGAGTTGACGGTTACTGACAGTATGGATATAAGTGGTAAAAAATTATATCTAACGGTCAGGCAGACACAGAGCGGAGAGCAGCAGCAACATATCTTCCAGCTTCCGGTAAAGGTAGATATCTATCCGGGCGGAGATGCGAAACTGGTTAGTAAGGATATCTTTGTCAACAGGAGAGTACAGACCTTTGAATTTGATGTGGATCATGCACCGGTTAATGTAATTTTTGATGCCAATGACGCATTGCTTGCGACCATTACCTTTGATAAACCGATATCTGCATATAAATATCAGGCAACACACAATAAAACCCTCAATGACCGAATGATTGCTCTGGATAAGATTAAATCAGAGCTGACTCCGGAAGTAGATCAGTTAATATTGGGATTTTTATCCGATCCTTCACAAGCGATGCGTCGTAAGGCTTTGGGTCAGGTAGATCTAAAAGGTTATCCGATTTTTGAGAAAAAAGTTGTTGAATTAGCCACTAATGATCCTTCGCCGGCTGTCAGATCCACTGCTCTTGATCTTTTGACAGAATCGCCAAAGCCGGAATATGAGGCGGTATTTTTGAAAAATATCAATGATCAGGTATCGTATTCAGTCCTTGCGTCTGCGCTTACGGGATTGAATAAGGTAAATAAGGAAAAAGCAGCACCCTTGCTTACTAAGTATGAAAAAGAGGATAACAGCACGATAACCAATGCTATTTCCTCTATTTATATGGAAAATAATGACCCGAGAGCGTTGACATTATTGGAGGGTAAATTAAGTACAACCGAAGGGTTTGAAGCGTTTGGGCTTTTTAATACTTATACCGAACTGCTCAATAAAGGGGATAAAAGTACCATCATGCATGGGTTTGACGTCGTGGAGCAACTGGCTAAGGCAGGACAGTTTTCTCAATGGAAAAAATTTGCCGTTGCAAAATCTCTTTTTGATATAGCAAATGCAGCTAAGGAAAATGAGATATTTTCGCCTGAAGAAGCCGCATCTCTAGTCAAACGATCTAATGCCATAGTCAAGAATTTTATGGAAAATCAGAGTAATGAGCAGATGAAAAATGCTATGTCTAACTTGTTGATTGAGGAGTAGAATAATAATAAAAAGCAGCATTGAGTGTGCTGTCTTGTGCTGTGACAGGAAAAAGCCCCGAATTTTCAAATAAATCCGGGGCTTTTTTGTTGGTTTACATATTCCTTCTGTACTGTCCGCCCACCTCAAATAAGGCGTGTGTAATCTGGCCTAAAGAACAATATTTGCTGAGGTCCATCAAGGTCTCAAAAAGGTTTTGGTTGGTGATGGCAGCTTTCTGTAAATGAGTTAATTTTTCTTTGATAGAAGGAGCATTAAGTGCATGTAAATTTTGCAGGGTGCTTATCTGAGATTCTTTTTCAGCTTCAGTAGCTCTGATCACTTCTCTCGGTAGGACGGTAGGAGAGCCATCGTCTGACAAGAAGGTGTTGACGCCGATCAAAGGCAATTCACCTGTGTGTTTCAGTCTTTCATAATAGAGGCTTTCGTCCTGAATCTTTCCTCTCTGATAGCCTGTTTCCATTGCGCCCAGGACGCCCCCTCTTTCTGTAATTCGATCAAATTCGGCAAGGACGGCTTCTTCCACGAGGTCTGTCAGTTCCTCAATGATAAATGATCCCTGAATCGGATTTTCATTTTTCGCCAGGCCGAGTTCGTGATTAATGATGAGCTGAATAGCCATGGCACGGCGCACTGATTCTTCTGTTGGCGTGGTGATGGCTTCATCATAAGCGTTAGTGTGCAATGAGTTACAATTGTCATAAATGGCGTACAAAGCCTGTAAGGTAGTCCGGATATCATTGAAAGAAATTTCCTGTGCATGAAGCGATCTGCCTGACGTCTGGATATGATATTTCAATTTTTGTGCCCTTTCATCTGCTCCGTATTTAAGCTTCATTGCCTTAGCCCAGATCCTTCGTGCTACACGCCCTATGACGGCATATTCAGGATCTACGCCATTGCTGAAGAAGAAAGAAAGGTTGTGCGCAAAGGTATTGATCTCCATTCCTCTTGATAAATAATATTCTACATAGGTAAATCCATTGGCAAGGGTAAAGGCTAGTTGTGTTATCGGATTAGCACCTGCCTCGGCAATATGGTATCCCGAAATGGAAACGGAATAGAAATTCTTTACTTTATGGTCGATAAAATATTGCTGCATATCTCCCATCAGTCTCAAAGAGAACTCAGTGGAAAAGATACAAGTGTTTTGAGCCTGATCTTCTTTAAGGATATCAGCTTGAACTGTTCCCCTAACAGCATTCAGGGCTTTTTCTTTGATTTCATTATAAACGTCAGAGGGTAAGATTTCATCACCTGTCACACCGAGAAGTAGAAGGCCCAAACCGTTGTTTCCTTCCGGTATCTGCCCTTGATATTCAGGCCTTTTTAGGCCATTGGCATCATATTTTTCTTTTAATCTGGCTTCGACCAAGTGCTCCATTTGATGCTCTGTGATATATTTTTCACACTGTTGATCTATGGCTGCATTCATAAAATAAGCGCAGATTGTTGCTGCAGGCCCATTGATAGTCATGCTGACAGAAGTGCGGGGGTCACAGAGGTCAAATCCCGAGTATAATTTTTTTGCATCGTCAAGACAACAAACAGATACGCCCGAGTTGCCTATTTTACCATAGATATCAGGTCTGTAATCCGGGTCTTCACCGTAAAGGGTAACAGAGTCGAAAGCTGTAGATAGCCTGTTGGCAGGCATTCCTATGCTGACATAATGGAATCTTCTGTTGGTTCGTTCAGGATGACCTTCTCCGGCAAACATCCTGGTAGGATCTTCTTCCTTTCTTTTAAATGGAAAAACACCCGCCGTAAAAGGAAATTCTCCGGGCACATTCTCCTTTAGTACCCACTTTAATATATCGTACCAACCATGATATTTGGGTAGGCTTACTTTGGGGATTCTAAGATGAGAGAGAGATTGAGTGGTAGTTTCGACCCTTATCTCCTTACCACGGACCATGTAACTGAAAAATTCGCCTTCATAGTTGGCTTTCTTTGCTGCCCAGCCTTCGAGTATTTTTTCATTTTCACGAGACAGCCGGAGTTTGAGATTTTCTGCCAGTGAGTCTAACTGTCCGGAGAGAGCTTCATCATTTTCTGCAAGTGATTTTGTCTGTTGAACTGCCTGAATTTTCTCTGCAATTTCTGCCTGCTCCTCGACCCAGCTGTCGTATTTACGGCAAATCTCCGTAATTTCAGAAAGGTATCTGACGCGGCTGGGAGGGATAATGTAGATCTTTTCAGAGTCACCGGTATTCAGGTCGATTTGACCGGTAAATTTGCCACCGCTTTTACTGTCAATCAACTCAATCAGCTTATAATAAAGTGAGTTTGTTCCCGGATCATTAAACTGTGAGGCAATGGTTCCGAAGACAGGCATATTTTCTAATGGCTGATCAAAAAGGAGATGATTGCGTTGATACTGTTTACGGACGTCTCGTAAGGCATCAGCTGCGCCTCGTTTGTCAAATTTATTAATAGCTATGACGTCAGCGAAATCCAGCATGTCTATTTTCTCTAATTGGCTCGGAGCGCCGAATTCAGGCGTCATGACGTAAAGAGACAGGTCAGAAAATTCGGTGATTTCCGTATCAGCCTGACCAATTCCGCTTGTTTCAAGAATGATTAGGTCATAGCCTGCTGCCTTGAGGATATTTAAAGCACTTCTAATCTCGTTATTCAATGCGCGGTTTGATTGTCTTGTTGCCATGGACCGCATGAAGATATGTGACTGATTGACTGAATTCATACGGATACGGTCGCCCAAAAGCGCTCCGCCGGATTTTCTTTTACTTGGATCGACGGAAATTATTGCGAGTGATTTGTCTTTATATTCCAATAAAAAGCGACGGATAATTTCGTCTATAAGGCTTGATTTCCCGGCACCTCCGGTACCTGTAATCCCGAGAATGGGTGTAGTGTTTTTTTTAATGGAATTTTCCAGATCTTCGAGAAAGGACTTATTATTGTCTGGATAATTTTCAACAGCCGTTATAGCTCGGGCGACGATATGAGGATTATGTGTATTGAGTTGGGATAATTTGAAATCAAAATTTTGCCCGATAGGTAGATCGCATGCCTTTAGCACGTCATTTATCATACCTTGTAAACCCATGGAACGACCATCATCCGGAGAATAAATCCTTGAAATACCGTAATTCTGAAGATTGATAATTTCTTCGGGAAGGATGGTTCCGCCTCCGCCGCCGAAAACTTTGATGTGACCAGCGTGACGTTCTTTCAGGAGGTCAAAGATATATTTAAAAAATTCGTTGTGACCGCCTTGATATGAGGTAATGGCTATAGCCTGAGCGTCTTCCTGGATTGCTGCATTGACTATTTCATCTGCGCTACGGTTGTGGCCAAGGTGAATAATTTCCGCTCCAGAGGATTGTAAAATTCTCCGCATGATATTGATAGCTGCGTCGTGGCCGTCAAAAAGAGAGCCTGCAGTAACGATTCTTATTTTGTTGAGCGGTTTATAGGGAGGGATGGTTAATGTCATATAAAAAAAATTGTGGTAAAGGGGTCAACTTAGTGTTATTTCTACAATAAGATATTGAATTTTAAAATTTTTGCAAAGATAATTAAAATGGCCTTTAACACCAATTAGGAGCAGATTAATAACCTGATTTAAGATATACTTTATTCTTTTGGGTGGAATAGACTATGGATTTTTAAGGAATGGAAGTATTTCACCCGCCTCAGCGTTGACATACGGAATAATGATTGATAAATATCTGCCTATTTTGTGTTAAAGATATGGGTTGAGATGGCCGAATTGAAGCCCAATTTCGAAGTAGGTAGTTGATTAATAACTTTAGATACAGCCATACTGTGATCTTTAATACCGAATGGAATAAATATTTGTGGAAAATGAAAGAAAATTAGGTGAAATGCACTGCGGTAGGGAAGTGCAGTTATTAAATATCTACCTACTTCATGGATAATTGTTTTTTTCAACATTCTCCAATTCCGCCACCTTCAATTTCTTTATTTTAGATTAAAGGTATGGATTGAGATGGCCGAATTGAAGCCCAATTTCGAAGTAGGTAGTTAATTAATAACTTTAGATACAGCCATACTGTAATCTTTAATACCGAATGGAATAAATATTTGTGGAAAATGAAAAAAAATTAGTTGAAATGTACTGCAGTAGGGAAGTGCAGGTATTAAATATCTACCTACTTCATGGATAATTGTTTTTTTCAACATCCTCCAATTCCGCCACCTTCAAATTCCTCATTCTTCCTTTTCTAAAAATTAAGACCCATGCCATAAAGGATGCTGAATAGTAATGTACTTAATGAGAGATATTTCAATTCAGGGTACAATTGCTCCGGTTTTGTATTTTTTAACACCACCACAATACTTCTGATTATGCCGGCAAAGGAAATCAGATATATCCATTTTAAAAAGGTTGTATCACATTGCAAGGTGAAAAGAATTGCTGTTAGCATCCCGGTTGACAACAATATAGCGTGATATATTTTGGCATTTTTGAGACCTATTTTGACTACAAGGGTACTTTTTCCGGATTTCTCATCATTTATTCGATCTCGAAGGTTGTTCAGATTTAATACTCCGGTACTGAAACAACCTATTGAAATAGCCGGCAGGATAATCGACCAGTTATGGTAGTGGGTATGCAGAAAATAAGTACCCATCACCCCGACAAGTCCGAAGAATATAAAAACAAAGAGGTCTCCCAACCCGGAATATCCGTATGGATTGCTTCCTATCGTATATTTTACGGCAGCTATGATGGCTCCTATTCCCAGTATGAAATATAAGGCACTATAAGTAAACTGAAGTTCCCGCATCGATTCTATGATGAGGTAAATACCTGAAACAAGGGCAAGTGCTATAAAAATGATGATAGCTATCCCCATTTGTCTGAGTGAAATTTCGCCCTTTTGCAGACTTCTTTTTGGACCTATCCGCTCGTTGTTGTCCACACCATGCACGGTATCACCGTAGTCATTGGCGAGATTGCTCAATATTTGCAAAAATAAGGTTGTCAACATGGCCCAAACCAAAACAGCCGGATGGAAATCATGATGATATGCTGCCAGAAGGCTGCCCATCAGTATGGTGGATAAGGCAAGAGGAAGGGTGTGCAACCTGAAAGCGACTAACCATGCTCTTATTGAAGGCATATCATTAAAATTTTATGGGAATTTCGGAAATTTATTGAATTCAGGAGCTCTTTTTTCCAAAAATGCATCTCTTCCTTCCCGGGCTTCTTCTGTGGTATAAATAAGCCTTGTCGCTTCTCCTGCATAGACCTGTTGGCCAACTAAGCCGTCATCGATGAGGTTGAGAGCAAATTTTGCCATTTTGATGGCAGTTGGACTCTTAGTAAGTATTTCCCGGGCCCATTCGTATGCTGTATCTTCAAGCTCATCATGCGGAATAACCGCATTGACCATGCCCATTTCATATGCCTCCTGGGCAGTATATGATTTGCCCAAAAAGAATATTTCACGAGCTCTTTTCTGGCCGACCTGCCTGGCAAGATAAGCCGAGCCGTAACCTCCGTCAATACTGGCAACATTGACGTCAGTCTGCTTAAATATAGCATTTTCCTTGCTGGCAAGAGTAAGGTCGCACACTACATGCAAGCTATGCCCGCCACCTACAGCCCATCCCGGCACTACGGCTATAACCACCTTATTCATAAATCTGATTTCGCGCTGAACATCCAGGATATTAAAACGATTGATGCCGTCACCTCCCTTATAGCCCGTGGTTGACCGTACGCGTTGGTCTCCACCCGAACAGAATGCCCACACGCCGTCCTTTGGAGATGGACCTTCGCCGCTAATGAGTACGACGCCTATTTCCTGAGATTCATGACAAATAATCAGCGCTTCCAATAATTCTGAAACTGTCTCCGGTCTGAAGGCATTTCTGACTTCGGGTCGGTTAAAGGCTATTCGTGCAACCCCATTGCATTGACGAAAGGTTATATCCTGATATTTTTTTATTTCTTGCCACTGAATCTGACTCATTGACGTTTATTTTCGGTTAAATAATTCCAATAATTTTCCAAAACTAAAGGATTTTTATCGGCATTTGTAAATATTTCCAAAATAGTTTTTGAAGGCTGATTACTGAAGAGAATTTCAAGTGCATATTTCAAGGTTTTTTCATCTGTCGCTTTTAAATAATTCCACTTAAAATGCGAGGCCAGTTGCTTAGCATCGGTTTTCATGGATGTCTCGATATATTCCCGGCGTTCTTTTACCTTATTCGGCCCCTCTATGATGCGGAATATACCACCGCCTGAGTTGTTAATCAGGATGATTTTTAAATTATTTACATTGCTTTCATTCCACAAAGCATTGATGTCATAATGAAAGGCAACGTCTCCGGTTATCAATAGAAATTTTTTATCGGAAGCTGCCGCTGCCGCACCCATAGCAGTTGAGGTACAGCCTTCTATTCCGCTGGTTCCTCGGTTGCAATGCATACCTGATATTCCGGGATGATCAAAAAGCTGAGCATACCGGATGGCCGAACTATTTGCTATATGGACTTTATAATCTTTCGGTACAGAGCTAAATATTTTGGCGAAAACGTTGAAATCACTGTATTCGCACTCTTGTTCGAAATGAGTATGCTTCTCTCTTTTGTAGGTGTTGAGTGATTGCCATTTATCTTTGTAATCAGCATTTAGTTGTGGCCATTCTGATGCCATTTGCCTGAAAAATACTTCGGCAGGTAGAGGTATTGCCGCTGTCAAAGATTGATAGGTATCCATACACGCATCATACAGGTGAATATTCCAGTGCTCCTCGGGTGAATATTTCCTTAAGCAGGCTTTAATTCTTTTTGAAACAATTGCGCCGCCAATGGTTATTAAAATGTCAGGCATCAGAGCCTGAAGCTTCTGCTCATCAAGCCCTGTGATACAGCGGTCAATATTTGCAATAAAGTCACCATCCTTTAAATATGATGTCGTTTCGGTAAGGATGACAAAGTTCTTTTTTTTACTTAATTTCCTGAGATATCCTGTTAATTCAGTGTCTGACGTTTGCTGGCCGGCCAGAATCATGATACGGGAAGAGTCGCGGATACGAGATATAAGATTGCTGATATTTTCGCTACTTAATTTTTTCTCCGTCTTTGCCATCCGGAATACTCTCGGCTGGTCAGTGCTGTCAGTTGTAGTCTCATATAAAGGCTCACTTAAAGGAATATTGAAGTGGACCGGTCCCGGGTCTATCTCTGTAGCGATAGCAAATCCTTCACTCAGGCATCTTGCATTGTACCATAAATCATTGGGAGCGACTGAATCTCCTTTCAGATCGTAACTCTTGCGGATAAAATTGTCGTAAATTTTACTCTGCCGTATTGTCTGCCCGTCACCCTGATCTGTCCATTCCACGGGACGGTCAGTAGAAAGGATGATTAACGAGATCCTCTGATAATATGCTTCTGTGATGGCCGGAGCAAAATTAGCTGTTGCCGATCCGCTTGTACACAGAAGGGCTACCGGCCTTTGCAGCTCCAATGCCATTCCAAGCGCGAAGAACCCCGCACTTCGTTCGTCTCTGATGCTGATACATCGGAAGTCAGGATGGCGGTTAAATGAAATGACAAAAGGTGCATTTCTTGAACCCGGACAGATAATGACATCCCTCAATCCTAATTCGGCGAGTGATTTGACGATGGTTTGTACTCCGGCTTTATTAGATAATTCCATTTTTTTAAGTTATTTTGGAGGGTGCAGGATGTCCATCATTGTCTTGCTCTTGATAACTGTTTCCTGCCACTCTTCGTCAGGATCGGATGATGAGGTGATACCGCCACCGACAAAGATGGCAGCTTCGCCTTGACTTATCTTCATACATCTAAGATTAACATAGAGATTTGCGAAGGTATCGAAATTTGTTTCACCCAGAATGCCGCAATAGTATGTGCGGTCATAACCCTCATATTTTGAGATGCATTCCAGCCCTTCGGTGACAGGTAATCCGCCTATGGCAGGAGTCGGATGTAACTCTGTCAGTAGTTTTTCTATCTGTCCTGCGGTATTTACTTTAAATGTAAAGTCTGTTCTCAGATGAGCTACTTTTCCTGAAGTAACGGTATATGGTCCGTTTTTGGTAACTTCGGAATAATGTAGTTTTGAGAATACGGATTGAATGTGCTTGCCTACCAGTTCATGCTCAACCATTTCCTTGTCGCGCCATTGATATTGACCTTCCCGATTTTTTTGTTGAGTTCCTGCCAATGCCATCACTTCAGCCTTATTGTCATTTTGACGAAGTAATAATTCCGGCGTTGCCCCCAGCCATATACCTGATTCTGAGTGAGAAAAAAGATAAACAAAAGCATCCGGATATCTTTCTGACATACTTTCAAAGGTTGTAAACAAGTCAAATTTTTCTGGCAGAGGCACCCTGATTACTCTGGAAAGTATCGCTTTTTCCAATTTACCTGCCCTGATTTCAGTCAAATAAGATGCTATCGCTTCTTTATATTCAATTTCCGAGGTGTTGCCTGGAAGTGGAATATCCGGAAATGAAGTCCAATCGGGTAAGTTTATCACATTTTCTACAAAGGATGAGCTGAAGCTTGCGGTATCCAAAACTATCAGTTCTAAGGGACTGGCTTTGGAGCCTGAAGTGAATGGCCTGAAAATGAAACTTTTTTCTGTTTGGTGCGCAAAAAACTGATGGTCGGAAGCTATTCTGTATGTCGCTTCTGAGGGTTGCCTGTAAATACAAAAAGCAATATTTTTCTCATACAACGAATGCGCAACAATGAAAACAGTATCCTTCAAACCTCAAAATTTCTGCAACAAAAATATAAAGTTTCCGGCATTTCATTCATTCTTTATTGAGGGAAAGGTGAGACAGAAAGGTATGCTTTTTTAAATTACGGATTAGTAATTTTTGACAAGGGACAGGCGGTAAATTTGAAGTTTGACAAAATTCAATATTCGGGAATTTTTAATAAACATCAATAACAGTAAAGCCCAATGAAGCGGGTTCAAGGGCTTTACATTTCTATTGAGGACTATATTTTGCTCAAATCTGTTTTGACTTTTTCTACCACAGCCTGTTGTTTGGTGATTTCGGTTTGTTTGGCAGATTGATCCTTGATATTTTGTTCTATTTTGGCTTTATAGCTGGCAATTCGTTCTTCAGCTTTTTTAATTTCCTTTTCATAGTCTTCCTTATCGTTTACTAGACGTTTCAAATCACTATTCAACTGTGAAAGAGTTTTTTCTTCTGTTTTTAGTAGTTCATTTGTCTTAAATCTGGAAATCTCACGCTGATAGTCATTGAGCATAGTGACGGCAGCTGTGTATTTTTCCGGCTGACTTTTTGATGTAAGATATCCTCCACCCAGATCAAACCATACTGTAAACAAGATGTCATTTCCTGTTTTTTCTGATTTTGAATAAATGTCTATGGTACTGGAGCTTATTTGTGGTACACTGGCGTCATCTACGAAATATTCTTTTTCTTTTCTCAAATATTTAGTCTTATTACCCAATGACTTCATGTAGTCTTTCCAAACATTTTCGGCATCTTTCTGGCTGATGTCTTTAAGTGTTATGGTCAGACTGTTGTAACTTCCCTGAGACATAGGTAAGACAGATTCACTGACTTGTGCTGTCAGAAAGAAGGGGATAATAAAAATGAAGAGAAATAATATTTGTTTCATGTCAGATATTCTTTTTATTAAGACGATAAAGTAAAGTTAAAGTTACGGTACTCTTTTGAATTTGTATAGCATTATCATGTATCCGGCATATTATTTTGTTACGTTGCTTAATATCTTTATAATTCAGTTTTTAATTTTTAGAGTGTAATCCTCTAAGGTAAATATATGAAATTAAAGTTTCACATTCAGAACACTTCTATTCCTTTATTGTTAGAAAATGATTTACCGTTTTAAAGAAATTTTGTTAAAAAGAGGAATTGTGGTTGACTTCTGATTTAATTTTTGAGTTAAGGTTGTTTACCTTTGGCATTTGTATAAAAACTGATTGATGGCAGATTGTATAAAACTATTACCTGATGTCCTGGCCAACCAGATAGCTGCCGGAGAAGTGGTACAGCGACCGGCTTCAGTCGTCAAAGAATTAATGGAAAACGCCATAGATGCAGGTGCGACACATATCAGCTTAATTCTGAAAGACTCAGGCAAATCACTTATTTCCGTCATAGATAATGGTACCGGGATGTCGCCAATGGATGCCAGAATGAGTTTTGAGCGCCATGCTACATCTAAATTGGCAAGCGCACGGGACCTTTTTGCCATCAAAACCATGGGATTCAGAGGTGAGGCGCTGGCATCCATCGCTGCTGTGGCTCAGGTGGAGATGACGACCAAGAGGAAGGAAGATGAAGTGGCAACCCATATCATCAATGAAGGAAATAAAATAATCAAGCAGGAGGTCGTACAGGCTCCTTATGGAACCACAATTGCCGTTAAAAATTTATTTTTTAATATTCCTGCCAGACGAAATTTTCTCAAATCCAATGAGGTTGAAAGGAAACACGCCTATGAGGAGTTTATACGGCTTGCATTGGCGCATCCGGAGATAAGGTTCCAATTGGTGCATAATGATGAGTTGGTTTATCTTTTGGATAATTCTACACTCAAACAAAGAATAGTCAATATTTTTAAAGGCGACACAGATAAAAAGCTCCTTGTTGTAGAGGAGGAGACTGAAAAACTGATGATTTACGGTATCATAGGAACTCCTCAAATGGTGAAGAAAACAAGGGGTGATCAGTATCTATTTGTCAATCAAAGGTTTATAAAGAGTAATCTGCTCAATCACGCAATTGTGTCTGCGTATGAAAAAATAATTCCACCTGCCCACTTTCCGTTTTATGTGTTATTTCTGGAACTCGACCCGTCCAGGATAGATGTTAATGTGCACCCTACTAAGCAGGAGATTAAGTTTGATGATGAGCAAATGATTTATACCTATCTCAAATCCGCTGTAAAGCATGCTCTTTCTTTTAATCTTGTAACCCCAATGATTGATTTTGACATGGATGAGCAGTTGGCACGAGCCTGGAATCAGGAACTGCCGAGGAGTTCGACCGGTTCATCATCAGAGGGTAACCGAAATTTCACGGATAATTTTCGCATTCCGGGTGATTTTTATAAAGAAAATGCAGGACGATGGAAGGATCTTTATGAGAATATCTCGATAGACTCTATTGAGAAGGAGACTTCCCGCCAGTCCCTGATATTCAGTAGTCAGATAGGGGATGAAGATGTTAACGGGGAAGAAGAAGATGACTATGGAGTGATAAATTACATACAACTCCATAAAGCCTATATTCTTTTTCAGATAAAATCAGGTATGATGATTGTGCATCAACACTATTCCCATCACAGAATATTGTACGAGAGATTTTACAAAAACACAAAAAGGGCAGAGGTTGTCACACAGACAGACCTGTTTCCTCAGGTCTTACACTTTGATGTAATTAAGGCTGACTTGCTTAAATCCGTAATGAATGAATTGCATTCCTCCGGCTTTGATATAGAAGTAAGAGATAATCAAGAGTTTATCGTGCACGGATATCCTGCTATTATGGATGATGCGCATGACCTGGGATCATGGTTTGAAACAGTACTTGATAGTTTACATCAGGAAGCTGATGTAAATTTTGATTTACATCATAATATGGCGCTTGCTTATGCGGATAAATATGCCTTGCCAAAGGGGCGTGAACTAAGCCTGGAAGAAATGCGGAATTTGGTGGACAGTTTGTTTGCTTGTGACGAACCGGGATATGATGCAAATGGCAATGCGTGCTTTGGAAAGTGTTCTATATCAACGATAGAAAATATAATAAAAAATAAAATATGATTAGAATTACAAATGTTGTCAAACAACTTATCATACTCAATGTAATAGTTTTTATTATCCTGAGCTTCTCACCGCCACAGTTTAAGGAGATGCTCTGCCTATATTTTCCGACTTCACCCAATTTTAGATTTTGGCAGCCGCTGAGTTATATGTTTAATCACTATGATTTTGGACATATTTTTTTCAATATGTTTGGTCTTTACATGTTTGGTTCCTTATTGGAAACGGTGTGGGGTGAGGGTAAGTTCCTTAGATTTTACCTCATTTGCGGGGTCGGAGCTTTTATCGGTGAGTGGATATATTGGTATCTTGCTTCTGGCAATTTAGATATGGTGAGGATGTTGGGGGCATCCGGAGCGGTGAGCGGTTGTTTGATAGGGGTAGCCATGATGGCGCCTAATATGACGGTCATGCTTTTATTTCCGCCTATTCCTATCAAAATGAAATATGTAGCTTTATTTTATTTCGTACTGGATTTATTTATGGGTTTTGGCCAGGTAGGGAATGTGGCTAATTTTGCTCATATAGGCGGGGCTCTGACAGGTCTTGCAATATGTTATTATTGGAAAACAAAGGGTCTCTTACATAGCAGGGGGAGGAATTGAATGGGGAGATTTCCGGATAGGCTTACAAGAATGGATTGATTTCAAAATATAAATTTATATAAAGGAGTCAATACCAAAGATTTATTTTGTATTTAACGAAAATCGAATAAATAAATATATAAAACGATAATTATTCAAACGAATATTTTTTAGCTTTACAGCAAAGCTAACCTATGTTCAAAAATATATCGAATAAGCAGATTTCGGGAGTTATTATCCTAATAAAAAGTTTTCTGGTTATTGTATTGGCATTGAAATTGTGGAATGCCTCTAGGGAAGGCTTTCAGTTGGTCATAGATCATACTTTTTTTATTTTTCTGTTAGTTGGTTTTATCGCCGAGATAGTTGACGGCTCTCTGGGTATGGCTTATGGAGTGATAAGTTCGAGTTTTTTAATATTCTTCGGGATTCCTCCTGTTCAGTCTTCAGCAGGTGTTCATACTTCAGAGGTTTTTACAACCGGGGTTTCAGGTTTGTCACATCTTCACTTTAAAAATGTGGATAAAAAATTATTTTTTCAGATTGTCATTCCCGGAATTTTAGGCTCCTTAGCCGGTGCCTATATCCTGTCGAGAGTGATTGACGGGGAAGTAATTAAGCCGTTTATTTCATTGTATTTGTTATTGATAGGCGTCCGACTTATTATGCGCCAAATACAGGGTGACAGACCACATTTAACTCCTTTGAAATCGTTTACTGCAATTGGTTTTTTTGGTGGGGCTCTGGATGCAGTCGGAGGAGGTGGCTGGGGGCCATTGGTTACATCGACTATTTTGAGTCGAAGCGGATCAAAGGCGCGTCACGTCATCGGAACAGTTAATACTGCCGAGTTTTTTGTGACCTTTGCGAGTACCGGTATATTTTTATTTTTAGTTGACGTGAAGTTTTTCGGTATCTTATTGGGATTAATACTCGGCGGTGTTGTCGCTGCACCGCTCGGAGCCTTTATTGTTCGTCGCATCGATCATAAATGGTTGATTTATATCGTCGGCATCGCGCTAATAGTTGTATCGGCTTTTTCGATCATAAATCATTTCAGGAATTAAGTCAATCGGTTTTTTTAAAGTATATTGAATTGGCTCATAAAAATGAGTACCAATGAAGGCAATAGTATTTTCTTTTTCTGTGGGTCTGAGAGAAAAATAGTCCGGCTTTATATTGAAATTTGTACAAATAAAAAAGTCCCGGCGCAATACCGGGACTCTATATTGATTACGTGAAATGTAGAAATTAATTCAGTATTACATCTACAAATGTTCTGTCTTTCTTGCCTTTTTTGAAAGCTACAACACCATCTGTCAATGCGAATAGAGTAAAATCTTTACCGCAACCTACATTGGTGCCTGGATGAAATTTTGTGCCGCGCTGACGAACCAGAATATTACCTGCTACGACTGCCTGACCTCCAAATTTTTTAACACCCAATCTTTTACTTTTACTGTCCCGTCCGTTATCTGAACTACCGACACCTTTCTTATGAGCCATTTTTTACGAAATTTAATGATTAATAATAAAGATTACCCGATTGAGTCAATCTGGAGATGAGTGAATTGTTGTCTATGACCTTTTTTGAGACGATAGCCTTTTCTTCTTTTCTTTTTGAAGATGATTACTTTATCGCCTTTTACCTCTTCGGTAAGTACAGTAGCAGAAACAGCTACTCCGGCAACAGTTGGTGTACCTACGGTTACCTTGTCACCATCGCTGGTAAGAAGAACCTGGTCAAACGTCAACTTGTCGCCTTCCTTTGCATCTAACCGGTGGACGAAGATCTTCTGACCTCCCTCTACTTTGAACTGTTGACCGGCTATCGAAACAATAGCAAACATAGTTTTTGATTTTATTTGATTAAAAAGTGGGGCAAAGGTAATTATTTATATCTGAATGACCAAAATTTTTCATTTATTTATTAGCATTATGGAGATGTGAGTTATGCAACATCATGTTGTTGACCGGAGAGGAATATTGATTTCCGGTATGTGGTTCGGTACCTGAGCCGGGTTTGTATATTTAAATAATGAATAAATAAGCTTAAAATAAATTTATAAAAAGTTTTGAATATATCACATCAAGACGTATCTTTGCGCTCGCATTTTAATAAAAAATATAATTAATCATGAAAAAGGACATACATCCTTCTAATTATAGAAAAGTAGTTTTTAAGGATATTTCAACTGATGAAGCTTTTCTGACTAAATCATGTGTCAATACAAAGGATACAATCACATGGGAAGATGGTAATGAATATCCTTTGGTAAAGGTTGAAATCTCATCTTTTTCTCACCCATTCTTTACAGGTAAGATGAAGTTTGTTGATACTGCAGGACGTATCGACAAGTTCAACAAGAAATTTGCAAAGTTTGTGAAGTAACTACTTCCGCTTTTTTAGATAATAAGCCATGGTCAGCCATGGCTTTTTTTATTATATTGCACCCTGATACAGCCGCACTATGAAAGTTATTTTATTTGATGGTCCGGAATGGGGGGATTTACTCCCGCTGACTTTTACACGTCCGGTAGCAGATATACGGATAGGTATCGATACAATCAGGGAAAAGTGGGAAGCTGCGCTCCATACTTCCTGTGAAATACTTACCCAACCATATCTTCAGCAACATCGCATTGACGAATCAGGAGGTGATTATTTGATGATTAATGCTGCATATATTCCGGATGCCGGACTGGCTGAAGCTTTGATAGACCTTCCGGTCAACAGGAGATTAACCTTAGGTGATAATATTGTGGCATGGCGGACTGACGATTATAGGTTGCCTATGCCGGAAGTCAATCGTTTGGATGCAGTTGTATTCCCTTTTTCTGATACAGTCATTCACATAGCCTTTCCCTGGAATATATTTTCTTTCAATCATGAAGTTTTGAAAAGTGATTTTGCCAGGATTACATTGAACAGAACGTCTAAAACTATTTCATCGACCAATAGAATTATAGGGGATGATGTTTTTGCTGAAGAAGGCGTTGTCGCCGAAGGGGCTATAATAAATTCAACCTTGGGTCCGGTGTACTTAGGCAGGGGGAGTGAAATAATGGAAGGTGCCATGATTCGTGGCGGTCTGGCTCTATGTGAGGGAAGCAGTATAAAAATGGGAGCCAAATTGTATGGTGCCAATACTTTCGGTCCCCATTGCAAAATAGGCGGAGAGGTCACCAATTCAATATTCCAAGGGTATTCCAATAAGGGTCATGATGGATACCTGGGCAACAGTGTCATTGGCTGCTGGTGTAATTTCGGCGCTGATACTAATTCGTCCAACCTGAAAAATAACTATAAAAAAATAAGTATCTACAATTATCCTGCCAGGGATAAGATTTCATCAGGTCAGCAGTTTCTGGGTTTAATTATGGGCGATCATTCCAAAACCGGTATCAATACTATGCTGAATACAGGCACAGTGGTAGGAGTATTTGCAAATATTTTCGGCTCAGGTTTTCCTGACACACATATCCCCTCGTTTACCTGGTGTGATAGTGGGAAAATGGAGCCTTATCGTTTTGAAAAAGCTATTGAAGTAGCTCAAAACGTGATGGCACGCCGTAATCTGGAATTATCCGAAACAGAAAAAGGCATCCTGGCTCATATTTTCCGGAATCCATTTTTATCCTAAATACCTGATTTTTGAAATTTCCAATAAATTCCCTTACTAAGCTTGTAAGCTACCTTGTTCCACTTCCCGTCAATCGTTCGCGGTCACACTTGGATCAACCTTTATTTGTCAACCTTGTTAAAGGTCGTTTGCAACTCAGCACCCTAAAAGCAGTATATTCATTTGATGATAAGTATGATAATTTTGAAACCGCATTGAAAGTCATAAATCCCCGGAAATACACGAAGGGTGGCTTTCTCATTCTCGGTGGCGGACTTGGCAGTATCCCTTATATCATAGAGCGAAATTACCACCTGATGCTCAACTTTACAATGGTTGAAATTGATATTTCAGTCATTCATTTATTCAACCAATTCACCAAACCTCGCTTGAAAAGCTCTTTTGATCTGCGCTTGGTAGATGCCGAGAGTTTTATGACAAATAATAAGGATAAATTTAAAGTTGTCGTAATTGACCTTTTTGTAGATGACGTGATTCCTGACAAATTTCGGACGACTGAATTTTTGAAGCAATGCCGGGATGCTTTGCTGCCGGACGGTGTTCTGATGTTCAACTGGATGACCGTCACCAAAGAGGAGAAACACCTGTTTGAACAATACAAAGCTGATTTTTTCGAAAAGGTATTTCCCCGTTCAAAAACCGTCAAAACCAGATATAATCACGTTCTCATAGGCTTTGTCTAAGAAAGAAATGATAAAATCCACGACTAAATTGCAACGAATAAATGAAAAGCCGAATGGCAAAATTAAATTTTAAGGCTAGTTGTCCTGACAAGTTTCTTTTTATAATTTAAGTTCATTGCTATTAACTTTTTATGGAATCCGGAAAGAGCTCCAGAATTCGGGCAGCATATTGATCCCAACTCATATTTTTGCTTGTTTCAGCGACATTTTTTCTGTCAATGGGCTTTTCAAGGAATCTTTCCATGGCTGCTGCCATTTCATTAACATTGTCGGGGGAGGCTAAGTATCCGTTATAGCCGTCAATCACCGTCTCAGGAAAGTGACCCACTGCAGTCGCCAGAATAGGCATATTAAAGTTATAGCCGATGGATTCCACGCCGGATGGAGTGGCATAATCATAAAATAACAAAACGGCATCACTTGCCTGAAAGTATTGGTGTACATCCTCATTAGGCACAAAGGAGTTAAAAACTGCTACTCGACCCTGAAGCCCTAGCTGAGGTATCAATTCCAAGGGATTATAATTGCTTTCGTCGTCCTTTTGCCTGAGGAATATCTTCTTTGCCAAGGAAAAAACTGCTGATTTGATTTTGGTCGATAACTTAGATGAGTCGAGTGTTTTCCAGAAAGATTCTCCACATATAATCAGCGAAACATCGTCTCTTTTATCTGACAGCATTTTAAAAGCAGGAATCACATTGTGGAGTCCCTTATATTTTCTGATAAAGCCAAAAAATAAAAAGACATGTTTTGCCAATCCATGTTTTGCCTTAAAAGCCGCAACATCAAAGTTTGCCACCGGACTGAACATATCATAGATAGGGTGGAATAGATTGATTACGGGTCTTGCGTCATCAGAGGCCAGAAAACCGGAATCTATCTTGGCGGTTCGGTCGTAAAGGCGCAGTTTCATTTTGGGAAACAATGTCTGTAATTCTTTATACGTTTTCAGCGCATGCGTGACATAGAAATCTGCCTTGGGTAAAGCCATTTTGGTAAATAACCTGTCTATGGAACTATTCTCTTTCTGGATGACAAAGTGAAGGTCGAAAATAACTTTGATGCCGGCTGACTTCAGACGTCTTGAAATAAATGAAAGGGGCAGGCCCTGAATAGCAATGGCCCATTGAAAGATGACGACATCCGGACGGAGTGACTTTATTTTATTTACTGTAGTGTTCCAGCTGAGGGGATTATTATAGTTGGTCTCATAGTGAACCTTTATACGTGTACCTGAAAGCTGGTCTTTACGACTTGCCTTATCGATAAAGTCCCGTGGTATAATAGCCGGATACTGTTGTGTCCAGGAGACAATGTGCACTTCACAAGCCGGCAGTCTGTCAAAGGCTTTGGCAAGGGAAGTATTGTAATTGGCTATTCCGCCTTTGAATAACGGACCGGGTCCAAAACAAACAATAACCATTTAAATATCATTTAACGCTTTAATGCATTTAGCCAGACTATCAAGCCAATGAGGCATGACGATACCGAATTGCTCTTTCAGTTTGCTTTGATCCAGCACTGAATAATGAGGTCTGACTGCAGGGCTTGAAAATGCTGACGATAAAATGGGATTGATGGAGCACTGCTTACCTGAAAGCTGAAATACCTGCCTGCTAAAATCATACCAGGAGGTAACACCGGAATTGGTAATGTTATAGACCCCGGAGCATTCTTTAATCTGGTATTCATTGACCACAATTCCGTCAATAATATTCAGAACCTGATTGGCGAGATCTCGTGCATAGGTGGGACAGCCGATCTGATCATAAACCATGTTGAATTCTGTCTGAGTACCGGAAGCATTTAGTATTTTCTTAACGAAGTTACTTCCAAAAGAAGAATATACCCATGAAGTTCTGAAAATAAGGCTTTTTTTACATCTTTTCAGCACTTCTTGTTCTCCCGCAAGTTTTGAAGCAGCATATACACCTTGAGGATTGACTTCATCTTGCTCCTTTAGCGGGCGGTTTAGACCGTTGTGATAGACATAATCTGAAGAAAAATGAATCAGTATAATGTCATTGTCATCACAGTATTCTGCTAGATTGGCGGCGCCGTCCCTGTTGGTTTTGAAGGCGAGATCCGATTCGGATTCAGCCTGATCGACCTTCGTGTAGGCGGCACAATTGACTAGAAAGTCAATATCATAATCTTCGAGTTCCTTGATTAATTGATTTTTATCCGTTATATCCAGCTCTTCTGAGTCGAAAAAGATAAAATTATATTTTGGGAGGTACTGAGATAAAAAGGCAAATTCCTGACCCAGTTGTCCGGCAGCACCCGTTATACCTATGGTGGCCATGTGTCTATCTTATTGTATTCATTTTTTAATCAATGGGTAAATGGTCTCCAAGATAAGGTAATTTTAAATCTTTATCACTAACTTTTAATTTACTGAAATCAATGCCCCAATCAATATTCAGTTGAGGATCATTATATCTCAAACCTCCTTCGTGTTCTTTGCTATAGTAGTTATCACACTTATAGGTAAAAATTGCTTCAGGTGAGCGGACAAGATATCCGTGTGCAAATCCGCGTGGAATATACATTTGCAGGTGGTTTTCTCCGCTAAGCACGACGCTGAATGACCTGCCAAATGTCGGAGAATCAGAACGAAGATCTACGGCTACATCCAATACCTCACCAAGTATTACCCTTACCAGCTTGGCCTGGGCTTTTTCTCCTGTCTGATAATGGAGCCCTCTCAGTGCACCAAAGGTGGAATAAGCTTGATTGTCTTGTACAAAAGGTGCCAATATGCCTGCATCTTGCCAGATATCCTCCCTGAAACTTTCGTAAAAGTACCCACGGGTGTCTTCAAAAACTTTTGGTTTAAAAAGTAATAATCCTTCAATACCGGTAGTTGAAATCTCCATTTTTTATTTTTCCTTAAAAACGATACTAATTTTAACCCCGCTGAAATCAAAATTCTTCCGTATCTGATTTTCCAGAAACAACCTGTAACTGCTCTTAATGTGATCAGGATGGTTGCAGAAAAAACCAAATACAGGGTGTTTTGCCGCAAGCTGAGTGATGTATTTGATTTTTATCATCTTGCCTCTGTAGGCCGGTGGGGGTGTTCGCTCGATGATGGGCAGCATAACCTCATTCAGTTTGGAAGTGGCTATTTTCTTATACTTGTTTTCATAGATTTGGAGCAAGACTTCAACTGACTTGAAGATACGGGTCTTTTCAAGAGCTGAGATAAAAACAATCGGTACGTCATCAAAAGGTGCCAATTTGGCTTTGATCTGTTTTTCCATATCTCTGGCAGTATTGGTTTCCTTTTCTACCAGATCCCATTTGTTAACAAAGATGGCAATGCCTTTATTTCTTTTTTGAACCAACCTGAAGATACTCATATCCTGAGCTTCAACTCCGGTCTGTGCATCAATGAGAAGAGCACAGACGTCAGCCTCTTCGATTGCCCTGATAGACCGCATGACGGAATAAAATTCAAGATCTTCATTGACACGTTGCTTTTTCCGTATTCCGGCCGTATCGATGATATAAAAGTCCTTGTTGAATAAATTGTACCTTGTATGGATAGAGTCTCTTGTGGTCCCTGCTATTTCGGTGACGATATTCCTTTCATCTCCGAGGAGCATATTGGTATAACTTGATTTACCGACATTGGGCTGACCGATGATGGCAATCTTCGGCAGCTCCGTATTAAGCATTTCCGCATCTCCTAACATTGGAATCAGGTCATCCAGAAGTTCACCGGTTCCGCTTCCTGTCATTGAACTGATAAAATGCACATTTTTAAAGCCCATACCCCAGAATTCCTGAGCTTCGATGTATCTGTTTGAATTGTCAACCTTATTGACTACCAGGATAACATTTTTACCTGCCTGACGCAAGAGACCGGCTACCTTTGAATCAAGGTCTGTTTCTCCTGTTTCCATATCCACAACAAATAGAATGGCTGCAGCTTCTTCGATAGCTATCAGGACCTGCTGACGTATGGCAGATTCAAATATATCATCAGAACCCTGTACGAATCCACCCGTATCAACTACGATAAAGGATTTACCGTTCCATTCGCCTTCACCGTATATTCTGTCGCGGGTTACCCCGCTTACATCATCGATGATGGCTTGTTTTTTGCCAATGAGTCGGTTGAAAAGGGTGGATTTGCCTACATTTGGTCGGCCGACAATGGCTACAATATTACTCATGAATAAAGTTTATCAGGTGCGAAAGTATGAATAAATTAGTCTAATTTACATATGAGTATCAAAAAATTGCCTTAATTTAGCACTTAATTAGGCTTTCCCTTTGGTTTTTCAAAATTAAATTAGATAACGATATATGTCTGATTCTAAAATACAGGTCATGGTGGTAGATGACCACAAAATGTTTGTAGAAGGAGTTCAAGCCATCTTCTCAGGTTCATCACGCATAGAAGTAGTAAAGACAGTGCACGATGGCAATGACGTGATGAAAGCAATAGAGCAGACACCCGGACTGGATATCATCCTGCTGGATATTAACCTGCCGCATATCAATGGGTTAGAGCTTACCAAGATGATCAGCAAGAAGTATCCCGGGATTAGGATACTGATATTAAGTATGTATAACAATGCGGAATATATCAAGGAAGTACTGAAAGAAGGAGCATCCGGGTATGTGCTTAAGAATACGGATCATGAAGAATTGTTGAATGCCATTCAATCCGTCTATGCCGGCAATCAGTTTTACAGCCAGTCTGTCACTCAGACGATGATGAACAGCTTTGCAAAAAAATCTCAGGGGAATAATACGGATATACTTCAGGTTAAAATTTCTAAAAGAGAAAAGGAAATTCTGGGATTGATCATTAAAGAGCATACGGCACAGGAAATTGCCAATATGCTGTTCATATCTTTACACACGGTAGAAACGCACAGAAGTAACCTTATGTCAAAGCTTGGTGTGAGGAACAGCGCGGGATTGGTAAGAGTTGCCCTTGAAAATGGCCTGGTTTAACTCCAATAATCCGGCATGATGTCACCAGGTTTGATTTTAAGATTGAATATCAAAAAGACGCACAGGCTGTCACTTATTTTTATTCTGGTTTTTTGTTTATTTTCTAATTTAAAGGAGGCTTTTGCACAGACTGATACTTTTACGGTCAATCGCTCAGTAAAAAATTTATTGTTCAACAGCCTGAAGGATGTAGAAAAAAACAAAGATGATGAATTAAAAGCTGAGATATTAAGGAGGTTGGGAGCATATTATGAAGCCGATTCCAGACAAGACAGCGCCATAAGCTTTTATCAGAAAAGTTGTATCATTTATAAAAAAATCGGTAAGGAAAGGGAATATTACGATTTGCTCGCCAAGTTGGGCGAATTAAATTACAATGTATTCAATTATAAATTTGCAATTAGTTACCTGAAAGATGCAACAGAGTACTATAGGCAGCATAAGATTTACCTGCCTTATGTAAAGTCGATGAATCAACTGGGTGAGGCATACAGTAAGATCAATGATGATGTCAACGCCCGCCAATGTTTTATCGCTACGCTGGAAGTCAACAATAATATTCTGAAGGATACACATTTGATTATAGAGAATAAGATTTTAATCATTCAGAATGATATCAAAACCAATAATCTTGACAGGGCGCTGAGTCTGGCAAATCACAATTTAAAGGTTGCTGCCATATATGGAGATAGCGATATGCTTGCCCAAACAGAGTTTCAGATGGGCACTCTTTTCTTCAGGATGGAAAAATTTGATAAGGCAAAAGAGTACTTTCTTAAGGCTGAGCCTATTTTTGTAAAAAATGAGAATTATCAGACACTTCCTCCCTTATACAAGATGCTTGCACAAGCGTATATTGATCTGAATGAAAAAGAGATGCTTCAGCCTACCCTCGAAAAATATTATGCTGTCGTAGATAAGATAAAAAATACGGAGATTGTCAAATCCAGTCAGGAAATTACCCAAAGGTTTGATTCTGAACAAAAAGATAAGGTTATCAAACAATTGGAAAATGAAAATGAATTAAAGACGATAAACAGCCGCCAGCAAAAAGTAATAATCTATACGCTGGTATTCGCATTTTTAGTGACCCTCTTAGTGATTTACCTCATTTATAATAATTATATCAATAGATTAAAAGCCAATCAAATTATCGCTCAGCAACAATCCGAGCTAAGTGATAAGCAAATGAAACAAATAGAACAGGAGAGCCAGATAAAAGCCATGGAGTCCATGCTGATGGGACAGGAGGCTGAAAGGAACCGAATCGGTAAGGATTTGCATGATAGTTTGGGAGCTATCTTAAGTTCTATAAAGTTGCAGATGAGCGCAGATCTGAGTAAGAATTTACCTGAAAGTCCTTCAATGAAAAAGGCGAAAGAGATGATCGATGATGCCTGTGAGGAGGTAAGGAAGATATCCAGGGACATGATGCCGATTACATTGTCTAAATATGGTCTGCATACTGCTGTCGAAGAATTGATAGATAAATATAATATAGAAGGCGGCCCGACTATTATTTATCAGGCTTTCGGGATCATCAGGCATGAGAATAAAGACCTTGATTTGTTTGTTTACCGGATCATACAGGAATTGGTAAATAATTGTATCAAACATGCCGAAGCCCAGGAAATAATTGTTCAGATTAACTATCTGGAAAACGTGATGATGATAACTGTTGAAGATGATGGCAAAGGGTTTTTGTATGATCAGTCACTTTATCAGGGTATGGGATTGAAAAATGTTGAGTTCAGGGCACAATATCTCAAAGGAAGGTTCAGTGTCGAATCCAGCCCCGGTGTAGGTTCTATCATGGTTGTTGAAATTCCTTTTAATGAAAATTCCGGTGAAAAAGGAACAATGACTCAGCAAGAGTCGGGTCGTGTATTAAAAATTTAAAACAATGTATATAAGCCCGAAGGAAATGTATTAAAACCGGATTGATAATTCCGGAGACTAAACGCCTTGCATTGTTTGGATACTGCCTATTGAAAATATTCTATATCTCTTAAAATGATAAATTTTGGCTGGTCGCCATAAAAAATGACTTTTTTTATCCAGTTATTATGATTATCCAACTTGTATTGATAGATTTCTTTAGCATCCAGGGTATTTTTTGAGTTGTAGTAATATTCTTCGACTTTCAGACCGCGGTCGTCGTAGTGCGAGACCCATTTGAATATCTGGCCGCCTTCTGAATTAAACATTGTTTCTTCTATTTTATAACCCTTGTCATTGTATTTAAAGGTTGATTTAATACTTAGTTTTCCGTCGGGGTGAAATCTTTCTTCCAGTATTTTATTTCCTTTATTATCATACTTGTAGAGCCATTTGGAGCCCAGCGTATCACCGGCTTTATAAAGAATGTCTTCAATTGGTTTGTCTGAATCATTGTATTTAGTTAATTTTTTATACCATGGTTTAAGATTTGCACCCAATACTTCAGTTTCAATTCTCCTGTTTTGAGCATCATAATGAAATATAGATTTTGTCCATATTCTGCCATCTGCCCTATATAGGATTTCTTCAGTGGCATTCCCATCCTTGTCAAAAACAGTATAGGAGTCCTTCCACCAGTTCGGACTTGAACGTTGCCCTTTGGTTATTTCGCCGGACTGGTCTATAGCTTCATAGGAAATTTCTTTAACAGATTTTATTTTGCCTTGCAATTCCATTTTAACTTTATCGTCAGATGTATTGCCTGTATGACAACACATTAAAAGGAGCGAAAAGGTGCAAAATAGACCGGTTACAAAGAATAGATTAAGATTTTGCAAACTAATCATGCAATTAAAGCATTGAAAATCATTATACGTTCCAAACAAAAAGACTTAAATGTCTTTAATATTACAAACATACAGTATTTATTTGTATGATTCGTACAAATATTATATTATATAGATCGAAAGATGCCAAATTAAAAAAATGTCGATTGGAATTTTGAGGACTTATCCATCATACACTATGGAAATAGTGTCCGGGATTATTTTCTAAAAACAATCCTCTCATGCCGTTGTCAATTTCTGGTCGTTTTTTTATGGCTTTTGCACACATACAACTGAACCATCCTGCGGCTCCCAAATTTATATCTATATTGATAAATGTATGACCAAAGAGTAGGGGAAGAAGCATGCAAATTCATAATGCATTTTTACCATTGAATCGCACGAAAAAACTTTGTAACTTTATGCTTTGCAGGCTTTATTGTTTGATACTTTCTTAGTTTTATATTTATTGTTTGAGCAATTTATTGTACATACCCTTGACCTTATACCCCCTTTTTCGCAAGCCCGCAACAACTCCATTTTTTCCGCCCAAATGACCGGCCCCGAATGAAATCAAACAATTCTCCTGTCTTTCAATGATTTCTTCAATTTTTTCTGTAAATATTTTGTTTCGGTTTTTAACCATCATTTTCTTATTGCTTGCAGTTGTCTGGATGGCTTCATTGCTCAACTTATTCATTTTGCCTTTTAGATAAATGTCAAGCATGAAATCCATTTTTTTGGAAAATTTCCGTGGATGTTTTAGCATGCTTATGATTTGTTTCTCTAACTCTTTGTAATTAATAGATTGCATTATTGCTATCTGATCTTCAAAGGTTTCCAGCCCGCTTATTGTCAAGCCCTTTGCTAAAGCATATTTGAGTAGTGCCTCATCTATGCTGCCATCTGATATATTTCTGGTCCACATCGTCGTGGTAAGCTCACTGTATAAGTTGAATATGGGTGACTGTTCCGGATAAGCCGGAAATTTCAATCCTTTCTTTCTGAAATACGATTCTTTTTGCGTTAGAATTTTTAATAACTTCTTTTCCGGTTTGGGCAGATCTTGTTGAATCTTTAATAAGATATGCGGATCTACTTGAGTCAGGTCCATCTCACCGTAATAATGGCTGCATGATGACATTAACTCTTCCGCTTTATTCAACAAGGGTTGAAATTCATCCACCATTAAATGAAAAGTGCCCATCAAATAACACTCATGATTATTTGATGGGCTTAATACTTTATAAAATACCGGCATATTATTCGTAATCGAATGGCAAGAGCTTAGAATCCTTGACAGTTGATAGTGTCATCAATGTCTTGAGTCTTTCTATTTCTTCTATCTGGCTCAACGTTTTGAATAATATATGCTCGTATGAAGGAATATCTTTACAAATAATTTTCATCAGAAAATCTGCTTCACCGGTTATGATATAACATTCTGTAATTTCAGCTATGTCTTTGATTTTCATGAGAAACTTATCCAGGGCATTTTCACGTTGCCAGGCAAGTGAAACTAAAACAAAGGTTTTTACATTCAAACCAAGCGAAAGTGTATCTATTGCTGCATGGTAACTGGCTATTACACCGGTCGATTCCAGTTTTTTTACCCTTTCCAGTGTTGGCGCTGGAGATAAACCTATTTTTTTTGACAGGTCAAGATTTGTAATCTTACTGTTTTCCTGTAAAATCTTTAAAATCTTTAAATCTATCTTGTCTAATTTATTATCTGCTGGATTTTGAATCATAAAATTTGTTTTAATTTAGATAATATTGTATTGATCGTCCTATCTAACCATTTTTATTAAGGGAAAATTCCCATAGCTAAATAATCACTGCTTATTTTATTTAAAGCACATATAAATGCTGCTGTACGGAGATCTTCTACGCCTTTTTTACGCTTCCAGGTCTCTCTGATCTGATTATATGAACTAATCATTGTTTCTTCGAGGCCGGAACGTACCAGGTCAACCTCTTCTGCTCCCTTAGTCAGCAATTCCCTCTCCTGTGCATTAATCGTCTTGCCTGTCATGTCTTCGATAGTTCTTACTAAGTTGGAATAAGTGTTTTGGTCAAATCTTTTCTCCATTCTTCCGAACCTCATGTGTGACAGGTTTTTCAACCATTCAAAATAAGATACCGTAACACCTCCTGCATTTAAATACATATCCGGAATGATGACGATTCCCTTTTTGAGCAAGATGGCTTCACCATCAGCTGAGATCGGTCCATTGGCAGCTTCAGCGATAACTTTTGCCTTGATACGGTCAGCATTGTCTGCTGTGATTTGATTTTCCATAGCTGCCGGTATTAAGATATCGCATTCCATTTCGAGGGCAGATTCTTTTGAAGACAGGTTTTTGGCACCGGGGAAATTGAGGACGGATCCGGTCTCTTTACGGTGTTTAAGCAATTCATTGATATCAATTCCTTTTTCGCTATAGATGGCACCTTCATATTCTGACACGGCGATAATCTTCATATTACCTTCATTCTGGCAGATAAGTCCGGTGAAACTACCCACGTTTCCAAGACCTTGCAGGATAATGCGCTTACCTTCCGTGCCCGGCGTCAATCTCCATTTTTTGCAATCTTCCTTGTGGCTTAGCAATTCTCGGATGCCATAAAATACACCTCGTCCGGTAGCTTCCTGACGGCCACGGATACCGTTCTGGGTTACCGGCTTGCCCGTAACACAAGCTACTCCGTCTATTTCACCGTGTTTCATCGTCGTGTAAGTATCCAGAATCCATGACATCTCGCGAGCTCCGGTGCCGTAATCCGGGGCAGGAACATCGATACCCGGGCCTATAAAATTTTTCCGCATCAGTTCGGCCGTATATCTTCTGGTAATTTTCTCCAGTTGTTTTACGGTATAATTTTTCGGATTGATTTTTACTCCGCCTTTTGCTCCACCAAACGGAACATCTACGATTGCACACTTGTAAGTCATCAAGGCAGCCAAAGCCATCACCTCATCCTGATTTACCATTTCACTGTATCTGATACCTCCTTTCGTCGGTAGGCGGTGGTGGCTGTGTTGTACCCTGTAGGCTTCTATTACCTGATACTCATTGCCGACCTTCACCGGAAATCTCATCTGATACACGGCATTACAGGCTTTTATCTGATCAAGTAACCCTTTTGGAAGACCGGTAAATCCGGCTGCTTTATCGAAGTTTCTGTTTACACTTTCAAAGAAACTTGCATGTTTATTACTCATTTGATTTAATTTTTTGTTCCAATGCTTTTAATTTCCTGTCTATGTTGAAGAGGTACAGAAAAAATCCCAACAGGACAACAGCTATCACAGCTATGACTACAAATATTTTTCCACTGTCATACATAGAGATATTACGGGTGCTTAAAATTATAATCGATTGAAAATCAATTGACACTAAGGACATGGTATCCGATTTTTGTTTGAACTTTCATTATCTGAACGTGCAAAGATAAGGCGTATTTTTTATTTGCCGAACTTTATTTTGCATTTATTGGCTATTCACAATTTATTGTTTTAGGTGGTTTTCGATTTTATTCATTCTGTATAATAAATTGGCAAGCCACAAGCCTAATAAAGTATAACCGATCACTGCCGGATAAAACACCATCCGCATTGTATTGTCCAGATCTTCCCCGCCTAAGGCCGGATTGCCTCCGTTGCCAGGATGCAGGCTATCATATAATCTTGGAATGACAAAAATTAATGGAATCATAGCCACAAAAGCAAATATGTTGAACGCTGATGAAACCCTTAGTTGTATTTGCTCATCTTTAAATGTCTTCCACAGAATAAAATATGCTGCATAAATCAACAAGGCTATCGCTGTCATATTTTGCTTGATATCTCCGCTCCAGTATTGGCCCCATGTGTTTTTTGCCCAGATGGCACCTGTAATTAATCCCATTAAACCGAAAAATAAGCCTACCCTGTTATATGCATATACATGATATGCATCATCCGACTCGGGCTTAAATAAATATTTGATGGAATAAAATACGGAAATGGAAAATAAAATAATCATTGCCATCCAGAATGGAACATGATAATATATATTGCGTATGGTCTCTTCCAATATCAGTCTGAAAGGAAAGCCCTTGTGTAAGGCATCCGGAAACTTTTCAATCTTTACTTGTTTCCACATCTCCTGCCCCTTCAAAGTATTCACTGAATCTTGGGCAATTGAAACAGAAGAAGGTCGGGCAAACCCTCCGTCAATTGGATTAACAATGATTAGACCGGCGTTGATGAAAGGAGATTTTTCCGGTAAGAATTGTGGTATATCAAACGTTATGGCTGCTTCATTATTACTTGTCGCCTTAAAATCGATGCTTTTGATATTATAGGTGCTGTCAATATAAAGATAGGCAATATTACTTCCTTTATCCAGATGGGTATTGTAGGTAGAAACTTTTACTTCAATTCTCTCTCCGCATTTAGTTTTTTCGGGATGAATTTCCATGATGCCCGGATTCAGAGGACGCCACATACCCCCGATAAATGTATAGGAAATTAATATAACTGCAAATATTTTAATCCATTTATTGTTCATTTTTGACACACTGTTTGATTGCAAATTTATACTTTGTTGAAGTATATTATGGTAATTTTATACTTTATTATTATGTATTTGTTGAACTCAACTTCCTGATAAACCGGCATGCCTTTTTATTTCCTAATCCCGCCATATATATGGGAATAAAATAAAGGACATACTAAGTAATATTGCATTTACAGCCGATAAAATGAGAATATCCGTCCCGAAATCCGTATCATTTAGGAGCCCAATACTATTGGCAGATAGTTTTAATAACTCCAGCAATACCGGAACTACACACGGAAATCCCAGAATTGCTGTCAATAAATGACTGTTTCCCGTTTTGGCACCGATAGCTGAAATAAAGGTAAATATGGTCGCAAAACCTATTCCCGCTAAGAATATGGATAATAAAAACAACGGATAATCTCTGACCGGACTACCGGCTATAAATGAAAATAAAATCAAGGTAAGCAAACCCAGAATCCACAGTAAAACCGTATTAAAAATAAATTTTGCGGCAAAAATCGATGTCGGCCCGGCTAATTGGTAGAAATAAAGAGCTTTTGTGCTGTTTTCTTGGTCAAAACTCCTGATCAATGCATTAACCGAAACAAATAAATATACAATCCAGAACAGGACATTCCATGTCTGGGCAGGTATATTGATAAAAGCAGTATAAGTAATATATACTGTTGCAAATACATACAATAAAACCGAGCTTATGGCATGCTCATTTCTCCACTCTGCATAAAAATCCTTCTTTACAAGAAGCAAAATTTTCCTCATGCCTACTTTTTACAATATTCTCCGCAAATCTACCAATTATTTAACCTGAATCAGAAATTAATACCACTTTTAGTTATACATTATTAAATAATATAATATATTTGTAATTTTATGTTAATGACTTGAATTCTAATTTATATATATTTTTTATAAGCATCTGTTGTATATTCGGAACATTTCCCGGCATGGCGCAGCATTATCTGAGTGTACAACTGGAGAAGGGTGAGGGTGGTTATGCGCTGATGCGAAGATATGGTCTGGATAAATCCTCCTGCAGTTTTGCAGAATTTTATCGAATCAATAACCTTAAAAATGGTGACCCTCTGGTCTTTGGGAAAAAATATTTGCTCCCTATCAAAGTTTATAAATATAACAATAGCTCCATCAGGTCAACTTTGAAAAATTTTGACCTTGTCAAAGCGCTTGAAGTTGAAAGGTATAACAAATGGGCACAGGCTCAGAAAATAAAATCCGTTTATTTCCTTCAGGACAGGATCTTATGGGTGCCTTATTATATCTACAATTGTGAGTATGAATCAGGCCCGGTTATGGTTGCACCCGAAAAACCAAATACAAGCTCCGCCGGTCCTGTCACCACTCCTCAAGCAGACTCCAGACCGAAAAATTCTCTGAATATTCCTCTGTTTGGGGACAAATATCAAAATGTAGAAATTGTTAGTTACAAACTGAAAGGACAGGTTTATTACATTAAATGCGGACACGGCGGACCGGATCCGGGGGCAATGGTCAAAATAGATGATAAAACATATTGTGAAGATGAATATGCTTATGATATTGCTTTGCGTCTTGGTCGGCTGCTCATCAGCAATGGAGCTATCGTTCATTTTATTGTTTATGATCCCAATGATGGTATTAGGGATGATGAATACCTTCCATGCGATAAGGATGAACTACATGCCGGGAAACGAACAATACCAATAAACCAGATTCTTAGACTTCGCGAAAGGGTCGCAATCATTAATAAATTTTATAAAGAGTATAAAAGAAAAGGAGTAAAAGATCAGCGATTTATAAGTATTCACATCGATAGCCGTTCAAAAGGACTTGAACTGGATACCCACTTTTATTATGCTGAAGGGTCAAAAATAGGCTACGAAATGGCTTCCAATACCCAGTCTGTCTTCGAAAGAAAATATGCGGAAATAGGCAATAAAACTTATAGCGGAACCATTAAAAACAGAGACCTCTATGTTGTCAAATATTCTTATCCGCCTGCTCTCTTTGTTGAAATAGGAAATATCCAGAATGAACACGACCAAAAAAGATTTGTCAAGGCAGATAATCGGCAGACGCTCGCTGAATGGCTTTTCGAAGGTGTAACACAATAATTTTTTCAAGATAATCTGTATTCACTGATTTTTTTGGCGACCGGTTTCAGTTGCTAACCGGCCTGAAGCCCAGGTGCCATGGTTTCATGCCATAAGGGACCAGTTTGTAATGTCGGGGAGCAATAATTTCAGGAGTAAACAATACGATACCCAGATGATAAAGGTCAATTGTCAAGGTAACTTTTTCATGATTTTTTATCTCATCCCATGCCTTATACATCCCTTCCGACCAGTATATATCATCAAATATAAGGACAAGTTTTTCCGTAAGGCATTGATCTAAAAATAATTTGAAGTATCGAATCGTCGCCTCGTAGGTGTGATTTCCGTCGATATATACCAAATCCGGACGATACCGAGGCAAAACATACTGTAAAGCGGCATCAAAATTATCCCGGATGCATTGTATATTTCCTATTTCGAGCCGGAGAAACAACAATGCTGCCTGGTCGGCAATAGCAGGATTCCCTTCTATCGTAATTACTTGTTTACTATGGCAAGCAAGATGTGCTGCGGACATACCCAAGGAGGTACCCAGTTCCAGCGTTAAGTCCGGAGAAAAATACTCTGAAAGTAAATACAAGAGTCTTAACTTATACTTGCCTGACATTGCCGTGGAGGCAATATCTTTGATTTTGATGAAGGATGAGGCAGGTAAAGCATTACTTCCTGCACCAAGATCCTGATTGGGTATTTCAAAATCTGAAGTTAGATAAGCTTTGCGTTGAACGTCATACATTTCGGTCAGATATTTTGGAATACCACCTGTAAACAGATGTCTGACTAATTTAAAAACGAAGGGTGAATGTACATTATAAACTGTTGTAGCTTCCAAATAGAATTTTATGAAATATTTAATCCGTTCCAGCAATTTTACTGATATGACTTTTAGTGAATGATTGCGTTATTTATACATATCTGAATATTATGAATTTTAAACAGGAATTCCTGCTTACAATCAGTTAAAAGAGGATTGATTGTATTTTATCCGGATATTCATGATTATATCTAAAATTTACTTTATCCTTGCGAAACTAATAATTAAATGAGATTAATAACCTTTTTATTTTTAAGTTTGATAATGATATCTTCTGTCAAAGCACAGAAGTATCGTACAGCGGCAGGTATTAGAATCGGAACGGAATTTGGCATTACAATTCAACAATTGATTTTAGAGCATGCAACCCTGGAAGGCATTATTCAAAAGGGCTTTTTTAATGACCAGACCTCCATTTCTGTTTTATTTGAGCATCACCAGAAGATGGTTTTTAAAGGATTGAATTTCTATATCGGAGCCGGTCCTCACATCGGCTTATATGATGCCGATGACCGGAATGGAAGGAAAAATGCAATCGGGCTGTCTGCCATCGGCGGTCTGGAGATGAGATTCGGTCGTGTTCTGGCATCTTTTGATTATAAGCCTGCCATCAATTTTAGCGGAGGGGACAGAATCTTCGACAGTCAGTCTTCACTGTCTCTGCGTTACATCATCGTCCCTGCAAAGAAAAAAGAAGTTAAATGGAAGTTCTGGGAGCGTGAAAAACCAGCCAAAAAGAAAAACAATTGGAAATTTTGGGAAAAGAATAAAAGTTAAAATCTTAAACTTTATTCATGCGATTTCAACAAGGAAATGTCATTCCATTAATCCGATAATTGAGCAAATCATACAAACAGAAGAATCTGTCAGGATGCAATTATTTTTCAAACCTTTATCTAAACGACAATATTCACCATTTTTCCTTTGATTACAATTACTTTTTTGGCAGTCTTGCCTTCCATCCATTTGACTATTTCAGGACGTTGTAAGGCAGTTTCGGTAATGTATTTGTCGTCAGCGTCAGTCGGGAAATCACATAAGTCACGTTTTTTACCGTTGATACACAGGGGATAAGTTATTACATTATCCAGGGTATATTGCTCATTAAACTCAGGCCAGCTTGCTGTATGGACACTTGTCTTATTTCCGCACAGATGCCAGAGTTCTTCAGCCAAAAACGGCGCAAACGGAGATATCAAAACTATCATAGGTTCCAGTATGTCCCGATGATATGCCTGTTGCTTTTTAATTTCATTGAGAGCAATCATAAAGGCTGATATACAAGTGTTAAAGGAGAATTTTTCTATTTCCTCACCAACCTTTTTGATTGTTTTATGCAATACTTTTAAGGCTTCGTCTGTAGGTTTTTCGTCCCTTAAAGCAAATTGCCCGTTTTCATCAAAAAACAGATTCCAGAACCTTTTGGCAAACTTGCCTACGCCTTCTATTCCCTTGATATCCCACGGTTTAGACTGCTCCAACGGACCTAAAAACATTTCATACATCCTGAATACATCTGTACCGTATTCGTCTATGACAGAATCGGGATTGATGACATTGTACTTTGACTTTGACATCTTTTCTACCTCGGCTTTTGTATTAAACCTGCAATCCGCACTTGAAGTAACTGTATGATAATGTCCATCAATATAATAGCCGTCAGATGTAACGAAGACAGCATCTTTAAAGTCCGGTCTCCTATTCAGAAATTCGCTGATACCTTTTTCGGTAAGGTATCCGCCGGCAGATGAGCCATAGTCTTCCACTAAATCGATATGGACTGTCATTTCCGATAGACCATTTAGTTGAGCATCTCCACCGTAGCTGTCAGACGGATAATCTTCAGTCAACTCCCTGGATATAAATACTTGCCTTGGTTTATCTAACTTTATGGGATAATAAGCTGAATCGCCTCCTTTGAAATAAATTTGTTCCTGAGCATCTTTGACCAGATAGGTCTTTTCCGACACCCCTTGTATCATCCCCTGATTAATTAATTTCTTGAAAGGTTCATCGGTAGGGACCATCCCCAGATCGTACAAAAATTTATGCCACGTCCTGGAATAGAGCAAGTGTCCGACGGCATGTTCCGCACCGCCTATATATAAATCTACGTCTTTCCAGTAATTCACTGCAGACTCGGAAAATGGCTGTTCCTTATTCTGCGGATCCATGTATCGTAGAAAATACCAGGACGATCCTGCAAATCCGGGCATTGTATCCGTTTCTCTTTTGAGACCGGGTGTTGCATTGACCCATTCTGTCGCCTTGGCTATAGGTGAACTACCGTCACCGCTTGGTCTGAAATCCTTTATTTCAGGCAGCTCCAGCGGAAGCGGGCTAACCTCATGGGCTATGCCATTTACATCGTATGCTATCGGGAAAGGCTCGCCCCAGTAACGTTGACGACTGAAATTGGCATCTCTTAACTTATAATTGACCAATTTTTGACCGATACTCCGGGATTCAATTGCCTCAATGGCTGCTTTTATTGCATCTGTTACCCTCATTCCATTGAGGAAGTCCGAATCTATCATGATGCCTTCCTTAGATGACCTCTCGGCATCCGGCTGATCCCATTGAATAATTTCTCTTATGGGAAGATTAAAAGTTGCAGCAAAGCGCATATCTCTTTCGTCTCCTGCAGGCACGGCCATAATAGCTCCCGTACCGTATTCTATCAGAACATAATTGGATACCCAAACAGGAATTTCCTTTCCGGTGAACGGGTGTATGGCGTATGACCCGGTGAATACTCCCGTCATAGTTTTTTCTGCATTAAGTCTGTCAGCTTCGGAAACCTTGGAGGACCGGGTAACATATTCGTCCATTGCATTCTTTTGCTCTTCGGTTGTAAGCAGCTTTACAAACGGATGCTCAGGAGCCATAACCATAAAGGTAGCGCCGAAAATGGTGTCGGGTCTGGTAGTAAATATTTCGAGTTTTTCGGTATGATCTTTGAGCTCAAAAAATACTCTGGCGCCTTCAGAGCGACCGATCCAGTTTCTTTGCATGGTTTTTAGAGAATCTGACCATTCCACCTTGTCCAATCCATCCAGCAGGCGCTGAGCATAAGCTGTAGTACGCATACTCCATTGTATCATCGGTTTCTTGATGACAGGATAACCACCCCGTTCGGACACTCCGTCTTTGACTTCATCATTGGCCAAAACTGTACCCAGAGCTTCACACCAATTGACTGTGCTGATTCTTCTGTACATCAGCCTGTAATTCATCAGGATATCCTGACGTTCTTTTTTGGAATAGTTGTTCCATTCTTCAGCAGTAAAGTTCATCCGTGACGAACAGGCGGCATTAATTCCCTGTGTCCCCATTCTGCTAAAGTGATCTGTCAAATCATGGATTGATCTTGCCTTTTCAGCCTTGTTATCGTACCAGGCATTATACATCTTTAGAAAAATCCACTGAGTCCACTTGTAATATTCCGGATCGCAAGTCATAATTTCTCTTGACCAGTCAAATGAGAAACCAAGATTGTCAAGTTGTGCTCTGAAACTTTTTATATTATTCATCGTACTTGTGGCAGGATGTACTCCTGTCTGAATGGCATACTGTTCTGCCGGTAGTCCGAATGCATCATATCCCATCGGATGTAGGACATTATAACCATTGAGTCTTTTAAAACGACTGTAAATATCTGAAGCTATATAGCCTAGTGGGTGACCAACATGTAAACCTGCTCCTGAAGGATACGGAAACATATCAAGGACATAAAACTTAGGTTTGGAGGATTCATTTTCAACCCGATAGAGCGAGTCTTCCTTCCATATTTTTTTCCACTTAGCTTCTATTTCAGAAAAATTCCATTCCATTATTGACACTTTTCAATTTGCGGCTGCAAAGGTACAAAGATTAATCGTAACAGGAATATTTCACTCTTCGATAAATGGGCAATGCCCTTGATACCACAAGCTGCCTGATTTGCGTTATTATTTTGATGGGCTATAATCGGGATGTCAAGGAAGCGGAACTATTTAAGCAGTTTTTTCATTTATTTGTTCAACTTTCTTTCATTATACTCTTTAAACCATATTTGAATGATTAAATTATTAATTAAGATAGCCATACCGATCATTATCGGAATCCTAATTTACAATTATTTCTTTGGTACCTCAGAAGAAAAAGAAACCTCTAAGATTGTTTTTCAAAAAACTAAGGACCTGACTGTCAGTGTGTACGACATGTTGAAGTCTGAAAAAGATAAGTTTGATGAAGGTAAGTACGATAAAGCTATTGATAAGCTCAATGATGTGCTGAATGCAGCTAAATCCAATGAAGGTCAGTATTCAGGTCAGCAAAAAGACGAGTTGAAGAACCTGGAAAAGGAGAAAAAACAACTTCAGGACGAAATTAACCAAACGAAAAAATTGTCAAAAGATGAAGCTGATAAGAAAAGTGAGTCCCTTGATAAAAAATTGCTTGACCTGGTAGATCGGGCAGGCAAATTGTTTGGTGATACAGAGAAGTAATTTTATAGCTTTAGGAGGTTTTTATTTGCTTTTCATTTTATATCAGGCAGTCAATTAAAGCAATTTCTTTGCTATCTTTGCGCACTTTCAAATAAATTAAACATATCATGAGTAACCAATCATATATTCAGGAAAATCGGGATCGTTTCCTGGACGAATTGATGCAATGGTTGAGAATACCATCCATTAGTTCGGATCCCGGCTCAAAAGAGCAGATGGTGCGGGCTGCAGAATACCTTAAACAACGTTTTCTGGAACAGGGAGTGGACAAGGCCGATATCTATCCTACTGCAGGTCATCCCATCGTTTATGCTGAAAAGATCACAGACCCGTCCAAACCAACTGTCTTGGTATATGGTCACTACGATGTTCAGCCTCCTGATCCACTTGATTTGTGGGATTCTCCTCCTTTTGAACCGGTAATAAAAACTACTCCGATTCATCCCGAAGGTGCCATCTTCGCCCGCGGTGCATGTGACGATAAGGGACAAGTTTATATGCATGTCAAAGCATTGGAAATCATGGCAAAGAACGGTGATTTTCCTTGTAATCTTAAATTTATGATTGAAGGAGAAGAAGAAGTCGGTTCGGTCAATTTGGGTAAATTCTGTGAAGAGCACAAAGAAATGCTTAAATCTGACGTGATTTTGATTTCAGATACCAGCATTATAGATAACAAAACTCCTTCAATTTGTACAGGTTTAAGGGGCCTGTCTTATGTTGAGGTCGAAGTTACAGGAGCTAACAGAGACCTGCATTCAGGAGTATATGGTGGCGCAGTAGCTAATCCGATCAATGTATTGTCTGATATGATTGCTGCTCTGCATGATGAGAATAACCACATCACCATTCCGGGATTTTACGATGATGTGCAGGAATTGTCACGTCAGGAGAGGGATGCAATGGCTAAGGCGCCATTCTCTCTGGAAGCCTACGAAAAAGACCTGGATATTGATGCCGTGTACGGTGAAAAAGATTATACTACTTTAGAGCGAGCATCAATCCGTCCGACACTGGATGTAAATGGAATCTGGGGAGGCTATATCGGGGTAGGGGCAAAGACCGTCCTGCCATCAAAAGCTTTTGCAAAGATAAGCATGCGTCTGGTTCCTGATCAGTCTTCCGGTAAAATAACCAAAATGTTTGCGGACTATTTTACCTCACTGGCTCCTAAAGGTGTCAGGGTAAAGGTGACGCCGCACCATGGTGGTGAACCCGTGGTTACACCCACAGATTCGGTAGAGTATCAGGCTGCAGCCCTTGCTATGAAGGATACTTTCGGCGTTGAACCAATTCCTCAGAGAAGTGGCGGAAGTATTCCTATAGTGGCTTTGTTTGAATCTGTTTTAGGTGTGAAGTCTGTATTAATGGGATTTGGCCTGGATTCAGATGTGATTCATTCGCCTAATGAACACTACGGCACCTTTAATTTCTTCAAAGGAATTGAAACGATACTCAGATTCTATCCGCATTATGCTGAATTGAAAAAATAATATTTTAACCCTATTTATTAATACACAAACAATAATTCTCAAACGATGATTAAAAATTTGAAGTTCGTTTTGGCAGTTGGATTTTTGCTGACATTGTGCAGCAACTATACCATCGCACAAAATAATAAATCCTCTAAAAAAGAGAAAACCACTGAAACTAAAGAAAACAAAAAAACAGAAATGGATTCAATAAGTTATGGTCTCGGCATCCTGCTGGGACAAAATCTGAAGCAATTAGATATAGAAAGCATCGATGCTGCCACACTTGCCATGGCAATAGACGATATGTTAAAAGGAAAGGAATTGAAAATGACCGTCGAACAAGCCAATCAGATGGTTAGTAATGCCATGGCCGCAGCAGCTGAGAAAAAAGCAGGACCTGCCATAGCGGAAGGTAAAAAATTCCTGGAAGAAAATGCTAAAAGACCCGGCGTACACACTACAGCAAGCGGACTTCAGTATGAGGTAATCACTTCCGGAACCGGTGCCACTCCAACACTTTCCGATAAAGTTACTACTAATTATAAAGGTATGCTTATCAATGGCAAACAATTTGACAGCTCCTATGATCGTGGTGAACCGGCTACTTTCCCTGTCAACGGAGTTATTAAAGGGTGGACTGAAGCACTTCAGATGATGAAAGTAGGCGATAAGTGGAAACTCTATATCCCATACAACCTTGCCTATGGCGAAAGAGGTGCGGGACGGGACATTCCGCCATATGCTACACTGATTTTCGAAATAGAGCTTTTAAAAGTTAATTAATAATGACTGCTGTTCTTTCATACCACCACTGCTTGTTAAGACTTTGCTGTCCATGTTGTGATTGCAACACTGGAAGTCACATGCGGCTGACCGGATAATGAAAGAGTATAAACGTAAAAAACCGGAGTATGCCAAATGCGTATTCCGGTTTTTTATTTTATACCTTTGAACTACCTTTGCAACTCTTTTTATTAATAATATTTACGATATGTCTTATAGACCCTTATATGTATTCAATACCTTATCAGGTGAGAAAGAACTGTTCACTCCCATTGTAGAAGGCAGAGTAGGTATGTATGTGTGCGGACCTACCGTATATAGTGACGTCCACCTGGGAAATTGCAGAACCTTTGTCAGTTTTGATATGATATACAGATATCTGCTGCACTTGGGATACAAGGTAAGATATGTACGAAATATTACAGATGTAGGACACCTGGTGGGTGATACCGATACGGGTGCCGAGGATAAAATAGGCAGGATTGCCAGATTGGAAAGAATTGAACCTATGGAGGTAGTGCAGAAATATTCCAATGGTTTCCATGAAGTCATGGCCCTGCTCAATGCACTTAACCCAAGTATTGAGCCCTCAGCTACCGGGCATATCATCGAACAAATAGAAATGGTACAGAAGATTATTGACAATGGCTTTGCTTACGAAACCAATGGCTCTGTTTATTTTGATACCTTGAAATATGCCGAGCAAACCGGCCAATATGGTAAACTTTCCGGCAGAGTGATAGATGAATTGATTAATGAAAGCAGAGATAATCTTAAAAATCAGGGTGAGAAAAGACACCCAAGTGACTTTGCCCTTTGGATCAAAGCGGATGAAAGTCACCTGATGCGATGGCCTTCAAAGTGGTCAGTCGGATTCCCCGGTTGGCACCTTGAATGTTCTGCCATGAGTACCAAGTATCTTGGAACCACCTTTGATATTCACGGCGGCGGGCAGGATCTGAAATTTCCCCATCATGAAAATGAAATCGCTCAGAATCACGGCGCTTGTCTTTCCAATCCGGTGAAGTATTGGTTGCATGGCAACATGCTCCTGATGAACGGCAAAAAAATGTCAAAAAGCGATGGAAATTCAATTCTTCCAATGGAATTAATTTCCGGAAACAACGATATTTTCAAAGAGGCGTTTTCTCCAATGACGTTGCGCTTCTTCATGATGCAAAGTCACTACAGAAGTACACTCGATATAACTTACGATGCCTTGAAGGCTGCCGAAAAAGGGTTTTCAAAGATTAAGGACGCTTATAACCTCATTCCGCGTTTAAAGAAGGCTCCCGGGTCACAGCCTGTTAAAATCAATCAGACCATCCTGTCTGAAATAGAAGGCATGTACGAGGATATGGGCAATGACTTCAACACTCCGAAAGCTCTTGCACGGATATTCGAACTGGTCTCCATCGTCAATATTTATCACAACAATCCACAGCAGGAAGAAGGGCTTAACGAAGAATCCATTCGCCTCCTCAGCTCTGCTTTTGATACCTTTGTATCTGATGTTATGGGAATAAGGCTTAAGGATGACATTTTGACCGATGGGGAAAATTATACGGAGGGTCTGATGGATATTATTCTGGAATTGCGTGCCAAGGCTCGCGAAAATAAAGATTGGCCGACTTCCGACCTGATTCGTGATAAATTGTCTGAAATGAACATTCAGGTAAAGGATGGTAAAGATGGTGTTACCTGGAGTACAGGGAAATAATCAGTTAGGATTAAATTACTGAGATTTGTTTGAAGCAATTACAGCTGGCGCTTTATCGGGAATGATACTGGGATCATTGCCGGGGGGCGTTGTTTTTTCTGTATTGCAGCATAGCATTGACCTGGGATGGCGCAAGGGCATGGGTATAGCCCTGGGCGTCCTGTTGAGCGACTTTTGTTTAATCCTTTTCGTCAATCTTAGTACATCCGGTCTGGCTCTGATTGAAGAATATGACGGCTATATTAGTATGGCAGGAATCCTTTTGCTTGTAATCCTTGGTTTTGTCAATTTATTTTCTCAAAAAAAATCAATCATCTACCCCACAACAAAAATGGGTGGTGGTTTTTACCTGATTACTACAGGCTTTCTCCTCAATACACTCAATCCGGTCAACTTTTTTATGTGGATGACTATCACGACACAGATTCAGACAAGCAGTTTTTTTAGCCATCAGAATTTATTAGTGTATTTTGCAGCGACCCTTCTGATGATATTTTCGACTTTGACCGTTATCAGCTATTTTGCCCAGAAATTGAGGCGGTGGCTCAATCCGGAGAGAATGCACTACTTTAATATGGGCATTGGTATCATTTTTATCATACTGGCAATCAAACTAGGCTACACAGCTTATCTCAAACATTTTGTAAATTAGCCGTTTGGGAATAATACAGCCCGGACTCATTCCGTTGACAATATTGTTATATGAAAAGAATATTTTTTTACTTTATATTACTGCTACTGCCTTTGATGGGGCTTGCAGATAATAATCCACCTACACTGAGGCTGGCTTTATTGAAATATTCAGGTGGTGGTGACTGGTACAATGATGTCAACAGTCTTCATAACCTTGCTCAATTTTGTAACCAGAAAATGGGGACAAACTTCGATTTGGACTATGTTACTGTCGAACCCGGGAGCGCAGAACTCTTTGCCAATCCGATAACATACATGACAGGTCATGGAAACGTTGTTTTTTCAGATGCTGAAGCCCTCAATTTGCGGAAATATCTGATAGGCGGAGGCTTTTTGATTATAAATGATGACTATGGCATGGATCCTTTTATCCGTCCGGCACTTAAAAAAGTTTTTCCTGAACTTTCACTGGTTGAAATTCCACTGAATCATCCTGTGTACAATGCTATTTTCCCCTTTAAAAACGGAATGCCCAAAATCCACGAACATGATAATTTGCCCGCCAAAGGCTATGGCTTGTTCTGGCAAGGCCGTCTGGTAGCTCTTTACAACTTTGAGGCAGATCTGGGCGATGGATGGGATGATGTCCATAATGATCCCTTTGAACTGCGTCTAAAAGCACTTCAGATGGGAGCAAATATTGTAAAATACGCCTTCGAGCAATAAGATTTAAGCATGAATATCGAAGAATTTCAATCTTATTGCCTTTCCAAGCCATTTACAACGGAAGAGTGCCCCTTTGGTCCTGATACCCTTGTTTTTAAAGTGTTTGGAAAAATCTTTGCAATGGCCGGACTGGATACCGACTCCTTGCAAGTCAACCTGAAATGTGAACCCGAATACGCTATTGAGCTTAGAGAGCGTTACTCCGCCATCATTCCCGGTTACCATATGAATAAAAAATTGTGGAATACGGTTATGGCGGATGATTTGGCAGATGAGCAGCTCTTGCGCCGGTTAATCGATCATTCTTACAGGCAGGTTGTAGCTAAATTGCCAAGAAAAATGCAGAAGGATATCGATGAAGCACTGAATTATGGCCGGGAATCCTGAAATATTGATCATAGGGCAGGGATTGGCAGGAACAGTTCTTCATTTTACTTTGCATTGCAGAGGTGTAAGTGCCCGTGTGCTGGACTGTGATGTGGAAGGACGATCATCTGCAGCAGCCGCAGGGATCATCAATCCCATTACCGGACCCAAATATCAGAAAAGCTGGAACTATGACAACCTCCTGGATATCTTTGTCCCGTTTTACAGTGAAATGGAAGGCTACCTTGGCAGAAAGGTATTTTACCGTATGAAGATGTACAGATATTTAGCTGACCTGGACCAAATCAACCGCTGGACGATGCATGCAGTTAATGAGGGACTACTTCCTTGTTACGGTGAATTCAGGAAAGAAATCAACGAATATCCCGCATCACAAAAAAATGGTGTATGGGCAGAAATTTTAAATGCCTTTCGGGTTGATCTTTCATTGATGTTACCACTTTATCGGGAAAAAATCAAGGAACAGGGTTTGTTTATTTCCGAGCCTATGGATTATGATGCCATTTATTTCAATGGAGAAAAGATTAAATATAAGGATGTAAACTACGATTATATTATTTTTTGTGAAGGGTATAAATCTGTCCATAATCCCTATTTTTCAGAACTTCCCGTTGTACCGACCAAAGGTGAAGCGCTTTTGATTGACAGGATAGTTGATACCAATTTTATGGCAAAAAACAGAGATTTGATGACCTATTGGGATGCAAATCACGTTTGGTATGGAGCTACACTTTCCAATAAATTCGTTGGAGTCGAACCTGAACCCGGTTCTGAAGGCGTGTTAGTCAGTCACTATCAGCAAGATTTTAATCAACTGCCGGAGAGCTATAAGGTAATTTCAGGCATAAGACCTGCTACTAGAGATCGTCGCCCTATCACAGGAAGGCATCCCAGATTTCGCCAATTAGCCATTTTAAACGGTCTTGGCACCAAAGGAACTTCCCTGGCGCCCTATGTGGCAAAATGTCTGACAGACCACCTTCTTGACAATAAGGAAATTCCAGGAGAAATCAGTTTGGCAAGATTTGTATCAGAATGAAGGTTTATTCTGCCGTATCCTGTGTTACTAGGACCTTATCAATTTTACTTTTATCCAAATCGAGGATTTCAAAAGTATAAATACCTTCAGTAAATTTGTCACCTATTTCCGGCATCTTGCCCAACTTTTCGATAACATATCCGGCTATGGTGGTATAGTCTATATCTTCATGGAAAAACTCGTCAATATATATCTGATCCCTCAATTCGTCGATGCGATATGAACCGTCAACTAAGTAAGAACCGTCTTCCCGCTTGAAAATCATGATTTCTTCTTCCTCTTCCAAATCAGGTAAGCTTCCGAAAATATTTTCCGTTAAATCGTGAAGCGTAATGATACCTTCTACCGAACCATGTTCATTGATTACCACCGCAAAATATCGTCTTTCCTTTCTAAATTGTTCGAGGATCTTGAGCGAGGTAAGTGTCTCCGGAATTAACACAGCCGGCTGAAGTATATTCTTAATATCAAATCCCGGCTTATTGCGCTGCATCAGATAATCCTTTAAGTTGAGGATGCCGAGGATGTTGTCAAGACTGTCATCACAAACCGGAAATTTAGTCAGTCCACTTTCCATGACATCAGAATGTATTTCTTCACTCGACTCATTGACGTCGAGCCAGATAACTTCATTTCGGGGTGTCATGATACTGTATGCCTTACGGTCAGCAAAACGAAAAATATTGTGTATCAATTCACTTTCTTTATTGTCGATAGTGCCGTCTTCATTAGCCATCTTGACCATCATCTTGATTTCATCTTCAGAAACAATATCAGTGTCATTGTCTTTTAGAAAGAGCAATTTAGAAAACAACTTGGTGGAGATGCCCAGGAACCAGATAATCGGATAGGTGATTTTAGTAAAATACTTGATAAAAGGTGCCATTGCCACAGCAATATCTTCCGCAAACAACAAGCCGATTTTCTTCGGAACCAATTCGCCAATAACAATACTAAAATAGGTAATGGCCGTAATGATGATGACCAGGGAGGTGGTGTGAGCATAAGGTGCAATCCAGTCAAAGCCAAGGAGATATTTTTCAAGGTCGGCCGCAAAAGCCTGACCTCCATACACACCGGCTAAGATTCCAATGAGTGTAATTCCGACCTGAATGGCGGAAAGAAAATTATCCGGGTGCTCAGTGAGCTGCATAACCGTAACCGCGTTTTTATTGCCTTTACTTGCTTTTTCGGCTAAACGGGCTTTCTTGGACGAGACTAATGCCATTTCACACATGGCGAAGATGCCATTCAAGACCATTAGTCCCAGAATTATCGATACTTCCATTTAAAATTGTTAACAAAAACCATTCGCCTCTTATTCTTATATTCTCAATTAATGCAAAAGTATATATTTTGCATGAATTTAACAGTTAAACTTTATACGGCAAACAGTAAATCAACCGTTCTTCTGAATTTTAATCTCATCCACCGGATTGAAAGTACAATTTTGTCTTTTATAGACTCATTTAGCCATTCAGATGTGAAAGCCCGGTTCTTCGTCATGCGAGGTAATTTATTGTACGGCAAACAGAACCGACTGAACCAATATAAATATATGGTTTTTCCAAGATACAAATCCAATGCTCAAACCCATAGAGCTGTTTTTATTTTACCTTGAAAAATAATGCGATATTTATACTTTTATAAATACGAAGAAAATGAATGAGTTACTTTTCAATAAAATAAAGGAATACATAGAATTGCAAGAAGAGGACTTCAAGCTTCTTGACAATTATTTTGAATGTAAGCAAGTTGCTAAAGGAGAATTTCTATACCAGGCAGGCGATGTTGTAAAGAATGCCTTTTTTGTAAAATCCGGTCTATTCAGAACGTATATCATTGATGATCAAGGAGTAGAACATATCTTACAATTTGCACTGTCCGGTTGGTGGACCGGCGACCTTGGAAGTTTTATTTCCGGCTCTTCCACCGAATTTTTTGTAGAAGCCTTAGAAGATTCGGAAGTCCTGGGCATATCTAAAAACTCCTGGGATGATTTGTTAGATAAGGCACCATTTTACTTGGATTATCATCGCAAACTCTTCGAAAAAGGATTAATTGCCACCCAAAACAGGCTATTAGAAGCCTATTCTATTGATGCTGCAAAGAAATATCTTCATCTCTTGGAAACCTTTCCTGATATTTTACAGCGGGTGCCATAATATATGATTGCTTCTTACCTTGGGATGAGCAGAGAGACATTAAGCCGTATAAGAAAGCAAATTCTCAAGCAAAAGTAATACCGAAGGCTGTTTCTGTTTTGTGACCTAAGTCAATGGTCAGTGAAGTGTTGTAATCTAATTTTGCATTAAATTAAAAATGTAAAAAATGAATAGATTGATTAAAACAAATGACAACAGTTTAGCGGCTCTTATAGCAAGATTGGCCATTGCTATAACCATATTTCCACACGGAGCGCAGAAACTTTTTGGATGGTTTGGTGGAAGTGGATTCGACGGCACTATGTATTATTTTACAGAGATGGTAGGTATTCCTTGGATTCTTGGTTTACTTGTGATTCTGGTAGAAGTATTTGCTCCCATCATGTTGATTTTGGGAAGTTATACCATTTATAAAAATCAATAGTCCAATATTTGGTTATTGGATTTTTTGTTTTAACTTTGGACTATTAAATATGTATATGTATGGCACATCCTTTTCAAATTCATGTAAGAGAATCAATCCCCGAGCTTAGAAAGCTTCAGGGTCGAAGCGGAGAACTCATAGGTAAACGCATTATGATGCTGATTGAGATTAAAAAACATGAAAAAACTGGAATCTCAAAAAGAGAGTTATCAAAGATTACTGGTATTAATCACAACAGCATTGTAAAGTGGCGTAATGTTTATAAGAATAAAGGTATTGAACCATTATTAACACACGGACGTGTTGGTGGCTTTAAAAAGAGCGTGATCACTAAAGAAGAACATTCAAAAATTGAAAAGAAATTAAATGATCCCCAAAATGGTATCAGGGGATATACAGAGTTATTAGAGTGGGTGAAAAAGGAGTTAGACAAGGATATGAAGTATATTACTTTGGTCAAGTATGTTCAACGCCATTTCGGAAGTAAAATAAAAGTGGCCAGGAAAAGCCATATAAAAAAAGAGGAGGCTCTTGTTGACGCTTTTAAAAAAACTTCAGTCAAAAATGCCGGAAAGTAATCTTTCAATCAGATGAAAAATACACATCAGTAAACCTTTATTTTCAGGATGAGAGCAGGTTTGGGTTATTTACAAGGAACGGAAAAGCTTTAACAACAAAAGGTGTCAAGCCTATTTGCCCCTTCCATCGATTCTTTAAAACACTATACTTGTTCGGGGTATTCTCACCTATTAATGGTGATAAGTTCCTGTTGGAAATGCCTAATTGCGATGCAGATAATTTTCAAATATTTCTGGATCATTTATCTCTACAAAATCCATCAGAGTTTAAAATAGTTGTTTTGGATAATGGTGCTTTCCATAAATCAAAATCGCTAAAAATACCGGACAATATCGCATGCATCTTTTTGCCACATTATAGCCCTGAACTTAACCCGGCCGAAAATATCTGGGCAATATTAAAAAGGAAATTTACCAACAGGATTCACCATTCATTAGATGAAGTAAGTGAATTTTTCAATGATGCATTCGAAGACCTGACTGTAGAGAGGGTCAAAAGTGTTTGTGGATTCGATTATATTTTCTCAGGTTTAGTTTGGACTAATTAGTATTTATATTTGGTATTATGCGGAAGTTTTGTGCTGCCACCATCGCAAGCGGGTAAAGCAAATTAAGAAATTATTGTTTTTTAAATTGCCTACCAGGAGTATTTATCCATTTCATCGGAATTACAATTGTGTTCGTCAAAAATTCCAGCCTCAAATCCTTATTTTCATTAATATTGCAAACAATATTTGTGCGATTATGGTATTCTCACGCGTAATTTTGTTGTTTTATCTTTTGATTTTTTTGGGTTGCTCATCTGAGACTGGTACAAACGTAAATCCTGATCAACAGTCATCTGATTTTGTAAGTGATTCAGTATCAGCTTATCTGGAAGCAGATAATACACCTGACAGGGTGATTTGGCAAAAGCCGGATCTGATACTCGACTTACTTGGCAATATGAAGGGTAAGGTGGTGGCCGACATCGGTGCAGGTACCGGATTTTTTACTTTCCGCCTCTTGCAACATGCAGGGAAGGTTATTGCTGTGGATATTGATAAAAACGCTCTGAATAAAATGAGTCAGCTGGCAGGAAAACTTGATACTTCCATTTCAAATAAATTGGTTATTAAGCAGGCAAAACCTTCCGACCCACTTCTGGAACATAAGAGCGTGGACATTGTGTTTATGTCAAATACCTATATGTATCTCAAAAACAGAGTCTCTTACCTTAAAAATTTAAGGAAGTACCTGAAAGAAAATGCACGGATCCTCATTGTTGACTATAAAAAGAAAAAGCTACCGTTCGGGCCGCCTATTGATGATCGGGTTGACCTGGGGACAGTGGAGAAAGAATTATTATCCTCAGGATACGACATTGTGAAATCTGATGATGTATCGCTTGATTATCAGTATATTGTATTGGCAAATGTGAAATAGTAAGCATCTTCCTGTTTCTATTAGCTAATGTTTTGCACGGGAGATACTTTTTTGGTCTTTTTGTAGTTCAATGTGGTTCGGACAAAATGTGTAAAAGTGAAAATTCCTTAAAGGCTGATTAAATATTCTTCACAGGAATGAAAGCTCATTTGATTTTGCGGTTTTATGAAAAGATTCGGAAGCTTGTAGAATTATATTCAATCAGGAGCTGCATAAAAAATCTTGATAAAATACTTTATATTAATAAAAATAGAATTACCTTTGCAGTCCATTTGTAAAAGTATGAATCGGGATGGCCTATTTTGATCAGTTTACAATTCCAATCAAAGGACTACACCTCGGTATTCATGAATATTCATTCGTGATTGACGAAGAGTTTTTCAGGAGGAAGGAAAATACACAGATTGAATCGGGTTTATTTAATGTTGAGGTTACGTTAGACAAGCATATTGACTTGATAATGCTTGAAATATCCTTCATCGGTAGCTGGAATACCATGTGCGATCGTTGTACTGCCGATATTCCGCTTCCTGTTCAGGGTCATTCTGAATATTTGATTAAATATGCAGCGAAGGAATCTGATGACGGAGATATCATCTATATCATGAAAGAAACAACAGAATTGAATCTTTCAGATTTGATCTTGGATAGCATCATCATCGGCTTGCCCATCAGTAAGACATTTGACTGTGACAGCCTTGAATCAAGACCTTGTGATATGGTTACATTGAGCAAATTGGATCAATGGACGGATGAGAAAACCTCACCTCAACAAAACGATTTGTGGGCCTTATTAAAAGGTTTGCAACTGGAAGAAGAATAATTATTGCGATAGAATTTTAAATATTTTTTACAATGCCAAATCCAAAGTGGAGACACTCCAAACAACGAAAAAGAAAGAGAAGAACTCACGATAGCTTGTCTTTACCTACCATCGGTACAGACAAGACAACCGGTGAAAGCCACCTGTTGCACCGTGCACATTGGTCTGAAGGCGCTTTATTCTATAGAGGAAGAAAGGTAATTGAAGCCACAACCGGTAAGGATGTAGATACTTCTGAAGATTAATTAAATTATTTACATTATAAAAAATACCTGATCTTCCCAAGAGGTCGGGATTTTTTATTTATACTAATACAAAACTAATTCACATGAAAAAGGTAATTTATACCGAAAAAGCTCCGGCACCCATCGGTCCATACAGTCAGGCAATAGCAGTCAATGGTATGTTGTTTGTTTCAGGTCAGATCCCACTGGATGCTGAATCCGGTCAATTGATTACAACCGGTATTGAAGATGAAACAAGATGTGTTCTGAATAACATAGGCGCAATATTGGAAGCTGCCGGATTGACTTTCTCAGACGTTGTCAAGTCTTCCATCTTCGTCACTGACATGAACAATTTCGGTCTTATTAATACAGTATATGCTGAATATTTTACCGGTGATAACCCGCCCGCACGTGAAACTGTACAAGTGGCGGCGCTGCCCAAAGCAGTCAATGTGGAAATTTCCGTTATCGCTTTAATTAAATAACCGTTTTTTTTAATTTAAACTTTTGTATATGAAACGTATTCTTTCCGGTATCCAGCCGACAGGTGACCTCCATCTCGGTAACTATTTTGGCGCCATTAAAAATTGGGTCGATCTCCAGGGTAATTATGAATGTAACTACGGTGTCGTAGATTATCACTCAATGACCATGCCTTATAAAGCGGATAACCTGAAAAAGAATACATGGCAGATGGTGTTCCAACTTCTTGCATGCGGGGTCAGGGAAGAGAACCTTTTTATACAGTCACTTATTCCCGAACATGCCGAGTTGACATGGATACTTAGCTGCGTTTGCTCTTATGGTGAATTGACCAGAATGACACAGTTTAAGGATAAAACCGATCAGGCAAAAGAACAGTCCAAGGATGCGGTCGTTTCTTCCGGTCTTTTGTTTTATCCAATACTAATGGCATCAGATATTCTTCTTTATCATGCAGATTACGTACCTATCGGAAAAGACCAGGAACAGCACCTCGAGCTGTCCCGCAACATTGCTACTCGTTTTAATTACATATTTAATACTGAGTACTTTCAACATCCGGAACCGTTGTTTACTGAAATTCCAAAGCTCCTCTCTCCGGCAAACCCCGAGAAGAAAATGAGTAAGAGCCTGGGCGAGAAACATTATATCAATCTTTTTGGAGAAGAAAAAGTTATTACTAAACAGATTAAATCCGCTGTGACAGATTCAGGTGAAGTTTCTTCCGGGACTATGAGTCCGGGCGTGAAAAACCTTTTTGAACTCCTGAAAGCATGCGGCAATACCGAAGCATATAATTATCACATGGAGCAGTGGGAGAGTGGTAGCCGCCAATATGGTGCATTAAAAGGTGATGTGGCAGCGTCTATAGTCGCATTGACCGCACCTTTCCACCTGAGATTGGAAGAGTTAAAAAATCGAGAGTCTGAGATTAAGGACCAGGTATATGAGAGCAGTGCTCTTATCCGAAAAAAAGCTCAAAAAACGATGGATGAGGTGAGGGAAATCACAGGATTGACCACAATCTCAAGATAATTTGTTCTCTGATGATTGTTCTTTTCACAGGTACATCACCAGTAAATTAGTGTAAAATAATTTCAAAATTATATAATACGACAGCCGGTTGTCAATTGGTTTAAACCCAATGTTGATGGTTTTGTTAAAAAAAGGGCAAGCCATCAACAATTTATAATCAAATCGGCTTCAATATAATGAAAAAGTTAATTTTGCTTTCTGGTGACAAAAATCAGATAATTTAACCGCGTATGAAGCAATATCTCACTTTACTTGAGACAATTCTGGAGGATGGTAATATAAAGTCTGACCGTACAGGGACCGGCACTAAGAGCATTTTCGGTGCACAGATGAGATTTGACCTTTCAAAAGGTTTCCCTTTGCTGACGACCAAGAAACTTCATCTGAAGTCAATTATTTATGAATTGCTATGGTTTATCAAAGGTGATACCAATATTAAATACCTGAAAGACCACCAGGTGAGAATCTGGGATGAGTGGGCAGATGAAAACGGTGACTTGGGACCGGTTTACGGAAAGCAATGGCGTAGCTGGGAAGGTGCGGATGGCAGGACATACGATCAACTGAAAATGGCGATAGATACCATCAAAAGGAATCCGGATTCAAGAAGAATAATTGTCAATGCCTGGAATGTAGCCGACCTGGAAGCAATGGCACTGAGTCCCTGTCATTGCCTGTTTCAATTTTATGTAGCGAATGGAAAGTTGTCCTGCCAACTGTACCAGCGCTCTGCCGATTTTTTCCTTGGAGTTCCTTTTAATATAGCATCATACGCCTTGTTGACGATGATGATTGCTCAAGTATGCGGTCTTCAGTATGGCGATTTTGTGCATACTCTTGGTGATGCTCACCTTTATAATGACCACTTTGAACAGGCACGACTGCAACTCTCACGACAACCGTATGCCCTGCCTATGATGCGACTGAATCCTGATGTGAAGGATATTGAATGCTTTGTATTCGAAGATTTTACACTTGAAAATTATACTGCTCATCCTCATATTAAAGCAAAGGTTTCAGTGTAAATAATCATTGATATTTCAGTAGTCTCTTTTTTCTCAAAGCAGAAAATAGGGAATCCACCTTCCTTATTGACCAACCCTCCAATTTTAATGATTTAAATCATAAAAAATATGAAGAGGCTTAAGTATTGCCTTATTATTTGAGGATTTTTCTAAGGTAAACTTTAATTTGACGGTATTATATTTCAAAACTCATCAACAATTCGATTTTAGAAAATTTATATTTAGGTCCTGCCATTTTCTGAATTGCTTTAATAAAAAAGACATTTTTGGCTTATTTTTTCGTTGCAATTAATTCTTTATTTGCCCGATAAGCCTGATTTTATCACGATTCCGGAGCAAAACAATCAAAATAGAATTAAAATTTTGTTAAGAAAATCTGCACGTTGGAATTTATAATTTTGAAAAAGTCTAAATTTTGCTTTGCTGTTTGATTTTGAAAAAATAGTATTATTAAATATAAAATTATTATATGTATCAAAATCAATTAGTTGTATTCATGATGTTAATAAAATTGTAATGACTTCGATTGATATTCTTAATTAGAAGGAATCTAAATAGGCTTATTTGTATGTTGATATAGTTAAAATATTTAACAGTTGGTTATTTTTGCACAATTAATAAGTATCAATATACCGATAACGCATGATGAATTGTATGCATGATATAAATATACGCAGTTTGAAATCGTTTGTTATTCTCTTACTTACTTTCTTTGCTATAAGTACAGTAAACGCTGCAGATTTAAAAAATGGACAAAATCTGTTCAAAGCCAATTGCGCTACTTGTCACAACAAAAACATGGTGGATAAGTTGACCGGGCCGCCAATGAAAACGGCACTCGAAGAATGGGCAGCATATCCTAAGAAAGACTTGTATGACTGGATTCGGAATTCACAGGCTTTAATTAGTAAAGGACATCCGCAGGCGGTGAAAATATGGAATGAATATAAGCCGGTGGTGATGACACCTTTTCCAAACCTGACAGATGAGAATATAGATGATATCATTGCATATGTCGAAGGAGTAATCGATGGGTCGTATCCTCCGAAAGCAGCCGGAGCAGCGCCTGCCGCGGGAACAGCTAAGCAGGAAGGCTCCAACAATAACTGGATATATCTCGGTATTTTCGGATTGTTAGCCATACTTGCTTTAATCCTTGCAGGAATAGCACGCAATCTTAAAACAATAGAAAGTGAAAAGGAAGGTAAGCCGGTAGAGAAAAAGTCCCTTCTTCAGTTGATGACTAGTAAGACGGTAATCGGAGTTGTATTGTTTGCTTTGATTGTTTTAGGCAGTTATACAACAGTTAATAATGCGATTCAGCTTGGACGACAGCAAAATTATGCCCCTGATCAACCAATTAAATTTTCTCACGTCACACATGCAGGTATTAATAAAATTGATTGTCAGTTTTGTCATGACGGTGCCCGAAGAAGTAAGCACTCTGTAATCCCTTCTACCAATACTTGTATGAGTTGCCATAAGGCCATTAAGAAAGGGTCGGAATATGGTACACAAGAGATTACCAAAATCTTTGCTTCTATAGGTTTTGACCCGAATACAGATCAATATATCGAGAATTATGATAAGCTATCACAGAAAGAGGTAGCTAAAATTTATAAGAAATGGATTCGAAATCAATACCTCACTCAGGAAGGAGCTACAATGGATGCTGCCGGAAAAGAATTTGTTAATAATCAATGGGATCATATCGTAAAATCACTTACCAGCGAACATAAGAAGAAAGTACAGGGACCTATTGAATGGATTCGGGTACATAATCTGCCAGATCACGTTTATTTTAACCACTCTCAGCACGTGACTGTTGGTAAAGTTGACTGTGAAGCTTGTCATGGCAAAGTTGCCGAAATGGAAACGCTTCGTCAATATGCTCCTCTTTCAATGGGATGGTGTATTACTTGTCACAGAGAGACAAAGGTACAGTTTAACGAAAATCCATATTATGATAGTTATGTCAGATACCATCAGGAATTGAAGGATGGGAAAAGGGATAAGGTGACCGTAGCCGATGTAGGTGGTATCGAATGCCAAAAATGTCACTATTAAATAATCTTAGTTTAGAATCTTATTTATATAAATAAAAATGAGCGAATTAAATCAAGGATATTGGGGAAGTAGCGAAGAATTTACTAATGATGAGGCATTCGTAAATAGCCTGCACAATGAATTCTATGAGCTTCCTATTCTGAATAAATTGTCTGAAGAAGAATCAGAGAAATCCAACGGTCATAAACGACGTGACTTTCTGAAGTACCTCGGTTTTAGTATTGGGGCAGCGACCATAGCTGCAAGCTGCGAAACACCTATCCGTAAAGCCTTGCCATATGTCTCTAAACCTGATGCTATCGTACCGGGCGTTGCAAATTACTATGCTTCCAGCTTTGTTAAAGGCAATGATGTCCTCCCGATAGTTGTTAAAACTCGTGAAGGACGACCAATTAAAATAGAAGGAAATACCTTGTCTGCCTTTTCCGGAGGAGGAACCAGCGCAAGAGCACAGGCATCCGTTCTGGATTTGTATGATGTCGGGAGATATAAATCACCGGGTAAGAACGACGGTAAAGGCGGTTTAAAGAAAACCAAATGGGAAGATCTGGATAAGGAAATAAAAACTAAGCTGTCCGCCGGCGGAAATATCAGAATAGTTTCCAATACCATCACCAGCCCTTCCATGAATGCCGTTATCCAGCAGTTTATTACTGCTTATCCAACAGCTCAGCATGTAACTTATGATCCTTATTCATCATCAGCCATTTTGCAGGCTAATGAGAAATCATTCGGGAAACGAGTTTTCCCGGGATATGACTTCAGCAAGGCCCAGATTGTTGTCAATTTTGGTGCTGACTTCCTAGGTACATGGGTATCTCCGGTTGAATATACCAATAGCTGGTCAAAAACACGGAAAATTAAAAATTTTGAAAAACCTGAACTGAGCCGACTTATTCAGTATGAAAGCAATATGTCATACACCGGATCTAATGCAGACAACAGGATGCTCATCCGTCCATCAGAACAGGGTCTTGCCATCGTAAAATTATATAATGCAGTGGCAGCACTTACAGGTGCAGCATCCTTGCCGGTTTCGGGTACTTTGAAAAACGCTAAGAGTGAAAAATCTTTCCAATCAGTAGCTAAAGATCTTTTAGCAAATAAAAATGCAGGTAAAGCATCTATTGTTTTATCTGATTCTAACAATATTGCAGAACAAATCATCATTAATAAAATAAATGATTTGCTGGGCAACTATGGTCAGACCATCGATCTGAACAATTATTCCAATCAGCGAAAAGGAATTGACAGTGATATGGTTAAGTTGATCAACGAAATGAAATCAGGCTCGGTCAATACTTTGATAATCCTTGGTGAGGCAAATCCGGTATATGATTTACCTGATGGAAATGAGTTCGCTGCCGGACTGAAGAAAGTCGGTCTATCAGTATCATTATCAACTGTGCCTAACGAAACCAGTGCTGCCTGCACCTATGTCGCTCCGTCTAACCACTACCTTGAATCATGGGGCGATATCCAGCCTAGAAAGAATAGTTATTATGTAGTTCAGCCTACTATTTCTCCTTTGTTTAAGACCAGACAGGCAGAGCAGTCTTTATTGGCTTGGGCAAATAGTCCGGTTGACGATTTTTCAACATTTATCCAGAATATATGGAAAAATACACTTTTCAGCCAACAAAGTGAGTATTCAGATTTCCAAAGTTTCTGGAATAATTCATTACACAATGGATTGATAGAATTACCTTCACAAAGCGGTTCTGCATCTGTTGCAGTGGATATAGCATCTTATGCAGCAGCTGTAACAAAGCCGGGCAATGGACTGGAAGTGAAATATTATGAACCAATGGGTGTCGGATTTGGTGCATATGCCAATAATCCATGGTTGCAGGAAATGCCTGACCCTGTTACTCGTACTGTTTGGACTACAGTGGTTCATATTCCGCTTAAATGGGATGGAGACAGTGAATTTGAATACTATAAGAATCTGAAAAAAGACGGATTATACGTTGACTTTAAACTGGGTAAAAATACCGTTAAAGATATACCTATAGTCAGACAATTCGGTCAGATGTCGGATACGATTGCTATCCCAGTGGGCTATGGTCGCACTGTCGGTAACCCAAGCGCACTCAATGTAGGCAATTATGTGATTAATACTTTGGTTCGAGATGCCGACGGTAATGTTCGGTATTGGAATGATAATGCTGATATCACGCCAAATGGTGACGAAGACAAACATTTTGCATCCGTACAGCTTCACCACACAATGGGTGTAAGAGGGAAGGACAAGAGCAACAAAGTCATTAATGTCGATGAGAAAGCAATTATGAACTTAGGTAACGGTTATCAGGGTAGCCTTACCAACCGAAGCATACTGAAATCTGCTGATGTAAGTAATTTCACTGAAAAGTTGGAGGAATTAAAAGAATTCAGGGCAGAGGCAGCTCATTTGAATAGTCAGAACCTATATCCGGGCTATGATTACCTTTACAAAGAAGGTCACCATTGGGGTATGAGTATAGACCTCAATGCATGTACAGGATGCGGTGCATGTCAGGTAGCTTGTATTTCTGAGAATAACGTACCGATTGTCGGCAAAAAAGAAGTTCATCGTCAACATGAGATGACATGGCTTCGTATAGACAGATACTATTATGGTGATGTGGAGTCTCCGAATGTATTCTACCAGCCAATGATGTGTCAGCATTGTGACAATGCTCCTTGTGAAAACGTATGCCCTGTTAACGCGACCAACCATAGTGCGGAAGGCTTAAATCAGATGGCTTATAACCGATGTGTAGGTACGAGATACTGTGCTAACAACTGTCCGTTTAAGGTAAGACGTTTTAACTGGGCAGATTATACTACCGCTGACCTGTTTATCCGAAATGAGTCCAATCCAATGCCTGATGGAGAGTCATTATTCTACGAAGAAAATCTGACAAGATTGGTTCTCAATCCGGATGTAACAGTTAGGTCTAGGGGAGTTATTGAAAAATGCTCACTTTGTGTTCAGAGAATCCAGGAAGGTAAGCTTCGTGCTAAGACCGAAATGAGAGAGTTGAAAGAATCAGACATTAAGCCGGCATGTGCAACAGCTTGTCCTGCAGGAGCAATTAAATTTGGAGATCAGAATATGCCGGAAGGTACACTGAAGAAAGAATGGAATGATCCTACAACTTATTTTGTATTGGAAGAATTGAACGTCAGAGGTAAGATCGGCTATAAAATGAGGGTAACCAATAAGAATAGTGAATTAATTTGATACGGTTAAATTCGAAAACCACAAGCAATTTTATTAATATAATATATAACAGCATAATAAAGCGAAAATGTCTATAGTTGTTTCACCAACACGCGAACCGTTAGTTTTTGGAAGTAAAACATATCATCAGGTAACTGAAGATATTTGCTCGCCATCAGAAAAGGCTCCCAGTCGTCAGTGGGTAATCGGTTTTATCATTGCAGTCACCTTCTTGGCAGTATTTGTCTTTTGTGTAAGCTGGCAAATATTTTATGGTGTAGGAGCATGGAACCTGAACAGAACCATTGGATGGGGATACGATATTACCAACTTTGTATGGTGGGTGGGTATCGGACATGCCGGGACCTTGATTTCTGCAATCTTATTGTTGTTCAGACAGAAGTGGCGTACAGGGGTTAACCGTGCAGCGGAAGCGATGACTATCTTTGCCGTTATATGTGCGGCTATGTTCCCGGTCATTCACGTTGGACGTATTTGGTTGCTCTTTTATTTCCTCCCTATACCTAACACTCGTGGACCTCTTTGGATCAATTTTAACTCACCTCTTTTATGGGATGTTTTTGCGATTTCTACCTATTTTACAGTTTCATTGTTATTCTGGTACACCGGTTTAGTACCTGATTTTGCTACTTTAAGAGACAGAGCTGTCGGATTCAGACGAAAGTTATATAATGTATTGTCTTTCGGATGGAACGGAGCCGCAAAGCATTGGCAACGATTTGAATCATTGTCCTTAGTTTTGGCAGGACTTGCTACCCCTTTGGTACTTTCTGTTCACACTATTGTATCCTTTGACTTTGCTACTTCAGTTATACCCGGTTGGCATACTACCATCTTCCCGCCTTACTTTGTCGCAGGGGCTATATTCTCCGGATTCGCGATGGTTCAGACTCTTATGTTAGTCACCCGAAAAGCATTGAAACTGGAAGACTATATTACCATCAATCACATAGAATCGATGAACAAAGTTATCCTCCTGACGGGTAACATTGTAGGTATTGCCTACTTATCAGAATTGTTTATTGCCTGGTATTCACAATTTGTTTACGAACAGTTTGCCTTTGCTAATCGTGCTGCCGGTATATATTGGTGGTCATATTTTGCCATGATGACATGTAACGTACTGTCACCGCAGGTATTCTGGTCAAGGAAGATAAGGAGAAGCATTTGGTGGACATTCTTTATGTCAATCTTTGTTAATATAGGAATGTGGTTTGAGCGCTTCGTTATCATTGTGACCTCTCTGGCAAGAGACTTTTTACCATCCAGCTGGAGTTATTACTATCCTTCATGGAATGAAATCGGTATTTACCTCGGTACCTTCGGGATATTCTTTACATTTTATTTGATATTTGTAAGGATTGCACCGGTAGTGGCTATTGCAGAAATAAAATCTATCCTCAAATCATCCGGTGATCAGTACCGTGGAAAAAACCTTGGTCATGATACACACCATGCGGAAGAATCACATGCAGAAAACCATTAATTTGAAGATTAATAAGTTAGAAAAATGGCATTAAAAAATAAAGAAGTATTATTCGGATTGTTTGACGATGAGACACAATTATTGTCGGCAGTAGCAGATGCTCGGAAAACACACATGGAGATAGATGATGTCTATACACCATTTCCTGTACATGGATTGGATCCTCTGTTGGGTCTGGAAGAATCAAGATTGCATATCGCCGGATTCTTTTTTGGATTGATAGGTACGATGACGGCATTTTTCGGTATCACCTGGATTTTCACTAAAGACTGGCCAACTATTTTTGGTGGTAAGCCTTATTTTTCATTTCCTGCATTTGTCCCTATCATGTTTGAGTTGACAGTACTTTTTTCTGCGATAGGGATGGTAGTTACCTTTTATACGGTTTGTGGACTTGGACCGGGTGTGAAGGCAATGACTCTACATGACAGAATAACGGATGATAAATTCTGTATTTCATTTGACATTACAGAAGCTGATGAAGCGACCAAGTCTGATGTAAAGGCGTTTTTTGCAAAGCATGGAGCGTCGTTGGTTGATACTAAAATGATTTAATAAAGAAGTATTCTTTTAAAGATGAACTATAATAGATTAAAGATTTTATCCGGTTTGATTCTGATATCTGCAACTATGTTGATGGAAAGTTGCTCTCCTGCCGGAGGTAACAGGCCGGGACATGAGTACTTCCAGGATATGGGACACTCTATTGCTTATGAAGCCAACTTAGTAGATTATTTCTATTATAATCGATGGAATTTGGACGGTTATTTGAAACTAGCCCAACCTAGAGATCCGGTTAAGGGAACAATTGCAAGAGGATATGTCGGCTTAGCGAAATATAGTAATGCTCCTGTTCCGGCTATGGTGCAGGAGGAGTTTGCAAATGAAACGGTCAATGGGTCGGTTCCTTTTTATTACGCAGATACTGAGGAAGATAGGACTAGAGCAATTAATGATATTAAACTTAATCCTTATCCTATCACTAAAAAAAGCCTTGAACACGGAAAAGAGCTTTATAATATATACTGTGGTATTTGTCATGGTGAAAAAGGTGACGGATCCGGATATCTGGTCAGAGATGATGGAAAGTATCCTGCTCAACCGGCAATATTCACAAGTGATGATTTTATAAATTCCTCAAATGGTAGATACTACTTTGCCATCATGCATGGTAAGAATGTGATGAGTTCTTATGCAGACAAATTATCTTATGAAGAAAGATGGCAGGTTATTCAGCATATCAGAGCACTGCAGGCTGAATCAAAAGGGTTGAAATATAATGAAAATGAAAATACGTTGAATAAGACTGACTTTGTCCTGACATCTGCAAAGACCGACAAAACAACAGCTACAACAGATTCAACTTCCACCGCAAAATAAAGCAAACGAAAGTTAATATAAAGTACCAATAAATTAACAGCAAGAATGGATCAATTTATATTTAGACAGAGATACAAAAATATATTATTTGCCTTCATGGCAATAGGAATTATTTGTATGGCCTGGACATGGTTTTCAGATGATGCCTTACATACTCGATTCTGGTCTAATTTCTTTCATAATACTATGTATTTCACCGGAATAGCATTTGCAGCCTTACTGCTTATGACAATGGGAATAGTGACATACGGTATGTGGTTTGTAGCCTTTAAAAGAATCTGGGAAGCATACTCAATGTTTTTGATTACCGGAATAATCCTGATGCTTGTGATTATTGGCGGTGTTTGGTTTCATTATCATCACATCTATCACTGGACCGATGCTCAGGATGTGGCAAAAGATGTTGTTTTAAATGGAAAATCGGGATTTTTAAATCCCTGGTGGTACACAATCGGCACAATAGTAACTTTAGGCGCTTGGGCATATTTCGCTGTGAAATTGAGAAGTCTTTCAAGGCAACAGGATAATAACGGTGGAATAGACGATGTGACTGAATACAATCAAATGAAAAGGTTGTCCGCAATCTTTTTGCCGGTTGGTGGTTTTCTAAGTTCAGTAATGATCTGGCAATGGATTATGTCTGTTGACGCTCATTGGTACTCTACTCTGTTTGCATGGTATGCTACTGCTTCATGGGTCGTTGCATGTTTTGCCTTTACCGCTTTAATGATTATATTTTTAAAAGGTCAGAAATTTATGGACTTCGTGACAGTTGAGCATATGCATGACGTAGGAAAGTTTGTTTTTGCGATGACTATATTCTGGGCTTATCTTTGGTTTGCTCAGTTTATGTTGATATGGTACGGAAATAATGGCGAAGAGACTATTTATTTTAATCGCCAGATGCAGGAGTACCCGGTAATGTTTTGGGGTAATGTAATCATTAATTTTGTTTTACCATTCTTGGTATTGCTTAGCAATTACACCAAAAGAAAAGTTGGACCGATGGTATTTATTTGTTTGCTGGTATTCTTCGGGCACTGGTGGGATTTCTTCCTGATGATTAAACCGGGGATGTTACATACTGCTCATGAAGAGCTTGCAAGCATGGGAGATCATGGCGCACATGGTGCTGAACACGTAAGCCATTTCGTTGAAGGTTTCACTATTCCGGGATTGCTTGAGTTGGGTACCATGTTAGGATTTTTTGGATTGTTTGTATATGTTACCTTTGTACAGTTAGGCAAACTTTCACTGAGACCTAAAAATGATCCGTTATTACCGGAAAGTTTACATCATCATGTACAATAAGTAATATATCTTGTTAAAAATTAATATATTATAAATAAATGACAACTTTAGTTATATTAGGATGTATCCTCCTTGTTGGTTTGGTTATTTTCCAGATAGCCCGGATCAACGAGATGATTAAGAGAATAAAGGGAGAAGAGGAAGCTGTTCAACAATCCAATGACAATACAGCGCTTTCTGTATTGCTCTTTGGTATCGTGTTTCTGGCGCTGGCTCTTTATACTTCTTATCATTATAAAGATAGAATGTTTGGATATGGCCCTATGGTATCAGCTTCCAAGCATGGAGTGTGGATAGATCACTCGATGCATATAATGTTGGTAATTACAGGTATCGTATTTGTATTAACCCATATATTATTGTTTTATTTTGTATGGAAATACAGATACAAGAAAAACCGTCTCGGATGGTATTATCCACATAATAATAAGTTGGAAGCAGTTTGGACTATAACACCATTTATAGTTTTGGCTTATCTGGCTATAAATGGTCTCGTGGTTTGGAATAAGATGATGGAAGATGTTAAACCGGGAGAGGACCACATTGAAATTGAAGTCACAGGTATGCAGTTTGCATGGCTTTTGAGATATCCCGGTATGGATGGTAAATTAGGTACGAAAAATTATAAGTTGATATCCGGAACAAATGATTTGGGACAGGATTGGAATGACCCTAAAAACTGGGACGACTTCAAACCTGATGAAATAGTTTTACCAAAAGGCAAGAAAATCAGGGTAAGGATTAATTCAAGAGATGTTTTACATAGTTTCTTTTTACCTCATTTTAGGGTAAAAATGGATGCAGTACCGGGTATGCCTACCTATTTCATCTTTACTCCTACGATGACAACTGATGAATTCAGAAACAATCTTAAAAAATATCCGGAATGGAATGTACCTGCTGATCCATCTGACCCTGAAAGTAAGATGAAATGGGAAACCTTTGACTTTGAACTTGCTTGTGCCGAATTATGTGGAAATAGTCATTTCGCAATGCGTAGGGCTGTCAGAATTGTTACCCCTGAGCAATATGATGAATGGGTTAAGTCACAAAAATCTTATTACCTTGCTAATATCAGGGGTAAAGCTGAAGATCCTAACCAAGGGAAGACAATAAAGATTAATGGTGTAGAAAACTCCGGTGCACCAGCAGAAAAACCTGCTGAAGGAGATGCAGGTGTGAAAGCTGATTCAACAAAAGCTGAATAATTATCCAATAGATAAATTGAAAAAAATAGAGATATGTCTACTCAAAATATAGAAGTCAGAGAAGAAGTTGATGAGATAATTGAGAAAAATGGATATGACGACCATTTTCATGATCATCACGCCTCCGATAAATATAAGTCTAGTTTTGTCGGAAAGTATATTTTCAGCCTTGATCACAAGATGATTTCACGCCAGTTCCTGATTACAGGGATTGTATGGGCTATTATTGGTGCTGCATTTTCAGTCATTTTCCGTTTGCAGTTGGGATTCCCTGAAGCGGATATGGCTTGGTTAAAACCCTTGCTTGGAAAGTGGATAGTGTTGAATGATGCCGGTATCGGGTCTATTTCACAGGACTTTTATTATGCTCTGGTGACGATGCATGGCACTATATTGATATTCTTTGTATTGACAGCCGGGCTAAGTGGTACTTACAGTAACTTCCTTATTCCTCTTCAGGTAGGAGCAAGAGACATGGCGTCACCGCTGTTGAATATGCTTTCTTACTGGTTCTTCTTTTTGGCAGGATTGGTAATGTTGTATTCACTTTTTCTGAGTACAGGACCATTTTCCGGAGGATGGACGGCATATCCACCGTTGAGTGCTTTACCACAGGCCTCTTCAGGGTCTAAAGGTGGTATGAACCTTTGGATTATAAGTATGACTTTGTTTATTGTATCCCAGCTTTTAGGAGGAATTAATTATGTTACAACTATTTTAAACCTTCGTACAAAGGGTATGTCTATGTGGAAAATGCCTCTGACTATCTGGTCCTTTTTAGTGACAGCTATTTTAGGTATTTTGACTTTCCCTGTTTTATTTGCTGGTGTGTTGTTGCTTTTGTTTGACAGAAGTATGGGTACAAGCTTCTATCTGAGTGAAATTTTTATTCAGGGAGCGGCTTTGGAAAATGTAGGAGGTAGTCCCATTTTATACCAACACTTGTTCTGGTTCCTTGGGCATCCGGAAGTATATATTGTGATTTTGCCTGCTATGGGTATTGTTTCTGAAATCATGTCCGTGAACTCTCGTAAACCGATATTTGGATATCGGGCTATGGCTTATTCATTGATGGCTATTGCCTTTTTATCCTTACTGGTATGGGCTCACCACATGTTTACATCCGGTATGAATCCATTTATAACCAATTTCTTTGTACTGTTCACCTTGATTATTGCAATGCCTTCGTCCATAAAGACATTTAACTGGTTGACGACATTGTTTAGAGGTAATTTACGCCTAAATTCGGCAATGTTATATTGTATTGGTTTTGTGAGCTTTTTTATCTCAGGAGGTTTGACTGGTATTTGGGTAGGTAGTTCTACTCTGGATATTCCGCTTCATGATACATACTTTGTTGTGGCCCACTTCCATTTGGTGATGGGAGTTGCGGCTTTCTTTGGGATGTTTGCCGGATTATCATATTGGTACCCAAAAATGTTTGGAAGGTATATGAATGAGACCGTTCTGAAAGTACACTTCTGGATCACCTTAATAGGTGCATATTGTATTTTCTGGCCTCAACATTACTTAGGTTTGGCAGGTGTGCCAAGAAGATATTACAGATTTGATAGTTTCAATTCCTTTACCGGTTGGGAAGGTGTGAATGAATTTATTACGATTTCAGCCATAGTTGTATTTTTTACCCAATTGTTGTGGGTATTTAATTTCTTTTACAGTATGTGGAGAGGTAAGAAGGTAACTGAAAGGAATCCATGGCACTCCAACTCTATTGAGTGGACGACTCCGATCATACCGCCTCATGGCAATTGGCCGGGTAAATTACCTAAAGTTGAAAGATGGCCTTATGACTACGGTAAAGATGGAAAAGACTATATTACACAGATTACTCCCTATGCAGAAGGAGAAGAAGTGATTGCTCATTAATTGAAGAATTCTGAAATTTTAAACGTTTTTAATCGATAACCATAGTGGGTAAAGGATATACAGATAGTGCCGAAACCAGACAAGTCAGCTTCCTGATGGAGTATGGTTTGCTTTTCAAGTTCAAATTGACAAGTTTTGTGGTATTTTCTGCGATGATGGCTTATTTAGTATCAATGAATGGCCATATTGAATGGGTTCCTTTTTTAATACTCTTTATCGGTGGATTTTGTGTTACAGCAGCAGCTAATACTTTGAATGAAGTATTGGAGAAAGACTATGATAAATTGATGAAACGTACTGCCAACAGGCCGGTAGCTGCGGGACGAATGTCTGCTTCCCATGCTGTGTTTGTAGCCGGTATGATGTGGATTTTCGGAATTATTTGCCTTTCTTATTTTAATGTATTAGCTGCGTTTTTGGGTTCGCTTGCTGTGGTTACGTATGCTTTTATATATACGCCATTAAAAAGATATTCTCCGATTGCAGTGTTTGTGGGCTCGTTTCCCGGTGCCTTGCCTTTATTAATAGGCAATGTTGCAGCTATCGGGCATATCAATCAGATGGGCATATATTTATTTGCGATTCAGTTTATCTGGCAGTTTCCTCACTTTTGGGCGATTGGATGGCTGGGATATGATGAATATAAAAAAGCCGGATATAAGCTGGTAGCAAGTAAAGACGGTCAATGTGACCCAAATATAGGTATTAATTCTGCCATTTATGCTTTGATGATTGTACCTTTGGCTATTTTCGGATATTATGCCTCCCTCATTGGAATAACTGCAATGAGTGTTACAATAATAGCGTCAATTATTTTTGCATATTTCGGATATAATTTATATAAAAGTGGAAGCAAAAAATCAGCACTGAACCTGATGTTTGCTTCTTTGTTTTTTTTGTTTATTGCCCTAGGTGCAGTATATATTGATAAATTATTTTAATATGGATGTAACGTTAGTTTCAAAAAATAAAGGAATACAACCACTGAAGTTTGCGTTGTGGGCTGGATTTGCAAGCATCATCATGATGTTTATAGCTTTGACATCAGCATATATTGTGAGGCATTCAGCAGGAAACTGGCTGGAATTTAAGTTGCCGAATGCTTTTATTTTCAGTACAATCACCATCATATTGTCCAGCATTACGATGCATATGAGCTATTCCGGTTTTAAAAAAGGGAGTGAAACCAATTACAAGTTATTTCTGATAGCGACATTGGCTCTTGGACTCATTTTCATAATGTTTCAGTATCAGGGATGGCAAGAAATGCACCACATCGGTGTTGATCTGGATGGTAATCCTTCCGGTTCATTTGTCTATGTTATTAGTGGTTTACATGCTGCTCACGTACTTGGAGGACTTGCTATATTGACTGTAGCGATTTTACATGCGTTTTCACTTAAATATAAGCCTACGGAAAAGAGATTGCTGAGGTTTCAACTTTCAACTCAATATTGGCATTTTGTCGATATATTATGGGTATATTTATTTGTATTCTTTTTACTATTTAGATAAACAATAACGAAAAATAAAATTTAAGGATAAATGACTACAGATACACATACAGAAGTAAGTCATCACGATCATGTAGATGATTCGCAAATATGGGAAGGGGGTACATCACCTTTTAAGGCGAGTTATGGAAAATTGATGATTTGGTATTTCCTCATTTCGGATGCCTTTACATTTTCAGGTTTTCTGATAGCCTATGGTGCGTTGAGGTTCAGTACACCGACATGGCCTTTGCCTGACGTAGTATTTTCCACTTTTCCCGGAGGAATACATCATGCCCCTCTGATTTTTGTAACTGTAATGACCTTCATCTTAATCCTGTCTTCTGTTACCATGGTAAGAGCTGTACAGGAAGGTAAGAAAGAAAATAGGATGGGTGTAGTGAAATGGATGGGATTTACCATTATCGGTGGTTTGATGTTCCTCAGCTGTCAGGCATGGGAATGGACAAACCTGATTGCTAAGGAACATATGTCCATCAGCACCAATCCTTTTGGCACTCATACTACTGATGGTGTGTATCTGAACGAAGATGGTACAGTTGCTAAGACAGCAGATGGCAAAGACGAAAAATTTACCGCAGGTACGACTTACTTAATTCATAAAAAGGACGGTGAATGGCATAAGAGAAAATTCAAAATAACCTCTGGTGAATACAAAGGACAGGTAGCCCAGGAATCATTTGGCCCTAAAGCTTTTGGTGCACTTTTTTTCTTTATTACTGGTTTTCATGGATTCCATGTCTTTTCAGGAGTAGTCTTTCTGACTATAGTAATGTTAAATGCATTAAGCGGCTTATATGTATCCCGAAAGAACGGGTATGAAATGGTCGAAAAAATAGGATTGTACTGGCACTTTGTTGATTTGGTGTGGGTATTTGTATTCCTCGTATTTTATCTATTGTAATAAATATCAAAAAGAAATAAAATGAGCTTATCTCCAGAAGAAGGTAAAAAAGTTGTATATAGAGGTATGGTTTTGCTTGGTGTCATTACACTATGCGAAGTGATAATTGCCCTATTAGGTAATGGCCATATTATTGAAGGTTTTCATCTTCATAAATATATCATGTTTCCTGCTATGATTATACTTAGCCTCTACAAGGCTTATTATATTGTATCTGAATTTATGCACATGAAGTATGAAACCCGTGGGTTGGTGATTTCAGCACTTTGGCCAATTGTTTTATTGATATGGGCAATGATTGCCCTCCTCAATGAAGGTGGTGCATGGCATCATAACAGACAATATGTGGAACTTATAGATAGGGATGGTTTTAAGAAGCCTGATTCTTATTCTTTGGATGAATACCTGCAAGAAGTATCTTCTGATACAAAGACTTCACAGGATCAGGCACCCGCCACAACTGAAATGCAGGCTGAACATAAGTAAATAGATTGAATTTTTTTAAGCGTATTTGGAAAGCAAAGCCTGCCTTAATAATTATTTTGCTGTGCTTTGTGATACTCCCATTGATCGGACTCTATTTTGACAAAAAAGGTATCGACTTCAGGCAAGGGGCATTGAAGGAACTAAATCAAAGAATTGATATATCTTCCTGCGCGCCGCTTGATTTTGGAGGAAAGATGCTGAATATTGATTCATTAAAGGGGAGCGTTTGGGTCTTGTTTGATGTCAGCGAGATAGATAAAGGCTTACTGTCTAAAATCATTCAGTCTGTATATGCCCAGAATAATGGCAAAAATAATTTGCGTTTAGTTACTTTTGGAAGTGATACAACTTTACGAAAAAGTATTCCGGATTATATATTTAAGGGAAGTTTTCTGAGCGAAGGAGACAGTGCAACTTTTGGCTGTATTAAGAATGTATTTATTCATCAGGATTCATTTGCGGTTAATCGATTTGCCATGAATGCTTTTATAATAGACTCTAAGGGGGTTATGCGGCGTGGATATGAACTTACTGATAAAAGTACCGTTCAGCAATTAATCAGGCATTTGACAGTCTTACTTCCGGAGTATAAAAGGGAAAAACCGACTTTGATCAGGCAGGAAGGTTATTAAGAGGTTTTGTAAAAAAATAAGTGTAAACCGATGATAAGCCCGGTGAAGATAAACCTTATATTTAGTCTAATGGTCATTTCTTATTAACTCTGTTTTTATTTATGAGGAAGATTAAGATAGCATCCGATGTTGATTTTCCTTTGTTGATGCATTACACTTCACTCTCTGCGCAACTCCCTTTTTTGAGTTTGTATATCAATTAGCTTTAGTTGAGGAACGAATGTTGAACTTCACCATAAGTTTATCCAGTTTTCTTTTTTATATATTTTTAATAAAATTATAACACCAAATCATATGGATTGGAACATTTTCAGTAAAAAAATAGTTTACAAAGTAAATTTTAAATCAAAGATTTGAAATGCGATTTAAATCTTATTTATCAACTTAAAAAATCTTAGTATGTCTGAGGAAGTCAAAAACGAATTAGATGATGTCAATGAAGCCCAGAATGTAAATGAAACAAATCAGGAGAGCTCATCCGTGCTTGAAGATTTGAAAAATAAAGCAAGTGATCATGTAGATCGATTGAAAGAGAATATTTCTGCAGGTACAGAAGCTTTGAAAGATAAGGTTTCTGATATGAAGGAAGATTTGGGAGAATTTTCTGCCAAGGCCAAAGAGAAAGCAGGAATGGCAATGGATGAAGCTAAAGAAGAATTTTCTGAGTTTAAGGAAGATGCGGCTGAAGTAATTTCAAATCTTAAAGAAAAATCAGTTCAGGCACTGTCAGATGCAAAAGAAAATTTTGATGAGTTTTCTGCCGATGCAAAAGTAAAATTATCCGAGTGGAAAGATAAGGCTACTGATAAAGTTGCTGATTTGAAAGAGGATATCACTGAATTTGCCTCAGAATCAAAAGAACAGATTGAGCAAGTGACAACTTCTTTCTTCGGACGAATTAAACAATTTTTTGGTAAGAAAACTTCCTGATTAATACCTCAGTAACCTGATAGCAATTTCAGGAAGAAAGTGTATAATCCGATTGTGTTATGATAAAGGGTCTTGGTCCATTGTCTATATATTATGACAATAGTGCGAGGACCTTTTTAATTCTGCTGCATGCTTCTGTTATTTGCGCATCAGAAGCTGCATAAGAGATTCTGATACAATCATCGTTACCGAAGGCTGAACCTGCCACCAGTGCCACATATGCAGTTTCAAGAATATAAGAACAAAGCGCGTCGCCATCTTCTATCACCTTACCTTCCGGAGTCTTCTTTCCGTAATATGCGCTCACACTCGGGAATACATAGAAAGCTCCTTCCGGAATATTACATTTAACATTCGGAATTTCATTTAATAATGAGAGAATCAAATCTCTTCTTTTTTTAAATGCCTCTCTCATTTTATAAGTTTCAGTCAGGTCGGTGTCCAGGGCTGTTACTGCTGCTTTTTGGCTGAATGATGCCGCTCCAGAGGTAAATTGACCCTGCATCTTATCCACAGCTTTGGATACTTCCTTCGGGGCTCCCATATAACCTAATCTCCAGCCCGTCATGGCAAAGCCTTTGGAAAAGCCATTGATAGTTATAGTCTGATCTCTTACCTCGGGAATTGATGCCATACTTGCATGGTGACCGGTGTAATTGATATATTCATAAATTTCATCTGATACGATGTAAATCTCATCCTTCTTGCCCAAAATATCTGCAAATGCCTGCAATTCATCTATGGAGTAAACACTTCCTGTAGGATTACATGGGCTTGAAAAAATAATCATCCTGGTTTTCGAGGTAATTGCTTTTTCCAGTTGAGAAGGTAAAACTTTAAAATTATTCTCTATTCCGGCCTGCACAATCACAGGTACGCCACCGGCTAATTGCACGATTTCAAGGTAAGAAACCCAATATGGTGCGAATATAATGACCTCATCACCATCGTTGAGTAAGCTCATAGCAGCATTGGCGATAGATTGTTTTGCTCCGTTAGAAACGACAATCTCATCCAAAGCATAATCTATATTGTTGTCGCGTTTGAATTTTCTTTGGATTGCCTGTTTCAGATCCAGTAATCCCGAAACAGGGGTGTATTTTGTAAAGCCCTCGTCCAAAGCTTGCTTGGCAGCATTTTTTATAAATTGTGGTGTATCAAAATCCGGTTCACCTATACTCAGATTAATGACGTCATTTCCTTCTTGTTTTAATTTCCTCGCCTTGGCTGTCATTTGAAGCGTGGCGGATTCAACCATTTTTACGATGCGTTCAGCCAGGGGATATATTACCGGTTTACCCATTACAATTTTATTTTTTGACAAAGGTAAGGAGTATTTGTGTTATAATTGAATGAAAGCAAGGTGCATTAATTTTTCTTGTGATTATTGAAATTTGATTGATTTTGTAACCTCAATTGAAGAAATTATTTTAATTTAGTGCCACAATTTTAACTTTATCCCCAAATGATTACTATTCATGAATTACCCGCTTTCCGTTTATTGATTGGTCTTGTTTCCGGTATTCTTATTTATCCTTTATTAGTCCCTATTACTGAAGGTTGGATTATCGTTTTTTGCACGTGTGCCGGTTTGAGCCTTATTACAGGTTACTTTACCGGGTATGGGTTTAAAAACCGGTTCCTTTCCGGGATTTTAATTTTTGTGACAAGTATCGTTCTTTCTATTGTGCTTCAGTTTTGCTTGGATGACAGGCATTCTGACGATCACCTGATTCATCTAAAGGATGATAATCAGAAAATTCAGGTAATTGCCCGGTGTATCGACATGCCTGGTAAGGCAAAGCGTTGGCGAATTCCAATGGAAGCCGTTGAAATAATTGAGAATAATTTAACCCAACCATTAAAAGGTAAATTCCTTTTGTTTGCTGAAAATTTGACTACTTTACCAGTTCCGGGTGAAATTTTTAGGGTAAATGTTAGGCTGGAGTCCGTCGGCGAACCGGAATTGCCCGGTATGTTTGACTATGAGCTCTTTTTAGAAAGACAGGGTATCTATAGGATTGGTTATGTCAAGCCGGCTGATTTAATCAAAATTAAGGATTCCAATAAGTTTTATCCTAAATACATGGCTAATCTTGTACGAGATTGGTGTATCAGACGATGCAGATTGTTGTTGGGAGATAATGAGTTGAATGATGTAGCCATGGGTTTGATGTTTGGGTACCGTGATAATATCGATCAGTCAACACAGCAAGCATTTGTAAATACAGGAGCGGTTCATCTGCTTGCGGTTTCAGGCATGCATGTTGTCTTGGTGTATGCCAACATTATGTTTCTTTTAAGAATATTCAGAGTCAGAAAGCTCCTTGGCAAGAAAGGCGAAGTATGGATTGGGGTGTTTTTCCTTTGGTGCTTTGCTTTTGTTGCCGGTTTGGCAGCTTCTATAGTTAGAGCTACAATAATGTTGACTATCATTTTATTGGGTAAATGCTTTGACAAACAAGGATTGAGCCTAAATATATTATGTGCGACAGCGGTCTTGATGCTGGTTTACAATCCGGGAGTATTGTATGACGTTGGTTTCCAATTATCATTTTTGGCAGTAGCCGGAATAATTTTGATGGAACCTGGAATCAAAAAGTTGATGCCTGAATGGGTACTAAAATTTAACGGATTAGCCTCTATGATTACTGTGACAATTGCAGCTCAGACGGCGACGCTTCCCATCATCTTGTTTTACTTTCATCAGATTCCGGTTTATTTTATTTTATCAGGGATTGTCGCCGTCTTCTTGGCAGATTGGGTAATTAAAATAGGGTTTGGAATTGTTTTAACTTCGATTTTTTCTGTTAAAATAGCCGCTTATTTTAGTCTTGGATGGAAAGCATTTATCTGGAGTTTATTGGAAAGCGTCGGTTGGATTGAGCGTCTGCCTTTCGCGCTGATAAAGGATGTATATTTTAATAAAGCTATGGCATGGATTGCCGGTGGGATGGTGTTACTTACAATTGTGCGGATACAGGCAGGGTTGAAGAATTATCGTAATTTAATGCTTATTTCATTGATTGTGTTGATGTTAATTGATGTTTCATCCCTGTATAAAGCCGGCCATACAACAGAGACACGGGAATTTACTGTAAGAAAGAAACGCATCATATTGGAACGGGTTGGTTTTCAGAGTATTGCATGGATCGAATCCGGTCTGGATTCCGCTTATTTGGAGAAAAGTTTAGTGAATTTTATGATTAATGAAAGAATTAATCAGGTGCGGTATGAAATTGTGGAGTTAGATAAAATAAAAGAAATGAAATCTGATAATGAGTATTTTAGCGTTTTGAAGTAAAAATTAAACTTATGCCCGATTTGACTTCATCTAAAACAATTGTACCTTTGTAATATTAACAAAAAAGATATACCATGTTTTGGACACAAGAGGTATTGAAGGCCTTGGATAAAAATGAAGTACAACTGATTAATGATTCAAAAACACCTTCAGGAGAGCCGCACGTCGGATCATTGAGAGGAGTTTTGGTTCATGACGCAATATTTAAGGTTCTGAAAGGAGAGGATTATCAGGTCAAATATATTTTTGGTTCGGATGATTATGATCCTGTAGATGAAATTCCAAAAGGTCAGGATGATCATTTTACAAAATATTTAGGCATGCCTTTGTGTAATGTACCTCCACCTCCGGGATCTGAATATTCAGATATGGCGGAGCATTTTATCTCAGGATTTTTTAAAATTTTTGATGATCTTGGAGTAAAAGCCGAAAAGTACAGGATGCGTGATGTGTACCGGAGCGGTAAGTTTAATGAGGCTATTGAGAAAATCCTGCTTAAAAGGGATGCCATTAAGGAAATCTACAGGCAGGTGAGTGGTTCTGAAAAATCAGATAAATGGTATCCTTTTCAGGTTATCTGTGAAAATTGTGGTCGAATAGGTACGACTGAAGTCATTGATTTTGACGGGAAAGAAGTCACCTATGTATGCAGACCGGACTTGGTAAAATGGGCTACAGGGTGTGGACATACAGGAAAGATGTCACCTTACGACGGAAATGGTAAGTTGCCATGGAAGCTTGAGTGGGTAGCCAAATGGATGACCTGGGGAATTACTATTGAAGGTGCCGGAATGGACCACTCAACAAAAGGTGGCTCCAGAGATGTTTCAGGAAGAATTTTAAGGGAGGTTTTTGGAAAAAAACCGCCTTATAATGTGCCTTATGGCTTCTTCCTTACCGAAGGTGCTAAAATGTCTTCATCCAAAGGCATCGGTGCAACTGCAAGGGAAATGAATGAATTTTTAGCACCCGAGATGCTCAGGTACCTTATGTTGAGTACCCCTCCAAAGAGGGCAATCAACTTTAGTCCTTCTGAGAGTTTTATAGTTAAGTTATACAATGACTTTGACAGTGTAAGGGAAGGGGCTTTTTCGGGATTGGAAGAGAAAGAACAACAACGCCAAATATATCAGATTAGCGAATTGAATACTTCCGAGAATTATCATATACCGAGTTTCTCGCTGATTAAAAATTTAGTACAGATGCCACATATTGATATCTATGCTGCTGCGCGGGAACTAAAGGGTGATGGCTTGACAGAGTTGGAAGGTTACAGGCTGGGAAGCAGGATTCGTTCTGCTAAATTCTGGCTGGAACATTTTGCCACAGATGAAGATAAATTTACTATCCAGCATGAATTGACTGAAGAAATCCTTGAAAAACTCGAACCGGAGCACTATGGTCTGATACAGCAGTTCAGACAAGATTTACACCATATTGAGTGGACCGAAACTAACATTCAGCAACAAATATTTGACTCATCCAGGATGGTGCCTATAACTCCTAAATCCAGTTTTAAAGCCATGTACCTTATATTCCTGAATAAGGACAGAGGACCACAAGTCGGTAATTTGTTGTATTACCTTGGCCGTGAGACTGTGTTGAACAGGCTTGAATCAATACAGTTCAGCGAACCGCCAGTCTGGAAAGCATGTTCAGTAACACTTGCAGAATTGAATGACTTTGGAAATGAGCACAAGGAGAAAATTGTTTCAGCTCATTATCGTTATAAGGCTGAGAGGCAGGTTTCCTGTATAGAATTTATCTTTGAATTAAATAATGGGCAGAAAATGCTCAGAAGGTTGTACTTTGAGTCATATCTGGAACCTGAAGAAGTGGTAAAAGTCGTCGATGACTTTGCAAATAAATCAAATATTGTAGTTTTGCCCGATTGAACTCAGAGCTGACATATTCAGTAGTTCCATTCAAGGATTTAAGTCCCTTAGCATTATACAACATACTGTATATGCGTGAGCAGGTGTTTCAAATCGAGCAACAGTGTATATATCAGGATATTGACGGGTTAGATGTCGCTGCTTTTCATTTATTGGGATATAATCAAAATAATGAATTGGTTGCATATTGCAGGCTGTTGCCGCCGGGTCAGCCATTTGATGGTTGTTATTCCATAGGAAGGGTTTTGACTACCATAAAAGCAAGAGGAAAGGGTTATGGACGCCAACTCATAACAGAAGCAATCCGCATTATCCAGGCCGAAGATGAAGACATTCCCATAAAAATAGGCGCTCAGGTCTATTTACAGAAGTTTTACGAGAGCCTTGGTTTTGTAATCGAAGGAGAAGTATATGATGAAGATGGGATAGACCATATCCATATGTTATTAATCAAAAACAAATAAAATTTTTTTGTATGGCAAACAATACCGATATCAGTAAATTAAGTTTTGCCGGCCTTTTAATTACATTGGGAATTGTTTACGGTGATATTGGTACTTCGCCCCTTTATGTGATGGGAGCTGTTGCCAGTGGCGTAAAGATGTCTGAATTATTAGCTGTTGGTGCCGTTTCCTGTGTCATATGGACTCTGACGCTCACCACCACGGTAAAGTATGTTTTTATTACGCTTCGGGCAGATAACAAGGGGGAAGGTGGCATTTTTTCATTGTTTTCACTTGTCAAAAGACAGCGGAAATGGCTTATTATTATTGCCATAATTGGAGGTGCCATGATGATGGCTGACGGAATTATTACACCCAGTATAACCGTATCATCGGCCATAGATGCGTTGAAAATATACAATGAAGATATTCCTACCATTCCAATTGTGATAGTTATTCTAGCTGCTTTGTTTTTTATTCAGCAATTTGGAACTGATTTTATCGGGAAGTTTTTTGGGCCAATCATGCTGATTTGGTTTACAATGATTGGTGTATTGGGAGCCTTACAAGTAGTTGATTTTCCGATTATTTTAAAAGCATTTAATCCATATTATGCCATTGAGGTTCTTAAAGATAATCCGAAAGGAATCACTCTTTTGGGTGCAATCTTCCTTTGTACTACCGGTGCAGAAGCACTCTATAGCGACCTGGGACACTGTGGCAGAAAAAATATTCAGATTTCTTGGATTTATGTAAAGGCATGCCTGATATTGAATTATCTGGGGCAGGGCTCTTATCTGCTAAGACATGTTAACCAGGAGTTTAATCAGAGCGTATTTTATGCCCTTATGCCTAATTGGTTTTTGCCTGCAGGTATTATCATAGCTACACTAGCCTCTATTGTAGCCAGTCAGGCTCTTATTTCAGGTTCATTTACACTGGTATCGGAAGGTATTTCACTCAATTTGTTTCCCAAACTTACGGTGCAATATCCATCTAACATCAAGGGTCAGCTTTATATTCCTCTGATAAATACACTTTTCTTCTTTGGTTGTGTAGCTGTTGTTTTGTTTTTCCAGGACCCACTTGCAATGGAATCAGCGTATGGTCTGGCTATTACCTTTACGATGCTAATGACTACCATCCTGCTTTATTATTATATGAATCTGAAAAGGGTCAATCCTGTTTTTAAATATGGTATTACCGGCTTATTTGCAGGTATTGAGTTAGTTTTTCTATTTGCTAATGTCAGCAAGATCTGGCATGGCGGTTATGTGACTTTAATTATTGCCGGAATCATAATTTTTCTGAATATTATCTGGATCAGAGCATACATTATCAAAAGCAGGCACACTCAATTTGTTAAATTATTGCATTATGATGATCAGCTTACCTCTTTATCCAAAGACTTGACTTATCCTAAGTTTGCGACCCACCTCGTTTATCTTACCAAATCGAATGTAGAGGATGAAGTTGAGAAAAGCATCCTTTACAGTATCCTGCAAAAACAGCCAAAACGGGCAGATTGTTATTGGCTAATCCATGTCCAGGTGGTGGAAGATCCATTCAGGATGGATTATCATGTCAATTCACTTATCAAGGATGATATTATTAGAGTGACATTTTATCTGGGCTTCCGGGTACAGCAAAGAATCAGCGTTTTTCTGAGACAGGTAGTTACCGATATGCTCCAAAAAGGAGAATTGAAATTTACTGAAAAGTATCATTTTATGAAAGAATCGAATGGTGTAGGAGATTTTCAGTTTATTTACCTGGAAGACGTTTTGTCCTATGAAAGTGAAGAGAAGTTTTTAGAGAAATTTATCCTAAGTGCCCAAATAGCTATTAAGAAATGGACAGCCAGCCCTGAGAGGTGGTTTGGATTGGATACTTCGGTAGTTCACGCAGAGAAGGTACCACTTATAATTAGACCGATCAGTGGTATTTCACTCAGAAGGCTGGATAAACCTTTTGTGGAAGAACATTAATGCTTCTTCAGGATGATCACATCCTGAAAGTCATTATTTTCTTGCTGAGCCTCATTTTGCCAATATCCTTTTTCGGTCAATTCTACCGAAAAGCCATAATGCTCAGCTAGCCGACGGATGTAACTAAGACGATATGCTACATTGGCCGAACGTACCCGGACGTCCATCAATAAATAATGACCCCGGTCATAAGGAAAGGAAAAACGTTGGTTGGCTGGTGAATAATCCTCATCCACGATGAAAAAAGTTGCAAATAGCTTTCCTCCTTGCTTAATGACCCTCGATGCCTCTTTGATGTAGTTATCTACTTCTGTATCTATCATATGAGTAAATACGGAAATGGCAAAAATAAAGTCAAATGAATGATCCGGATAATCAAAACGATATCGTGTAGCGTCAATTCCACTGGATTTATAAAGATCATTGTTAAGATCAATGTATTTGAAGTTAAAATTTGGATATTTTTTCTGAATATTATCCCGGCACCATTTAACTCCTTGAAATACAGCATCAAATCCTTCGTATTTACCACTTGACAGATATTGGGTTAGGGGAAGAGCCATCCTTCCTATCCCACTGCCTATGTCTAAAACAGAATGATCTGGTTGTAGTCCACCATCATTTACAAATCTGTCCAGCCAATACCTGCCAACTTTCAAAAAATCTCCTCGTCCGGTATAGATAAGACCTTCAGGCGGTACCAATTGATTTCTTTTACGGAAAATATCTTTAGGTAAGTAAACAAGGCGACGTGCTAATAGTCTGAGTTGTGGCGGAAGTTTATAATATATCCTACGTAAAAGATTCTCCTGTATCAAAGCAATTAATTTTGACCGGAGGTATCTCTTTGTTCAAGCAGAGATTTGGCAGGATCGTTTTCAGGAATATTATAATCTTTTTGTTTCTTCCCGAATACACTGACGTGAACATATCTTTTAGGGTTGAGCCTCAAATCTTGCATCAGTAAGTCTAATTGCTTGGAAGTTCTTTCCAGGTTGAGGTAAAGGTCGTCGTCGTTGATTAGTTTACCCAGGGTGCCATTGCCCTTATTTACCTTGGTAAGGATGCCGGAAAGGTCGGCAATAGCATGATTGGCACCGTCCAGGGTGCTTTTCAACTCTGTCATCCTGGTATTTAAGGTGGTTATTGCAGTATTACCGTTTTGTATGGTCTGGTCGATGGAAGAATTTTTCAGTTGGCCGGAAAACGCATTTATATTTTCGAGAAGTTCAGCAATTTCCTTGTTTTTCTTGTTTATATTGCCTGTGATACCGTTGAGGTTTGCAAAGGTTGCCTGAAGATTGGCGTTGGAGCCGGCTAAGAGTATATTCAGTTGATTGGTAATTAGCTGGAGATTAGCTATGGTTTTTTGTAAATTAGCTAATGCTAAGCCAATTCCCTGACTGTGGTCCATATTTTTAAAATAAACGGACAATGTATCTATTACGCCTCCGACGCCATTCTGGACCTGTGTCATATATTTATTGATTTCTGAGGGGTCGCCTAACATAGAGGCGAGTGTTCCTTTTGTTCTACCTTTCAGGAAATCTCCACTTTGGGCAAGATCATTCAAGGCGCTGACTTCATATACCATATTGATGGCTTTAGCACCCATCATCCCTACATCTGTTATTTCAACGACAGTAGATTTGGGTACTTTAATATCTTTTCGGACTTCCAGTTCTACCTCTACCAGTTGCGGATTGCTCGGTTTCAGAAAGATATCTACTACTGTACCTACCTGGAAGCCGTGGATTAAAACGGGTGTACCGACATTGAGTTTGTTTACATCTGTATAGTCCACGTAAAATGTCTGTTTTGAAGAGAACACATTTTGACCTTTCAAAAATTTTAGGCCGAAAATGACGACAGCAAGGGCTATTAATGCCAGTAAACCAATTTTAACTTCTTTCTTCATATCGTCAGTTTAGAGACTTCTTTCTTTGTTGAGTTTCGGATAAAATAAATATCATAAATGAATGGGCAAAACTAAGTAAAAAATACAGGTATTTGATAATTTTTAACGTAAATAAGGGACGATGGGATTTGGATAGTTATTTTTCATGCATTTTACGGATCGATTGTGAGAGTAATTGGTAGATATCTTTCAGATTACTCCGGTTGTCTAGTTGGGACAAATGCTTTTCTATAACACGTTTATCATTGCGTATTGCCGGGCCTGTCTGTGCATCATACGGAGACATGAGTTTTAGTTTTTCGATGGTTTCATGGATGAGGGGCAACAGAAATTCAAATTTTAATTGATGGCTTTTTAGCCATGAGTCAGCTTCTGCCAGAAGGTGATTGGTAAAGTTGTTGGCTATCACGGCAGCGATATGAAGTGAAAGTCTTTGAGCATCAGAGATAGGATGCACCCAATCAGTAAGCTCGTGAGCCCACGCAGAGGTAAGTTTTAAATTTTCTTCATTATTAGCTGCAATGAATACAGGAATTTCACTCCAGGACACTTCTTTCCCGGCAGAGAAGGTCTGGAGAGGATATAAAGAACCGAAATTATTCAAACCTGCATTCCCTAACACGTCTATATTGACAGAGCCGGCGGTATGAAGCATCAGGTGTGGGTAGTCGGAATATTTCCCTGCCACGTCCTGAATGGAATCGTCTGATACCGCGATTATGGATGTGCCTATTTCAGGATTGAATTGTTCAGGTCCGAAAAATTTAACTTTATCCGACAGTGCTTCAAAAATTGATCGTTGGCTATTGCTGCGGGCGACAATATTAATTTTATGACATTTCGCACTGAAAGCAAAGCGACGAGCGAGGTGATAGGCTACATTTCCTGAGCCGATTATTTGAATATGATCATGCGGCGCGGGCACTTTTAACTTTCGATTTTAATTTGGGTAAAATGCTCCAACCCAAACCTACCATCATCATAAGAGAGCCGAGCCAGAAAAAGTTGATTCCGGGAAATTCAACCGCCTCCAATACAATATAATCAGATCTGGTAGAGTTCTCTGCTACTTTAAGCGGAATATTTTTATTCAATCCATTGATTACATTATATTCGAATGAAGCTGTCTCTGTGTCCGGATTAATTCTGATCATGGCAATCAGTGCATTTGCGTCAGCCAGATAAACCTTGTCACTTCTGGAAGAATTTCCAATTATTTCAAAACTTGGATTTCCAATTATTTTCCCGGTTTCATCTGTCAGAACACCTGAAACGATAATCTTTTTCGGATCTTTGTCTGCCATTTTAAACTGCTTAAAGATCATCTTTTTACCACCGATTTCAAAATGTTCACCAGGTTTGAGTGTTAAACTATGTGTATTGACATTAGATTTGTCAAAAAGGGGCTTGAAAATGTCAGGGTGCAGTTCTATTTTAGTTGAAAGATCATTGATTTGAGCGCCGTAATTTAAAAGCAATTCTTTTCTAAGGACAATCATCGGCTGTACTTTGTACAAGGTGTCGTCTTTCATATTGCCTACCTCCAGGTCCACACTTATTGCGATATCTCCGGGTTCCGGCGTATAGTTTTTGTTTTTTGGATCTAAGTGAATATCACCTGCCTTAATAAATATTTTTCTGGCAAAAACAGTATCGTGACTATTGACCGTATAGTTTTCAAACTTAAGGCTGTCTTCTTTCTCTTTAGCCTGCTCGGCATTGATTTCTTCCGGAGGTAAGGATGCGATATGCACATAAATATCCTTGGTTAGCGTCCTGAGAGTGGATGGGTTACTGGCTGCTACCTTTGAGAAATCCCTTTCATAGACGACATTTGGTCTGAGGTTAAAGTGTTCTGTCTTTTGTCCGTTTTTATCTAATTTGACAAAACTCAAATTAAAAGTGCGGTTATTATCGAAAATTGTATCACCGTGATAAGTCACCTCGTATCCGCTCATAGTCATCGGTGCATCTTTTATCAGGAGCACATTTCTACCAAGATCTTCGTCAGCTATCATACCTTTTTGTGTAAAAGGATTGGTAGAAATGAATCTTTTATTCAATCCTGAACCTATAATCCCTATAAGCATAAGTCCGTAACCCATGTGTGCAATGACACTTCCGGCCTGCCGGGGTTTCTTTCTGAGAAATTTAATCAGATAGTAAAGATTGGCGAAGAAGGTGAAAACACCTGCTCCGAAGAATAGAAAATATTGCCAGGATGGAATCTGGATAAAGAAGGTAGCTATCCAGCTAAATAAAATAGCCAATGCCAGGAATATGCTCATATTGATGAGGAAAGCCTTTGCTTTGACTGAAAAATTCTTTTCATTGTATCTTAAATAATAGGCAAATCCACTCAATAAAGCCACAAATATGGCAGTCCACAACTGAAATTTGTTATAATGAGCTATGGGATCCAGTGGAGCAGATCTGTGATATGAAGTGAGGTTTATATGAAATAATCCACCCCAGAAGTCCAATAATTTATTATATACCGGAATAGATGTCGTGAATGAGATCAGGATTGAGGCAAAAATAAGGACTATAGACCCGATAAACATCCAGAACTCCCTGCTTGAAATGCTCTCTTCCTGCTTAATGTCGATGATTGATCCTGATTTTTTGAAATATAAAATGACAAAAAATATCAAAAAGGACATAAAGAAGATGATGAGTTGCCACTCAAGACCCATCTCGGTAAATGCATGGGCTGATGAATCCCCTAAGACACCACTTCTTGTGAGAAAGGTACTGAATAGAACCATGATAAAGGTCAAAGCATAAAACCAATAGGTACTTTTAACGGATCTGCCGGTAGAATTGGCGATGATGTTGGTATGAAGGCCGGCGATTAGGATAAGCCAGGGTACCAGAGACATGTTTTCAACCGGGTCCCATGCCCAATATCCGTTGAAACTAAGAGCTTCATACGCCCATGCTGCACCTAAAAGTATGCCTAGTCCAAGGATAGCGCCGTTGATCAGAGCCCATGGCTGTACCGCTTTTAAAACTTCCTTATGCCGCCCACTGATAAGCCCTCCAACTATAAAAGCAAATGGAACGGTACTCAATGCAAACCCTAAAAACAGGGTAGGAGGGTGGATTGTCATCCAGTAATTCTGTAAAAGAACATTCATTCCCCTTCCTTCTATTACGGATAAATAGTCGGGTTTGGCGAAAATAGGGGCATCCATGACATCCCGCAAATAAACAAATGGTGAACTACCTATTTTAGTCACGGTCTCGCCGAAGGGAATATGGATACCGAATATCATGGTCAAAAGGAAGGCCTGTGCCATACATAGGACAGGTAAGGTCAGCGATTCCCATTCCTTTGTTTTGAAAATCATAACTACACCGATGACAGAATGCCACATAATCCAGAGAAGGAAACTGCCTTCCTGACCTTCCCAGAAGGCAGCCAGGATATATTGCATCGGAAGTTTGTCATTGACATGTGACCATACATAGAAGTATTCATAATAACTGTTGGCCATCATAAACAGCAACAGGATGAAGATGGAAAGGCAACTGAAGGCATGGACAAAATATGAATTCCTTGCCAGCTGCTTCCATTGATTGGCCACCGGAGCGTCATCCCGATGACGGTATGACCATATATAACCAAATGCGGAAAGCAACGCAGTAACGAAGGCTCCTATAACAAGAGCGTGGCCAATGAGACCGAAGATTGGGTGTTCCCCAACATATTGAATTTGATCCATAGAAGATTAAGATTGAAAAGAAAGGATCAAATCTCTTTTGATTTAATGTAAATTTCCTCGTCTTTGTATTTTGATGGACACTTCATGAGTAGGTCAGATGCCTCAAAATGCCCGTTTCTGTAACTGCCTGTTACAACTATTTGCTCAGACCTCTCAAAATCCTGCGGCTTTGCTGCCCGAAGGATAACTTTTTCTACCTCGCCTTGATTGTCAGTTATAAAGAAGGAGAAGTAGTTAGGATCTTTGGCGGGATTGTATTCCATTGGTTTTTCTTTAGCCAGGACCCCTACCACTTTTGTCTTGACACCTGAATCTTTTGCCATTTGAAAGTTTCCATAGGTTGAAAGGTCTTTGCTGGCATATATCAACACCCCGATTGAACTCAGGATGATTAGAATTAACAAAATCTGCATTTTTTTCATATCAATAAATCGATTTAAAAAATTATTTCGGTTCGGAAGATGGTTGTGATTAGAATAAAATACCTTTAAATTTTACCTTATTTATTAGCTTTTATTAGTTTGTATTCTATTTATCAATTTTGAGCTGAACAAAAATAATCTATATTCTATCAATACATTTTAATTGTGCAAAGCTATAAAAAAATAGGGAAATAAAGATATAATTTGCAATTTAATACGATGGTAAATGGACTATCTTATTCTTTTTTGGCGAAGGAAATAAATGAGGCCGACTCCGATAATAATCGAGAATATAATGATATAAAAAGCTGTAAAATTACTTTCTGCAAAGGGTAACTTGACATTCATTCCATAGAAGCCTGTTATGATGGTAGGTACCATGAGCATAATTGTCACAAAGGTAAGTCGCTGGATATCGACATTCATATTGTTGGAAATAATGCTGGCAAATGCTTCCATGGTGCTGCCGGTAATGACGGCATAGATATTGGCCATTTCAAGGGCCTGACTGTTGTCGATGATCAAGTCTTCGTATATTTCTTCCAGTTCTTCATTTAGCCCCAAGCCTAAAAAGTCAATCCTTTTCATTTTCATTTTAAGTAACTCATTGGCTTTTAATGAATTGACAAAATAAACGAGACTTTTTTCTATTCTGAGCATCTGCCACAATTCACTATTTCTGGAGGAGTCATACAATTCCTGCTCGAGCAGATTTCTTTTCAGATTTAATTTCTTCAGACAGGAAATAAACCGATATACATTTTGTTCAAGTATCTGTAAAATGAAGTGTTGTATGTTGGCAGGGTTGAAATTTTTAATCTTATCTTCCAAAAACAGCTCAAGGACGGGATTCTCATGAGCGCAAATGGTAATCACGCTTTCAGGACTAAAGATAATACCAATAGGAATGGTAATATATATAGATTCGTTTTCCTTGTCTGTTTCATTGAGGATGGGTGAGTTCATGACAATAAGTCGTACAGGCCCTTCTTTTTCGTAACGCGACCTTTCGTCGATGTCTAACGGGTCGGTAAAAAAGTCAAGCGGTATATTCAGACGGTCAGATAATGCTTCCAACTCATCATGTGAGAAAGGAGGTTCAATATTGATCCAACAGTGTACCGTATAATCCGGCAACTCGATCAATGCTCCGTGTTGCTTGGTATAATATCGAATCATGTGAGTCGGGGTCCATTTACACTGTTTTAGTTAACAATTTTAATTTCGGTGCAAATGTACATTTATTGTCAAAAGATTCCAAAAAAAGAAATTTATATCGTCTATTTCAACAGATTGGTCGAAATGGTGAAACGATGTATTGACTATATTTTGTTATGTGTATAAAAAAGTAAAAATATGAATAATCAGGATGAACAGCTATTGGTCAAACAAGCTGACAATATTATAAAGAACTCGGTTGTGTTTTCTATGGGAGCCGGTCTTATACCTGTTCCGGTAGCCGATTTTATGGCAGTGACAGCTGTCCAGATTGAAATGATCAGAAGGTTGTGTAAGGTGTATGACGTGGATTTCAAGGAGACGGAAGGCAAGGCTGCCATCATGGCTCTTACCTCCAGTGGTGTTGCCCGCTTGAGTGGCAGGATGCTTGCCAAAATGGTACCTTTTGTGGGAAGTATTATTGGCGGAGTGGCTGTGTCAGCTCTTTCCGGAGCAGCGACCTATGCACTTGGCGAAGTTTTTAAAAGGCATTTCTCGGAAGGTGGGACTTTTCTGAATTTTGACTGGAGCAGTTTTAAGAATTTCTATAATGAAAAGTTTGAAAAAGGTAAAGAATATTCTGCACAGGTGCGAAAAGAATATGAAGAGCAACATAAAAATGATTTTCGCCATTCCACCAATGAAACACTGGATGCCCTTCAGCGACTTCACGGTATGAAGGTGTCCGGAGCTATCAATGAGGAGGATTACAACAAGCTTAAGGCAGAAATCATGAAGAAGGTAAGTTCTTCTATATAAACATTATTTTATACTGTGAAGCGCCGGAATTATTTCAGGAGTTTTTATCCATATTGTTTTATGAAAAAGTTAATTAATCTTTGATTCCAAGCTGATCTAAGATAAAAGCATACTCAAGTGCATATTCCTTGTATCTTTCAAAACGACCACTTGCTCCGCCATGCCCTGTATCCATGTTGGTATAAAGATAAACGGGTTCATTGCCTTGCTTGGTTGCCCTAAGTTTGGCGACCCATTTAGCAGGCTCCCAATATTGTACCTGACTGTCGTGGAGTCCTGTCGTGACGAGTAATGCCGGATATCGATGTGGCATGACATTGTCATACGGTGAATAGGACTTAATATAGTCATAATATTCTTTAATTTTAGGATTGCCCCATTCGTCAAATTCGCCGGTAGTCAAAGGGATTGACTCGTCCAGCATGGTCGTAACCACATCTACAAAAGGAACGGCAGCAACTACCCCACGGAATAATTCAGGAGCCATATTGATAACAGCTCCCATCAATAATCCGCCGGCACTGCCTCCCATAGCAAACATCCTGGTTGGATCGGAATACTTATGACTAACTAAATACCGTCCGCAATCTATGAAGTCGTTAAATGTGTTTTTTTTCTTTAATAACTTACCGTCTTCATACCACTGTCTGCCTAATTCCTGACCGCCTCGGATGTGTGCGATGGCATAGATAAAACCTCTGTCAAGTAAGGAAAGCCTGGTAGATGAAAAACTTGCATCGATGCTGTAACCATAAGAGCCATAACCATATAGCAAAAGTGGGTTACCCTCCTTATTTTTCAAAGACTTTTTATAAACAAGTGAGACGGGAATCATCACTCCGTCTCTTGATTTTACTTCGATTCTTTCGGATTGATATTGATTTTTGTCATATCCGCCTACGACTTCAGCTTCTTTCAAAAGGTTCTGTTCTCTGGTATCCAGATTGTACTCAAAGACGGAGGGGGGTACAGTAAGTGAGTTGTATGAATATCTGATGGTATGAGTATCGAATTCGTAATTATCCACAAGAGATGTCATATAGGCGTCTTCATCAAAATCAAGATAACAATCCTGTTCTCCTGAAATAATTCTGTATTTAACGATTCCTTTCATACGCTCTGAAACTACTATGAAATCTTTAAAGCAATCTAAATCTTCAATCAGAACATTAATCCGATGAGGTATTTTTTCAATCCAGTGTTTTCTGGTTGTATGGTTGATATCTGTTGTTAAAATTTTAAAATTAAGGGCATTTTCGTTGGAAGTAATATAAAATTTCTCACCATCATCTGCGACATAGTATAGGTGATTGGTTTTCCTTGGCTCAAATGTTTTAAGTTCAGCATTTGAGTTATTTGCATCACAGAAATGTACCTCTGAGGTCAGCGTACTATAACAGGTAAGATAGATAAATTTTCCGCTCCTTGACTTGTGGATGCCTACACCAAAGGTATTGTCCTTTTCTTCGTAGATTAAAGTATCTTCCTGTTGGGATTGACCTAGAATATGTCTGTAAACCTTATAACTTCTCAGTGTTTCTTCATCTTTTACAACATACAGAAAGGCTTTGCCATCATTGTACCAAACTATTGAACCATTACAATTGGATATTACATCCGGGAGAAATTCGCCTGTATGTAAGTTTTTCAGCCGAATAGTATAAATACGTCGGGAGAAAGTATCTTCCGAATAAGCCATTAATTGGTTAGATGTGTCTATGGCAATAGTTCCGATATTGTAAAAGGAATGGTTTGTAGCATTAACGTTGCAGTTGATGAGGATTTGTTCGCGGGCGTCGGAGGTATCTATTCTCCTGGCATAGATGGGATATTCCTTTCCTGTCTCGTAGCGGGTATAGTAGTAATAACCATGGCGGATATAGGGTACGCTCATATCTTTCTGAACGATTCTGCCTACCATTTCACTGTATAATTTTTTTTGAAAGCTATCGGTATGAGCCATTTCCCTATGGAGATAATCATTTTCTTCATTAAGATAGCTGATCACTTCCGGATTATTTCTGTCGTTGAGCCAATAGTAATTATCGATTCTGACATCTCCGAAAGTTTCAATGGGGTGTGGTTTAATTGGTGCAACAGGTGGTTTAGAAGCGTTTTGATTTTGTGTCATTGGATTATTGGTTTGTGCTTGTGTATTTACATTAAGGGTAAATACTATCATCAAAATAGAGTTGATAAAAATTAAAATTTTCATCGAATTGAATTTGCAGCTAAAGGTAGTATTTATAAATTAAGTATAAGAAAATATTCTATATGGATGTGAAAAAAAGAAAATAAACAATATTTTCACCCTGATAAAAATTAAATTATGGCACAGGCAGGATTTGGTAAGGATAGGGCGGGATGGATAAAATCTCAGGTAAGATCAGTATTATTAATCATCTTAGGAATAGGCAGTGCATCTTTTGGCTTAGAAAGTTTTTTGGTTCCAAATGGATATATTGATGGAGGAGTAACAGGTATCAGCTTGTTGGTTAAGTTTGTTACCAAAAATTTTCCCTTATCCATTTTGCTTGTAATATTTAATGCACCTTTTATATTATTAGGTTTAAAACAAGTGAGTCGCGAGTTTGCCTTAAAAAGCATTCTGGCTATTGCAGGGCTTGCCCTAGCGATTCAGTTTATTCACTTTCCTGTATTGACTGAAGATCCTTTATTAATTGGTAGTTTTGGCGGATTGTTTCTAGGGGTCGGGATTGGATTTGCAATGCGGGGAGGGGCAGTTTTGGACGGAACAGAGGTATTGGCAATATATTTGAGTCGTAATTCAAGGATGTCGATAGGTGATATAATATTAATGTTTAATATCATGATATTCCTTGCAGGAGCTTATTTGATATCGGTCGAAGTTGCTCTTTATGCCATCTTAACTTATTTTGTCGCATCCAAGGCGGTTAATTATATCATTGAAGGTATAGAAGAATACACTGGTGTTACCATTATCAGTGATTTCAGTGAAGAAATCAGGGAGATGCTGGTGCATGAGCTGGGTTATGGAGTTACATTATATGAGGCAAAGAAGGGATTTACGAAGAAAGGGGAGTTGCCTTCCAGCTCAATTTATGTGGTTTATACTGTAGTTACCCGACTTGAGATTTCCCGGGTTCAGGACGGTGTCAATGCTATTGATCCTAAGGCATTTATTATCATGAATAGTGTAAAAGATACGGTAGGTGGTATGATACGGAAGCGGGCTGTAGTACATTGATGTCGTTTTATATCTACATGGATGAAAATTAATAAATTATAATAAGTTTAATATAAACGGTTGGATTGTGGAGAAGATGCCCTTTTTTAGGCGATTATTCTTATTAATTACTCTTTCTTATAGAAATATTTATCATTTGTTTATGTATGCTTATAATTATTTATATTTAAAGAATAATTAATTATTATCTGTTTTTTTTAAAAATATCTTATATAATTTTTTTATATATGTATTAATTTCTGTGCATATCGACTTAAAATGTGAAGAAAAACTAATTTTTTGACTTATTTTTGTATCAACTAATTGAAAGAAAAGTTTTTTACACACACTTATTAAGTTTATGAACATTCTATTTACGAAAGTAAAATTGAATAGAGTCATTTTAAATTTTTGACGACACACACTTACTTACATCAAATGTTGATGTGAGATGTCTTCATGTTTATTAAAATACGCTTAACAGAAGTGGTGTAAAAAGAAAAGAAATAAGATTACACACACACTATGTAACTATTTTTTCTCAGGAAAGGAGGAAGTACATAATCGTAATTCGAGATTAACTTTTATGAGTTGGTTTCATAATTTTTGGTTGGGTATGTTCTTCGTTGAATGAAGGGAAGATGGTTATGTAGTTGAGGATTTAATTAGAATTTATTTTCAATTTAAACCATATTTAACATGAAGTATTTTATTTATTTATTGTTTCTTTTTGGTGCCTACCAGCAAGGAATAAGTCAGAATGTACAGGAGTACAATTCCTACATTGACGGATTGGAGGGCTCAGGGCAAGGTGCTCAGGCGGCTCATCTGAAAAGCATATACAGGGATATGTTACCAACTGTTTATTTCGATCAGGGAGAGATAAAGACCTACGGTAATGAGTTGCCGAAAAGGTTGATATCCAGTTCCACTGATATTTTCCTGAATGAAAAGGTGGTGTATATCACTAATTTAAGTCAGGTTGAAATCATTGTAATTAATTATAAGCCGGGTGAAGATTTGAATCAAATTACTTTCAAACCGGAATTCCTTCAACAGCTTACTGCGTTGCAGTATTTGGTGTACGTGCCGGCATTTGATGTGCCAATTGAAAAATTTAATGAAGTAAATACTCAACTCCCTGCCAATGTTGTCAAACTAGTCAGGGTTTCAGAGGGTAATTAATTCCTTACATCTAAAATTAATTCCAATGAAAAATTATTTAGACAAATTAAGTTATAGATTTAATTTACAAAGGATATCTATATTGATGTTCTTTGTGATTGGTTGTTTAAGTTATATGGATGCGCAGCTTGTGGTTCCATTTGCCAAGACACCTGATCAAATATTTAGTGTTAAAGGTGATTATACCATGTTTGGTAATACCAACCTGATTAGAATGCCTTATGCAGATGTAGGTCAGAATGGTAATAGTGATATGGTATATGTTGATATAGATAATGATGATGATACATGGAACTCTTCTTCGTCTGATTTTAACTTTGCAGTAGAAGATGGTGTCAATGAAAATTGTACACAGATTTTATATGCTGCACTTTACTGGACAGGTAGAGCAAATAATGGAGGTACTGCAGGTAACACAGTGGATGCAACTAGGACTTTCCAGGGTCAGACCCAAAACCGGACCTTTACCAAAAATGAAATTAAATTAAAATACGGTACCGATTCTTATCAAAATATAACCGGATCGTTTATAGCAAACCCTCCAACTGATTATTATCAGATATATTCATGCTACGCAGATGTAACCGACTATGTTAAGTCTAAGGGATCCGGAACATATACTGTGGCTGATATGGCCCTTGTTCAGGGAAATGCCGACGGGGTCGGTTATTTTGGTTGTTGGGCGATGGTCGTTGTTTATCAGAACAGCAAGATGAAGACCAAGAACATAGCAATTTTCCAGGGACATGCCTTTAATTCTACAAACAATATAGTTGATATTCCGATTGTCGGATTTCAGGCAGTTCAAAGTGGAGATGTAAATGTTAAATTAGGTTTCCTGGCAGGTGAAGGTGATCGTGAATTGACAGGTGATTATGCTAAAATACAGGAGTTAAATACAGGGAACTTCAAAAGCTTATCGCATAGTTCAAATTCTACCAATAACTTCTTCAACTCTTCTATCAATACAGGTGGAAATAACAGAAATCCCACATATTTGAACAACTACGGTATTGATGTGGCAATGTTTTACCTGGATAATGGTAATGATAATGACCCCAATACACCCGCTGTGAATAATGTGATAGGTAATGGTCAGACAAGCACGATAATTCGTGTTGGTACGACGAGTGATATTTATACAATGTCTGTTTTAGTGTTTGGTGTAGATGCTTATCAGCCCGAAACGGATGAAGTGATAAAACTTACTGCCATAGACGGTGCTCCTCCAACTGTACCTTATATATGCACTCCCGGTCAGGAACTGACTTATTGTGTTAATATTAAAAACGTAGGAACGGAGCCATTAAAAAATTATAAACTTTCCGTTCCAATTCCTTCAAATGCTGATTTTGTGCCCGGAAGTGTTTCGGTTACATTAGATCCTTTAGTAGGTACAACAAATGCCCCTGAGCCTGTGTATAATGCTACCACACGCTCATTGGAATGGGATTTTGGTAACCTTCCGCTTCCGGCAGACCCGGCTACCATTTTGGCGACTTTTTGTTTTAAGTTAAAGGCAACAACCAATTGTCTGTTACTTAATAATTCTTGTGGTCAGGATATTCCGGTTACGGGTTATGCCAATGGTACCGGAGTTGTGACCAATACAAACATTGTCAATCAGGCATTTATTTTAGGATATATAGAAAGTGGAGAATGTAGCCATGAGAAGATCAACGGTATCCTGATGACTCATATAGATGGCACTGATTATTCAATGGCAAATTGTGATCAAAACTATCAGGATGGTGTTTTGGATATGGAAATTGTTCAGAATCCTAATGGTTTCCCTGTAGCCAATATTTCTCCATTATTTCCTCCGGGAACTAAGTTTTTCAATGATGACAACGGAGCGCCGGGAACTACAGAATATAATGACTCCAATCCATTCCCTGCTGTAGATGGCACTGTGGAAACATATTGGGCAGTACCTCCGGGTAGCAATGCCTGTCCTATAAAGATAGTATTGACTTGTGTGAACAATTGTTCGTTCTCTGTAGTTTGTGGTAACCAGCCGTCAGGTAATTATAATTGTAATACTCCTATTCCTGCTGCATCTACCACACTTGCTCAGTTTAATTCCAAGTTTGGAGCATCTCAGGGTAAGAATCCATGTCATCCGATAAAGATGAAAGTAATTGAGGATTCAGACTTTGACCCTTGTACTTCGATACAGTATGACCGAACATACAGGATCTATCAGGATGATAATGAAAATGGACAATATGACAATGGTGAGCCTAAAGTGGATTGTATTAAATCATATATATGGCTTCGCGATCAAACAAAGCCTCATTATTCTTGTGATCCGGATGTGCCTGTACTTGTAGGATGTCGTACCAATGGACCGACTGCACAGGATGCCATTGATGCAGCTGACTATTCAGATAATTGTACTCCTAAAAATCAATTGACGATCGTAGCAACTCCTTTGGATATCACTTCTACCACTTCATGTGCTAAAATTCAAAACTGGAAAGTTGAAGCAACTGATGCATGCGGCAATTACGCTTCTGTAATTGTTCAAGTTAAATGGAGTACGGATACTGAAGCTCCGGTTTTTGCTGATGGAAGTACAAAAACAATTAACCTGGGTTGTAATCCATCTGCACCAACTAAGTCCAAGGCGATTTCAGATGCCGGTTCAGCTAGCGATAATTGCGGAACGCCTACAATGGATGCAACCGGTGGAGGCGTGACAGGATCATGTAATAAGTCTCAGACATGGACAGTGAAAGCTAAAGATGCCTGTGGAAATATTGCTACCAGAACAATAATCTATAACTGGAAAAGCGATACTAAGAAACCGACATTTTCTAATTGTCAGTCTGGTCAGTTGATAGTTATTCCGGGTACCAATCCTCCGACAGCAGCAGATGCTATTGCGCAGGTTGGTACAATTTCAGATAACTGTACAGCTTATGAAAATTTAATTATTACGGCTTCCGGTGGGAATATTGATTCTCAGGGTGGAGGATGTAATAATTCCCAATCATGGACAGTAACAGCTACAGATGAATGTGGAAATAAGCAGACATGTGTATTTATTTTGGCTTGGGGTTCTGACCCTATTCCTCCTACAATCGGAAACTGCCCTTCATCTAAAATTGATCTGGGTTGTAATCCGACGCCACCTACCACTGATGATGCAATAGCTGCAGTAGGGCCGATTAATGACAATTCTGGTAGTGTGACGGTTACTGCAACTGCTGGTGCAATCACCGGTGATTGTACTAAAAATCAGGAATTTGTGGTAACAGCTACTGATGGTTGCGGAAACTCAACCAGTTGTACGGTTAAATATAAGTGGACAAGTGATACTCAGGGACCAGTGTTTGCTGATACGACTCCGCCGGAAGGTTTAGAGTTGGGTTGCCTTGGACAGGGCGGTGCATCTCAGCCTGATGCTATAGAGGCAGCAGGTGAAGTAACTGATAACTGTACTTCAGGCAATAATATTATTGTTACTGCTGTTGGCGGACCGATTACAGGTGAGTGTCATAAAACTCAGGATTGGACAGTAACAGCTAAGGACGGATGTGGAAATACAACCACCAAAGTTGTGACTTTGAAATGGTCATTTGATGATCAGAATCCTGTGTTTGAAAATTGTCCGACTGAACCAATTGATTTGGGTTGTAATCCGGTCAACCTTCCTCAGCCTGCATGGATTCAGGATTTGGTCAATATTCTTCCAGATAATTGCGGTCAGGTGGATAAAGTTATCACTGCAGGACCAATCACAGGAACTTGTAATAAACAGCAAATTTTTACAGTAACTGCAACCGATAATTGTAATAATGTAGCTACTTGTTCAGTAACATATACTTGGAAAGATGATTTGGTTCCACCAACATTCTCCAGTTGTCCGACAGTTCCGATAATTTTGGCTCAGGGTGTTGAACCAAACGAGGAAATGGCAATTACTGCAGTAGGTGTGATTTCGGATAATTGTACCAATAATCCGACTGTTACTACTACATACGAAGAACAACAAGGACCATGTGGTACTATTAAAATATACCATGTAACAGCAACTGACGAATGTGGTAATTCTAATACTTGTACTGTTAGATACACAAATTCAGGCAATTCTCAACCGCCTGTATTTGAAAATTCAATTCCGTTCAATGATCTGGGATGTAATCCTGCGAATAATGAATTGCCTACAACTGATATGGCTATTCAAAGTGCCGGAACGGCAACTGATCCTGACGGTTACATTTTATCAGTTACTGCTACAGCCGGTCAGATTATGGGTACTTGTATAAAATCTCAGGTGTTTACTGTACAGGCTATCGATGATTGTGGCAACGTAACTACCATTTATATTACCTATACATGGAAAGATGATACACAGAATCCGGTATTTGTCAATTGTCCGACAGCCCCAATCAGTGTTCCTGATATTACTCAGGTAACGGACCAACTGGCACTTGAGTCAGCAGGCACACCAACTGACAACTGTGGTGTAAAAACAATTACAACATCACATACACAAATAGAAGGACCATGTGGGCCTACCGTAGTTTATACTGTAACAGCAACAGACACTTGTGGAAACTCTGCAGACTGTGTTGTTTACTTTAAAACAAATGATGGCTCACAACCACCGGTATTCGAAAACTGCCCTTCAGAACCATTCAACCTGGGATGTAATCCCGAAACTATGCCTACTGAAGGTTCAGTGGCAGAGGGGGCCGGTAATGTATCGGATGATGGTGAGATAGTTTCAGTGGTAGTTACTGCCGGTGAAGTTACAGGAGATGATTGTAATAAGACTCAAACTTATACTGTAACAGCAACTGATGATTGTGGAAATCAGTCTAACTGTTTTATGACTTATATATGGTCAATTGATACCATTAAACCTACATTCCCTGATGTACCTCGTACAGAAGTTGACCTTGGATGTAATCCTGTGTCACTTCCTGATAATACATTAGTACTGACTTCTTTAGGCCAGGTAAGTGATAATTGTGCTATCGATACTATTATAGTAACACCGGATGAAGTATCAGGTGATGACTGTGCCAAATCTCAGAAATGGTATATAAAGGCTATCGATAACTGCGGAAATGAAGCTGATACCTTTATAACCTTTATATGGAGAGTGGATTTAGTTCCGCCGACTATTACATGTCCTGTCTATAATGGAAGCACACAGTGTTCAGATGATGCGCCTCCGGCTTATTCTACACTTGGAGAATTTCTTGAAGCAGGTGGTACCGTTTCAGACAATTGTACTGCCGGAGAATTGTTAATATTCACTAAACTATCCGACCAGGTATCCGGAGATTGTGGTACAGGAATACATATAACCAGAATATATCAGGTTGAAGATGAATGTGGCAATAAGGCAACTTGTTCTCAAATAATTAATATTGTGGACAATACTCCTCCTGTGATTACAGCAGGCCCTGAAACTCCTTTGAACTTTACTTGTGCTTCTGAAGTTCCGGAACCAAATACGGAAGGAATAGTGGCAACTGATAACTGTTCTAATGTTACGGTTACCTATGTAGGAGACGTAGTGTCAAATCAGACTTGTGTCAATAAATTTACCATTACACGAACATATAGGGCTACGGATGAATGTGGTAACTATTCTGATTATATTCAGATTATTAATGTGAATGATAATGTTCCGCCAATTATTATTACACCTCCCCCAATATCCGGAATTCAGTGCGGTGGAGAAGTTCCTGAACCATACGCTACAGCGGATGATTTTATAGCTGCAGGTGGAGTCCTAAGTGATAATTGCCAGGGTGAACTTGACATAATCTCACTTACTTTTGTAAGTGAAACAACTGCTCCGGGTAACTGTCCGAATAGCTTTATCGTTACCAGAACTTATAAGGCTACTGATGCATGCGGAAACTCAGCTACTGCCACTCAAACAATCGATGTTTCAGATACAACACCACCGGCAATCACAGTGCCGGATCCAGTGCTGGTATCTTGTGCATCTGATGTGCCCGCACCGGATATTAATCTGGTATTGGTTTCTGATAACTGCTCAAGTAACGAAGGAATCATTATAACTTTTGTTAGTGATGAAATTGTGAATCAACTGTGTGCAAATAAATATACAATTAACAGAACATATAAGGCAACGGATGAATGTGGTAATTTTGCAACAGGAACACAGATAATTACTGTAAATGATGTTGTGCCGCCACTAATCGTTTGTCCACCGGATATTTCAGGTCTGCAGTGTTCCAGCGATGTGCCTGCTCCTTATGCTAACCTAAGTCAGTTCATTGCAGCTGGTGGTCAGGCTTCTGATAATTGTGGCGGTGGCGCTGTGGTGATTACATTAATCAATGAAAGTATTGTTCCAGGTAACTGTGCAAATCAATATGTATTGACCAGAACATATCAGGCAATGGATGTTTGTGGAAATACTTCTTCTGCTGTGCAGCAGATTACTGTATTTGATAATACTCCACCTCAGATCACTGTACCAGGTCCTTTGACAGTTAGTTGTGCAGAAGAAGTTCCGACTGCAGATATTAATCAGGTAATTACTTCTGATAATTGCTCCGGTAATGTCACTGTGACTGTCGCTCAGGATGTTATTTCAGATGTTGTTTGTGCAAACAAATACATAATCAACCGTACCTATACAGCGACAGATGAATGTGGTAATGCAGCAAGCGGAACACAGACTATTACAGTCAATGATGTGACTCCTCCGGTTATTGTTGTTCCTGCTGATTTGAATCTGGTGTGTGCAAGTGATGTACCTGCAGCTGATATTAACCTGGTAAGTGCTACTGACAATTGTATCGGCGACGTGACAATCACTTTCGTAGGCGATGAAATTGTAAATCAGCAATGTGCTAACCAATTTGTCATCCACAGGACGTATAAAGCTACGGACGTATGTGGTAACTTCAGCACCGGAGTTCAAGTTATTACAGTAAACGATAACGTTCCACCTGTAATTACTTGTCCTAATGATTTACTCTTCTCATGTGCGGCTGATGTACCTGCTCCAAACACCTCTTTGGTTCAGGCTACAGACAACTGTGAGGGCGAGGTGACCATTACCTTTGTAAGTGATGAAATTGTAGAACAGACTTGTGCTAATCAGTTTGAACTACACCGAACTTATATGGCTACCGACGTTTGTGGAAATTCATCTACTTGCACACAGATTATATCAGTAGCGGATTTGATTCCACCGACTATCGAATGTCCTGCCCCTCTGAATCTGATTTGTGCTTCTGAAGTTCCGATTCCGGATGTTAATTCAGTGGTAGCATCAGATAACTGTGAAGGTGAGGTAACTGTTGAATGGGTGAGCGATGTAATATCTGATCAGACATGTGAAAACAGATTCGTGTTGACCAGAACTTACAAGGCCACTGATGTGTGTGGAAACTCTTCCACATGTACACAGACGATCACTGTATTTGACGATGTGCCACCGGTAATTCATATCAATGATCCTGAGTTTGCAGACGTACCTAATGGTGGTACCATCACTCTTCAGTGTTATGCTATGAACCCTGACTGGACACTGCCTACACTTACAAGTGATGAGATTTCTGTAACAGACAATTGTGGTGCTGCTATCATATCTATGAACCAGACAGTTTCTGAAGGTGACTGTATGAACAATGGTTACTTCAAGAAAATCCATGTCGAGATTACTGCTCAGGATGTATGTGAAAATGTATCCAATTTCACGTTTGACATCTTAATAGTGGACGAAATTCCACCTGTATTTACAGTAATTCCTCAAGATGCAACTGTTTCATGTGACAAAGCATCTACGGTTACTTATGAAGTTAAGGCAGAAGATGAATGTGAATGTGCTAATATTTCCTTTGCAGATGTGATTGTACCCGGATCATGTGCCGGTTCATACACTATACTTAGAACATATACGGCTAAGGACTGCTGCGGTAATGCATCTACTTATACTCAGAAAATTAATGTAGTAGATAATACAGCACCTGAAATAATTCCGCTTGATGGCAACCTGGCTGCATACTCTTTAGGTGATACCATTGTTACTTATTGTGGTGATAATGAATATCCTGAATGGTTGAATAAGCCTGTAAATGAGCTCATTAAAGGAGTTGATGCTTGTTCAGGTAATACTACAATTGACTTGCAGGTGAATGAAGAAAACCAGGATGCATGCTGGTTGTACGGATATTCTAAGCAATATAATGTAGTATTCAGTGCAACTGATGACTGTGGAAACAGAAAAGAACTTCAACTTTATGTTCAGGTTCAGGATACCACAGCACCTCAGGTAATGTACATCGATGAATTTGTATGTGAGGATGATAATACATGGCCAGTAGCCTTTGATAATTGTTCTACATTGACTTACGATTCTAATGACACTCCTGTGACAGGTGAATGTAACGGTAGCCAAAATTATATCAGGACATGGACGATAAGGGATGCATGTAAGAACACTACTTATGCAACTCAATATGTTGTACATAATGATCACAAGGCTCCTATTATTCATATGATTAATCCTGATTACGCAGGACACCTGACCGGTGATATCATCACCCTGGAGTGTGCTGACTGGAAAAATATTTCCAAGGAAGAGGCTCTGACCTGGGTGGAAGCCGAAGATAAGTGTGATTATATTACACTTGACTTTAATAGTCGTGAGATTGATGGAAATTGTCTGACTGACGGATACAAAACAATGTATGAATTTACATGGACTGCAGCTGATTACTGTGGAAACCAGTCAACTTACGTGCTGTTCTTCCAGTTGAGCGATAATACGCCACCTGTATTCAACACTACACAAAATATTGTAAATGTTGACTGTGAGAATTCTATTCCGCAAGTGAAGGCAACGGACAATTGCTCAAATGTAAAACTGACTGTTGAAAGAACTAAGTTTGAATTGGGATGTCCTAATAACTTCTCTCTGGAAGAGAAATATACAGCTACTGACGCATGTGGAAATACTAGTACTTTCACTAGAACTGTAAATGTAGTTGATACAACAGGACCAGTAATCTATGTTCCGGATGCTATCTGTGAAACCGATCTGGGTCAGTCTAATGCAATTGCAGTAGATTATTGTACCAACAAACCGGCTCAGGTAACTGCGACTGTTGACCATAATGTAGTCAATTGTAACGGATCCAGCTACTATACCATAACATATACAGCTGCTGATTACTGTGGAAATGTCACAACTAAAGTTCAGAAAGTGATTGTAGAAGATAATACTCCTCCTGTATTGTCCTTCTCCTATGACTTCCAATCTCAGTTTAACATCGTGGATAATACTATCTACACCGGATGTGATAACTTTGATGACTTTGTTGACATGATTGATAATTCTGACGCAGTGGTTGCCTCTGATGAATGTGGTAACGTGATTACTCCTACATTTAGTGAACAAGATGGTGAGACTACCTGTCAGGGTGATTATGTAACCAAGGAACACTTCTTCAAATGGACTGCAACAGATCCATGCGGAAATACAAGTGAATTGAATTTGAAAGTAGTCCTAGAAGCACTTGAACAATTTGATTTCAGTTTTATTGGCAACGATACTACTGTATATTGTAACCAGGTGGTTCCAATCCCGACTGTCCTTCCTGAATTGAATTGTACTCAGGTTGACCTGAGCTCAACTATCAACTATGGTCAGACAGCTCCTGACGGATCCTATACTGAAGAAAGAACCTACACCTACACCAACCTGTGTGGTGAAGAGGTAAACCATACTCAGATAATCAACCACTCATTCCAGACAAATATGAGCTGTAACATAGTAATACCTACCGAAGTATTATGTAATTCGAGCAACAACTTGTTTACTGTGAATGTGACCGGCGGAACAGCACCATATACTTATTACTGGGAAATCCTGAATGGATGGTGTCATATCATCGGTGGTCAGAATACGCCAACCGTACAGATATCTATCTCATTCAAGACACTACACCTGAAAGTTACAGTGACTGACGCTAATGGTTGTACTACAACTTGTTATGTGGATGTGGATTGTACGCTTGACAATCCGGGTATTAATGATGGTAACACGGAACCTGTTGACGTAGATATCCTTAAGCCTATCGGTCAGCTGAATACAATTTCCGATATCAGCCTGAGACCTAACCCGACAAGTTCGCAAGTATATCTGGAATTTGAATCCGCACTGTCTGAAGGCGTTGTTGTAAATATTAGTGATCAATTCGGTAAAGTAGTTCTCTCTAGAAAGTTGACTTCAACTAAAGGATTTAACTCTCAACTGTTTGAAACCAATACGCTTACAGCAGGTCTTTATCAGGTTAGTCTAATATCTTCTGACAAGATTAAGACATTACAATTAATTAAGGTCAAATAAGGTTTGATCTTAGTTAAATATGGGGAAGAGGAATCCTTGCAAAAGGGTTTCTCTTCATTTTGAAAAATGAATAGAAGTTGTCCGAAATGGGCAACTTCTTTTTTTTTGTTAACTGCCAAATATCATTATGGATTTGACTGAATTCATTGTTGGCTTTTCCTATTGCTTTCACTTAAAGTGAATATTCCATGTGTCAGAAGTTCCGCCGATTCCAATCAATTGTTCTGATTTACCAATATGAACTTTATAAGATTCGAAATAATTTAAGAAATTTGAAAAAGAAAAAGACCTTAAAATTTTAACTTACGATATTTAATACATTGTTCATCAATCTTTTAAAAACACATATCCCGTCATCTGACCGATTTCAGGCTTTTGGTCTTTTAAAGATCCATCCATTTCTGTAACTATTATTTTATAGTTCCCGCCTTTTGTCTGCTTTTCAATAATTATTGGCTTTTCAATTGAATAATTTTCATTCCCATACCTGGTAATTGCCTGATTAACCAAGATGCTGATATCTACAGTATCTGCCAACTTTCCGTACAAAATATGTAGGGTCCCATCCTGAAGTGTGACGGGATTATTTCCGGTTTGTGAACTTAAGTTTTTAAAAGTTAACAATTGGGAATATCCTGAAACCTCCATAGGCTGTTTATCAGAATCGTATTTTAAGGTAAAATAATTCTGAAACACGCCTAGTTTAGGGTTCTTAATATGAAGTACATTAAGATAAGGATATGATGAAATGTACCCGTATTTTTTTGTTTTATCATTCTTTAATGAATCAGCTATTTCGTCCCATTGCGGTATTCCCATATTTCGCAGTGCGTTGCTTCCGTGATTTTCTAGTAAATATTCAGTAATATTTGAAATTTCTTTTTCGATGGAATCCTTTGTATTTTGACCCATAGGAGCTGATAATTTAACTGGTTTCTTTTCGTTAAATTGTCTTAAATATTCGCTGAGCCTTTGCCGCTGACTGTTCATGCTTACGGATTGATTACTCCAAGGGTCGATAATTGATAAAACGAACAAAATGACGAGGGACAAAGGGATGAAAATAATATTGTCCCGTCGAGAAAGAATGAAGTAAACAGTTGCTATGGTAACCCAAATTGCCAAAAGCATTACACAATAGCGCTCAGTCGTAAATCCATATTGATTAATTCTGGTCCCGATACTCATTAATAAGAGAATGATTAATGGAACCATCAGATAAAATAATCCCTTTGAGAATTGTTTTACCCACTTATTATCTATACTATCCCGTATCGGATAAAGCAATAAATAGGCAAGAAAACCTGCAATAGAGAAAATTATCACCATGTAGGAAATGATTCCCTTTGGAAGCGACCAGATTATAAGAATTTTCACCATATATACATACATGATGAGCATATAGATACACATCAGTGGTATCAAGACATATACAGTAAATATTTTTATTGGATAAGGATAGTCCCGGTTGTTTTGGTAAGTTTCAGAGGAAAGCTCGATCCCGCCAAGGACAAATATGGTCTGGTATATGTACATAAAGAATATGAATAATTCAGGATAAATGCTGTTACTGATTTCAAGATTAAACAAGGTCTCCACAGCATATATGGCAGCAATCAATCCCAGATAAAATGATAAGCTATAAAAGGCACCCGTCAGGGTTCTAAGTAAAAGATGTTTGTTGAATTGCCAGAAACCATTGATGTTTTCATGCTTTTGAAACATGCCAATGGATATTAACCCATGGAATGATAGAAAAAGCATTGCAGTCAGATATACATTATTGGCAGGGTAGAAAAAGTCAGCTGTTAATTCAAATTGTAAATTCCGGGAATACAAGATTAGAATACCTGCTAAGGCTGCAACACCTGTCATCAGGATAAATAGCTTACTTTTTTTATTTGCCGCATAGATGTGGAGGAATATCGATGCCGGGATAAACAAAGTCAGGCAGGCTATCCATGTTGCAATTTTGTAATATTCACCCTGACTGAGAATGTCTTCATTCTCAAAATAATATAACCATAACATGAATGCCCCCAAGGCAGCAGCTATAGACAGGTAGAATTCGGTTGTAACTTTATATATCAATGAAATTTGATTGCTTAATCCCGATTTGATGGAGGTTATGAGGGTCATTCTATGCGCTTTTAATTATTTAACAAATATTTGTAATCAACCCTAAAATTTTTAAGAATCTTTGGATGTTATAAAAATGATAAAGGTCAAAATTGGTATCTTTGCGACATTTTTACGAACTATAACGCAAAATAATTTAATTTTATATATATGTTTAAATATTATATAACTGTATTTTGTTGCCTTTTTATTCTGGAAGGTTCTACTGCACAAAAGACGTATGTTTCTTCAAAGGATTCTGACGCCAAGGCTGTATCCATTCTCAATAAAATAAAAACAAAATATACAGCCCCCAATACACAGATTACTTCTACTTTTTCCCTTAAAATGGAATTCCCGGGACAATCGACGCGACTTGAGAAAGGTACTCTGATACAGTCCGGTAATAAGTTTAACCTTGATCTCAAGGAAATGGGAATCATCAATGATGGTAAATCAGTATGGTTTATTAGCAAGAAACAAAAAGAAGTTCAGATCAATGACTATTCTAAAGATGCAGGCCAGAGTGTCATCAATCCGGTGAGCTTCCTGAATGACTATAATTCAAAGTCCTATATTTCAAGGCTTTTGATGGAAGGATTAAAGGACGGTAAACAAGTAGATATTATTGAGATCAAACCGGTAAACAGAAAGACTGAATTTTCTAAGGCCAGAATTACCGTTACAAAAGGGACAAATCAGCTGGTAAAGATGGAATTGTTTAATAAAGATGGGAGCCATCACACATTGAATGTTTCTAAAACTCAGTTTTCAAAACAAGTTTCTCCTGCCTCCTTTACCTTTAATAAAGCCAGGTATCCCGGCTACCATGTAGAAGACTTAAGGGTAAATTAACCTATAACCCACCGCTAGAGTAAAATGAGACTGCGTTCCAGAATAATTCTCCCCATTGCTGGAGTTATGGCCAGGAGGATAGACAGATGGCGAAAAACGGCTGTAGAAGATCAGGAGAAATGGCGTAATCGCTTGATAGAGAAAGGGAGCCGCACCATTTACGGCAAAGATTATGACTTTCGGTCTATTAATGACGCGGCTTCATTTTCAAGGAAAATTCCGATTGTCGATTACGAGCAGATTAAGCCCTATATAGAGCGAATTAAGCAGGGTGAAAAAAACATCCTTTGGCCGGGCTTACCTAAATATTTTGCTAAAACTTCCGGTACAACTTCAGGAGTAAAGTATATTCCACTGACACGTGACAGCATGCCTAATCACTTTGGTACTGCCCGGAATGCCTTACTCAATTACGCCGCCAGGACCGGCAAATCCGGTTTTTTTGACGGCAAATTGATATTTCTGAGCGGATCACCTGAACTGGACACGTCATCCGTGATTCCTACAGGCCGGCTTTCCGGGATAGTCAATCATGAAGTTCCTTCCTGGCTGAGAAAAAGCCAGGTTCCTTCCTATAAAGTTAATTGTATCGATGATTGGGAGCAGAAAGTGGATGCCATTGTGAAAGAGACGGTACACCTCGATATGCGTCTTATTTCCGGCATTCCGCCATGGGTGCAGATGTATCTTGAAAGATTGCTGGAAGTGAGTAAAAAAAAGACCTTGTTAGAACTCTTTCCCAACTTCAGCATGTTTGTGTATGGCGGCGTTAACTATGATCCTTACAGGCAGACGTTGGAAGGGCTTTTTGGGGCACATATTGATTCTGTAGAGACCTATCCGGCATCGGAGGGATTCTTTGCATTTCAGGATGAGCAGGGCGATTCTTCACTGTTGCTGAATACGGACAGTGGTATCTATTTTGAATTTGTTGAACTTGATGAAATCGATAAACCAAATCCGGTCAGAATTCCACTTGAAGGCGTGCGAACCGGAGTACCCTATGCGCTGATTGTCAATAATAATGCGGGATTATGGGGTTATAATATTGGGGATGTGGTGACATTTACCTCAATTAACCCTTATAAAATCATTTTTACCGGCAGAGTTTCCCATTATATTTCAGCATTTGGAGAGCATGTTATCGCAAAGGAAGTGGAAGATAGCCTGAAAGATGCTCTGTCTGCAACAAATGCAAAGGTTGCCGAGTTTACCATCGCGCCTCAGGTCAACCCTGGTCAGGGTCAACTACCTTACCACCAATGGTTGATTGAGTTCGATGAGGAACCGGAGAATTTAATTTCCTTTTCAAAAGCCATAAATGCCGGCCTGGTGCGAAGAAATATTTATTACAACGATCTGATAACAGGGAACATTCTTCAGCCACTGGTCCTGACACCATTGAAAAAGGGAACCTTTATTGCCTATATGCGGGAGAATGGCAAGCTGGGCGGCCAGAATAAGGTACCTCGTCTGACCAATGACAGAAAAATTGCAGATGCATTAATTGAAATAAATAAAAGATGAAAACAAATACTTTTGGAATTTTCTTGTTTTTAGTATTCTCAATGTCTTACTCTCAGGAAGCTTCCTGTCAGAAAGTAAACTTCGTAGGCAATAAGATGCAAGTGCCCAAGGGATGCGATAAGGTGTCTGATTTCGAGATAGAATGTGGAACATTTACCCTCTCATGGGCGTATATGGACAAGGGCAATCTTGAAAATGTCCTTTTTAATCAGATAAGTCAATTGCAGAAATTATCTGATTTTGACTATAAACCCATCCGTGTGGCAATAGATCAGGTTCCTTCCAGCGGATTTATTACCTCCTTTACGGCAGACCATATTAAATATTTTATGCTTTTGGCAGCCGGTACGGTAAGGGATAAAAATGTTCTGATTCAGGGAATTGATGTGGTCCCATTCTGGAGATATAAAGGACACAATGAAATATTCGAAAAATTGATTCAGATATTGCCCGATGATGATAAGATAAAGATGGATGTAGAATCTGTCGGCCCTGTAGATGAAACCAAGAAAGATGGACAATAGTCGGGTGACAATTATTACGACCTACTGTTCATCCGAAGATGAAGCAGCTGCAATTGGAAATGCATTGTTGGACAATAAACTTGCAGCGTGCTGTAACATCCGTCACTGCAGATCCCTTTACGATTGGCAGGGCAGGGTGGACGAGAAGGAATGGATCCTCAGCATAAAAACGATACCGGTAAATCAGGAAACAATTTTTAATCGTATTAAAGACCTCCATTCTTATGATATTCCGGCAATTTTATCTGAAACAAAGCTGGTCAATCCCGATTACTTTCAGTGGGTTATGAAAGCATGTTCAAAAAATTGAAAAACAGGGCTTATGAAGAAATATTTTAAGAAAGAATATGCTAAGACTGCGGGCATTGGTGTTTTCCTGTTCTTTCTGCTGAAAGGTATAGGATGGTTGGTACTGTTTTACTTTGGTTTTAATTTGTTTTCGACCTGCAATTGATTATTTTTTATACTTGTCGAGGGTAAAACTGAATGTACTTCCCTTTCCTAAGGTGGATCTAACATTGATGGTTTGATTGTGGGCTTCTATAATGTGTTTTACGATGGATAAACCCAGTCCTGAGCCTCCGACATCCCTGCTTCTTGACTTATCCACACGGTAAAACCTGTCGAAGATGTGCATCAAGTCGTGTTTCTCTATACCTATTCCGTTATCGGCTACTTCTATCAGCACAAAGTCATCCATATCATAGAACGCTACCTTGGTTACTCCGCCGGGGTTACCATATTTGATAGAGTTGGATATTAGATTGCTCATGACTGTGCGGATGTAATGTTTGTCAGCCATGACCTGGAATCCGCTCGAAGCGCCTTCTTTGTACATCAGACGGATATTTTGTTTGGCGGCTTTTAGTTCATATTCTTCAAAAACAGAATCAACCAACTGACGAATATCTGTCTTTTTGATATCCAAGGCCAGTGAACCTAATTCAAGTTTAGATATTGATTCCAGGTCTTCTGTTATTTTTTGCAGACGATCCGCATTTTTTGCTGCACGATTCAGATATTTATCCCTCAATTGGGCATCATCTATTGCGCCCTCCAGAAGGGTATATATGTAACCCTGAATATTGAAGACAGGTGTTTTCAGCTCGTGAGACACGTCGCCCAGAAAGTCTCGCCGATATGCTTCCATAGTTCTCAGCCTCTCTATGGTAGCTTGTTGGTTTTCGACCCAGCCGGTTACTCTGATCTCCACATCATCTATCATATCGGTCATAAAGGGTGGATTGGTCTCAATATCTTTACTCAGACTTACTTTCTTATCATGTATAATTTTATATATGAGTTTTATTCGGCGATAAATGAATTTATCTATAAAAAAAATGCAAAGCAGGTAAATGGTGCAGAAATTCAAAATTGCCAACAGTAACTGGTATAAAAATGGCAATGATGTCAATCCGGAGACATTCAGTATTATGATAAAAAGTAATAGAAGCCCGGAACTTATACCCGCACAGGTATAGGCGATCTGGCGCGGAGTCAGATTTTTGAATTTATAGATGCGATGGAACAATGGTTTTGTCAAAGTTCAAATTTATAGCCGATTCCCTTGATTGTACGAATCACTTCCTCACCCAGTTTTTCCCTTATTTTACGTATGTGTACGTCGATTGTCCGGTTGCCCACAATTACGTCATTTCCCCAGATATGCCGGAATATTTCCTCGCGGGTAAATACCTTACCTGGACGGCTTGCCATCAGGCTCAGTAATTGGAATTCTTTTTTTGCGAGGTCTGTTTCTTGACCGTCTTTTAGTACTAAATGTTTTTCACGGTCGATGGTCAGGTTGTCAAAGATTGATATGCCTGTATGTTTTTCTTCACTGCCTATATGGCTTCTGCGTAGAATAGCTTTGATTTTACTGATCAAAACTGCCGGTTTAACGGGTTTGGCAATAAAATCATCCCCTCCGCTGTCAAGTGCCTGTATATGAGTCATGTCTTCGCTTCTGGCCGTAAGAAATGCAATCCGCGTATCTTTGAAAACCGGATTTTTTTTCAGTTGACGGCAGAATTCGATTCCATTCATTTCCGGCATCATAATATCCAGTATGATCAGATCAGGCAGAAATGAATGTGCCGCTGTCAGGGCTAATTTGCCATTTGAAGCAGTCTCCACCGAAAATCCCTCCTTGGTAAGATTATATCCTAAAATCTCCCGAATATCTTCCTCGTCATCTACAACCAGTATTTTAGCACGCATATTCTTCATTTTATTTCCGGAACCAAATACATTTGGATGAATATTAGGAGATAAATCCGGTTATTCCAAGATTCAACTCTTTTCCGGGTACTTTATAAAAAATTATAACGCAAAATTATTTAATACATCAAAAGTGACTATGATCTGTATATTAATTTATGGTTAATTTATTTTTCAATTTCTGATTGTATGAGGTCTTCAAGCTTAGTGAGTGCAGCTTCACATTCATTTTTTATTTCTGTTGCCCTTTTTATCAAATCCGGAATTTGATCTATTGGCGTAGCTTCATCCTCTACCTTTAGTTGAATCGATTTTAATTCGTCCAGTAATTCTGAAAGATTGTTATTTTTCTTTTTGCTCATTTTCTATTTGTTTAAATACACCCTTCTTATGCCCGTCAGACCAGTGAATGGATGTCTCAGTATTATGTTTAAATTGTTCGGAATTTTTGATACGTCGGCCGTTTTGAGTGATTATGGTATAACCTTTTTGCAAAATAAAGAGTGGATTTGCCAGTTCAATTTTTTGCAGGATAAGTGTCAAATTATATTTGTGTTTTTGAATTCTTTGTATCAATGAGTTTCTCAACTGATTTTGAATCCGCTCAAATTTAAAACGATAATTTTGGACACTTTGCCGTGCAGAGTTTATAATATTACTGTACAGGAGTTCTGCCTGGACAGATATATGTTGCATCCGTCGGCTTGCTTGATCGATAACTTGGCGGTATGAGTCCATTACTTTTCGGAGATAGTCGGCATTATGGTCTATAAGGAAGGCAGCGACGGCAGTCGGCGTCTTCAATGCTTTGCCGGCAGTCAGGTCAATGGCACAGATATCTATTTCGTGACCTATGCCGGTGATGACAGGTAGGGGGAAATGCGCTGTTAGATAAGCCAGATGAAAGTTGTCATAAACTGCCAGATCAGCCCTGCTGCCGCCGCCCCGGATGATGATGACGACATCAAATTTTGATTTTTGACTTTCGATAGCCCGAAATGATTCGGAAATGGAGCTTTCCAGATTACTGCCCTGCATTACACTATCAAATAAAGTGATGCTGTACTTAAAACCGTAAATATTTTCATGAATTTGCTTGATAAAGTCTTTGTACCCTGCCGCACTTTCTGACGAAATAACTGCAATTCGTCTTATTGCCTCGGGAAATGGCAACCTGCGATTTACCAGGTCCAGACCTTCTTCTTTAATTTGCCTGAACAGTTCTTCTTTTCTGAGGTCCAGGGCGCCTCTGACATAAGCGGTGTCAATATTTGAAATTTTAAGTTGTAGTCCGAATTTTTCATGAAAAACCGGTAGGGCGAAACACATGATTTCAAATCCGGCAGTGAAATAATCCGCTAAATCCGGATTGGATTGCTTGATTTTCTGATAATCTGTTGCCCATAAGGTAGCTCTCATTTGTGCAATGATTTCATGAGATTCTTCATCCTTCTGTATGAGTTCGAGATAGACGTGTCCACGTTTTTCAGTACAGGTAAGTATCTCCGCCTTGACCCATATTTCACTTTCAAAATTAAGTGCTATCACTCTTTTGATGTGTGTATTTAGATCCAGAAGGGTATAGGTATTATGGTCCATTATGATGGTTTGCTCAGTTTGATCATTGTGAGTGACAGCCTTTTGTAATGATTAAAGATATAAATTGTCTGAATATTTTCTGTTGCTAATTTTTCAATCGCCATGGCTAAAGCAAGGGAAGAAGAGGTGTCAAAGTCGCCGGTTTGTTTTTTAAATGGAATAATTGCAATGTTCTTCTGAGAGGCAAACTGTATTAATTCATGGTAATACTCTTTTTCTTCAAACAAGTTATTATAACCCAGGTAAAATGCTGTACATCCCTTTATTTCCGCATTTGGATGAAGCTCTTCAAAAGTAAAAGGCTTTTCAAAATTCAAGGTTGTTGGAATTAGTTGGAATTCATCAATTTTTGCAAGAGCTTTTTCTCTTTTTTGCGAGGCAAGAAAAAAACTTGTGCCTTCACCATAGATAATTTTTGAGCCATCAGGCGAATTAAGATAAGACGATTGGTCATGGATCATTTGATTGAAGTCGGTATTCTCTTCGAAAAAACCAAATAATACCATTTTTTCCGGATTTTCCATTGAAATTATCTGACTGTCCTTCAGAACATTCAAAACGGTCAGACCTTGATTGACAAAAGTTACATTGTAGGCTCCCGTATCAAGTTTTTGTGCTATCAGCCCTCCGATGGTGTTATTGGTAGCCTGTATAAATACTGTCGGATTCAGAGCTGTCTCATGGTAGGAGTCCATGTCATTTAAAAACTGCTCAAGTTTGGATAAGCATCCCCGACCCGTCCCTGTAATAATTCCTGCTATTTCAGTTTTGTCTTTTAATGCTGTAAACAATGCACTTCCAAGCGCATGCAGTATTATAGGAGCCAGCCTTCGCATCTCATTTTTTTCCAGAAGATCCATATTGTTCGGCTTGCCCAGCTTTAAATAGGGAAGGTCCGGGCATGACTCCGGCAATACGTAATTATATCGATGGATGTACATCATGCAGGGCTTGAATAAATGAGTGAAGTATTGTTGCCGCCAAAACCGAATGAGTTAACCATACAATGTCTGAGGTCAGGATTTTCTACTAACTCTGTTACCGGTATCAGACCTGTCTCTTCAATTGGATTGTTAAAATTGAGGGAAGGAAAGATAAAGCCTTCCTTCATCATCCCTAAAGTCAAAACTGAAGAAATCGCTCCTGAGGCTGCCAGAGTGTGTCCTGTGTACGTCTTGCTGGAACCGAATCTGATCTTATTGCCGAATAAACGTTTCAGGGCCGACGATTCTGCCAGATCATTGTCAATAGTACTTGTTCCGTGAGTATGCACAAAATCAATTTCATCTGGTTTCAATGCTGCCATATTGATGGCATTTGACATCGCCTGATAGGCACCCTTGCCGTCGGGTGAAGATCCTGTGATGTGATACGTTTCACTGGTGTTGGCATAACCGGATAATTTTGCCAAAGGTTTTTTATTCCTTTTAATTGCGTGCTGTTTTTCTTCTAGGACCAGGTATGCAGCACCCTCTCCTAAGTTGAGCCCAAACCGGTCCCTGTCAAAAGGGCGACATAGCAAAGGGTCAACATTTTTTAAGGATAAGAACCCATTCAGCACAAACTTACTCATTGAATCGCTGCCTCCTGCCAAAACCACCTGCGTGTCGCCTGTACGGATTAATCTGGCACCGAACATGATGGCATTGGCACCTGATGAGCATGCAGTACTGATGTGGTAGTGCCATTTATTTAAATTAAAATAATGTCTGACAGCACGACTCACAGAGCCACTATCCATCTGGTTCAGAAAATTTTCATCTACTATCTTATCTTCCTTAAAGATTTCATTGTAATATTTTTCCGTCAATGCCATGCCACCTACCGTCGTCGCATTGACAGAGGTGATTTTGGCTAATGCAGGAAAGAGACCGGCATCCTCCAAAGCTTGTCCGGCTGCCCAAATTGCTAGTTTGGCAGTCCGATTATAGCCTCGGTCAACTAATTTCAATCGACTGTTTAGTTCTTCTTCTGACAGATCAACAGCGCCTCCGATATATTTTCCTGAATGAATGGAATTGGTGAATTGAAGCGGTCGAAGCGGACTTTGACCGGATTTTAGGTAAGCCAGACTGGAATAGACATCTTTGCCTATGGCACTAATAATTCCGATTCCTGTGATCCATACTTCCTTCCTCTCTTCATTCATTACTACTATTGCTGATGAGAACTAATATACGAAGCCATAGTGCGGACACTTTCAAGGATACGTCGTCCTTCCCGGGGATCTTCTATCCGGATTCCATAATTTCTCTCAAGCAAAACCATTAACTCAAGGGAGTCGATACTGTCCAGACCAAGTCCTGTGCCGAATAAGGGAGCGTCTGTATCGATATCGTCCGGTTGCATATCCGTAAGATTCAGTGCTTCAATTATTTGCTCTTTCAGTGTATTGATTAATTTGTCCATAATGAAATTGCTTGATGTTAGCTATGCAAACATATAATTTTTTTAATTGTCAAAGGAAGAATCTTTTAAGAAACTCTTTCCAGTACCAGATCATGCTCAAACGAACGGAAATCTACCTGACTTAGTCCGCTGATGCCTTGCTGTTCCATATAGACGCCGTACATCACATCCACAGCAGCCATGGTAGCTTTGTTGTGGGTAATTATGATAAACTGGGATTCTTTACTGAATTTACGGATGATTTTATTCAGTTTCTCAACATTCGTATCGTCCAGCGGAGCATCCAATTCGTCAAAGATGCAGAATGGAGCCGGTTTGAGCAGATAAAGTGAAAAAAGGAAGGCAATGGCCGTCAATGTTTTTTCTCCTCCCGATAGCTGGCTCAGACTTTGCGGTCGCTTGCCCTTTGGCTTTGCAATGATGCCTATATCAGATTCAAGCGGACTTCCCGGATTAGTGATGACGAGATCACAGTCGTCATCTTCAGTAAACAGACTTCTGAAGACCATCTTAAAGTTTTCCCTGACCTCCTCAAATGCTTCCAGGTATTTGGTAGTCGATGTGTTTTCAAGTTCATACAGGGTTTGGGTGAGCTTTTCTTTTGACTCTAAGATATCATTCTTCTGTGTGACGATCTCATCATATCTTGTTTTAATTTCCTTGTAAGCTTCCAGCGCCAGAGGGTTGATTTCACCGAATTGCAGGATGGATTGTTTTAATTTTAAATTTTGTGATTCCAGGTCTTTAATCAGTTGTTCTTCTAAATGTTTAAGTTGATTATCATCTAAAGATTCCAGTTCACCAAATTCAATTCTGAAATTGTCTTCCAGCCTGTTCAATTCATAGTTAGCGGCATTCCATTTGTCTTTCCATTCATTTGCAATCGTCTGGATATTGGCCAGAGCTTTCTGGAGAATCTTCAAGGCTTGTTCTGCTTCATAGATCTTCTTTTTCTCTTCGAAATAGTGTCCTTCTACTTCACTGAATTCAGCTTGAGCCGCCTTGAACCGGTCTCCTTGCTCTACAATGGCATTTTCAGTATCTTCCAGTTGACCTTCCAGGGAGGCCATCTCTACGAGGCTGACACTTTGGGTGGATTCCAGCTGTTTTTTCTGTTCGTTGTAGGAGTCAATCTGATCGGCAATCATTTTAATTTCCTTCTCTATTCCGGACCGGTTATTTTCTGACTTTACAACATTCATTTTAATGCTATTAACAAGATTGCCGGCTTCATTGAGAGAAGCAGTCTTGATTTTCAACTCTTCTCTGTGTTCCGTAACTTTCTCATTTAATGCCTGAAGCTCAGCTTTTATTTCCTCAATTGGTCCGGCATTTTGCTGGATTTTTGTGTTAAAATCTTCCAGTTTTTTAAGGAGGATAGTTTCATCGGCAGATATTTTCTCCAATTGAAGCTGTAGGTGTTCTGCCTTAACTTTTAGCTGAATCAGATTATCTTTTATCTGTTGATGCTGCTTGTTGAGTGTGTCGAGTTGAGGAGATTTGTTGATTAAACGGATTTCTTTAATTTGTTCCTCAATATCTGACAGTTTAATAAAGTATTCACTATCGGCTTTTTTCAATGAAATGGCGGATTCTTCCAGCGACTCCAGTCTGATTTTCCGTCCAAGTAAATTTCCTTCGATAAGCCCCATTGATCCGCCGGATGCGTAGCCTTGTGAAGCTGTCATACTTCCATCTTCCGTCACAAACCGGATATCTGAGTCAGATTCCATCAACTTTAGATGCTCCTTATGGATATTTTCCACAATATAAACGTGATACAAAAGCCTGTCAAATAAATTTTTATACTTCGGATGGCATTGGATGATGGATGACAAAGGTGTCGCACCTTCAATACCTTGAGGTGGTGGTACTTTATCTGAAAATGCCTCCAGGACAATAAATCCGGCCTTCCCTTTTTGTGCGGAAGAAAGCAGATTTATATGGTGAAATGCTTCCGTATAAGTGTCAACGACTAGGTGGGTGAGATAGGCTTGCAAGAAGTTTTCAAGGGTTGGTCGATATTTTTCTTCACAGTTGATGAGGTCTGCTATGAGATTTTGTTCTTTATCCTTATGAGTAGAAGTCAGGTATTTTACTGCTTCCGGAAATCCTTCCTGATTATCTATCAGGGATTTGAGCAGTTTCATCTCATGATTGGTCTGATCAATCTTCCTTTCAACTTCTCTTTTTTCGGAGGTGATTTGTTCCTTTATCTCCAGGAGCTCCTGTATTCGGATGTCCTGTGCCGCGATTTCTTCTTTTAGTTGAGTGATCTGACTTTCAAGGTGGACGGCTGATTTTTCAGATTCGGCTATTTGGTTTTGCAGGGTGGCAGATTGTTCCTTGATGGTTGCTTCCTGATGCTTGAATTTTCCGGCATCAGATTGCAAGGAAGTCAATTGTGCCCTGGCTATGGCAGTTTCTTTTTCAAGGTTAAATAAGCGGGAGTTATCCGACTCAAGTCTTGCTATGATGGGTTCAGTATCTGACTCTAATGATCTGATTTCCTGCTTGATGGTCTCATAGGTGGCTTGCTGATTTGAAAGGTTTTCATTTAAATCGGATAATTCGGCTTCTATATCGGGTAACTTTGATTGGAGCGTATCCCTTTGTATGCTTAATTCGTCCATTTTATTTTTAGCCCTTTCAAAGTCATTCAAAGCCTGCTGTGCCTTGCTCTTAACAAATGAAATCCTTTGAATGGTCATATCCCGCTTTTTTTCATGGGCTTTCTGTTCATCCAGGATGGCATTTGCCTTTTTTTGATACTCTGTAAGGGAAATTTCCTGATGAATCAGGTCATTTTTTTTAATTTCAAGATCTGATTCTGCATTATGGATCTCCATTTCTTTCAATTCGGCTGCCAGTTTGCCTTCCTGCATCTTTTCTGCAGTGGATTGTATCTGAGCGTTTATCCTCTGTTGCCGGTAATGAAAGAGAATAAGCGCATTCTCCTTGTATTTATTTTTGATTTCATTAAATTTTTCTGCCCTGCGTGCCTGTTTTTTAAGGGTATTCATATTGGATTCAATCTCGCTAAGCAGGTCATCTACCCGATTGAGGTCATCTATCGTGATCTGGAGTTTGGATAAGGTCTCTTTTTTACGTGATTTATATTTAGAAATGCCGGCAGCCTGCTCTATCATCATCCGACGATAGTTGTCTTTGTTGTTGAGCAGGTCTTCTACCATACCAAATCCAATGATGGCATAAGTATTACTTCCGACGCCTGTATCGGCAAAAAGTGAATAGATATCTTTAAGCCGGCACGTTACATTGTTGAGCCGGTATTCACTTTCACCTGACTGGTAGAGGATACGGGTAATTTTGACTTCGTTGTAATCTACGGGGAGAATATTTTTTGTATTGTCAAAAATCAATGAAACCTGAGCCATACCGGCGGGTTTCTTATTTTTAGTGCCATTGAATATGACACTTGACATTTTGTCCAGTCGCAATTCTGCACTTTTTTGTTCGCCAAGAACCCAGCGAATAGCATCGACGATATTTGACTTGCCACTACCATTTGGACCGACGATGCCGGTGACATTTTCATTGAAATGAATGACCGTATCATTGGCAAAGCTTTTGAAGCCTTTGATTTCTAATCGTGAGAATCTCATACGATTGCGAAATTATAAAAAATATCAGGTTCGCATGAGGTTTTAATTTATAAATGATTTTATAATATGTAACTGTCTAAAAATGTTAATTCAATTGTAACAGAATGTATTACGGCAGGATTTGCTTATTTGGGAGGAAGGTATATGAAGCACCTTTTATTTAATAGAAAACATATTTTTTTTAGCGGCGAAAGCTTATTTTTCGCTTAGCCTGACGAGTCATAAAATCAAGAATGAGGACAGTGTAAATAGTATAATGAGCAAAAAACGGAATGATGAAAAATATATTTTCAGGCTTCATCTCCCGATAATAAAGGAAAACCAAACCAGCACACAGCACCATCTTAGTGATCATCGTCCCTATGATGAGGTGATTAAACAAATAAATATTTCTGCTACGGGATGCATAATCTCCTCCTATATAAAATAATATGCTTAGGGCAGAGAAAAATAATATGCAGAGGAGAGAAAAGCCGGAATATTTTTCAAGATTTAATAAATAAATTAAGCTGAAATGTACGATAAACGCTGAAATCGTATAAAATATCAATCTAATTATAAATCCTTTAACCGACATAAACCTATACGGATAAATTTAGTTTTTTATTCCATTAATTAAAAAGTTGGATTTTCCCTACATTCCAAAAGTATGAAATCAGCAACAAATTAAAGTTTATCCCGGCTCAGATCTTTGATTAATTTATAAAGATAGGCAAACATAAAAACCAGAATGAGTCCGGCAGTCCAATACCTGGGGTTCCCTGCATTCCATTTTCTGTCGAGGAAATCTCCGAGATAATATCCAATTAAAATCACTCCAATCAGCTGAAAGCCCATTCCGGTATATCGGAGATAGGTCAGTGCATTTTTTTTATCAGACCTTTTGAAGTTTTCCAATGATTAATCTGATTTTTTTTCAGAATTACCCGGGCCTGATGTCATAGTACATTTTACATTGAAGACTGCACCATTTTCGACGATAAGCCGTTGGGTGGTTATATCTCCGTCTATTGAGGCCTTACTGTGGACCTCAAGATTTTCGGTTACCCTAAGAGTTCCTTTCAGCCGACCCTGAATGATGGCTGATTTAGCCTTAATGTCACCTTCAACCTTCCCGGTTTCGCCTATTACAATTCTAGCACTGCAATCGATATTTCCTTTGATGGTGCCATCTACACGAATATCTGAAGCAGCTACAATATTACCCGTAATCGTCGATCCTGCGCTTAAGCTGTTAATCGAAAAGCCTTCGCCGGATTTTTCACCTTGTTTTGAATTAAACATATATATTAAACATTCAGGGGTGTATGAGGTTTTGTTCTATGTCTTAGAATGTCGGACAATAAACACCTCTTCTTTCAGGACCACAAATCAGATAACCCAATGAGAACTCAACAGCTCCGTTGTAATTACTTGCAGGAGTAAGAGAAGATACGTTCAGGTCATAGCTGAATCCAATGGTAAACTGGTTGTAATCAAGTCTGGTGGACAAGATGATAGCATCTGTTTCAAGTGCTTTCTGCCAGTGATTGGATATACGCGCCCATAAACCAAATTGGATGGCCTGACGGGTCCAGCGACTTTTGTCCAGCCAAAGACGAAGAGATGTACCGCCATTTACCTGGAAGGAAGGTCCCTGGAAGAAGGTTACAACACCCGGTACCAAGCTGATTTGTTCATTAAGTGCAAAGTCACCACCTGCATGTACGGTTATCTTGGAATATAAAGGAACATCTATACCTTCATTGAGGAAGGATTGATTAGGTCGGGTGATGTGACTATAAGCTCCGCCGATATAAAAACTGCTCTCTTCATCGAATACGGAAAACCATAAAAGTCCCGCACCTAATTCTCCAAACCAGAAGGAATTATTAAAGTTGGCTTCATTTTCCTGAGAAGGTAAATTGGCTATCCAGGTACCATCTTTAGCTTGTAAACCCCACTTAGCTCTCTGGAAGTCGATACTTCTGTTGGAAGCTCCACCCATCACACCAAAAGATAGATAGTGTGCTGATTTTCTGCTCCCGCCCAATCTCTTACTGTAACTTCCTGAAATCTGAGGAGAAATAGTAGCAAAGCTCAATTCTCCTGCCCGATCACCCCAAAAGTTAAAACCGACTCCCCAGTAATCATATCTCCCGACAGTGTTCTTTCTGTCATACGAAGCTGCAAAAGTGTTGAAGGCATTGCTTTTTAAGACACTTGCCCATTGATTACGGTATGACATGGTAAATCTGTCCGTACAGTTCATTACACCTGTCATCGCCGGATTTAAGTTGAGAGGAGAAGCATAAAACTGCGAGAAATGTATATCCTGCGCATTAAGTGCTATAGAAAAAAAGAAAAAAGTAATTACAACAAGTAAAGATTTCTGCATTGAAAATAAATTTAAAACTTACTATCTATCGGAGTAAAGGTATAAATTTTTTAAATATTGCTACTGTTAAAATTTTATTTATTTCGAACCGCACATTCTTAAAATAGTCTTTTCAAGAACGTATAATCATAAATATTTCATTTGTAACCTGTTTCGGAATGAATTGTCATCATATTTACGGACAAATTATAATTTTTTATATGTTTGGATTTTGACTATTTCCTCAAATATCTTATTAACAAAAAAATTTGCCTCAGCGATTGTTTTACATCAGATATAACGCTTTTATTCAGGATAAATAGTGGATGTAAAATGTTAATTTTCTGATGAAATCCATAATTTAACTTTTCGATTTTTCCTTTTGGTGGGATTTAAATTCGATACTTTTTTATTTCCTGTAATTTAATTATTTTAACTTTATAATTCACTATGGAAGAAAACCATTATACCGTAATAAATATTCCACCTGTCCGTTCAATGCTATGTTCGGATAAGTTTGTGCTTACAGGCTCATGCTTTTCACAGCATATAGGAAAAAAGCTGGCTTCTTGTGGCATGAAGATTTTGGAGAATCCGCATGGCATCTTATTTAATCCGCTCTCCATCGCCTTAAGTCTGGGAAATGCCTTGTCCGGGAGAAGGTATGGAGAAGAAATATGTCTCAGGCGGGACGGGCTTTTCTTCTCTTATATGCACCACACGTCAATCTATAATGTGGATAAAGAGAAGTTGATTGTCAGGATTAATGAAGATAACATGCATTTGCAAGAAGACCTTACAGTAGCAGATTATCTGATAATTACGTGGGGTTCAGCTCATTATTATCGCCTTAATACCTCGGGAAATATTGTCGCTAATTGTCACAAGCAACCCTCTGAGACTTTCGAAAAAAAAATGGCGACCGTTGCAGAAATTGTTGAAATGTACGAACAGTTGTTCGTTTCTCTGTTTGATAAAAATCCCAGTATCAAAATCGTAATGACAGTGAGCCCTGTAAGGTATTTGAAGGATGGGTTTATCGAAAATCAAATAAGTAAAGCCAATCTGATCCTGGCTGTTCACCACTTATGCCAAAAATTCACGAATAGAGTAATGTATTTTCCGTCGTACGAAATCTTCATGGACGAATTGAGAGACTATCGGTTTTATGACAGGGACATGGTTCACCCCAATGAGTTGGGGATTGACTATGTCTGGGAGCGATTCAGGAGAACTTATTTTGACAAAGAGCAGCAAGGCATCATAGAAGAAGCTGAAAACATCAACAGAATGAAAAATCACCGGATTCTCTTTCCTGAAGCTGAAAGTACCGGAAAGTTTATGGAATCAAGGGAGGCGGCTATCGGAAGATTTTGCGAAAAATATCCCTATTTGAATATATAACAATTCTTCGGGTTGAATTCTAAAGCGGTACCGATACAGCTCTTAATTCAGGTTTAAAGACAATCAGGCAGTCTTTCAGAGAAATTGTTGTGTAACGCTTTTTGATTCCGTGAAGAATCGGAGAGCATCCCATCCGCCTTCTCTTCCGAGTCCTGATTGCTTGACGCCTCCGAATGGTGTCCTAAGGTCTCTGACCAGCCAGCAATTGACCCAAACGATGCCACTTTGAGCGTTGTTGGCCAGGTAATGGATAGTGTCTGTGTTGGATGACCAGATGACGGTATCCAAGCCATAACCTGTGGCATTGGCGAGTTGTATGGCTTCATCTAGGGAAGAGAATTTTTGAAGCGTAACCACCGGACCGAAGATTTCTTCCTTATTTGTACGGCATTCTTGATTTAGTCCTTCTATGACGGTTGGCTCGATATAATATCCATCCTGGAAGGGTGGTGGTAACGTGATTTTATTTCCACCAGCCAGAACAATTCCGCCTTCCTCTTTGGCAAGTTCAATTGCACTTAAAATCTTGTCAAAATGTTGCTTTGAGACAATAGCACCCTGATCAATTTTATAATTAGTTTCGAGCGGTTGCCCTACTTTCAACTGTGATACAAGGTGGGTAAAGTCAGACTTAAACCTGTCATATATGGTATCCTGGATAAGCAGTCGGCTGGTACATAAGCAGATCTGACCCTGATTTGAAAATGCAGATCTGACGGTATCTTTCAGCATTTTTTCATAGTTACAATCATCCAGGATGATGGCCGCATTTTTTCCGCCCAATTCAAGGGATAGCTTTTTGAGCATAGGACCGGCAATACTGATAATGTGCTTGCCGGTGGCTGTGCCTCCTGTAAATGAAATAGCCTTAATGTCGGGATGGCTGACGATGGCATTTCCGGTATTGGGGCCTGTACCGTGCAGAATATTTAATACGCCTGCCGGCAGACCTGCTTCGTTACAGATCTCACCGAGGATGGAGGCAGTGACAGGAGTAATTTCTGATGGTTTGGCTATGATACAGTTGCCGGCAGCTATTGCGGGGACGATTTTCCATGTAAAAAGATACAAAGGCAGGTTCCACGGCGATATACATCCGACTATACCTATAGGTTGACGAAGGGTGTAGGAGAGGGTAGCCGGGTGGTCGTAGTATGACTCTGAGCTAAAGTGTTTGATAGCCGTGGCGAAAAACCTGAAGTTGCTGGCAGCCCGGGGAATATCCACCTTTTTGGATAGCCAGAGAGGTTTGCCATTGTCTGTACTTTCCGCCAGGGCAAGTTCGTCCATTTTATTATCAATGATGTCTGCGATACGATTTAATATGGCAAATCGCTGATCCAGACTGGTCTGGCTCCAGGCGGGAAAGGCCTTTTGGGCTATATGGACAGCCAGATTGACGTCATTTTCATCAGAATCGGCTATGGTGCCATAAACCTGACCTGTAGAAGGATTGACATTGGGTATGGTAGCGCCTGAGAGTGCGGGTTGATACTTGCCATCAATAAAGTTATGGACGTGAATCATATTATGCTGACATTATTAAACAAATATCAAAATAAGGGAAATATTTCGAAATAATCGAGAATTAATTTTATTCATAAGCTCTTTCAAGGCAGGCATAAAAAAATTATTAAAACCGATGAAACGAAAATTCCAAAGAAGGTCAATATTTATGTCAAATGCAAAAGAAAACCGGCCATGACCGGGGATAAGAAAATTATATTTGTCAGGATAAACCGGAGAATCAGTCCATTGACTTGCCTTCTATCGCCGCTTGTTTGAGCATTTGTGCATATTCGGCAGATGAAAGTCCGTCAAGTACGAAGTCAATCGGATTGATTGGTTCACCGTTTTTTCTTACTTCATAGTGGAGGTGAGGTGCTGTGGCTGTTCCGGTAGCGCCGACCTTACCTAGTGGTGTACCTCTTTCCACTTTTTGGCCTTCTCTGACATCTATTTCGGACATATGGGCATATAGCGTGGTATATCCATAGCCATGGTCAACTAAAACATGCTTGCCATAGCCCCGGCCATTGCCGTTGATTTTACTTACAACACCCTCTCCGGTGGCTACGATCTGGGTACCCCTGGGGCAGGAAAAGTCTATACCTGTATGCTTTCTCCAGATTTTAAATACAGGATGTAACCTTCTTCCGAATCCGGACAAAAGGGTTATGTCTCTGTTCAGGGCTTCTGCCTTGACCGGCTTTATACTTGGGAGGCATTTTAGAAAATGTTCATGCGCCAGGGCACTACTGTATAGCTTGTCAAGAGATTTGGATTGGAGATTGATCTGGTGGTTGAGTTTATTGGCTTTATCTTCGATTTTGTCTATATTTAGGTTGAGGAGGCTGGTCAGTCTGTTGCGCACGGAATGTTTACCTCCGGTCCCTGCCTGCCAGATAGATTCGTCAATGGGTTCAACTCCCATCACTAGGGAATATACCTGAGCGTCTTTTTTGTGAAGGGTTTCAAGATGTTTTGAATATTCATTAAGTTTATTATCGAGCAAAACGTATCTGTCTTCAATTTTTTTAAGTTCAGATGATATCTGCTCATCTACCTTATTTTTTGAAGGATTAAAACCATATACCACAAAACAGGTAACAGCAACCAATAAGGCAATGGCATAGAATTGATACTTTTTATAGAATGGTTTTCGTTGAATAGTCTCAAAAAGAAGCGTTTTCTGATTAAAAACTATTTTTTGTTTTTTCTGCATTCTCCTAAAATTGGTTTATTTACTTTTGCGTAAAAAATGTACTTCTTAGGTAAAATGAACATGGGATTGTGCAAATGTACAATCTATCGGGTATTTTCCAAAGAAATTACAAAATATTTATAAGTAAAATATTTATATGTTAAAATATTGGCATATATATATCTTTGCAAAATTTTAAAATGGAACGATGGTAAGTACAATGACCTCTGACGAGATACGGGAAGTGTTTTTAAAATTTTTTCAGGAGCGCGGACATCAGATAGTCCCCTCAGCGCCAATAGTTGTTAAGAATGATCCGACCTTGATGTTTACCAATGCCGGAATGAATCAGTTTAAAGATCTCTTTCTGGGCAACAATGTTATTGAGTATCATCGCGTTGCGGATACTCAGAAGTGTCTGAGGGTAAGTGGCAAACACAATGACTTGGAAGAAGTAGGAGTGGATACTTACCATCATACTATGTTTGAGATGCTTGGTAACTGGAGTTTTGGCGATCCGGCCAATCCGGGAGCCGGATATTTCAAAAAAGAAGCGATTCAATGGAGCTGGGAACTTCTTAATCAGAAGTATGGCATACCGGCAGAAAGGATTTATGCGACTGTGTTTGAGGGCGATCCGGCGCACAATATACCTATGGATCAGGAAGCTTATGATGAATGGTTGAAGTACCTGCCTGCTGAGCGCATTTTATTGGGTAATAAAAAGGATAACTTTTGGGAAATGGGTGATACCGGACCATGTGGACCATGTACAGAGATTCATGTGGACTGTCGTATTGATGAGGAAAGAAAGGCGGTAGAAGGAGCATCCCTTGTTAATAATGATCATCCTCAGGTGATAGAAATTTGGAACAATGTATTCATACAGTTTAATCGTGTAAAAGATGGCAGTCTGCACCTTCTGCCGGCCCGGCATGTTGACACAGGAATGGGCTTTGAAAGACTGGTGAGGGTGCTGCAATCCAAGCAATCCAATTATGATACAGATATTTTCACGCCATCACTGAATAAAATAGAAGAAGTAACGGGTCAGGTGTATGAAGGAACAATGGAGAAAAAAGATATTGCTTTCAGAGTATTGGCTGATCATATTAGAGCTATTTCGTTTGCCGTGGCGGATGGACAGTTGCCGTCCAATACAGGCGCCGGATATGTAATCAGAAGGATTCTAAGGCGGGCTATTCGGTATTATTTTTCTTTTTTAAATTATAAGGAGCCTTTATTGGCACAGATGGTGCCGGTTTTGGCAGTCCAATATAAAAACGTCTTTCCGGAATTATACCAGCAACTTGACTTTGTTCAACGGGTAATTCAGGAAGAAGAGCATGCTTTTTTGAAGACGCTGGATAGTGGCATCAAACGGTTTGAACAGATTGTGGATGAAACGGACGGTATATTGCCGGGAGATAAGATATTCGAATTAATGGATACCTTTGGCTTTCCCGTGGATCTGTCACTACTGATGGCCCAAGAGAAGGGAAGAAGTATTGATATGGTCGGATTTGATGCTGCATTGAATGAGCAGAAGGCAAGAAGCAGGGCAGCTACCCAGGTGGAAAATGAAGACTGGATTGTCGTAAATGAGGCTTCCGATGTGAGCTTTGTCGGATATGATTATCTTCAGGTAGAGACGGAAGTCATCAAATACAGGAGTTATAAAACGAAGGATAGGGTAGGGCATCAGATCGTGCTGAAGAGTACGCCATTCTATGCTGAAAGTGGTGGACAGGTGGGTGATACAGGATATTTGATTTCCGGAGACCAAAGGATAAAAGTGCTCGATACCAAAAAAGAAAATGACCTGATTATTCATACGGTAGATAGCTTACCGTCCGATGCAGCTCATTCGGTAATTGCGCAGGTAGATGTGCCAAGACGTGAAAAGATAACAGTCAATCATTCTGCGACTCACCTGATGCATGCTGCCTTGAGAAAGATATTGGGAACCCACGTGGTGCAGAAGGGAAGCCTGGTAAATGAGAAAAACCTTCGTTTTGACTTTTCTCATTTTGCTAAGGTAACTGATGAAGAACTCAGTGCCATTGAGCAATTGGTAAATGAGAAAATCCGTGAGAATATTCCGGTGGTTATTAAGTATATGGAGAAGGAGGAGGCACTCAAAACCGGAGCTATGGCTCTGTTTGGAGAAAAATACGGCCAGCAAGTGAGGGTTGTAATCATTGATCCGAATTACAGTATAGAATTGTGCGGCGGTTGCCATGTAGGTTATACCGGTGAAATCGGTGTATTCAAGTTTGTATCCGAATCAGCTGTAGCAGCCGGTGTGAGGCGTGTAGAGGCAGTGACAGGTGGGGCAGCCTTTGATTATCTGAATGGATTTGCAAGTCAGGTCAGGGAACTGAAGCAATTACTTTCTAACCCTAAAGATATTTTCCACAAAGTATCGGAATTATTGGCCGAAAATAAATCACTTTCCAAAGCCCTGGAACAAATGGAGGTTGAAAAAGTGAATGCTCTTCAACAGACTCTTTTGGAAAGAGTAACTGTCAACGAAGAGGGAGTCAGGTCAATTATCAGCCGTACTGAAGTCTCCGACAGCAAATTACTCAAAAATCTTGGATTTAACCTCATCAGGGAATTGGGTGAGGGTATTGTGTGTCTGGTTAATATAAGTCAGGATAAAGTCCTGATTCAGATAAATGTGTCCGACCAGCTGGTTAATCAAAATAAATATCATGCAGGGAATATAATCCGGGAAGTAGCCTCATTGGTAGATGGCGGAGGAGGTGGCCAGGCTGGATTTGCTACGGCAGGTGGAAAAAAATTGGGAGGTGTGGATGCCGTAATAGATAAGGTGAAAAATATAGTCGCGTAGCCGAATTTTCATCTGTGAATTGTTAAGATTAAGACTAAACAAAAATATAAATTTAGTCTTCAGTTAATTAATTTTCAGAGAATTAAAAATAAGAATAAAAAATTAAATAAAGCTATTATCTTTGTCTCGGATTAGTCACCGGTTGGCTATTAAATTGACGGTCACGTTTGTTTCAGAATCATCCCGGTCTAACTTACGATTTATAATTTTTATCAAATTTATTTAATTTTTTTCAATGAACATTTTTGTAGCTAAGCTTAGCAGTAGTACTACTTCTGAAGGCTTAAAACAACTTTTTGAACAATTTGGCGAAGTTAAAGATGCCAAAGTTATCATGGACAAAGAAACTCAGATGTCCAAGTGTTATGGTTTTGTCGAAATGGAGAACGCAGCTGAAGGTCACACCGCAATAGCCGAATTGAATGAGGCCGAAGTGGACGGTAACATTATCGTCGTGAAAGAGTCACAGCCAAAAACAGGTGGAAAACCATCTTTTGGCGGTGGAAATCGCGGAGGCGGTAACAGAAGTTTCGGCAATGATAGAAAATTTCAGAAATCTGGATTCTCATCCGGAAGACCTCGTGAACGACGTGAAGGAAACGGTGGCTATGAGAGCAATTTTAAAAAAGGTGGATTCAGAAGCCGCGAAGACAATTATTAATCAGATTTCCTTTAACTTTCTGATTAATTTTTAAAGTAAAAAAGGAAGTAGATTATTTGAATTCCTTGGAAAAAAAGAGGTTGTCCTTAAACAGCCTCTTTTCTTTTGTTGGCTTTTGAATTTTATTTCCAAAATAAATAATGAATGAATTGTAGATCCGTGTAATTTTATCGGATATCTCAATGTATCCTTTCGTTCCGGCTAGCAAAACTGAAGTATTCATAATCTTTTAGAATGCCTCACGTGTATCTTGTAAGCTCCCTAGTTTCAACACTAATTGTATATATTGGATATAGGATGAGGCAGATGACTTTGCCCGGGTCAGATCAAAATTCACTTTTTCCCTGACGATTTTGTTGGCTATCTTATATTTACTTTGGATGGTTGTGGATTTGATATGATCCGATGGAGAATGGAACTAATAAAAAAGTCTGTTTGATGCTGTCATAAGGACATTGAAAAAATTTAGCGGAGAGATGATTTCCGTGCATTGATATAAGATGCAAGTCATTGCTGAGATTATATTTATCCATAAAGTTTGTATATATCGCGGAGGAATTATACCTTTGCACCCTAATTTTAATTTTTAACTTAAATTTAAACCATACTTCTAAAAATGAAGCAATTCGAAGTAACTTTCATCGTTGATCCTGTGCTGTCGGGCGATGAATTAAAATCGGCAGTGGCTACATATACATCCATGCTGGAAGCAGAAGGGTGTAAGATTGTTGCCATAGATGAATTAGGCTTAAAGCAACTTGCCTATGACATCAACAAGCGTTCTTCCGGAATCTATTACACCATCGAATTTCAATCAGAATCAGGTGAGGTAATAGCTAAGATGGAACTTGCACTACGTCGTGATGAACGTATTATGCGATTCCTTACAGTCAGACTCGATAAGTTCGGCATCAAATACAATGCAGACAAAAGAGCCGGTAAAATCGGTAAGGTAAAGGAAAAGGTTAAGACTGAAGAAACAGCAAAAGAACCTGTTAAACGCCAGGCTCCTGTTGCTAAAGCTGAAGAAGCTAAGGTCGAAGCTGAAGTTGAATCTGCAGATGCTTCTGCTGAAAATGTAGGTGAATAATTATTAACTATTAAAATTAAAATTGAACATGGCTTCAAGAGATGATATAAAGTTCCTGAGTAATCCTAATCTGGGACAAAATAGAAAAAAATACTGCCGGTTTCGTAAATTCGGCATCAAACACATTGATTATAAAGATCCTGATTTTCTACTTCAGTTTATCAATGAGCAGGGAAAGATCCTTCCCCGCAGAATTACAGGCAATTCATTGAAATATCAGCGTAAAATGGCTACTGCAATCAAAAGAGCAAGGCATCTTGGTATGTTGCCTTATGTTGCAGACTTATTAAAATAACCTCTAAAAGCAGAAAATAAAATGGATATTATATTGTTAAAAGACATCGATAAAGTCGGTGGAAAACATGAAATAGTTAAAGTAAAAGATGGTTATGGTCGTAATTATCTGATTCCCCAGGGTCTTGCGGTCGTGGCTAACGCCGGTAACAGAAGAATGCTGGAAGATCTGATTAGACAAGAAGAGCAGAAAGAGGCTAAGCGACTGGATGAGTACAAAGAAATAGCTGCAAAGCTGGCTGATGTTACCCTGAAAATTGGTGCAAAAGCCGGTTCCAATGGTAAAATTTTTGGTTCTGTAACCAATGTTCAATTGGCAAATGCTCTGAAAGACCAGGTTGGTGTCGATATAGAAAGAAAGAAAATATTAATCGAGGAAGAGGTTAAAAGTCTTGGCAGCTATACTGCTAAATTAATCCTTCACAAAGATGTTCAGTCTTCTGTGGCATTTGAAATCATCGAAGAGTAAATTATTTGATTTCTTAATGAATTATTGGGAGATTGACATAAGTCGGTCTCCCTTTTTATTGAAAAAATGATACTATCTGATAAACAGATTCTAAAAAGCATCGAAGAAGGAACGATTGTCATTGAACCCTTCGATATTGAATGCCTCGGGACCAATTCGTATGACGTTCATCTGGGTAAATATTTGGCTACATATAAAGATGAGATCCTTGATGCCCGAAAACATAATAAGATAGAGACCTTTGAAATTCCGGACGAAGGATTTGTGTTACAGCCCAATGTTCTTTACCTCGGTATTACGGAGGAATATACCGAGACTCATGCAACAGTCCCGTTTCTGGAAGGTAAATCAAGTGTGGGCAGGTTGGGTATAGATATACATGCAACTGCCGGAAAAGGAGATGTCGGATTTTGTAACCATTGGACGCTGGAGATTAGTACTTCGCACCCGGTACGAGTGTATAAGGGTATGCCGATAGGTCAATTGATATACTTTAAGGTGGAAGGAGACATAAATAATTATTATAATAATAAGAAAAGCGCAAAATACAATCAAAGATCTGATAGACCTTTGGAAAGCATGATGTGGAAAAATATTTTTTAGCACATTTACTAAGCAACTTTTTCAAGAATTCCTATGGATAGAAATAATATAATAGGCTTTGTTTTACTCGCCATTCTGTTTACTGTATGGATTACAGTGAATAACAGTAACAATGAAAAATCTATAATCGCCAAAAAACATCAGGATTCAATCGAGCTGGCGAAGATAAATAAGATGGCGACTGACTCTTTAAAAGCTGTGGCTGCTGTCACACAGTCTAAGACAGACACTGCACGAATAATAGCCAAGGATTCGACTGCTGTTCAGATAAAACAAGAGCCCAAGGATGTAACGATTGAGAATAACTTACTGGCACTGACAGTAACAAATACCGGGGCCGGTATTAAAGGAATTCGCTTAAAAAAATATAAAACCAGCCGGGAAAATGAAAAGGGCGATGAAGTAAGAGAACCGTTATACCTGCAGAATGTCTCGGGAAATTTGATTGAATATATCCTGCCACTTGCCAATGGAACCCTCCTTAGCACAGGATCACTACCATCACAGGTTGAAAAATCAGGAAATAAAATTGTTGTTACTACTGCTTTACCAGCCAATGCGACTCTTGAGCAAAATTATACGTTTGATTCAGCGACATATCAGATAGATTATGAGGCTAAAATAATTGGTAATCCCGGTCTGGATAATTCCAAAAGAGTGTCCATCCATTGGGTAAATGACATTATGCCTCTCGAGAAGAACCATACCTATGAAAGGACTTACAGCACAATGTATTTTAAGGAAGTAGGTGAGTCGAGCGATTATATCTCTTATTCCAAAGACAAGACGTTAAAACTTGATGGGAAAAAACTTGAATGGATCTCCAATCTGAATCAGTTTTTCAACTCTACATGGATTCCGGAGCAGCCGTTTGAGAATGCCGAACTGAGTATCAAACAAGGTACTGAGAACGATAAATACCTGAAGAAAACGGATGCTAAGGTCGCCATTCCTGCAGCATTCAATACAGGTGCTTCCTTTAAGATGAAGATGTACACCGGTCCTAATGAGTTTGACCGGTTAAGAGCTTATAAAAACGGTATGGAAGATCTGGTGCAATTTGGCAGTAGCATCATGGGATCAATCAACAGATGGGTTATCCGTCCGATCTTTAAATTCCTGGGTTCTTTTATGTCAAGTCAGGGACTGGTCATTCTTTTACTGACTTTATTTGTCAAATTGGCTCTCTGGCCTTTGACCTATAAAATGATTTATTCTCAATCAAAGATGTCTTCGCTCAAGCCGCAACTGGATAAACTTAAGGCGAAGTATGGCGATGACTCTCAGAAAATTCAGATGGAGACTATGTCTCTTTACAGGGAGTTTGGAGTCAATCCTTTGGGAGGGTGTCTTCCGATGTTACTTCAGATGCCAATCTGGTTTGCCTTGTATCGGTTTTTCCCCGCCGCGATTGAGTTTCGGCAAGCGCCGTTCCTTTGGGCTACTGACTTGTCCAGTTATGATGTATTCTTTAAGTTTCCCTTTCATGTACCTATGCTGGGAAGCCATTTAAGCTTATTTACGGTATTGTGGACGGTGACGACTTTGCTGTACACCTGGTACAATTTCAAGAAAATAGACACTACCACGACGGCAGCCAATCCTGCCTTGAAGTATATGCAATACATAATGCCTGTATTTTTTATGGCATTTTTCAATAGTTTTGCTTCCGGATTGACGTGTTACCTTGTTTTCAGTAATATTATCAATATTGTTCAGACCGTTGTGACAAAGAATTATCTGATAAGTCAGGATAAAATTCAGCGTGAAATGGATGCGTACAAGAAGAAACCCAAGAAAAAAGGCGGTTTCTCTGAACGATTGGGCGAAATGCTGAAAGAGCAACAAAGAATAGCCGAACAGAGGAATAATAGCAAGAAGTAGCATAAATTTACTTTCCTTAATCTGCTGTTATGCGAGTTTCTCCTTTGGTATTTCAGGAGCCTGTCGGTGTTATTGGTTCAGGTACATTTGCCGTGACCATATCCCATTTGCTGTCGCATAATTCCAATGTATTGCTATATGCACGTCGTCAGGAAGTAGTAGATGCTATCAATAAGGAGCATCGGATGTATGAATGTGACCTTCACCACAGAGTTAAGGCTACTAACGATATCAGCAGGATAGGTAAAGAGTGTTCCTTGATTTTCCCGATTGTGCCCTCCGAGTTTTTCCGTGAAACAATTCGGAAAGTGACAGCATATCTGACGCCCCGACATATATTAATACATGGAACCAAGGGTTTTGATATTAAAGGTGATTTTGACTATAAGTTGACGGGTTTTTCAAAAGATAATATCCGAACCATGAGTGAGGTTATTCGCGAAGAAACGAGCGTAATCAGGATAGGTGCCCTGTCAGGTCCAAATCTTTACCGTGAAATTCTGGATAGGCAGCCGGCAGCTACGGTCGTGGCTTCACCTTATGAAGAAGTCGTTAAAGTGTGCCAAAAAGTTCTGGATAGTCCCAGATTTGCTGTCTTTGGATCACAGGAGTTGTTGGGAGCTGAGCTCGCAGGAGCCCTAAAGAACGTGATAGCTTTATGTACAGGCATGCTCAATGGTATAGGCATGGGTAAGAACCTGGAGGCACTACTTATTACCAGAGGGTTGAGAGAGTTGATATATATAGGCAAGGCAATGAATGTCCCGGCTCGTGCATTTTTGGGCACAGCCGGAATAGGTGACCTAATAGCGACTGCAACGAGTCAGTCGAGCCGGAACTATAGGTTTGGACAACGACTGGCACGGGGAGAGTCTCGTGAAGAAATAGCAGGCAGTATGGATGGTCTTGCTGAGGGTGTCAGAGTCTTGAGTATAACCAATGGTCTTATCAAACATTATAAGGTTCATGCCCCGATTATAACTATGCTGCACAAAGTAGTGTTTGAGGGATATGACCTGCATAAGGCAATTGAATTTTTGATGAGGTACCCATATATTCAGGATGTTGATTTTCTTTAAAGTGCAGATAAAAGAAAAGGTTAAGAAGTGTTAAAAAAATCTTAAGAAAATTCTGAAGCAGTTTAGAAAATATTAACAAATATTTTTACTTCATGAATTGATAAGATAAAGATTATCAGGTAATTATAAAAAATAAATTTTTTTAAAAAAAAGTTGTGGATATAAAAACTTGCCTTATCTTTGCCTTAGTTTTAACAAAATTTTAAAGTTTATTTCGAAATGAAAAAATTAATTCTTTCTCTTGTTGTAGTATCTGCTGTATCATTCGGTATGACTTCATGCAAAAGCGAACCAGCTACTACTGAAACTGAAACTACAACTACTGTTGATTCAGCTGCTGCTCCAGCTCCTGAGGCTGCTATGCCTGCTGATACTGCTGCTGCACCAGCTGCTGCTGATACTACAGCTCCAGCACAGTAATTTTTTTTCAGTTAAATTACATAGAAAGGTTATCTTTGGATGGCCTTTTTTTATTTTCGGAGCTTAGCTCAGTTGGTTTAGAGCGCTTCCTTGACAGGGAAGAGGTCACTGGTTCGAATCCAGTAGTTCCGACAAATTTTTTGAATTACCTGTACCAATTTACCTGATATCCATTATTTACCGGGATTTTTATTATTATTGAAAGATATTATTCAATTTGTGAGATAATAATATGCATTATTATGGTTGAAAAAGCAGTGTTTTCAACTATTAGCGGGGGAAAAAGTAATATACTGAACTAAAGTTGTAAAATCTTATTCAGACGGGTGAAGAAGTTGGTATTTTATCTTCTTAAAAAGATTGATTCCCTGCAGATAGGCATTGTCGTTTTTCTCATATTTACTTCGGTATATAGCCTGCGTCGTTAGTTCATAGGCTCTTTCAGCTTCTGCCCGGTTATAGAACAATGTTTTGAATGTGCTTTCCCAGTTGTTAAATCTATTCATGATTATTCCAAAATTGGAAAATTCGAAACAGGTATTCATATTAGCATAATTGAATGATTTTAATTCCAACCTGTTGGCAGTATTCAAAAAGGCAATCCAGAAATCAATGTGGTTGACCATTCGAACAACCAATAGTGAATCATTTTCACTGGTTTCAGCAGGAAGCCTCCATCTGTTGTTTACTAAACTGTATGGATCATATTTCGGAGAGTCATAATCATATTCTCGGACGCTACAATTGAATATGTAATCATAAGTATCTGTCATGGTAGGGACATTGATACGGTGCAATATTTTTCCAATTCCCTTGCCATTATACTGTGCTGCCAGATGGTAAGTGTCACCGCGAAAGCTTTTCAGTTCGACCGAATCTTTTCCGTCAAGTAGTGGAGCAAAATGACCGTAATCAAATTGCCCCTTTATATTGGCTGTATAAGTGCTGTCCCGATTAAACTGAATCCATCTGCCGTTGTTGAATTTCTTCATAGCCGGCAGAGCAGCATCATTTTTTACGGGACCATCCACAGAAGTTACCATCCACAGTCCCCGGAAATTTTTTTCAGGAATTTCAACCGAAAATTCAGTCGGATCACATCCTATCCATAAAACTGAAGTCAGAAAAAATATGAAAATCCATCTGAACATTGTCTTGTTTATTAAAATTGCACATCGGAAGTCATGATCTTCCCATCCCTTTTAAATTTCACCTGAACTTTTTGTCCGGGCTCTATTTTATTCAGCGCATGCATGTATGTCTGGATATCAGTGATAGAAAACGTACCCAATCCAAGTATAATGTCACCAGACTTTAATCCGGCATGAGCCGCCGGCCTGTCTTCTTTAACGCCGTCTATTCGGAGTCCGCCTTCATTGTACATATAATCAGGCATAATACCCAGAGTTACCTTCATGGTTACCCTTTCCTGCTTTTCTTCCTTTGTTTTTGTGAATGGAATGGAATCTATTGTTTCGAGTGAACGAACAAGCGAAAAGATGTTTTCATATATCTTCATTACTCCGTCAAAGTTGATTTTTTCTGTATCATCTGAAGGCTTGTGATAATCGGAGTGTTGACCTGTGAAATAGAACAGTACCGGCATATCTTTGAAATAAAATGATGTATGATCTGATGGTCCTGAGCCCGATTCGTCAAAGGTCAGTTTTAATTGCGAAACATTGCTTTTTTCTAATAGTTCCTTCCAGATAGGAGATGTGCCTACACCGCCCACCAGCAGGGTATTGTCATCTTTAAGCCGACCGACCATGTCCAGATTTATCATAACAGCTGCATTATTTAAATCTATTGTCGGATGTTTTACAAAATAATTGGATCCCCATAGACCAAATTCTTCTCCGGAAAAGGCAAGGAAAAGGTAGTTATACTTGGATTTTACCTTTGACAGAGATTTTGCCAGTTGCATCATCAAGCTTACGCCTGAAGCGTTGTCGTCCGCACCATTGTGTATTCCGCCTTCCGTAGAAAGACTGAAGCTGCTGGTACCTTCACCCAGGTGGTCATAATGCGCACCGATGATGATGGTGGACTTACCTCCATTGTCTATATACCCTGCCACATTGATGATTTTGACAGAATCACCATCGTGGATGTGAAGATTACTTGTATTGTGCGGATCGGCAGAAGGTGCATAGTAAAAAGTCTGCATATATGAATTCTTGTCACCCTTAGGTTTTAAACCAATCTGCTGGAATCTGCTCGCAATGAATTCGGCAGCTATATCCTGATAAACCGAACCTGTCAGACGACCTTTCATGGCATCCGATGCAAGAAACGTTATGTCGGCCTTTATTTGTGCCTCATCAGCAGGTCTTTGTCCGTAAATTTGAAGCGAATAAATTAGAATTAGTATAAATAAGAAGTGTTTTTTCATTTGAATTCATTTTATTATTACGATATTTGCGACGTTTTAAAATCGTGCAAAGGTACGAAATTTCAATCAATAAAATTTTAAGCATGTTATTTAGAAATTTATCTCTTTTAGTTATTACGCTGATGTGTGTTACAGCAACTGCTCAAAAACCGGCAAAGCAGGTCTTGCACTATAAGCAGGAAAAACACCTAAAGAAAGTCAAACAACTGACTTTTGGTGGTGACAATGCTGAAGCATACTGGTCATTTGACAATAAATCACTTGTCTTTCAATCCAATAATCCAGCATGGGGTCTGAAGTGTGATCAGATCTTTATCATGCCGGCTAAAGAACAGAAACCGAATAAAGACGGAGTAAGAGTGACACCTAAAATGGTCAGTACAGGTAAGGGTCGTACTACTTGTTCTTATTTTATGCCTGACAATAAGTCTATCATTTATGCCAGTACGCATGAATCTATGGATAATTGCCCGCCTGAAGCTCCCTATACCGGTAAATATGTTTGGATGATTTATCCGGAATTTGATGTTTACCAGGCAGATCTCAACGGAAAGATAATCAAAAAACTAACCAACACACCCTATTATGATGCAGAAGCTACTGTATCTCCTAAGGGGGACAAAATTGTCTTCACAAGCCTTCGCACCGGCGATCTGGAATTGTTTACCATGAATCTGGATGGCTCGGATGTGAAACAGATAACATTTGATCTGGGATATGACGGCGGTGCATTTTTTTCTCCTGATGGAAGTAAGATAATTTTCCGTGCCAGCCGACCAAAAACAGATGCCGAGAAGGCAGAATATAAGGAGTTGCTTGCCAAGAATATGGTTCAACCGACAGAGATGGAATTATTTATATGCAATGCTGACGGATCTGATCTCAGACAGATTACTCACTTGGGTGGGGCCAACTGGGCGCCGTTTATGCATCCGGATGGAAAGAGAGTCCTGTTTTCCAGCAACCACCACAGCAAAAGGGGATTTCCTTTCAATATCTTTATGATCAATATCGATGGAACAGGGCTTGAGCAGGTAACTTTTGACAATACTTTCGATTCTTTTCCTATGTTCTCTCCGGATGGAAAGAAGATTGTCTTCAGTTCCAACAGGAATAATGGTGGTAAGCGGGATACGAATGTCTTTGTAGCAAAGTGGAAGGATTAATTATTTACTGCCCATTTCAATGACTTCTGCGTCTAACACCCTTCCCTCAAGGATTGTAAAGCGCAGCATGGTCTTGATTTTATGGAATCCGTGTATGCCGGCAGCACCCGGGTTCATGGAAAGCAACTGATACTTTTTGTCATATATCACGCGCAGGATGTGTGAATGACCGCAGATAAACAAGCCGGGCCGATGAAACTCGATGAGTCTCCTTGCCCGGCTTTCATATTTTCCGGGATAACCACCGATATGTGTCATGAGCACTTTAATGCCGTTTGTGACAAATACCTGAGTTTCGGGGAGCTCTGTTCGCAATAGATGGTTGTCTATATTGCCCCATACGGCTCTGACAGGACGGATAGCTTTTAGATAATCCAATACTTCTATGGTACCGAAATCGCCGGCATGCCATATCTCATCACATGATTCAAAATATTGATTCCAGTTGCTGTCAATGTAACCATGTGTATCAGAAAGTAAGGCTATCCTCATGAGTGATCAAGTACTATTTTACCGAAATGGCTGCCTGATTTCATGTAATCAAATGCCTGGTTGACTTCAGACAGAGGAAAGACCTTGTCGATACATGGTCTTAATCGATGGAGATTGATAAATTCAAGCATATTCGCAAACTCTTCTCTTGTACCCATGGTCGATCCTTTGATGGTGAGCTGTTTCCAAAAAAGAATTTGCGGACTAATTCCATCCATGGCACCTTGTGTGCCGCCATATTGAACGATGCGGGCGCCCGGATTTGCTATTTTAAGGAGTTTGTGAAAATCACCTCCTCCGGCTGAATCAATGATGACATCAAAGCCTGAAGCTGCCTTTGTGAGATTGGTATAGGATTCAGGATTCCGGTAATTTTCACCGCCCACAGCCCCAAGTGCAACAGATCGTGCTATTTTATTATCGGAACTACTGGTCACATACACTTCCATGCCATGGGCAACTGCAAACAGAAGTACAAATCCTGCCACGCCACCCCCGATGCCGGTTATCAAAATTTTCTGATCGGGCTTTGCCTGACCCTGTGTCATCAATGCTCGCCAGGCTGTCAGTCCGGAAAGTGGAAGTGATGCCGCTTCAAGATGTGTCAGATGGGAAGGTTTGTCAAAAATATATTCCGGTCGGATGGCGATTTTTTCGGCACAACATCCGTGGTGCGGCATGCCTAAAACTTCAAAATCAGTGGACTGGTGGGAGGCAGAAGATCCCCACTTCATTGAAGGTAAAAGAATCACTTCGCGGCCATCATATATGCCTGAGCCGTCTGAGCCGACTATGCAGGGAAGCCTGATCTTTGCGTACTTGCCTTCCTGAATCCACAGGTCACGGCGATTGAGTGAACTGGCTTTTAAATCAACCAAAACTTCACTGTCATCAGGCGTGATTTCAACAGAAGTATATTCGACTTTTTCTTTGATTGCTTTTAATAAGCCACCTTTTATCTCCATTTAACCACCTATTTTTTTGTGTAAATGTAATAGAGTTGTCAGGAAGATTCAAATTTTGGAATAAAATAAGAAAAGTACCTTGTATCCATATTTTGAATTTTAATCCTTATATAATAAAAACAGGATTTATCCGATGATAAATACAGCAGGAATATTTGCTGAAAGGCAGCCAAATCCACGTTTCTGCCACTGACCTATGGATAAGGTACATGAAAGGGCGTTAGGGCCGGTAAGTCCGCTCTGGACAGACAGCATGGTGTCTTTGTGAAGAGTATTTGCCAGGGTTTCTGCTAATTTTAGGTTTCGGTACGGTGTTTCAATAAAGATCTGTGATTGGTGCAGTCTGGCAGCAGTAGATTCAAGTAGTTTAAGTTTTTTGGTCAATTCTTCTTTTTGATAGGGCAAATATCCGTGAAACACAAAGGATTGTCCTGAAAATCCACTTGCCATCAATGCGAGTATGATGGAACTTGGTCCCACCAACGGTATGACTGAATAACCATTGCGATGCGCAAATGCCACTATTTCTGAACCCGGATCGGCAATTCCCGGGCATCCTGATTCAGAAAGAATTCCTATATCATTGCCTGATTTCAGTAAGTCAGAGATGTCGTGGAAGTTGACCGGTCCGTGTTTTGGAAGTTCCAGTACTTCGATTTCATTCTGAGGGAGAGGATGGTTTAAAGTCTTGATGACTCGTCTGGCTGTTTTACCTTTCTCTGCAACAAAGTGACGGATACGGTGCAAGACAACCAGCGTGGAAGCAGGAATTGTATCCGGAGCTTCCTCATCGATAGGTACCGGAATTAAATAGATAGATGGTTTGTCAGCCAATTTTTACAATTTTAAGCCAAAAGTAAGGTTAAATCATTTATCTTCGCAGTGAAATGCCGGATATACTTCAGAAAGAAACATATAATATTCATTTACCTGTCTTTGACGGGCCCTTTGATTTGTTGTTGTTTTTTATTGAAAGGGATGAACTGGATATTCAGAACATTCCGATTTCAAAAATCACAGGAGATTTTCTGGATTATATCCAAAGCATGGAGGCGATAAACATTGACCTTGCAAGTGAATTTATTGTCACCGCAGCAACACTCATGAGGATAAAAGCGAGGATGTTGCTTCCTTTAAAGAAAAATGAAGAGACTCAGGAAGTGGATGATCCGCGGGCTGAACTGGTAAATAGAATCTTTGTCTTTAAAAGTTTTAAGGAAGTAGCAGATGAACTTGCCCGGCTTCAGCATGAAAGGTCGATGATGCATATCCGCGGCAGTATTGACGACAACCTGAAACGCATCCAACAAGCTACCGTTTCTTTTAATGAACTGGAATCGGCCAATCTGTACAATCTGGTAAAGACATTCAATCGTTTGATGGCCAGATTGAATGAGGATAAACAAAAGAATGTCCACCGGCTCATTAATTATCCATACACCATCGAGGAAAGCCGTGAAGATATTCTTCGTATGATCAGAGCAGATACCCGCTGTTCTTTCGACCGTTTATTTTCTGGATGCAACAATAGAATCCATGCAATTGTCCAGTTTTTGTCTATTCTCGAACTTATCAATCAGCAAATCGTAACCATTGTCAATGGGTCGGAAATCAATGCTTTCTGGATTGTATTAAGGCCTGATGATGAACGGGATGAACAAAGTGATGCAGCAGATGAATAATTTTTTTCTATGGAAAATAATTGATGCATGATTTCGATCAAGGGTTTGCATACATTTGGTTGTGAAGTACAGGCAGAAGGTCTGATAGAAATAAATACTCCGGAAGATCTTTTTACACTTTATCAAAAAGGTTTTTTTAGTGAAAATAAATGGCTGCTGCTGGGCGGAGGCAGCAATGTTTTGTTTAAAAATGATTTTAACGGAAGCATTCTTCTCAATTGTATCAAAGGAAAAGAAATCCGGGAATCCGGACAAGACAGCGTAGTTGTAAGGTTTGGCTCGGGTGAGGTGTGGCATGAGGTGGTACGTTGGTCACTTAACAATGGATTCAATGGCATCGAAAACCTTTCTCTCATACCGGGTACCATTGGAGCCGCTCCTATCCAGAATATCGGCGCCTATGGTGTAGAGTTGAAGGATGTGTTTCGGTCTTTGCAGGCTTTTGACACGATAACAGGCGAAGTTGTCAGTATGCAGAAAGAGGAGTGCAGGTTTGGTTACAGGGATAGTGTATTCAAGCACGAACTTAAGGGTAGGATGATAATTATTTCAGTCAGTCTGGAGCTGAGAAAAGATGGCCTTACCTCTGTCGGTTATGGAGATATCCTTAAAACAATGGAAAGATATGGACTTAGGCCACCTTACAAGCCGGCTGATGTATCCAAAGCTGTTATTGAAATCAGACAAAGTAAGTTACCGGATCCGGCAATTTTGGGCAATGCCGGTAGTTTTTTTAAAAACCCCGTTATTTCATCAGCACATTTCGAAAAATTAAAAGTTGATTTTCCCGATTTGCCGGGTTATCCTGATAACAGGGGAGAGGTAAAGGTACCTGCCGGCTGGCTGATAGAGCGATGTGGATTTAAGGGAAAGAGGTATGGAAGTGTGGGGTGTCATGAAAAGCAAGCCCTTGTACTGGTTAATTACGGCAATGGAACAGGTGAGGAAATTATTCAACTATCACGAGAGATTCAGGAGGCGGTACGGTTAAAATATAAGGTTGATATCTATCCCGAGGTGAATATTATAGGTTAATATTTAATCCCTGCTTTTAAGAAGGTTTCCGAAGTCAGCAAGTAAAATTCCTTTTTCGCTCAATTATTTTGAAGAATATTTTAAGTTTTAACTGATGAGTCTTTCACCGGGGCTAAATACTTTGTTTTAATTGGACGAAGTTGTAACTTTGCCATAAGTAAGTTATGAAGAATCTGATTCAATTGCAGCAAAAAAATTGTCTGGAATGTGCCCTTAAAGGCCATTCTGTATTTTCCGTGCTTTCCGACGAACAGATAGAAAAAATAAATCACCATAAGTCGTGTGCGATCTATAAAAAAGGACAATATCTTTTTACACAGTTTAGTCGTCCGGTCGGGCTTTTTTGTATTTATACCGGCAAAATAAAGCTTTCAACCATCGGTACGGACGGTAAAGAACAAATTATTCGGCTGGCGAAGGATGGCGACATCATCGGCTACCGCGCCCTTATGACGGAGGAGCACCACCGCTTGTCTGCTATTGCATTGGAAGATAGCTCTGTTTGTCTGATTGAAAAAGATTTTTTTGTCAAACTTGCATTCCAGGAGCCACAGTTGAGTAAACGCGTGTTTAAACTTATCAGTGAGGATCTGAGAAAGGCAGAAGAACAGATTGTGTCTTTGTCTCAAAAAAATGTCCGTGAAAGAATAGCTGAAGCACTTTTGTTTCTGAAGGCAACATACGGTCTGGAGGCTGACGGTAAGACACTTTCAGTCAGATTGAGCCGTGAAGATTTCGCCGATTATATAGGCACATCTACTGAGAGCGTCATCAGGTTGTTATCTGAGTTGAATTCTTCAGGCATCATTGAATTAGTTGGGAAAAAAATATTAATTAATGACATTGAGCGGTTAGTCCGAACTGCAAACATTATAGTCTAAGAAGCGATTTAGTTCAAACAATCCCTCGGACAAAAGCTTTAATTCAATATTTTTGTTAATATTCCGATTTTTAAGCCTTTTTTCAATAAAAATTTTTAAAAAATTCCCTGTTTTTATCCCTTTAAAAGTTATATTTCTCCTATTTATTTAAATAATTTTTAAGATATGATATTTGTCATATATTGACCTTGTAGTCGTCATATTTTAAGGATTATCCGATAGTCATCTTTGCATTGAACACATGGATGATGGAAAATATCTCAGCGGATATAGAGAGACAATGTGATGTATTGGATCGCGAGGTTTATCCTGCGGTGCAAAGTATATTGGATTCGGCTGTCCTTTACTGTTGTGATGAGGAGCACGATATGGATATCAGGTCTCAGTCTTTGGCTGTTTTGCGCATCCGGAATGAGTTTGAAAGTCTGACCCTGCTGGAGCGCAAATTAGTTTTCAGAGCGGTTAAACAGGCAGGCAAAAAAAAATCAGGTTTCTTGCAAGGATCGAATACCAACCTCGGGGAGTTGTTGAGATTGATGAAAAATAAAGATTTGAAAATTAAGTTTTACCTTAATCTGATCAATTCCGGTTGTCCTAAACAAACTTCAATTCTGGATGAGCTCAAATCTTCCTTTGATCAATTGTTTGATATAGAAAAACAGAAATTGTACGACTTGATCACACGATTGCTCCCTTTTTCCACCCCATTGGTTACCGGTACTTCATATTTTAATAAAAACTAGGCTTATGGGTGTAGAGGTAAATACCGGAAAGAAAATAATTTGTGCCCATTGCGGCGGATCCTGTGATGCATCCATTAAGGCTTATGAGTCTTTTTTTTGTTGCAACGGTTGCAAGGTTGTTTACGGGTTGTTACAGGAGAAGGGATTGTGTGATTATTATGAATTCAATGCTCATCCCGGTCAGACCATTCAATCCCTTGTTTCAAAGAGTAAATATGAGTATCTGGATAATGAAGATATCCGTTCAAAACTGATTGTATTTAAAGATCACCAGCAGTCTCATGTTAATTTTTATCTGCCTCAGATGCATTGCAGCAGCTGTCTTTACTTGCTTGAAAACCTGCACAGGCTGAATTCAAAGGTGATCAGTGCACGGGTAGATTTTGTTCGGAAAGAGGTTTTAATTGCCTTTTTCCATGCAGACCTTTTGCTTTCTGAACTCGTTGTTTTACTTGCTTCCATAGGATATGAGCCCCACATCAGCTTCTCAGGCAATGAGGGTGACGCCTACAGAATGACAGACCGATCCAGGATTTATAAGCTCGGCATGGCCGGATTTTGCTTTGCCAACATAATGATGATGAGCCTTCCGCAGTATTTTGCAGGAAGCGTGAAAGTGGAGCCGTCGATAGCTCTTGCCCTGAAGTATGGTATGCTGGCACTTTCGCTTCCTGTCGTTTTTTATTCGGGTGCAGAATTTTTCATTTCTTCATGGAATTCTCTCAAGGAAAAGTACCTCAATATTGATGTTCCTATTGCGCTTGCAATCGCCATCACCTTTATAAGAAGTGTATATGAAATTTTCTGGGGAAGTGGTGAAGGATACTTCGACAGTCTTGCAGGTATCATCTTCTTTATGCTGGTGGGGCGGCTGTTGCAGGATAATGTGTACAAATCCCTTTCCTTCGACAGAGATTTTAAATCGTTCTTTCCTATTGCTGTAAGATGCTTAATTGATGAGGAAGTCAGTAGTAAGCCTCTTGATCAGGTTGAACCCGACGATGTGCTGGTTATTCGGCCGGATGAAATCATACCGGTTGATGGTATTTTGTCCAAGGGAAAGGCGTATATAGACTATAGTTTTGTGACAGGTGAAAGTTTGCCGGTGGAAGTTGCAATCGGTGAACTGATTTATGCCGGTGGAAAGCAGACCGGCGAGAAAATTGAAGTGATTGCTATTAAAAGTGTTTCACAAAGTTATCTGACCAATTTATGGAATAAAAATGTATTTAAGGATAAATCAAAAAGCCGGTCCTACATCGATATATTCAGCAAATATTTTACACTGATTTTATTCGTTTTGGCCGGAATAACTGCCGTTTACTGGTTAAGGGAAGGGCGACCGGATATGTTGTGGAGTGCGCTTACTTCCATGTTTATCATTGCCTGCCCGTGCGCTTTGTTACTGACTGCTACCTTTACTTATGGACGATTGATGCGGATGTTCGGAAAAAATGGGCTGTATATCAGGCATCATGATGTGGTAGAGAAGATGTCAGAAATAGATTATCTTGTATTTGATAAGACAGGAACCTTGACCAATCACTCTCCGGCAGGCTTGACCTATCATGGTCGCGGACTTGAAATATGGGAAAAGGGATTAATACATTCACTTGCCGGCCAATCAAGTCATCCCCTGAGCAGGGCAATAGCCGAACACCTTAAAGAATCTCCTGCAATAGAAGTAGAAAGTTATAAAAATCATCCGGGAAAGGGTATAGAAGGCTGGTATGAGAATAAACATGTTAAGCTTGGCTCTGCAGAATTTACAGGAGTGAAGGCGGATGAACATGTCTTTGAGTCTTCAATAGTGTATTATTCGATTGATAATGAGGTCAAGGGTTGGTTTGAGATAAGAAATGCTTACAGACCCGGCGTATCAGAGATGATCAGATATTTGAAGAAAAAATACAAAATAGCAATTTTAAGCGGTGACCATGAGGGCGAAAAGGAATATCTGAATCAACTGATAGGTGCCGATAATCAGAGTTTGTTTACCCAAAGTCCGCAGCAAAAGTTTGAATTTATTAAATCACTGCAGCAAAAAGGTCACACCATCATGATGATTGGTGACGGGCTGAATGATGCCGGCGCATTGAAGCAAAGCGATGTTGGGATAGCGATCAGCGATTCAGTCAACAACTTTACACCTGCGGCAGATGGTATCCTGGAAGGTTCGGCTCTTACCGGACTTAGTCGATTAATGAAGCTGGCCACGGCTGGTCGGTACATCATTTATCTGACTTTTTTTGTATCGGTATTATATAACTTGGTCGGCTTATGGTTTGCCGTTCAGGGAATTTTATATCCGGTTGTCGCTGCCATACTTATGCCTGCAAGTTCTCTGACCATTATCTTTCTTACCTATACGCTGAGTGGTTTGATAGGAAAAAAATTAAACTTAAAAGATTGAATATGAGTGTGTTGATTGGGTTGCTGGTGGTAAGCATGTTGATTTCCGGAGGATTTTTAATTGCTTTTTTTTGGAGCAATAAAAACGGTCAGTTTGAAGACCAGTTTTCATCTGCCAACCGCATATTATTTGAGGATAAAATTAAAACGAAAAATAAAAATTAATCACATGGAATTACAGAAGTTTCAGTACGACAATGAAATATCCAGGAATTTTGCAATTGCCACCATTTTGTGGGGTATTGTAGGGATGTTGGTTGGAGTAATTGCTGCTTTTCAGCTTGCATTTCCGGCCTTGAATCTGGGTATAGAGTACACGACGTTTGGTCGATTAAGACCTGTACACACCAATGCCGTCATTTTTGCCTTTGTCGGGAATGGCATTTTTACGGCGGTTTATTATTCATTGCCACGACTGGTCAAAGCCGAGATGTGGAGTAAAGCTCTCAGTAAGATTCACTTCTGGGGCTGGCAGCTGATTATCCTTGCTGGTGCAGTTACCCTGATGATGGGTTATACCTCAGCCAAGGAATATGCCGAACTTGAATGGCCTCTTGATATTGCTATAGCCGTAATCTGGGTTATTTTCGGTATCAATATGTTCGGTACCATCCTTCGCCGACGAGAACGTCACCTTTATGTGGCAATATGGTTCTTCATCGGTTCATGGGTTACAGTGGCTATGCTTCACATTGTCAATTCCTTTGAGTTGCCGATTAGTTTCATGAAAAGTTATTCCTGGTATGCAGGCGTGCAGGATGCCCTTGTGCAGTGGTGGTATGGACACAATGCCGTGGCATTCTTTCTGACTACTCCATACCTTGGACTGATGTATTATTTCCTGCCCAAAGCTGCAGGGCGTCCGGTTTACTCATACAGACTAAGTATCGTACACTTCTGGTCATTGATTTTTCTGTATATCTGGGCGGGGCCACATCACTTGCTTTATACGGCACTTCCGGAATGGGCTCAGTCCTTGGGCACGGTGTTTTCGATTATGCTGTTATTGCCATCATGGGGAGGCATGCTCAATGGTTTGTTTACCCTGCGGGGTGCTTGGGATAAGGTAAGAGTAGATCCTATTTTGAAATTCTTTGTTGTTGCAGTTACCTGTTACGGAATGGCGACCTTTGAAGGCCCGATGCTTTCGCTGAAGAATGTAAATGCTATCTCACATTACAGTGACTGGACTGTTGCCCACGTCCATATCGGTGCATTGGGATGGAATGGATTTTTGACTTTTGGTATGCTGTACTGGCTATTTCCGAGATTATTCAATACAAAACTTTATTCCGTAAAATGGGCGTCAACTCATTTCTGGATTGCTTCTGCAGGCATTGTATTGTATGCTATTCCATTGTATTGGGCTGCATTCCGTTCTTATTTTATGATGTCAGCATTTACACCGGAGGGGCAGTTACAATACCAGTTTATTGATATCGTCCAGTCTATTGTTCCATTCTATGTGTTGAGAGCATTGGGCGGGACTTTATTCCTGGCAGGTGTTGTGCTGATGGCATACAACCTGTATAAGACGGTTAAATCCGGTGAATTTGTCAGGACTGAGGATGCTGAAGCGCCTGCATTGGCCAAGAAATATGTCAAGCCAAAAAATGCGCACTGGCACAGCTGGGTTGAAAGGAGACCAATTACGCTATTGGTACTCAGTTTGATCGTTGTCGGCATAGGCGGATTGGTGGAGATGGTTCCTACTTTCTTGGTGAAAACCAATATTCCTACTATTTCTGAAGTTAAGCCATATACGCCACTTGAGCTGCATGGTCGGGATATTTATATAAAAGAAGGTTGCTACAACTGCCACTCACAGATGATTAGACCGTTCAGATATGAAGTTTCCAGGTTTGGCGACTATTCCAAGGCAGGAGAATTCGTTTATGATCACCCGTACCAGTGGGGAAGTAAGCGTACAGGACCGGATCTGGCGCGTATTGGCGGAAAATATCCTGATTCATGGCATTTCAACCACATGCTGGAGCCTGAGTCCATGGCACCGGGTACCATCATGCCGCCTTACCCATGGCTTTTTGAAAAATCGGTAGATGCAAGTACCACCATGAGTAAAATATATGCTATGCGTAAGCTGGGCGTACCTTATCCGAAAGGTTATGAAAGTAAGGCAAATGCCGACATGAAAAAACAGGCAGAGAAGATTGTGGACAATCTGAAAAAAGATAAACTGAATATTTCGAGTGATAAAGAAATTGTTGCCCTGATTGCTTATTTGCAACGAATGGGAACAGATGCTAAAACTATAAATACAGCAGAATGAAATTTGGAACATATTTAACCGAGATAAAAGGCGTGTCTGTATATCCGATTATCTCACTGGTACTCTTTGTTGCCTTTTTTGCCCTTGTTATCATATGGGCATATCGTTCGGACAGTAAAGATATAGAGCATTTTGAAAAGTTGCCTTTGGAAGATGGGCAGATTTCTGATTCAAATAACATTTAATTCAAGACCATGAAACGTAATATATTTTTATCACTTTTAGTTTCTGTGGGAAGCGCGTCATTTTCAGGCATAATGGCACAGAGTGAAGGCTCCCGACAGGATGCTTCCATGATATCGGCCCTGGAGTTGTATGACTGGATATTATTGGCCTTTGCAGGAGTTTTGCTACTCATTATTTTTATCCTTGCCAATACCTTGCACCTGGCGATGTCAAAACCTTTGTCGGAGAAAATTAAGAATAGCGGCGATAAGTCTAAGTTTGTAACCATCCTTGGTATTGTGTTTTTTACCGGTATGTGTGCAGTGGACGCCAATGCGGAAAATGAAGGCATGAATCCATTGCTGAGCCCGGTCAGACTGGTTGTGTATCTTGTGTTACTGATAGAGCTAATAGCTATTGTAGTGCTCATCAACTGGATTAAATACTTTACCGGAATCAAAGATTATCAGGAGAAGGAAAACGCTTTAAAGGAAAAGAAAGTGTGGAGTTTTTCCGGATTTTGGCATAAGTTTAATCGGTTTAAATCAGCTGAAGAAGAAGCCTCTCTTGATATTGGCCATAGCTATGATGGCATCCGGGAACTGGACAATGCGACGCCGCCTTGGTTTACGGTTAGTTTTATTGCCACGATTATTTTTGCCTTTGTCTATATGTACCGATATCATGTAGCATATTCCGCACCTAATCAAATGCAGGAGTACAAGATGGAAGTGTCGAAGGCGCTGGCAGAACAAAAGGCTTATCTTGCAAGTCAGGGAAACTTGGTAGATGAGACCAATGTAACAATGCTGGATGGGAGTGGAATATCCGCCGGTAAGGGATTGTATGCAAGTAACTGTGTGGCCTGTCATGGAGCCAATGGTGAAGGCGGTGTCGGACCTAATCTGACAGATGACTATTGGTTGCACGGCGGAAAGATTAATGATATATTTAAAGTAATCAAATATGGTGTACTGGACAAGGGTATGAAGTCCTGGCAAGAGGATTTTTCGCCAAATCAGATAGCTCAGTTGGCCAGTTTTATTAAATCTATTCATGGCACTAACCCGCCGGGAGCTAAAGAAAAGCAGGGTGAGAAATATGTCGAAACCCCCACGGGAACTGATAACCAGGGTACTCCGGACAGCACTGCAATAAAATAATTTAAAATGATAGAAGATAGTATATACGACACCGGAAATGCCGCCTTTCGGGACAGAATGAGCGATACCACTGCAGAAGGTAAGCGTAAGTGGTTTTATGTAAGTAGACCTAACGGCAAATTCACCAAGTGGCGGAGCTATCTCAACTTCTTTTATTTTGCCCTATTCTTTACACTGCCTCTTTTGAGGTATCAGGGACGACCGTTTTTTATGATTAATTTTCCCAAAGGTGAATTTATTGTCTTTGGGAAAATATTCTGGCCACAGGATTTCTTCCTTTTTGCAATGGGTATGATTACCATGATTGTCTTCGTAATTCTATTTACGGTGATTTTCGGACGATTGTTTTGCGGATGGGTATGCCCGCAGACTGTCTTCCTGGAAGGCTTATTCAGAAAAATAGAATGGTGGATAGAAGGCAGTCCGGCACAGCAAAAAAAATTGGATCAGATGCCATGGAACTGGGAGAAAATCAGGAAGAAAGGTCTGAAACACTTAATTTTCCTTGCCATTTCTTTTTTAATTGCCAATACTTTTCTTGCCTACATCATCAGCACAGATGAATTGGTTCAGATTATCCGTGAGCCTGTAACAGAGCACCTGACACTCCTTACGGGAATCATTGCCTTTACGCTTACGTTTTACGGCGTTTTTGCTTATGTCAGAGAAATTGTATGTACGACAATCTGTCCCTATGGCAGACTTCAAAGTGTTTTATTGGATCAGGATTCCATGCAGGTTTCTTATGATTATGTCAGAGGTGAACCAAGGGGCAAGATGTCCAGGAATGCAGAGAATGATAACGGAGATTGTATCGACTGTAAGAAGTGTGTCATTGTTTGTCCTACGGGCATCGATATCAGGGATGGAATTCAGATGGAATGTGTAGGGTGTACTGCATGTATAGATGCATGTGACGAGGTGATGGACAAGATAGGCAGACCCCTCGGACTTATCCGGTATGCCTCTGAGAAGGAGATACGGGAAAATAAGAAATTTAAATTCACCTCAAGGATGAAGGTATATTCGGGTGTCCTCGTTGTCCTTTTGGGAATCATGACTTATATGATAGCTTCATCCAAGTCAATTTCAGGCAACATTTCAAGAGTGAAAGGGCAGTTGTATCAGGAATTGGAAGGCGGTAAGCTGAGTAATCTCTATGAAGCCAAAATTCTGAATAAAATGAACAAGGAATATCCTGTAGAATTAAAATTAATCGGAACGGAAGGGTCCATAAAAATGGTGGATACCCACCCGGTGCTGAAAAAGCAGGGTCACACCAACCTTACCTTCTTTGTAATTCTTGACGAGAATAAGGTGGTAAAAAGAAGCAATAAAATCACCATCGGCATTTATGCAGGGAATGAATTGATGGATAAAGTAAATACTACATTTTTAGGACCATTTTAATAAAGTTACAGGTATGAATTGGGGACATGGTATCTTGATTACAATCATCATTTTCGTTGCAAGTATCTTAGGCATGGTGGTTTTATCATCCCGGCAAACCATCGACATGATGGATGATCGATATTATGAGAAAGAACTAAGACATCAGGAATTAATTGACCAGTCAGAGAATTTTGCGAGTGCAAAAGGGAAGGTTGATCTGCAAATCAAGGACAGTTCAATTATTTTGACGCTGCCTCATAACCTTTCAGATGCTATTTCTTCCGGGAATATCATCTTTATGCGACTTTCAAATAAAAATATGGATGTAAATATCCCGCTGAAAATGGATGACGGCAGGCAGGAAATAGACAAAAGCCTCTTTGTGAAAGGAATGTATCAGGTCAGGATGAAGTGGGTGAATAAGGGTACGGCTTATTATCAGACATTTAATTTTATGGTCTCCTGATGCTGGCATACATCCTGAGCGGATTTATGATTGGGATTGCAGGCAGCTTTCATTGTATCGGTATGTGCGGTCCCCTTGCCGTAGCAATGCCCTGGTATGCCGGCGAAGGCTATTGGTGGAAGGTAGTAAGGTATCATTTGGGCAGGACTTTGACTTATATGTGCCTTGGCTTGTGTTTCGGAATCATCGGAAATGCATTTTATATTGCCGGTTATCAACAGGCACTTTCTGTCGCCCTTGGTGCGATCATTTTATTGAGCATTCTTCCAAAAGTATTTCATTTTAATCTCTCAAGACTGAAGGTTGCCCGGTTTAACAAATTAAATCAGATCGTCCTGAACCTTTTTAAGCGGGATGCTATCCTGAAAAAACCCATGTTATTCGGTATAGTAAATGGCCTTCTTCCTTGTGGCTTGATATACTTAGCCGTTGTGCTGGCAATATCCACCGGGAGTATCTGGAAAAGCGGAGTGATTATGGCATCTTTCGGATTGGGAACGATGCCTTTGTTTACCGCATTTTTATTGGGACTAAATAGGGTGAGCCTTTCATTCAGACACAAAATCAATAATTTTTTTCCATACCTCGTTTTGCTTACCTCCATCTTATTAATCCTTAGGGGCATGAACCTCGGGATTCCGTATGTAAGCCCTTATCTCAATGTGGAAGGGACGACACCGGCAATTATTGAATGTAAGTGATATAAAGGCGCCATAGCATCTTAAGGAATGGGTTTTATTGTAATTTAATCAAATAATAAAATAAGGATTTATTCACCGTAAATCCTTATTTTATCACCGGTTTAAACTTTCCGCCAAAATTAACTTATTCTGTTACTACCCACATTCCGGGCACCCTGGCGGCTATTGTATTGTCGTACATGGCAGAGCACGAGCTGGCAGGAACATAACTCTTACCTGCGTAAGCTGCTATTAATTTTGATCTGAAAATTTTAGTTTCTCCCTGGTCGAGACTGAAAAAGGTATTGATCCTGTCATCTCTTATATCCTGATATTCAAAGTTAGAAGACGCCGCGACTCCCATTCCTTCCTGTAACCTGTCATTGACGATTTCCCAGCTAGAAGGAAAGATCTGTGTCAATGCTAAATCGGTAATACTTATACCGAGCTGAGAGGTATTTTTGACGGTTGCAATTGAATAAAATTCAGTTCCTATCTTAAGCTTTGCCGGATTGATGGATTGACCTTTTTTATCGACATAAGTTATGGTCAGGCTAATATTGTTTGCCTGAGCAGTCTGATCTGTGAGCGATGGTTTGCCCTTTTGAATTAAGTTGACATATAAGGTTCCTTTGCCTTTGTTGGTAATTCCGGCTCTTGAAAAAGCAGCTTTTTTATCGAATTTGACATAATAAGTGGTTCCTTCCTGATTGACGGTATAAGATTTGCCATTTATAGTATAGCCGGCCTTAATATTTTTTGCAGGCGGATATTTTTTGAGATATGATGCTACTGACCACAATCCGTAAGCCTTGCTGAATGTTGCATACCATTCCTGGCTTCCAAGGGATTTGGCTATTTCTACTGCTAGGTTTGAAGCATTATCTTTATCATTAATTAAGATGTATGTATTCAGGAGGATAGCTCTGTCGCGCATATCAGACCCAAAGGTATAGCCTGGTTCGGTATAGCGGATTATTGATTTGTCTGCACTATTAAGAATTGACTTCGCTGCATCTTCTTTACCGATTACGGCATAGGCACCTGCAAGGAAATATTTACCCTGATTGCTTAGTGATTTAAATCCTTTCAACTGATTCATCGCTCCCTGTTCCGGATTTCCGGCCAAAGCAAGTACAAATAACCTGTATGCCTGATCTATATCGGCATTATGGGGATATAGACCGGCGGCTTGTTGCTTAGGCTGCCAGATGCGTGCTGTTTTTTTCTCAAAGTTGATCAATGAACTGTAGCTCAGTGCCGGTACAGCATAGCCAGCTTTCTTGGCCTCAGTGAGGAAATGAGCGGCATAAATGCTTGTAAATCCATCTGCATATTGACCGCCCGGCCAAAAACTGTACCATCCTTCGCTGTTTTGATACGAAGCAAGCTTCCTGATAGCGAATTCAACCATTTGTTTAATTTCATCTTTATTGGCAGCTGAGAGTGCCACGATGTCGTTTAGAAACAACTGAGGGAAGGCTTTGCTGATGGTTTGTTCGAGGCAACCAAACGGATAGTCAATTAATTGATCCAGGTTGCCTGCCAGGTTCATTGACGGGAAGGTAGAAAACTCCAGTATGGACTCTCCTGTCCCGGACATGCCCACTACCGGATTGGTGAGGGTAGAGGTTTTCCCGGCGGTTATGACAATGTTTTTTGAAGTGGTTATGGGCAGATTAGGATTTGAAATGGCTATTTCTACACTTTCCTTAGTTGACTCCTTGCCTGAAGTGGCGGAAATTTCCAGTTTTGCTACACCTTCATTCTGAGAAACAGTGACAGGAAAGTACACCATTTTTTCACCTGCTGAAGTAAAAGTCACTGACTGACTGTCGGAGTGATTGGGAATTACCCTGCCACTCATATCTTTGATGGATACCGCCACGTTTCTGATGTAGTCTTTTGTCGCCCAAACATTAACCGGAACATAGAAAGTTTCTCCCGGTCTGAGTATCCTTGGCAGTGTGGCAGACACCATCAATGGTTTGACCACCTTAATTACTTTTTCTGTTGATCCGGAAGCTTTTCCATTGGTGGCAACGACCATAGCCCTGACTGAGCCGATGTAATTTTTTATAGTAAATGAATGATGAGCAGTTTTGCCTTTTTGGAGCTTGAACGGACCCAGGTTGACTATTGCCGGAACAAACCGATTGGCCTTGGGTGCTCCTTCAATCTGTGCAGCTGCCATGTCACCACCTACAGCAAAGATGTTGGCCAGCTGACCGGAATATGCACCTAAAATATAGTCATAGAAATCCCATGTTTTCACGGCCAAAGCGGATTTTCCGTAGAAATAATCATACGGATTAGGTGTTTTGAATTTGGTTATGTCCAGCAGGCCTTCATCCACTATGGCGATTGTGTAGTACATTTCAGAGCCATTGGCTTCCTTTACGGTGCATTCTACTTTTCTGTCAGGTTGAATTTCCGAAGGTATCTGGATGAGTGGAGTTAGGGTCAACGACGGGTTTTTTATCTTGAAAGGCACCACACCATACATCCTGATAGGCAGATCATTGCCGGGATGTTTGTGAGGCTGGATCAAAGTAACAAAAGCATAGGCATTGGATCCCATTTCATCAGTTGTTTTAATGGATACCTTATTCTGGCCTTCTGAGCAGTCATGCCATTGCTTTTTTACGATATTGTTGCCGTTTTCAATGGTAATCAGTGCCTTGCTTCCCGCTGGAGCATTAAACATAACCTGAATTGGCTGGCCTATCGTTACTTCTTTTTTATCCGTCGTCATGGGTAATGCGCTGGCTATTTTTGCCATATCGCTGATGTCCGCATTGTCAGGATATCCTACATAAGCGAAAGCTCCTGATTGATGTGGGCTCTCATTTGAAGTGGCGTTGATGAAATATCTTCCCCATCCATGTGGCGTAAAACTAATCTTAGCTATACCATCTGCACCTGTCTTTACGTTGAAGGTCTTTACGACCACAGAATTGTTATTTCCCGTATAGTAGCTCGCATCATTGTAATCACTCTCCCACCACCATCTCCAGTCAACTTTATAAATTGTAATGGCTACTTGGGCATTGGATATAGGTTTGCCATATTGGTTTACCATCAAAACCTTGATTTGGCTTGGTTTATTTTCGGGCAGGGTGGCATCCCCCCAGGAGTTTTTCGGGATATTGATGCCGATATAGGATTTGTAGGGTGAATATTCTGCCGTTGTATAATCTATACTGAAATTGCCGCCTGGCTCAAATACGGTTGTTTTGAGTATAATATTGCTTATCTGTGTAATGTCGTCATTGCTGTTTAAGTTTAAATGCAGAGAAGCGTTGCCTGCATTGTCTGTACTGCCTTCATAAACTGTTTTGTCAAAAGATTTGGCGGAAGCTTGATTCGAAAAAACAAAGTCTTTATATTTTTCAAAGGGTTGACTTTTGGCTCTTACACTGGCCTCCACTATGGATCGCATATTGCTTGCCACCGTACCTATGAGCCAGGCCACATTCAGGCTGGCATTGACCACAGGCAGGCCGGCCATCAACTGTTTTTTATCAGGAGATAAATTAATTTTAAGTTTATTGGGCTTGATGGTCTCTACAGTAAAAAGCTTGGTAAAGGATGCTCCGCCTGCCTTCACTGTTGCGGACCATACTCCTGTCGGGGCATCGGAATCCGTCGCCAGATGCATCGGTATGATTGAGCCCCGGGAGTAATTGTATATCTTTTTAGATATCAAAACATTGCTTGGATTACGCCATTCCAGCTGGATCGGATGTTTTTCAGGTAATGATCCGGCATAATCGTCAAGAATGCAGTTTAGGAATATTGAATCACCCGGTCGCCAGACACCTCTTTCCGCATACAGGTAAGCCTTCAGTCCCTTCTGATAAAAATCTCCTCCAACATCAAATTTGCTCATGGACAAGGCTCTGCCGTCATCTATCAAGAGGTAGCTTTTGTCTTTGTCTTTCTCGGCTATGGCAATAAATGGTACGGAAGTTAAATGAATGTCTAAAAATCCATCTCCGTCAGTCTTGCCTTCCGCTATCTTTTGTTGCTGATAATTGTAAAATGAGACAGTAGCTCCCGAAAGTGGTGAAGCTGTCAATATATCGGTAGTTGCGGCAAAAAAATCACCCCGGTCATTACCTTTGACGATCAATCCGATATTGGATTTATATACGCTTTGTACGACAAAGTGATTTTTTGAATAAAACTGACTCTTGCAGGGATTTTCATAATCCGTCCAGTTGTAGTCATCGCTGAACTCTTCCGCATAACCGTCATAGTTATTGTCGTAAATACTCTGTACTGTCTCGCCATAACCGGTGTTCATGGGTTGCAGCTCTTTTTCCTTCCAGTCACCTTTGTTGTCTTTGCAGGCGTAAGATGTATAGGCGCGACGGAATCCTATCCTTACTTGATAGATAGCATTCCGATCTGTGGTAATTAATTTATTCAGATCAAGTCCATATCGTACCCAATTGGACTTATTGATACTGGAGTTTAGATCAGACAACTGAATTTTTTGCTGAAGAATAATAGAGCCAACCCTGTCGATTTCATAAGCATCTTCATAGCCGTTGTATGTCTGGTAATATTGGAGGATATTATTGGAATAAATTTTAACTATTTCAACGTCTATTGCATTGAGGTTGATGGCCTCAAAGGGTAAAATAAGCCCATCGCTTTCAGGCATAATATTACCTTTGTTAACAAATCGGACAGCCGGCTTGGTATCCATAAAGTTGACATTTTTACTCCATGGTTTGCCCAAAGCCTTTCCCTGTGTATTTTTAACGGCAGGATCCACCCTTACCAAATGATTGCCTGTAATTCTGGAAGATGGATATACTTTAATGTTATTGTTCTGAATCGTGTAGGAGACCGGATTATCATAACCTTCAACGGTAATCAAACCGGATAAATCCTGATTGGGCAAAACCGGATCAGTGAAGTTGATCGTAAAATAAAAGTCGTCGTCATTATTAAAATATAGGTCATGTACCCTGAATTCAGACAGCGGTACGATATCAATTTCTGACTTTTCTTCCTTGTCTAAACCGATCTGCTTGCCGTCCAGCATAATTGTCATTTTTGACGGTTGCTCGTTGCGCTGAATACCTGTTATGGTAAAATGGTGGTTGAGTCCCTTGCTGTCGTGCTGCCACATGACAACCGGGCTTTGTCCCTGAATATCCACCTTTAGTATAGATTCGACGGACTTATTGTCTTCGTAGTCCGCTAACCGTATGATGCCTTTGTAGGATTGTACTCTGTAGTCTCCCGGTGAGGGAGTGTCCCAACCTTCCTGCTGAAGCATAGCATCCTGACGGATAGTTCTGACCTTGAAGGCAAAATCGCTGAATTCAGAAGGAACATTATCCTGAAGTTCACCGATATTAACATTTATAACATATTCTTTATCATTATCGAATCCATTTAACGGCTGGAATACCATTGTCTTTTCATCCTGCCAAAGAGCCGTTCCTTCTACCTTGGGAGAGATTGAAAAAGCGGCAGCAGAAACGTATCCTCCCACAGAATTGGGGTCGATCATATTACCTGTAAAAACAACCTTGATGGGTGCCGTTTTTGAAATAATTCCGGAAGTATTGGCAAAAATATAGGGATTGGGTTGACTTTTGTCCGGGTCTTTTTTACATGAAGAGATGAAAAGAAGTCCAAAAGAAAGGAAAAGAAGGCGGTAATAATGATGAATTGACATAGCGTTAGGTTTTATTCATAAAGATATTAACATTGGCAATAGAATAGAAAGTTCAGGACAAAAATTATTTTAATCAAAAAGCCCGGAGTGTGCTGCCTTTATCAATCATTAAGAATCGGGTAAAAAAATCAATTTGAAAAATATTATGGATGAATAACAATTTAGCTTTGAAAAAATGAAAAATGAGATATAATGGAACATTCATTTGGAAAATTGAACTTTGTTATATTATCTTTGAACCAAATAAAACAATAACGATGAGTCAGGAAGATAACAAAACGAATACCAAGAATCAATGGATATTATTTGCAGTTTCGACATTAGCCCTGATTGCAATGCTGATATACGTCCCTACCTTTTTTTGGGTAGTTTTGCCCATCCAGTTGACCTCCTTTGTGATGGCAATGAGGTGGATATAAGCTGAATGAAAGTATATTCAAATAGTGAGGAAGTCTTCGGGCTTCCTTTTTTGTTTGGCACATGTTGTAAACATTGAGACGATTTGGGTTATATCCATATTTTTATCAAACCATTCTTTAAGGCTGTTGTGTTACATGATTCCGAAATTATGAGAAAGACATTTTCAAAGTCCTTGCTTTTAACAGGAAATACTAAATAAAAATAGTTGGAACAAACCGGATGCCTAAAGATTTCTAAGGTAATGGAAGTATATGAAAAAGTTGCATTTTGACTTGAATCCTGCTCTTATAGAGAGCCGTATATAGCAAAAGTGTTTTCAGGATTTGATATAAAACTTATGTTGGAGAATTACGCTGTATATCCCGAATCTTTGATGGCTATCAACACAGAAGATGTAATTATAGTTTTTAGTCGGTTAAGGTGACCTGCTGTATTCCATGTAATTGATCTGCACCGAAGATAAAATTTTTAATTTTCCGGTAGAGTTTGGGATTGTTTTCAAAATCGCCGTCATTTAAATGTAGGATGATGACCGGAAATTCTGTTTGCGACTGTAAATAAGAGAGGTAGGCCTGAGACAAAGAGGCCAGATAATTCGCCTCGATGTTTTGTTCAAATGAGCGATTGCGTTTCCGGATATTTCGGAGCAATGCATCTACCGGTCTGTGGAGATAGACCACCAGTTCAGGCTGGATGAGTTGTTGATTTAATTGGTGAAATAATTTGTAAAAAAGCGAATATTCACGTTCATCCAGATTTTCTCTGGCGAAGAGAACGGTTTTCTGGAAGCAGTAGTCTGCTATGACTGTTTCGTGAAAGAGGTTGCTGACGCTGAGCTCCATCTGCATCTGCTTGTGTCTCTCAGTCAGAAAAAATACCTCCACCGGAAAGGCATATCTTTCCTTGTTTTCATAAAATGCTGCTAAAAACGGGTTTTCTGCAAATTGTTCCAGAAGCATCAGTGCATTGTATTCCTGTGCGAGCATTCTGGTAAGTGTAGTCTTTCCGCTACCTATATTGCCCTCGATGCAAAAATATCTATATGGCAGGAAGTTATTCATTCGGTGAGTCTTACTTCATTGTCGTCCTTACATTCATCATAAAGCTCCCATACAGACTTTTTCAAAACGGGATGTACCAGATCGGGCAATATATCCAGCAAGGGAGTCAATATAAAACTCCTAAGATGTAGTCTGGGGTGGGGGATGGTTAAATTTTTTTCATTCATTACAAGCTGGTCATAGAATAAGATATCTATATCTATTGTCCTGTCCGATACTTCATCGGCATTCCGTAGTCTCCCCAATTTTTTTTCAAGTTTACCTATGAGTTCGATTAATTTGTCGGGTGTGAGGTCAGATTGAAAAGATATGGCCATGTTGAGGAAATAATTGTCAGAAACATAACCATTGGGTTCAGTCTCATAGGTACCGGAAGTGTTAAGGTCGCCCTTAGCCCATCCGGCGATTTCTGCAAGGGCCTCACTTAAATACTTTTTACGAGGTTCTATATTACTGCCTAAGGATATAACTACTGTCGCCACGATGAAAATTTGACCACAAATAGAAGCAAAAATGGTGAGAAAATAAAATCAATTTTTGGCAATCTGATTTTTCCGGGAAGAGCAAAAAGTTATTTTAAAACACAACTTCATTCGGTCCGGACTTTTTTGCAAATTTATTTTTGCGGAAATAAATTATGTCCAAAAATACATTTTTTACCTTCGATAATAAGGCAATAAGTAGAGAAGATATAAGTTCAATCCGGATGAATGAGTCATAATGAGGAAGTTGAGCCGGACTTATGCCATACTTCACTTCAGATGCATGAGAAAATCAGAAGGAAAATTGGTCTTAATGTTAAGGTTTTTCAATACCTTGGACTTTTTATTAAATTCTCTGAAAGTGAGCTGGCTGTCCTGGAGAAATATTTTCAATAAGCTATAGGGCTGATAAATGAAGAGATAAACAAATGATGGATGATGAGTAATTTTAAACCGAAGAATTATAATTCTGTTTCCCCCTACTTTATGGTGGATGATGCCTCGCGGATGATAGATTTGCTTATAAATTTATTTGACGGAGAAGTTTTGCGAAAATATGACAAGCCAGATGGAAAGATCATGCATGTAGAAGTGCGTATAGATGATTCGGTTATTATGATGAGTGATGCTACACCAGATTATCCGGCGATTACGTATTGGATGCATGTCTATGTCCCTGACGTGGATACAGTGTTTCAAAAAGCAATAGATCTTGGCTGTGAATCTATTGAAGCGCCTCAAAACAAAGCCGGAGATCCCGATAAAAGGGGAACCTTCAGAGACTTTGCAGGAAATATGTGGTCTGTAGCTACTCAATTGGATTCATAGGATCGGGAATATTGTGAAACTTGACAGTTTCTCATATAAATCATAATAATTGAGGTCCGAGAAATAGAGCAACTTATAAAGAACCGTTTCACCAACATTTGGCTTTCCGGCACAGCGTTCAAGGATATATAATAAGACATTTTTGAATTTACTTATTTGTAGTGTTGGCACAGATATACGTACTTATTCTTTCTTTGTCTTTTTTTCTTCTTTGCTTTCAACCTCCTGACTTGCCAAGAAATCCTTAGACATAAAATCGTCCAACGAAAACTCTAAAATTAAAGACAATTTTTGCAGTTCAAGGATATCAACGCTTCTGTTCCCTAACTCAATTTGAGCCAAAGAAGGTCGGGAAATTTTGACACTTTAACCAAATCTTCCTGTGACAACCCTTTCATTTTACGAAGTTTGGTTATCCTCTGACCTATTTGCTTTTGTGACAAATTTATGTCATATCAATTTGTGTTTCGCTGTTTAACGGGACAAAGACAAATATTGTTTCAATACAAAACGAATATTTATTTCAAATTAAAACATTTATGACATTTGCCATGACTGTTGACATTCCACTGTGCCCTTTCGTGGTTTCAAAAAAATCAACCTTTTGTGTGGCCAATAAAAAAGGGAACCATTCGGCTCCCTCTTCTTTTTTATCCCCGTTTTTAGTGGAATACTCTCGTTATCTATTTAACAGGAAGATACCGGAATATCGATTATCTCCTTCTTCCAGCGTAATGGCATAAGATCCGCTATTGAAGCCAGTAAGGAATTCACGGTCTTCATTGGTAACAGATCGTATAAGCAACAAGCGGCCATTGATGTCATAAACCTTTAGTATAGCCATCCTGTCTATACCTGTGAAGCCAAAGGCTTGCTGACCCAGATTGCGTATTCCGAAGGATGTTCCTTTTTCAAAACTGATCTGAACAACCCTAGAGTAACTGTATTGCCCGTTTGCATCCACCTGGCGGACCCTGTAATAATTATTTCCGGAAACCGGACGCTCATCCACTAAGCTGTAAGTATTAATCACCGTATTGTTGTGTGGCATGACAGAGCCAATGGTTGTAAAGCTACCGTCAACTGATCTGCGCTCTACCTCATAATTCCTGACATCACGCTCATCCGCAGTGTTCCATTGGATCATGACCCGATTGTCCCGGCGCACGGCTTTGATATCCAGCCATTGTACCGGTAAGGCGGTTAAATCTGATGATACCACAAAAGGCGAGAAATTGCTGAATGCCGTTGAGGAAGTAGCAGAAGGATCGACCATATTATATGTTGCAGTATTTATCACGTCAAACTTATTGCTCCCTGAATTCCAATGACCAATATAGAGTCCTAAATTCGGATTGAAAGACATGCCTTCAGTGGTGGCTGCCCACTGTAGTTTAAGATTGGCTGAGCCGGTTGCATTCGTGTGTCCTATCTCCCATTGATATTGTATGCACTTTGCGGCATCATTAGGAGTTACGCCATGCTCACCCAGCGGAACGACTCGCACATCGAAAGAGTCATTGACCATACCTGCTGTCATAGTGACTGTAGCCGGCATATACAGTGCGCCGGTTGGGCCTACCGGATAAACCCTCGAGGTAGTGACTGTAGGGAATCCCTGTCTCAGACCACCTGTAGCATAATAATCGCCGTATGGCGATGCCGTAACGAAATACGCTTCCGATGTGTTTGTGATCGAGCCTGACCGCATATCGAATGTCTTTCCTTCGGTATAGATGTGACCATTGGTAAATGCCACTGATGAGCCCTTGAATTTCAAATCCGATAACAAGCGTACACCGGCCATATTGTCAATCTCAAGGGTTAATATGTCGGAGCTGCCAGTGGTATATGGCTTCAACTCATCGGCAATGGACACTTCCTGAATGGTATTTCCATTCAATACAATCTTATTGTCAACATTTGTTCCACTGGATCTGATGATACCGGTAGAATTGATATTGCCCTTCACCTCTAATCTGCCCTTTAATGTCGAGCCGCCCTTCGTATTGGTATATAAATCCCCGCTGTTGTTCAGGTTGCCGTTGAGGATGACGGTACAGCTTTTGTTTCCATTGGAAAACTCAAAAATCTGGCCTGCCGAGATGTTTAAGTTGCCACCGATGGTCAGCACTAAGTCAGAAGATGCAGATGCGGAAGTCAGTCTGATACCCTTATTTGATGCGCCCCCTTTGATCAGACTGAAGTCACCATTGATGGTAGTAATCTGACCTTCGAAGTTGACGGTGCTACTTTGATTGGTTGTATTCCAGACTACGTTGTACAATGTCTGACCGGCCATAGAGGTATGAATGGTTGTGGTTGACCCGACTCTGGATACCTGCAGGGTCGAGCCTGTATTCCAGGTCAGTGCCGGTGCCTTGACCTTATTGTCTTCATTGTAGTTGTATGTGCCGCCGTTGTTGACCTCGCCGGTAGCGCTTACATCCAAAGTTATGTCACCGCCTGTATAGGTCAGCATACCATTGATGACGAGGTCAGTACCCGAGCCGCCTGCAATCGTCAGCGTTCCGGTAACCACCTCCAACTCTCCACCGCTTGCAATCGTCAGCTGATCCACGGTACGATTGGCATTGAAAGTTACTTTGTGGGTACTTAGGATGGTGATGGTACCATCGGTGGATGAAGGTGCCTGTACAGCATCCTGCCAGGTTGTTCCGTTGTCGGTGGAGTATTCCCATGTTGAGGCACTCTCCCACGCACCGGTTGCCTTACTTCTGTAATCTCCTGCAGGCGGATTAGTGGTCATACCGCTACCTGTTGCAGGATTGGTGGTGTTGTAGCATTTGGTGGTTGAATTAAAGGAATAAGCGGCATAATGATAAGTGGTGTTAGCGGTTAGGTTCGTTACATTGACGCTTGTACCGGTGCCTATATAGACCACATAATTACCGGTGCCTATCTCAGAGCCTAAACTAAAAGCCGCATTGGCAAAATACGTCTGTCCATTGACAGGATCGGCATCGACTGCAGATCCGGCATGTGCCAGCACGATAATGTCATCGGGCACAGAATTGGTCCATGTAACATCCATCGATGTTGTCGTCTCATTGGATGTAGTCAAGCCGGTGGGATAGGTTGTTGGAGGTGTACAGGGTGGAGTTACATCGGTGGTACCACTGCCTGAAGTTGTATTGGTCGTATTATAGCAATTGGTGACATTATCGAAGGAATATGCCTTGAAGTAATAGGTGGTGCCTTCATCCAGACCTGTCACAGTTACACTTGAGCCGGTGCCTATATAGACCACATAATTTCCGGTGCCTACCGGATCACCACTGCCGAATGCTGCATTGCCTGTATAGGCGGTGCCGTTTGCCGGATCGGCATTGACTGCAGAGCCTTTATGAGCCAATACGATGATGTAATCGCTATTGGAATTAGCCCAGGAAACATCCAGCGATGATGTGGTTTCGTTACCCACAGCCAGGCTTGAAGGGTAAGTGGAGGGAGGGGTGCAGCCGCCGTCAACGCTCACGGATCCATCCAGCTGGAATCTTGTACCTTGACCTATAACAGGATAAATATTTCTAATTGCTGATGAAACTACCACAAACCTTAAAGTAACTGTAATAGATGAGGACAAGTCGGCAAGAGCATCCTTAATCGCCTGAGGGAAAGTTAATGGGGTAGATGACCCGGAACCGGAAGTAGATGTTACGCTTATTGAGCCTATATCGGTAAAATTTGTTCCATCAAAGCTATACTGAACATCCACTGTACATGTACCACTACTACCGGAGCGTCTAGTGTACCATGTCGGAATTCCCGTTAGTGACATCTTATAACCACTATTTGCCTTGACCGTAAATGTAAAGTAGTCTCCGTTTGATATTGCATCTGACTGAGTAGACTGATTAGCACCACTACCTCCATAAGAGTCAGTTGCAGGGGTACCAGATGTCCCTAACCCGCTTCCTCTGACAAAGCCGGTAACAGTTACATTTGCATCATTGCTTGACGCACTCCATGGATTTGGACCGTAACTAGTCAAGCCAGTTGGATCCCAACTTGCGATCTGGGCAAAACCCATGGTGGAAAAGGTCAAAAGAATGAGAATAAGTAAATTTCGAATCATAGGTTTAATTTAATACGTTGAGAAATAAAAAATGTGGAAGATAAAAATCAATCAATCGCGTAGTATTTTGTCGGCAAAGGTAGTGATTATTCGGCATAAAAAGCAGGCGAAGGTTAAAAAATATGGTGAAGATTGTGGGAAGGCAACAGGAGAAATTATCTAAGCTGAATATGATCATGTCATTTGCGTTAATTTTGCGTTATGACTTCTTATGGTGAAGACGTATAATCTCCTCTTAGGCTTATTCCACACAGCTGGGTGAGTACTTTCAATGCCGGAACATCACGTCGCCAATCGCAATGGCAGGCTGCCCGGGCAGCTGCACTTTAATCAGCAATATTCCATGGCACATAGGCTCATCGACGGGGTTGTACCGGTAGTGATGATGTCGTGCTGAATTTCAAAAAATTGTTCTTGAAATCTTGCGCTCGTGGCCGGATAGCGGGTGATTTTTTATATTTCAAGTCTTTCCGGCTTTTCAAGCTGCCATTATACGATATTTATTCGTGCCGTGATAGTACGGAGGTTTTTCTAACTTTAATTATCTGTTTATGCATTATATTTAAAATGATATAAACAATCAGGAAATATTTATAATAATTTTTTATCAAATAGTTTTTCAATTCAAATATTTTTCTTTTTCTTTGCTTTGATTATATATCAACATGATTACATTTTCAAATACATATTGGCGTAATACTCTTGCCTGGCGATGGTGGCGATTCTAAGCTGACCCGACCTATGTAATCATTTTCTGTCACCCGCTTTGCTCGTATAATTTTTTACTTAATAAACATTTTATAAGATGGAAAAGAAATTTCTATTGACGGAAAAGGAGATTCCTACACACTGGTATAACATTGTGGCGGATATGCCTAACAAACCATTGCCGCCACTTCATCCGGCGACAAAACAGCCATTGGGTCCCGACGACCTGGCACCATTATTTCCCATGGAACTTATCATGCAGGAAGTGAGCTCTGATAGGTACGTAGAGATTCCTGAGGAGGTTAGGGAAGCGTATAAGATCTGGCGACCAACGCCATTGATTCGCGCCATCAATTTAGAGAAGACACTTGGCACCGACTGCCATATCTATTACAAATATGAAGGTACCAGTCCGAGTGGGTCCCACAAGCCGAATACTGCCATTCCGCAGGCGTATTACAATAAAAAACAAGGTGTCAAAAGGATAACCACTGAGACCGGCGCCGGTCAGTGGGGCACAGCACTGAGTTTTGCCTGTAAGCATTTTGGTCTTGAATGTGATGTGTATATGGTGCGCATTAGTTACGACCAGAAACCTTACCGTAAAAGCCTGATGAATACCTTCGGTGCCAATGTCTTTCCTTCTCCAAGTGAAAGGACAAATGCCGGAAGGATCGCATTGGGGGCTGATCCGAACACTCCGGGCAGCCTTGGTCTGGCTATTTCTGAAGCGATCGAAATGGCTGTAGGAGATGAGGAGACTAAATATTCCCTCGGTTCGGTGCTAAATCATGTATTGTTGCACCAGACCATCATCGGTCAGGAAGCAGAAAAGCAGATGGAACAGGCAGGTGAGTTTCCGGATGTGGTGATCGCGCCCCTGGGTGGTGGGTCCAACTTTGCAGGATTGTCTTTCCCTTTCCTGAAGCATAAGATTGCAGGAAAATCATTGCGCGCCATCGCCGTCGAACCGGCTTCCTGCCCCAAGTTGACCCGTGGAAAGTTTATGTACGATTTTGGTGATGCACAAGGTTATACCCCATTGTTGCCGATGTACACGCTGGGTCATACGTTCAAGCCGGCAGCCATTCACGCCGGAGGATTGAGGTATCACGGTGCCAGTGTCATTTGCAGCCAGTTGTTGAAGGATGGCTTGATTGAAGCAGCGGCAATACAACAGTTGGAGTGCTTTGAGGCTGGTGTACTGTTTGCAAGGACGGAAGGTATTGTGCCTGCTCCGGAAGCCAATCATGGTATTGCTCAGGTGATCAGGGAAGTCAACAGGGCTAAGGAGGAAGGAGTGAAAAAGACTATTCTCTTCAACCTCTGTGGCCATGGCTTTGTCGATATGGCGGCGTACGATGATTATTTCGCAGGCAAGTTGGTCAATCACAGCTTTACGGACGAGGAAGTGACTTCTGAAATAGCTTCTCTGGCTGCACTACAGCCTTGAAAGACAGTTCATCCGAACCGATCGGCTTACCGATTGTAGGCAGTAAGTTCACTTCCTGCTTGCAATCGGTGTTTTTTTGAATCAACTGTTTACCGGATTATCTCAACGGGGTCGTATTCCGGAGTTGTGTATGGCAGCTATTCTTTTTTCATTTTTAAAATTCTATCCGTATAAGGCTCGGACAGGAGAGATAATTGTGAGATAAACTTGTCGCTGCTGGATCCGGCCCTGAGTCGTTTTTAGCTGCATCGGTGCGATGATGAAATTTCTTTTGTAAAGATTATAACAAGGATTGGGAGTCAACACTCTTTGATAGGATATCACGATTGGCTTAAAGTTGTCCTGAATGACCTGGAATCCCTTCCTTAATACGGTGAAATCATCCTAATATAAGGGTAATTTATTGAATAGCAAGAATCTAAAAGTGCGCAAAATTAAAAGGAACAAGCCATGTGATTTCAAAGTTTTTGTCAACAGGGAAGCACTGTGCCACCATTGGAAATCGCGATTATTTGACGACTTGCGTCCATCGATGATTGAGACAAAATATTTGTCCCGACTCTTGATATGTAGTCGTATAAAACCTTGATTATTAGAGTTATTTCAAGGATTTAATATTTTTACGATTGAAAACTTTATGATATGAAAATGGACATATAAGGCTAAGTCACCACGACTTTCACTTGTTTCAAAATGTCTCCAGCTTTTACGGTCAAGATATATACACCCGGCTTTAAATCGGCCGTATTCATATAAACCATTTCGACACCCGACTCCCATTTTGCTGTCCGGACTATCTGTCCGTTCATATCGGTGAGCTCGGCATAAGTGGATTGTCCATATCGATTACCTGAAATCAGGATCTTTATCGGAGCATTCCTTACAGGATTGGGCGACACCTGAACCATTAATTCATCCGAAAGATTTACGACTCTCACAAAGCTGTAGCTGACGGTACCGTCATTATCCGTTATCTTCAATCGGTAATAAACATTTCCGGATAACGGCACTCCCTCGTCAATAAGTGTTTGTGGTTCCTCCGTATATTTAGAGGATACTACAATGTGGGTGTTGGAAAATCTCCCGTCCGTACTGCGCTCTATGGCTACAGACCGTACATTGACACCGCCTGCAAGCCGATATGATAATTTTACGGCATGTCGTTCACTAAGTGCCGAGGCATCGAAGGACAGTATCTTCAAGGGTAGTGGCTGATTATTGTTGGGACCTCCCGGATTCAAATAGAATTCGGAAAATCCTGTTACATCAAAGTCTATATAATATCCTGTATTATACGGCGTCGTCTGGGTGTTCAGGCAGGAGAAATACTTTACTTCCGGATCCGCTTCATTGCCGTATATCCCATCGTCATTAGCCGAAGATAGCTGAGTTACTCCAAGCTCGTATGCATCAGTAGGCTTATCATAGCCTGAGGGGGCGTTACGGCTTTTGTTCACTTCCTCATCGGTGAAATACAGCCTTACTGTTACAGTACCCGAGGAAATTGGGTTGGTAGGGATAACAGTGAAATTCCGGTCCAGATAATACTGGCTTAGGTCATGACGTTGATCGTTCGATGGATTGAAATACACCGCCACATCTGTATTCCCCATTGTCTGACCATTATTCGGCCGAAGGGAAGCGATGATGTTTTGTCCGGAATAGACATCTGTCCACCCGGATCCTGACGGAGATACGGTGACAGTCTGGTTACTGCCGGTATAAATTGATTTCGGTTCGAAGATATGGATGTCATCTATGGCAAGACCTTCCATGCCCAGGCCCTGATCCGTCACCAAAACGAAACGGAAGCTTACCGAGATAGCATTTCCCAACTGACTGCGTGGAATGGTATGGGACGCCACATGGTAATAAGACAAGGCATTGTCCCAGTATGCCTGTTTATTGTACCAGTTGACCCCTGAATTTAGGCTACCCAGCTTAATCCAGGTCACTCCATCTCCTGACACTTCCAGCCATGCCTTATCGTAATTGGTCTCAATCTCATTTGCCATTGAAAAGGAAATCATCGGGTCAGAGGAGAAACCCGAAAGGTCGAAGCATGGCGATTCCAGATAGGAGGTCTCCAGATTATTATATGGGCCGGTCAAGCTTGTTGTCCAGGCCTTGCTGCCATTAGCAGCCTTATTGATTTTGACTTTGGCGGGGGTGCCCCATGCCCATGAGCTGTTCTGACCATAGGCATACCATCCGCCTTGATCCGCTTCAAAGGTTTGCAGATGCGGAAAGGTACTTATCAACGGTGAATTGTGGAACTTGTAATCCTTGATGGTGTCATTAAGTAGATAATTGTCCGACGATTCGTTGATCCAGACGTTGAGGGTGTAATCGGTATAGGCACTGAAGTCCACCGGTGGGAAGGAAAACTGCAGGTTGCTGTTGGCTGCTATGGTACCGACAGGAAATGGACCCTGTATGGCGTTGTTGTTGACCTTATACCATGCCTGGACGCCAGATAAAGATGTCTGGGAGTTGTTGTCTATTTGCATGGTGATTAGGGCATTTGAACCTGATTCGCATGCCTTGCGTGCCGGCGAGATGATTTGGGTCAAGGCGGCATCGATGGTCACCAAATGGAGGTAAATATCATCAAAGGAATATCCTTGTAATGCGGACCTGGACACAATCTGCCCGTTTCCGGACTGGCCAAAGCGGATCTGGGTCGATGAGGATAGTGACTGACCGGCATTTTGCAAGAAAGTCGTCAGATTAAGTCCGTACACGTTCTTATAAATTCCGGGAGCCGCCTGATTTGGAACAAGTGCATACAATGGAAGCCATGTGGCATTGTCATTGCCTCTGATCCATACGGTATCATTTACGCTGAGGGAAGCATCGTGATTGAGGTAGGAAAAGTCGAACAATACGATACCGGAGCCCGTATAATTAGAAAGGTTGACGGTCATGATGGCATCGTTGACTGCCAAGGTGCCGATGGTTTTAGAGTCGAGTGAAAGCGCCTTGGAGCCTGATTGTGATATGCCGGCAGTAATATATGTCCGGGCACGGCTGTCATTACTTTGAGCAACAAAGTCAAACATCGGAATTCCATCCATAGCAAAGTAAGATTGGACGTAAGTGGCCGAAGCCGCACTTTCAAAATCAATCTTATAGGTTGTGTTCAAGTCCTGAGTAAGGGTGACAGGATCGTTGGCGACATGTTTTACAATGGTGGTAAGCACATTGTTGGCGGTCAATGGTGCATCAGGTGCTCCCCAGATGCCGGCTTCAATAGAATAATTTCCGATACCGGCAAGATTGGCAGTTGTTGTAAAGGTATAATCGGCAGTAGTGTTTGACGGAATTGAGCCCGAATAATTCTCAATGACGGCGGTGCCACCGTTGATTTTGTAATATACCTGAAAGCCGGAAGCCGCTGATGATCCCAAATTTTTTAGCCTTATTGAAACTGTTTGTGTAGTTGTCAATTCGCTTGAAGTGTATTTACGGCCGGAAACAGGGCTCAGGAGGCTTACCATCTCCATATCGTTGGACCAGGGGCAGGCTCCGCCCACAGCATTGACGAAGATACCTGTGGAGCGGCGACTTTCGATATCTCCGGCAAAAACCGCGGTTACGCCGATCAATTCCTGCACATTGGGTGTCAAACCGGATATTTGATATGAATTGGTGTTGGAATTATCCACAAAAACCATCGTTGGGCCTACTTTCTTGTAAATCTTATATCCTGTGGCATTGGCTACAGCAGTCCAGGTCAGGTCGGCATATCCCTGACAGGGTATGGTTGCTGCCAAGCCGGAAGGTACACCGGAAATGGTAAAATCGGAAGATACATCCGTCGTCAGGCCGGAAGCCGAAATCCTTATCCGGGCTTGCTTGGTATCGACATTGGGCATGGTATAGTTGTGATTTCTGGCTGTGGCTGCCTTATTGGTGATGGTGGACCAAGTGGCGCCGCCGTCGGTGGATATTTCCAGCAAGAAGGTGCCTGAGGGATCAACCGGGCTGTCCCATTGAATAATGACGGGTTCGCCTGCCTGATATTTTTCTTCACCGAAAGGTGCCTGAAGGTTGATATCCGGCGCTACTGTGCGATAGGTCAGGGCATACTGCTGGCTACCCACGACCGAGGTACCCTTGACACGGAGTGTATAGCTTCCGGAGGTTGGATTGATTATGGTTACCTGTTCCAGGTTGTTGAGGTTGTCAACAGCCCTTTGGACCGGTTGCCCGATACCTGAAATAAACCAAGGCAAGGTGGTGCCGGAAGGTCCGATGACTTCGAGGTCGAGGTCGTTGACGAGCTGATTCAAAATAAGCGGATTGCCGGAAGGATCGGTCCAGGCGAGTGTCACTGCAAGTTTGGCAGTGCCGGAAGGAACGGTGATTGCGACATCCTGACTGTTGCCTTGTGAGATGGAAGTCAAAACATGGTTGCCATTGACTGCATGTCTGACAGCATTGTTAATATTAAGTTTGCCGTATCCGGTAATAAAATCGGGACCTTCAGCGCCCAATTCGTCGGATGTATTGCATAGTATGGCTTTAATGAGGGCTGCAGGTGGGTAGGTGCCTCCGTGGGCTCCGGTATAAGCTTCCTGCATCAGAGCAACCGCTGCAGTAACGGATGGGGCTGCCATGCTCGTGCCCGAAGAGCCGGCATAAGCATTGCCATCGATACAGCTTGTGGCAGTGCCGATGGTGGATATCTCCGGTTTGAGGCGATTGTCATCCGTCGGTCCTTTGGATGTGTAGCTTGCGGGTGCAGTTCCTTCACCTGAGATCAGAGCGCCTATGGCTATGGTATTCTTGGCACATTGAGGTCCGTCGGGAAGGTTGTTATAATTTCCGTTTGGTGGACAGCTTGTGGTGCCATAATTACCGGCGGCAAAGACGTGCAGCAGATCAGGATAAGTAACCGTACTGTTGTCACTCTCCTGACTGTAGATGTTGTAATCTCCCATCTGGGTGCAGTTGGGGGGAGCATCGAGGGTTGCATATGAGTTGTTGGTTACCCTCATATTGTTACCTGTATAATAAGAAGATGCATTGGTTATGATATTGAAAAAATCTTCATTGAGAATGGAAGCTTCCGTAGCCAGACCTTTCCGTAAGGGGTTGAGCAAACCGGCACCGGCTTCTGTCCCTGCTGTATGAGCACTGTGATTTCCCCCGGTATAGATATTGAAATTGGTCACCCTGTCATTCAGGTCCACATGGTTGAAACTGCCGTTATCGCCATGTCCGATGGTTATTCCTGAGCCGTTGAGGCCTAATCCGCCTGCACTTGCTGATGCATTCACGCCTTGCACACCTTCAAAGGAGCGTTTCCTGTTATTGATTGGAAGAAAATTTTCCGTAGCAAGGGAAATATACTCGACAGCTTGTTCTTCTGCCAGCGTAATGAGCGTATTATGATCGACCAAGACATCGAAATAACTCCTTTCGGCGGTGATATGATCTCTTTGCTTGAGGGCGTCCGGTCTGAGCTGAATGACTGATGGAACGGTGAAGCCAGTATAACAAGCTACTCTGGCCCTTACTGCGCCTTTGAGGGATCTGTCCATGAGGAGAGGCTCAATTTTCAGTTCTCCGGGAATAAAAAACAATTCCTTTACATCTTTATCCATCCTCAGCTGTTCCAGACACTCCTTATTCGCCTTGATTATGAAGGTATGGTTGTCGATTTTGCTGAGATATTGAAAATCACACGTTGGCTTATTGATGGCTGAAATCGCCAGAGCATTGTCATTCCAGGAACACGCAACTACGAAGCTATTGCCCTCCAGTGTGGAGATTTTTTCGGAAATGGTAATCTTCGCCGGAATCTTGTATTGGCCGTATTTATAGGTAAACACACCATTTTTGACCTGCGCCGAACCAAGGGCTATGAAGAAAAACAATATAGCAGAGGTAAGTATAAGTCGCATCATGACATGATATATTTTTTATAAAATTAAAAATATTTTAGTGTAAATCAACAAGATTTGAGGGAAAATTTGGATTTCGTGCAGTTTCGAGCCAATCGACAAGAGAGCACTGAAACAATGTTTGCAACATTCTATAATTGAGCTCATTAGATGCAGATAGGAGTAATGGAGGCATAGAATTAAAAAAGTATTCGAAGTTAAATATGAACCCAAAATTCAAATGAATCATATTTATTCACAGCAATGGAAAAATATAAATTAATGTCAGGGTACCAATGCTCTGCTGATTTTAATGAATAATCATTTCATTTTAATCGTTTATACGGAATGCTCACTGAAAAGTGGTAAACTTGCATAATTTTTAAATGATGACTAAAATCGGGTGGCTAAGGATGTTATGAATACAGCAGGATTAAGAAAGTCAGGAAGGGTCTTTTAGATTCCCTATCTACTTTTCCCGATTTCGTTTAGATGATGAATGGCTCCTGTTGAATCATGTGAATTTAAGCCCGGCTCTCGTCATTATTTAGTAGAAAGGTGTATGGATTTTTCGAAAGCAATTTTTATAAGAGAATTTGAGACGATGTTACTTGCCTTGTTTGCCCAGGGCAAGCTGAATGGAACTGTCCATACCTGCGTTGGTCAGGAAACGATCCCTTTAGCAATTGCGCCCTTTACAATCAAAGGCGACATGGTTTTTTCCAATCATCGGGGTCATGGCCACTTTCTGGCTTTTGGTGGAAGTTCAAAATTTCTTCTGGCAGAAGTTCTTGGAAAAAAGTGTGGAGTAAGCGGAGGCATCGGTGGTAGTCAGCATCTTTATGCTGATAACTTTATAAGCAATGGCATTCAGGCCGGTTTGACTCCTGCAGCAGTCGGTTATGCTTATGTAAATAAACTGAAGGAGAACAAGAATATTTCCCTTGTTTTCGTAGGCGATGGCACCCTTGGAGAAGGCCTTTTATATGAATCCCTCAATATGGCGGCTATTTATGAAGTGCCTGTTTTATTTGTATTGGAGAACAACGGATATGCACAGTCCACACCGTTTGCCATGATTAAGCGGGGGGAATTGCGCCAGCGGATAGAAGGATTCGGAGTATCATACGTAAATACATCTATCTGGTCCGACGACCTTGAAAGTGTAGCCGAAGAGGCTGTAAATGCCTGCAGGTCGGGCAAGCCGGTTTTTTTGGAGATAGGATGCTACCGACTCAATTCTCACTCCAAAGGCGACGACAATCGTGCTCCTGCAGAAATAAAAATGTATCACGAGAAAGATCCTATTCACCGGTTTGAACTGGAATTTCCCGTAGATGCTGAGGCTTTTCGCACAGAGGCCAAAATACGGCTGACAGCTGAGTTGGAAGAAGTTGATTTAGCGGAAGACCTGAAATCTATGCCCCGGCATGAATATATCTATTACCAACCGGTAAAGTGGTCCGCTTTGCAGGATAGTCAACCTCATCGTATAAATAAACTGATAAACCTTAGCTTGTCTCGTCTCCTCGATAATCCGGCTTCGCTCATGTTAGGAGAAGATATTATGGATACAACACCATATACACCCGGAATGTATGGAGGTGCGTTTAAGGTTTCTGCAGGACTGAGCAGTCGGTTTCCGGGCAGGGTTATCAATACGCCTATTGCAGAAGCATCTGTCGTTGGATTTGCCCTGGGTGCTGCTCTTAATGGGTATAGGGCTGTTTCAGAAATAATGTTTGGCGATTTTCTGTCACTTGGCTTTGATCAGCTTTTGCAACAGGTCTCCAAGATTCCTGAAATGTATGGACGCAAAATCTCATTGCCCATGATAATAAGGACTCCGATGGGCGGACGAAGGGGTTATGGTCCTACACATTCACAAAATATCGAGAAACATTTTATGTTTTTGCCAAATATCAGGATGCTTGCACTCAATACCTTTGTAAATCCGGTGAAGATCTTCGAATGCATAGAATCCGCTGAAGACCAACCTGTTATCCTGATTGAAGATAAGATTGGATATACCAGGCAACTATTTGACTTCCACATTCGGGGATACAAGGTATTTCAATCTGATGAAGAATTCCCGACATTGATTTTCCGACCGGAAGCTATTCGCCCCAATGTTACCATATTCTGCTATGGCGGTATGGCGGATGAGGTTACGGCTGCACTGGAAGAGATGCTTGTTGAGGATGTTTATCCGGAGATAATTTGCCCGGTTTCATTGTCCCCATTGAATATTTATCCATTGACGGAGAGTATCCGATCTACAGACAGATTGTGTATCGTGGAAGAGGGTTCGAAATTTGGTGCAATTTCTTCAGAAATTTTGGCATATATTTTGACGCATAAAATACAATTGGATAAAGTATTCCGCTGGTCCAATGAAAGTATCATACCTTGCAGCAGAAAAGGAGAGCAAACGGTGATACCCAACAGGAACAATATTTTATCAAAAATTGTGAAATTTGTACATGATTAAACTGAGGATTGAACAGATCAATGTAAGTGATGACACGTATGTACTCACTGCAGTGTATGCGGAAGATGGCGGGCAAGTGCGGAAAGGAGATTTGGTGTTTTCATACGAATCTTCCAAGTCTGATAAAGATGTAGAAGCCGGGGAGGACGGCTATATTTACTTTAATCCATCAGTAACCTTGCATGCGGCATACAGTACCAATACGGTGATTGCCATCATTTCACATGTGAAAACAAAACCATCGTCTGATGTATTCGAATCGGAGAAATCAGGAAATCTGCCCTCCTCGAAAAATGGAGATAGAATTATTTCAAAAAAAGCCCTCGCCCTCATAGAAGAACATGGAATTGACAGCAGCTTAATTTCCGGGGAAATTGTCAGTGAAGAGATGGTACTTGAATTTTTGAATAGTCAAAAACAATCCGTATCTATTCAGAGTATGTCTTATTATTATGACCGCAAGATAGAAACTAAAACCGGACTGGCTGTCATCGGTGCGGGGAAAGCAGCACTGCAATTGCTGGATGCAGTATATTCCGCAGGGAAGCATCAGGTTACTGTATTTTATGATGGGAAGGCAGAGTTAATTGGCAAAGAATTAATGGGTAAGCCGATTAAATCCATGGATATAGACACCATCCTGCAAGACTTTAAAAACGGGATGTTTGAAGAAATTATCGTTTCATTTTCAGGCAATATCAAGGAAAGGAGACGATGGTTTGATATCCTGAAAAGCCATCAATTAAAATTGGGTAATGTCATTCATGCAACCGCTTATATCGGATTGAATGCACAAATGGGCGAGGGAAATATCCTGTTTGCCTTTACACGAGTCGGACCATTTGCACAAATAGGTGACAACAATGTTCTGTCATCATATTGCAGTATAGAACATCATAACATCCTGGGCAGCCATAACACCTTTGGTCCCACCGTTGTGTTTTCGGGGAGTTGCACCATAGGTGATGAAATAAAATTCGGAACGGGAATTTTTGTTGAACCTAATATCTCCATTGGCTCAGAAAGTATCATTTCATCCGGAAGCATTGTCCAAAAAAATATTCCTCCAATGAGTGTCATACGAAACAAAACCGTTTTTGAAATAAAATCATTACATAGAAAAGAACATCCGGAAGGCTGATTCTGAATTTTTATAAAATTCCTGTTTTCTCTTATATTAATTACGAAAGTTTCAGAGGTAATAACTATAAATTATCATATTTTTTCATGTTGTTAATTATTTATATTTTAACTTAAATTGTTGGATGTAAATAGTTTGTGTTATTGTATATGCTCTGAATATATTCTATCTGTAATGCAATGTCGATTAGTTAGAATAATCATGTAGAAAAAAGGTCTAAAGTATGAAAGAGCTTGAAAGACTATCGTCCGTTTGATGAGCTGCCGCTCGTTTGCCGGACCTAACAGTTAAGCCAAACAATATTGTCAAAAAATAGTGTAACTATCAAGCAATGAAGTACAAGCACTCTCAAACCAAATTCCGGAATTTTATCGTTATTAAAAAACCTCAGTAAAAGCATATATCAATAGGAATGACATTTGTCTTCGATGACTTCTCATATGGAATTCCGGTTTTTCTTTTAATTGGATTCTGCAGATTGTATTTTGCTAATCTGCTACTAATTTAATAATTTTATTCCCGGATCTGAATCATTGATGTTCTGAATAGTCCGGAATATTGATATTTTAGAAAATTTTTTTCAAAATTCCTTTCAGATAAGGAGTTTGTCCTCAAAATACATAGGTAATGGGAAGGTATAAGATAAAGGATCTTAGTCACTATTTTAAACAGTATAAGAAATCGGTGAAAAACCCGGTCCGCTTCTGGGATAAGATTGCATCTGATCATTTTGAATGGCATCAGCGGTGGAGTAATGTACTTGATTTTGATATGAAGGAAGCACGTTTTGAGTGGTTTAAAGATGCCAAACTGAATATAACCATTAATTGCATAGATCGGCATTTGAAAAAGAAGGGGGATCAGGTTGCTATTATTTTTGAGCCAAATAATGTAGATGAAGAAGTTCAAAACATTACTTATAAAGAACTTTATGCACGTGTCGCTAAAATGGCAAATGTTCTGACTGAAATGGGTATTTCCAAGGGAGACAGAGTTTGTATCTATCTGCCTATGATACCTGAACTGGCTGTCTCTTTACTGGCCTGTGCCAGGATAGGTGCCGTGCATTCTGTTGTATTTGCCGGATTTTCTTCTGTTGCCTTGTCCACCCGGATTAATGACTGTGACTGTAAGTTGTTAATCACTGCTGATGGCGGATTTAGGGGAAGTAAGGTAATTGATTTAAAGCAAATTGCTGATGAGGCTCTCAAAAGTTGTCCCGGAATTAAAGATGTTTTGGTAGTAAAGCGTACGCATCAGCCTGTTTCAATGACGCCCGACAGGGATTATTGGTTACAACCGCTTCTGGATGAAGCTGCTGCAATGCATGTAGCGGAAGTGATGGATGCGGAAGATCCCCTTTTTATACTATATACCTCCGGCAGTACGGGTAAGCCGAAGGGTATGCTGCATACGACAGCCGGATACATGGTTTATATGGGTTATACCTTTAAAAATGTATTTGCTTTCAAGAAAGGTGATATTTACTGGTGTACTGCAGATATCGGATGGATTACGGGGCATAGCTATATTGTTTACGGACCACTGCTCAATGGTGCCACTACCGTTCTCTTTGAAGGAATTCCATCCTATCCGGATCACGGACGGTTCTGGGACGTAATTCAGAAACATAAGGTAAACATATTTTATACAGCCCCGACAGCAATCAGGGCCCTGGCAAAAGAATCAGCTGCCTATTTCGAAAACCGTGATTTGTCCAGCCTCAAAGTCATCGGTTCCGTCGGAGAACCTATTAATGAAGAAGCCTGGAAATGGTATTATGAAAATATCGGTCGCAGACGGTGTCCACTGGTGGATACCTGGTGGCAGACAGAGACAGGTGGTATTATGATCAGTCCGCTTGCTTTTGTAACACCTACCAAACCAAGTCATGCAACTTTGCCCTTACCCGGAATCCAGCCGGCATTAATGGATGAACTGGGGAATGAAATTCATGGTAATCTGGTGTCAGGCAATCTTTGTATCAAGTTCCCATGGCCGGGAATGGCCAGAACGATCTACGGAAATCATCAGAGGTATATCGACACTTATTTTAGTACGTATCCCGGAAGATATTTTTCAGGTGATGGTGCCCTGAGGGATGAGACAGGCTACTATCGTATTACAGGCAGGGTAGATGATATTGTGATAGTATCCGGACATAACCTGGGGACTGCGCCTTTAGAAGACCTGATCAATTCCCATCCCAGCGTCGCTGAAAGTGCCATTGTAGGTTTTCCGCATGACATAAAGGGCAATGCACTGTACGGCTTTGTTATTTTGAAGGAAGAAGCAGGAAATAGTGATGGTGATGAAATCAGAAAGGAAATAAATCAATTGATATCGGATAACATCGGGCCGATAGCCAAGCTGGATAAAATTCAATTTGTTCAAGGTCTTCCTAAGACACGAAGCGGGAAGATCATGAGGCGAATTTTACGCAAGATTGCTGAAAATGAACTGAATAGCCTGGGAGATACATCCACCCTCCTCAACCCTGAAGTCGTGGATAATATTATGAGTAACAGGCTGTAAGGACAAATAATCTGTTAAATTAAAATATTCCGGTATGATGAGTCAATTCGGCTAATTTATTGCTGATATCTTCCGATTGCAAAATAGATTTTCCGATTATGACGCCATCATAGCCCAAGTCAAGCAGAGATTCTATTTCAGAGTGACTTTGAATTCCCCCTGAGGAAATTTTTACTTTATTATGCGGAAGTGAGGGAAAAATATTGACAGATTGGTTTATTCCGCCGAATGTGTTGTCCGGATAATAGTTGCTTACACAAATAATGTCTGCATTTGGATGTAGCTTAGCTACGTTACTTTGGACATTTAACTGCAATATAACTTCCATATCCAATATATGAGCCAATTGAATAAAAGCATCCAATTTTTCATTATCCAGAACAGAGACTTCCATAAAAACAGCATCTGCCCCCATAGCTCTTGCTTCCACTATTTGGTATGGATCTATGATGAGATCTTTATAGATCATCGGAATGGTTGGAAAGAGTTGTTTTGACTGATACAGGTCATTTACCTTGCCACCATAATTGACTTCATCCATATTGAAAGCGATGGCAGTAGCCTTTCCCTGAATCATCTCGGCGACTATGACGGGGGCATTGGTTTCATCGCTGTGGAATTTGTTTTGTCCTTCTTTGCGTTTAAATTCAACGATTATGTGTGATTTGAGTGGATTGACCAGCGATTCGGCCAGGGAAACTGTCGGCGGTGCGTCAAATGTCATTTGCTCAAGGACTTCGATGGGAGTCAATTTCTCCTTTTTTATGATTTCGGCAACCTTGTCTTCAAGGATGTTATTCAGCATAGTGTTAAATCAATAGGTAATAAATAAGGTCATAAAGATAGCCAATTCCGGAAAAGTAAATTATCTGCCCTTGATTTGTATAGGCTCCGGCACAAAATAATAGGTAAATCGGATTGCTTAGATAGATTTAGCTTCGTTTGTACAACTTTATTGTCTTGATTACCTGATTGTGGTTATCAAGAAAACGAAGAATGTATATCCCGCCGGGCAAGTCGGATAGGTAGTAATTACTGTCGATCTCAGGGGAATATGTTTTAACGGGCTTACCTATCAGATTGTATAAAATAATTCTGTTATAGGTAACATTTGATGTTACGGTAAAATAATCATTTGCAGGATTAGGCGAAATTTTAATCTCAACCTCATCACCCGGCTGGGGCATCATGAGTTTCAATACTTTCACATCCTTATTGGCACTACCAAGTATATTGTGAGAGTATGCTGAAATGCCCCCGCAACAAATGATAACAGTCAATAATATGATAAATATTTTACTCATTTACTTTATTAACTCCAAAGTTAATTGAATGGTTTGAGATTTTACTTATATTTTTCTTAAAATTTTGTCTTATTAGTGTTAAAATCTTCAAGACCATTGATATTTACACACATATAATTGTCTCGATGATTCAATAATTACAGTACTTTCATCTATATTTTCAGGAAGTGACGGATCGCTTTTTTATTTTTCAAGATCCTTTTTAAAATAGGATATAAATTCTTCAACCTTCATAGCTCCCTGATCTCCTTCACCTTGTTTTCTGACAGAAACCGTTCCTTCCTCTGATTCTTTTTCACCGACTATAAGCATAAATGGTATTTTCTTCATTTCGGTGTCACGGATTTTTCGGCCTATTGTTTCATTTCTTTCATCAATGATTCCTCTGATATCAGAGGCGGCTAAGCGCAATTGTATGTCCTTGCAATAATCCACAAATCTTTCGCTGATAGGCAGGATAGCATATTGTTCAGGAGCAAGCCAAAGCGGAAACTTTCCGGCAGTATGCTCCGTCAATACGCCTATAAATCGCTCCATCGAGCCGAAAGGTGCCCTGTGAATCATTACCGGTCGGTGTGTAGTGTTGTCAGCCCCGATAAATTCAAGGTTAAATCTTTCAGGAAGATTGTAGTCCACTTGTATGGTGCCCAATTGCCACCTTCTGCCAAGTGCATCCTTTATCATAAAGTCGAGTTTCGGACCATAAAATGCTGCCTCTCCAAGTTCAGTCACGGTCTCCAATCCTGCCTCGCGAGTTGCTTCTATAATGGCATTTTCCGCTTTGTCCCATACTTCGTCACTACCGATGTATTTGTCTTTATTTTCAGGATCGCGTAAGGAAATCTGCGCCGTAAAATTGTCAAATCCTAATTTGCGTATGACATACATAGTCAGGTCGAGTACATTCAAAAACTCATCCTTTAATTGTTCCGGCATACAGAATATATGCGCATCATCCTGAGTAAAACCGCGGACCCTGGTCAGACCATGCAGTTCACCGCTTTGTTCGTAGCGATATACTGTTCCGAATTCTGCAAATCTGAGTGGTAGTTCCTTATATGATCTTGGTTTATGGCCGTATATTTCACAGTGGTGCGGACAGTTCATCGGTTTGAGGAGAAATACTTCATCTTCCTTTGGAGTAAGGATGGGTTGGAATGAATCCGCCCCATACTTTGCCCAGTGTCCTGAGGTCATGTATAGTTCCTTCTTGCCGATATGGGGAGTGATTACTTGCTGATAGCCGCGTTTGATTTGTTCTGACTTAAGAAAATCCTCCAACCTATTGCGTAGGGCAGCACCTTTAGGCAACCAAATTGGCAGACCTGCACCAACCAGATCGGAAAACATGAATAGCTCCAGTTCGGCACCCAGCTTTCTGTGATCTCGTTTTTTGGCTTCTTCGACCATGGTGAGATATTCCTGGAGTTCTTTTTGTTTGGGGAAGGTAACACCGTAAATACGGGTCATCATAGGACGTTTTTCGTCACCGCGCCAGTATGCACCGGCTACATTGGTAAGTTTAATAGCCTTGATCTTGCCTGTATCCGGAATATGCGGACCTTTACACAGGTCAGTAAAATTACCCTGAGTGTAAAAAGTTATGTGTCCATCTTCCAGCCCTTCAATCAATTCAAGTTTATATTGGTCACCTTTATCGGTGAAATATTGTAAAGCATCTGCCTTGGATACTTCTTTTCGGACATATTCATTTTTCTGAGCTGCCAGTTCAGCCATCTTTTTCTCAATGGCCTCAAGATCTGCCAGCCCTATTGTCTTGTCACCGGTGTCTATATCGTAATAAAAACCTGTTTCTATTGCAGGGCCGATACCAAATTTCACACCCGGATATAAGGTCTCAAGTGCCTCAGCCATCAGGTGGGCAGAAGAATGCCAGAAGGTGGATTTGCCATCTGTGTCATTCCATGTTAAAAGTTGGACGGTAGAGTCCGTATTGATAGGTAGAGAAGCATCCCTTACCTCACCGTTTACTTTTGATGCCAGCACATTCTGGGCAAGTCCCATGCTGATAGACTGGGCGATTTCCATAGATGTTACCCCTTTTTTGAATTGTTTGACGGTACCATCAGGCAATGTTATATTAATCATTTTCTTTATAGGATTAAAATTAGCTGCAAAATTGAGAAAACATATTGAGAATAATAAATATTCATTGGAAAATGTTGTGACGTCTGCTAAAGGTTGAGGGATATGGGTGAATGATGCCCATTATTTACTCAAAATGTAAGTCAAAGACCATAGTCCGTTCACTTAAAATGAAATCCATTTTTCTGAAGTTTTACCTGCATCGATCACCCTGTCAATAAATTGCATTCCCCTTACGCCCTCTGTTATGCTGGGGAAGTCGAGCCATTGTTCTTCCGGTATCTTGCCATTATCAAGTGCGTCAACCGTCAGGAAGAAGTTGCGATAAAGGTTGGCAAATGCTTCCAGATACCCTTCCGGATGTCCCGAAGGTGTTCTGGTATTATGCAGGACGGATGGATGCAGGTAGCTGCTGCCGCAACGCAGGTTTTCAGCGGGACGGTCAGGCCACATTAAATTAAGCGTATTGCAGTCCGCTTGCTGCCAGTGCAGTCCTCCCGCGTCGCCATAGACTCTGATGCGCAGGTTGTTTTCCTCTCCTGTGGCGACCTGGGTAGCCATGAGTGTTCCGCTTGCACCGTTGTCAAACCTGAGTAATAACGCTCCATCGTCGTCCAGACGTCTGCCTTCCACGATTGTATGAATATCTGCACATATCATGGTGACATTTAGTCCAGTAACATACTCTGCAAGGTTAAAGGCGTGAGTGCCTATGTCCCCCATGGCCCCTGCCTTGCCACTTTTACCCGGGTCTGTCCGCCATTCGGCTTGTTTGTTGTTTGTACTTTCTAAGTTACGGCTTAGCCAGCCCTGAGGGTATTCCACAAAAACTTTTCTTATTTTTCCCAGAGTGCCGGACTTAATTATTTGTCTGGCTTGCTTAATCATAGGGTAACCTGTGTAGGTATGTGTAAGCAGAAGTTGTTTGCCGGATTGGATAAGGGCTTCCCTGAGCTGAATAGCTTCTGAAAGCGAAAAAGTTATTGGTTTGTCTATGGCGACGTGAAATCCGTTCCGGAGAGCAAGCATGGCCGGTTTGAAGTGTAAGTGATTAGGTGTGACAATAGAAATGATATCAGGTCGAATATCTGGCGACAGACTTGATTCCCGGATAATCATTGTCTCAAAATCAGTATATATTCTATCCTCAGGCAAAAACAAATCCCTTCCGGAAGCCAAAGCATTTTCCGGTTTGCTGCTAAGTGATCCGGCGACAATTTCACATAAACCATCCATCTGAATGGCTATCCTGTGAATACTGCCAATAAAGGCATTTCTGCCACCGCCAATCATTGCCAATCTTAATTTTCTATGGAGACTCATACTCAGATTATTATTTTAAAAAATATTATAATGAAAAGTAAAAATGTTGATTTTAATAGTAAATTTAGCCCTTTCTTTACCAAAATTAGGGTAAATTGTATTTAAAACTAAATTTTAGAACTATATAGTAATGAAACAGTCGATACGAATTCAGCTTTCAGCCATGATGTTCCTCAACTTTTTTATCTGGGGTATATGGTTTGTTACTTTAGGTACATACCTGATCAAGGGTAGGATAGGAGCGACCGATGTACAGACCGGGCTGGCTTTTGGGACACAATGTCTGGGTGCTATCATTGCGCCCTTCATCATAGGCTTGATAGCTGATAAATATTTTGCTGCACAGAAAATCCTGGGAGTTCTGCATCTGGCAGGTGCTGTCTTATTGTTTTATTTAGCCGGTATAGATGATTTTGCCAATTTTTATACCCTATTGGTCATCTATATGGTTATATATATGCCGACACTCGCTCTATGTAATTCAATTGCACTAAATCAAACGACGGATGCCGAGAAACAATTTGCGGGATTGAGATTGTGGGGGACGATTGGCTGGATAGTGGCAGGACAGATTATTGGAATTATGGCCTGGGAAGCTGACCCCGCTCAATTAGGAATTACGTTTAAAATTGCGGCAGCCACTTCCTTGCTTTTCGGGATTTATAGTTTTTTCTTACCGGCGACACCGCCTCCAAAGGCAGGGAAAGAAGTATCCCTGAAAGAAGTTATCGGCTTGGATGCCTTGAAAATATTGAAAGAGAAGAATTTTGCGATTTTCTTTATCGCCTCAATTTTGATATGCATTCCACTGGCGTTTTATTATGGCCAGGCTAATATTTTTTTGAATGAAGCCGGGATGGATGGAGCTGCACAAAAAATGAGTTTAGGTCAGGCAAGTGAAGCTATCTTTCTTTTTTTGATGCCTTTGTTTTTTAGAAAATTGGGCGTTAAGTATATGCTTTTGATAGGGATGGTAGCCTGGGTGGTCAGGTATCTTGCATTTGCATACGGGGACGTAGATTCAAACCTGTGGATGCTTTATCTAGGAATTATCCTGCACGGCGTTTGCTATGATTTTTTCTTTGTAACCGGGAATATTTATACCGATCAGGCAGCCGGTCCTAAGATTCGTTCGTCCGCTCAGGGATTGATTACCTTGGCTACTTATGGTGTGGGAATGTATGTCGGATTTTGGGCGGCCGGAACAATTGCCGGAGAGAATGTCGTCAAGGATGCCGCAGGCTCTATTGTCAATCATGATTGGTATGAAATATGGATGTTCCCGGCTCTTTTTGCGGCTGTGGTGACCGTATTTTTCTTATTATTATTTAAAAATCCTCTAAAATCAAACGGAAGTGAAACATTATAAAAACAGTCGTCGCGATGCACTAAAGAAAATGTCATTAACCGGATTGGCGCTTGCCTCCGGGACAGGATGGATAGCCAGGGCAACTAATACAAATCCCCCCAAATGGAAAGGGAACATCCGGCATAGCGTGTGTCAGTGGTGTGTCAATTTTATAAGCTTGGAAGAGTTGGCTGCCTGGATAAGCTCAATTGGAGTGGGAGCGATAGATTTGTTGGCACCGAAGGATTGGAATACGTTGAAAAAATACGGTCTTGAATGTTCCATGTGTTATACCGATGGTAAGATTAGTCTGACCGAAGGGTGGAATCATCGGGAAAATCACTCCTGGCTGATTGAAGATTTTACAAAAGCAATCCCGATGTTTAAAGCAGCCGGGTTTACTAATCTAATCTGCTTTAGTGGCAACCGAAAAGGTATGGATGATGAGACAGGTATGAAAAATTGTGTTGAAGGTCTCCGGAAAATTATGTCCCTGGCAGAAAAACACGGCGTGATAATTCAGATGGAATTGCTCAATAGCAAAGTAGATCACAAAGATTATATGGCTGATAAGTCTGACTGGGGCGTTGAACTTTGTAAACGAATTGGTTCACCGAATTTCAAATTACTCTATGATATATATCATATGCAGATAGATGAAGGTGATGTGATTCGTACCATCAGAAACCATCATGATTGTATCGGCCACTACCATACTGCCGGTGTTCCGGGACGGCAGGACCTGGATGAAGATCAGGAGCTGTATTATCCTGCTATCATGCGCGCCATCGCCGAAACAGGATTTAAAGGTCATGTGGCTCAGGAATTTATTCCAAAAGCTTCCGATAAAGAAGGAAAATTAATGGCAGTAAAACGTGGGATGGAAATATGTGATGTGTGATATTCTACTAACAGGACAGTTTTCGGGATCATGTCATATTTTAACCACATAGGTACATAGGTTAGTTTTCTACGTATCTATGTGGTTGATTTTCAACTAAGTTTGTTAAAATATTCATTTACAAAAGTTTTTTGCCCTTCATTAAAAATATTTGAGCAATTAAAATTAATTAAGATGCCCTTTGGGCATTTCAATAGCTTCATATAGGTAAGAAGCTGGGCTTCATAGACGTTATTCATTTCATTAACTGCCTTTAGCTCCACCACAATACAATTTTCAACAAACAAATCACATCTGAAATCAATGTCTAATAATTTGCCTTTGTAATCTACAGGGATTTTCATCTCTGTTTGAAAATTTATTTTTCTATGTAACAACTCTTCTTTTAAACATTGATGATACACACTTTCTAATAAACCTCTCCCCATAAACTTATGTACTTCAATTGCACTACCGATTATCTGATAAGTGAGTTTGTCAAGATAATTTTTGGTCATCATTTTTTTTATATTTTAACCACATAGGTACATAGGTTAGTTTTCTATGTATCTATGTGGTTTAATTAGAAATTATTACCGCCAATTGGGTTTTGTTGATTCGGTCTTTAAATGAAATTTTTATCTTACAATGTTTATAACACAATCCTCCTGTCAGCTTTGTATTTCATATTGAAACGGTTCAGTTATAACCTTACTCCTCATTAATTCTTTAAAAAAATTAGGTAACATACAAAGTTAATATTTTTTGTTTTCAATTGACGTTATCGACCTTGTGGCTTTAAAAATGGCTCTTTCGGCGTCCGCTGAGTTTGTATCAGAAAGTTTTCAAAAGAGAGTTTGCAATGCTGACCTGACAAAATCAATTGGATGGCAGTGTGGATAGCCTTTAACAATGGTATATCTATATTGGATAGTGTGATATCTAAAGCTTCCGGTAAAGAAGGAAAATTGATAGTAGTAAAGCGTGGGATGGAAATATGTGATTTTTGATGCAATTATATAATGGTTTTTATGAACTTAATACCGTAAAAAGTAAGGCATTTATTTGTTTATGGCAATGAATATTTTATTTATTCAAGTAAAAACAAAAATATTAATTGTCTATTATTTGGGGAATCCTTATTTTGCGGATTAAATAAAACCATAGAATGGCAGATAATATTTATGATGCAATTGTCATCGGCTCGGGTATTTCCGGCGGATGGGCTGCTAAAGAGTTGGCCGAAAAAGGATTAAAGGTCCTTATGCTTGAAAGAGGACGCAATATCGAACACATAAAAGATTATGTAAATGCAAATAAAGATCCATGGATGTTTGAACACCGTGGTCAGCGTACGCGTGAAATGATTGAAACACACCCTGTCTTGAAGCGTGATTATCCGTTGAATGAAAAAGTTTTGGATATGTGGGTCAATGATCTGGAATCTCCCTACATTGAAGACAAGCGTTTTGACTGGTATCGCGGGTATCACCTTGGCGGTCGTTCACTACTTTGGGGTCGTCAGAGTTATCGCTGGAATAAATGGGATTTTGAAGCTAATGCCAAAGAAGGTATAGCCGTGGATTGGCCGATCAGATATGATGATCTCGCCCCCTGGTACAGTTATGTAGAGCGGTTCGCAGGTATTCAGGGCTCTTATGAAGGACTGGATGTACTTCCTGACAGTGAATTCCTTCCTGCAATGGAAATGAATATCGTCGAGAAGGACATTGCTGCCAACCTGAAGAAAAAATTTAATGGGACCCGCCACATGTTTATCGGTCGAAGTGCCAATATTACACAGCCAAAACCGGAACAAAACCGTGTAAATTGCCAATATCGTAACAAATGCTGGCTGGGTTGTCCTTATGGCGCATATTTCAGCACACAGTCCTCTACACTGCCTGCAGCTAAAGCTACCGGCAATCTAAGTATTGAAGTCAATAAAATTGTTACGCGACTTCTTTATGATAAGGATAAAAAAAGAGCTTCCGGTGTGGAGGTGCTTGACGCCATAAATAACCAGACCTATGAGTTTAAATCCAAAATTGTCTTTGTCTGCGCTTCTGCTTTTAACTCTACCTGGGTCTTGATGAATACTGCAACGGATATCTGGCCTGATGGCCTGGGAAGCAGCTCGGGCCAGCTGGGGCACAACGTTATGGACCATCATTTCAGATGCGGAGCCGGCGGAACAGTGGAAGGCTACGAAGACTATATTGAATATGGAAGCAGGCCAACAGGAATTTATATTCCGAGATTCAGAAATGTTTATGGCGATAAAAGGGAGTACCTTAGAGGATTTGGATATCAGGGAGGAGCCGGAAGAGGTCGTGGAGTGGAAGTTGCCGAATTGCTCGGCAAAGAATTCAAAGAAGCGAAGTTTAAACCAAATAAATGGTATATCGGTATCACAGGGTTTGGAGAAATGTTGCCTTATCACGATAATACCATCAAACTTGATAAGGAGAAAAAGGATAAATGGGGCCTTCCCGTCCTTCGCATGAATGTAGAAATTAAAGAAAACGAGCACCTGATGCGCAAGGATATGATGGCTGATGCAAAAGAAATGCTTGAAGCCGCAGGTGTAAAAGATGTTTATGATTATGACTGGGGATATGCGCCGGGAATGGGGATTCATGAGATGGGGACAGCCCGGATGGGCAGAGATCCGAAATCATCCGTTCTTAACAGTCACAATCAGGTTTGGGATGCTCCAAATGTGTTTGTCACGGATGGTGCCTGTATGACTTCAGCATCCTGTGTCAACCCCTCCCTGACATATATGGCACTGACAGCAAGAGCAGCTGACTTTGCAGTGAATGAATTGAAAAAGATGAATTTATAATCCTTAAAAAATGGATAGAAGAGAAATATTAAAATGGATCGCATTATATACAGGTGCAGCCATGATCGGCGGTGAATTTCTGCTCAGCGGATGTAAGGCACCAACCGGAAAGGATATCACTTTTTCCGGTAAAAACCTGGCCCTCCTCAATGAGATTGGTGAAACGATTATTCCGGCCACGGATACTCCTGGAGCAAAAGATGCCAACGTGGCAAAAGTGATGGAAGTCGTCGTGCGGGACTGTTATTGGCCGGAGCATCAGAAAGCATTCATTGAAGGAATAGCCCAAATAGATGTCGAATCCAATAAAAAATTTGCAAAAACCTTTATGGAGCTTACTGCTGAACAAAGAACTCAATTGCTGAATGATCTTGAACAGGTTGCTAAGAAGTATAATGAGGAAGTGGATAAAAAGGATGAACCAAGGAGGAAGAAATTGGATGAAGAGGATAAGAGTTATGACTTTATAGGTTCTCCTAAACATTATTATACGATGATGAAGCAGTTGACCATGCTTGCATATTTCAGCTCAGAAGAGTGTATTACGAAAGCATTTAACTATATGCCTGTTCCCGGAAAGTACGATGGCGCTTATAAGTGGATGCCGGGAGATAAGTTATTCTACATCTGACAGGGAAACAGACTCTTTGCAGAAGTGATATATGATTTTGCCCTGATTAGTCCGAAATGAGACAATGATGTGTACTTGTCTTTGATTTACCTTTGTTTATCTATAATCCGTTAAAATACTCTGTGCTTGGTGTATCTTTGACCATCAGAACAAATTACGGTGGAAGATAAAATTAAAAATCGAGTAGGCGGTCTGTATAAGTTTCTCACGTCCAAAGTGGTTTACCACACCGCATTCTGGCTGACCCTGCTTATTTTTTTAATCTTCCTTGAAAATCGAAACTCCGGCTTCGGCCTGTCGATAATTGCACAGTTAGGACAGGTTGTATTCTTTATGATCCTGGTATATTTCAATGTGCTGGTTCTGGTACCGAGATACCTGAGTAAGAACCGAATAGCCATTTACCTGACTTATCTTTTAAGTTGGGTGTTGTTAGTGACATTTGCACGGGTGGTGTTTGAATATTGGTTGTACTGGGGTTTTCAATCACTCCAAAATAGATTGATTTACGGTGACCAGATTATTTATTTTTTTCTCCATTTGTTTATTGCCATTGCCTCTACCTTATTTGTGATAAGTATTGAGTGGGTAAGGAGTGAAAGAGAGAAGCATGAAATGCGAACGGAACAAATTCAGACAGAATTAAAGTTTTTGAAATCGCAGATCAATCCTCATTTTTTATTCAATATCCTCAATAGCCTGTATGCATTGACGCTCAAGAAATCTGATATGGCACCGACCATGGTAATCAAATTGAGTGAAATGATGAGGTATATGCTCTATGAATGCAACGAAAAGCAGGTTCCTTTAGAGAAAGAAATCAATTATTTGAGAAACTATCTTGATCTGGAGCGACTCAGGATAGGTAATAAGATGGATATCGAATTAAATCTTCATGGTAGCCTCGACGATAAATTTATAGCACCGCTTATTTTTATCAATTTTGTTGAAAATGCCTTTAAACATGGTGGAATAAGTGCCAGGAAAAGTAAAGGACATGTAAAGCTGGATATTACCGTTGACGACCGGATTATCCATTTTGTACTGGAAAATAGCAAAAGGATGAGGATGCCTGAAAATAAATCTCTGAAGCCCTCAGGAGGCATAGGGCTTAAAAATGTAAGAGAAAGGCTTAATTTGGTTTATCCCAATAATTATACCATAAATATCCGTGAAGACGAACAAATTTACAGTGTTGAACTAACACTTTCATTAAATAACCTAAATGAATGAATGAATTATGATCAATGTTTTAATCGTCGATGACGAACCCTTAGCCCTCGATATTCTGGAGACTTATATAGAACAGGTACCTGATCTCAGGCTTGTGGATCGGTGTGAGAGTGCAGCCCAGGCATTGAAGGTATTGAATAATGAAAAAATTGACCTGATGTTTTTGGATATTCAAATGCCGGATATGACAGGAATTGATTTTCTGAAATCATTGGAATCGCCACCCGCCGTGGTATTCTGTACGGCTTATCCCAATTTTGCCGTAGAGGGGTTTGAATTGGATGTCCTTGACTACCTTTTAAAGCCGGTGTCTATGGAACGATTCCAGAAAACCATCAGTAAGGCTCGAGATGAATTCGGTACAAAGAGTGAAGTAAGATACGAAGTCAAACCAATCGTTAATCCTGATTATATCTTTGTCAAGGCGGATAAAAAACTCATGAAGATCAATTATGACGACATCATTTATATCGAAGGATTAAAAGATTATGTCATTATTCGCACAGAGACAACCCGTATCATCACCTTGCAGACGATGAAGAGTCTGGAAGAAAAACTTCCCCTGGACAAATTTATCCGCATTCATCGTTCCTTTATCGTATCCATAGATAAAATCAATGCTATCGTCGGAAATATGGTTGAAGTTATTGAAAAAAATCAATCTAAACTTTTACCGATAGGTAAGAATTACAGGGATGATCTGAGCAACATGATTAATCAGACAAAGCTATAATGCCGGAATGCTTTTTTGTAAGCTTCACGGTTAATATACCCGTAAATTTTTTAAGAATACGGAATCTTTCTGAGCTGGTGTAAGTTGATAATTATAACCGGGAAGTGCGGATTCCCAGTTGCCATAACCCGAATTGGGAAGAACAATATATCGAGAACCGAATTCTTCAGAAGCTTTATCTGTTTGTTGGTTCCGGTCATGTTGTGAAAATTTATAAAATATCTTGGAAAAATCATTCAGATTATCACCGAGATACATGATTACATCATACTTTTGAAGTACTTCCATTCTGCGGGCTTCTTTATCGGAAGTATTATTCATCAACATGATATGTTGTTCATCGGCGAAGGGGAAACCCAGTTGCTCCAGATTTCGCTGTGTGCCTTCCATTTCCTTGGTACTTCTATTGGTAATATAGAATACTTCAATATTTTTTGACGCAGCATAATTAAAAAATTTGACTGCACCCGGATAAGCAAATGCTGATCCTTTTGAAGTCCATTCCATCCAGGTTTTATTGTCAAATTCATTTCCTCGCATTGCCTGAGTAACTGCATAAGGCGAATTATCCAGTATTGTCTCATCAATATCGGTTATAATAGCAAGTGGCCGTTGATGGCGGTTGGTTTTTAATTCTGTATCGATATTGTGAGTGGCAATATTGTATGCCTGATAACACAATGCCCTGAATTCACCAGCATTTTGTTGCCAGATGGCTGAATATACTTTGCCGTTTAGAGCAATGTCACCAAGCTTTCTGGTAGTTTGTTGCTTAGTTGAATTGTTTTTAGCGGCTGAGTTGCTTGTTTTACAAGCAGTAATCATACTAAGTAACATCAGGCTTACCAGGATGTAATGTAATCTGTTCATTTTGCCATTTTTATTCAAAGTTATATAATTTAATTAATCCCCGGAGTTGTAATGGTATCCCGGATGTATTTCTTATTTGGTTTCCCATGAATTATTTGATCTGTCTTTATCCAACATACGCTGAGACGGATCGATTACAACTGATTTGATTTCAGTCAGAGGATAATCAATAATACAATCGTAGGTTGGGTTTGTCCAGTTCCATTCCTTAAGGACTTCTATTTTATCTATGGTCCTGTCGGACTTTTTTGATCCAAGCATTAAGTCCACCGGGATGGTGTAATTGACTTTTTTTCCGTCTTTTAAGGTAACTACAAGGTCCACAGGCATTGGCATCTGGCTTTTCTTTGATAGCTCCAGTTTAGTGTGACCCAGATACATCGATATATTGTCGATGGCATAATCTGGTAACATGGTTGTATTGACCATATATTGATAATACCAGTCAAGCACCATCCCCGATTCCTTCTCCATGATGTGGATAAAATCCAAACCCGTCGGATGCTTAAATTTCCACGTTTCATAAAATTTATACAACCCTTTTTGGAGGACGTCTTCACCGACTACATAGCTCAGTTGAGACAAGAAGAGAGAACCTTTTACATAGGAAGCGACGGAGTAGGCTGCATTGGTTGTAAAATGATCGGCATGAATGGAAAGAGGTTCCGCCCTGCCGGCATTGGTAAATGAAATAAGTCCCTGTGCGTCTCTTATAAAAGGATTGTCAGAGACTGTTCCGGGATACATCTTTAATGACCTCAGATGTTCTTTGACAATTTCTTCTGCGTAAGACGTAAATCCTTCATCCATCCAGGCGTACAGCGACTCATTAAAGCCAAGTACTCCCTGAAACCAGGAGTGCATCATTTCATGTACACTGACACTGATAAGTCCGTTTAGGTTGAGTTCGCCCATTATAAGCGTCGCCATTGGATATTCCATTCCGCCATCACCTCCCTGGACAAAGGAATATTGGCTATAAGGATAGGGACCAAATCGTTTTGATGCATAAAGTATCGCCTCTTTCATTACGGGCTGCAAAGCTTTCCAATTTTCAGTCGTTTTGATTCCTTTTTTGTAGGCAAACACTAAGTCAAGTCCCGGCCCGGCATTGATTCTGTCAATTTGATAGTGAGGATCTGCTGCCCACATGAAATCATGGACTTTGTCTGCTGTAATGTGATAAGTCACCATATTTGTCACTTTCCCATCACGGTCAGATACTGCTTGCTTTTCCTGTGAAACAATGGTTCCGGTACCTGCAACCTTGAATGAATCCGGCATCGTAAGGTAAACATTAAATTTGCCCCAGACACCGTAAAATTCACGTCCGACATAAGGATCGGTCGCCCAACCATTCCTGTCGTATTCAGCCATCTTGGGATACCATTGCGACATGGAGTAAGCCACATTTTCCTTGTTATATCGACCGGTACGGCGAATTTGCACAGGTATCTGACTGGAGAAATCCATATCGAGTTTGGTCGTTTCTCCCGGCAGAATTGATTTTGCTAATTCTACTACTAAAATGGTCCCTTTAATTGCAAAATTTTTAACGGGAATGCCGTCCTGTTTTATTGATTTTATTTGATAGTTACCTATTTCATCGGGCTTTAGGTTATAGATTCGGTCCATTACTCTACTGTCAGGATCAGCTATGGTTCTGCTTCTAACATCCATTTCACTATTTGGCTGGAAAGCATTGAAGTAGAGGTGATAATATACCTTGTCAAGTGTATCCGGAGAGTGGTTGGTATAGTCCAGTACTTCATTGCCGGATAATGTATGGTTGGCTGCATTCAGGCTGACACGGATGGTGTAGTCAGCATATTGCTGCCAATAATTTGATTGACCGTGTATTCCGGACCAAAGCCATGCCAGTAAAATAGTATAAATGCTTTTTTTGAATAAGGACATAAAAAATTGATTTTGAAATTTTAATGTTACCGGTAATAAAATGAAAAGGAACCTATATGGATATTAATATCCGATTTTTTTCTTTTGTTTGCCCAGGCTACGCTTCAGAAGTATCATTTTCAAGGCAGTGATAGCAGCCTCCCTGCCTTTGTCACCCTTCGTGCCATCGGCTCTTTCTTTTGCCTGATCTTCGTTGTTTGGAGTGAGCACACCGAAGATGATGGGGACATCGCTCATTATACCTAATTGCATAATTGCTCCTGATACGGATCGATTGATGTGCTGATCATGGCTTGTTTCGCCCTTTATTACACATCCCAGACAGATTATGGCATCGTGGCGTCCACTTTCCAGCAAAAATTTGGCTCCTAATGGAAGTTCAAATGCACCCGGAACAGTGATCTCATGTAATTGGACGGTATTAAGTCCGGCCATAATCAATGTCTGCATTGTGCTTGCCTTCATTGAATGGACAATCTCAGGATTCCATTCTGTATCCACTATGCCTATCTTTAAATCTTCGGCAAAGGAAGATATATCGGGTATTTCAAGGGAAGTATGTTTTGCCATTTTTTTAAAGCATTTAAATAAAAAGTCTTTGATTAAATACAAAAAATGGGTATTTGTTTACCTCAGTATTTATTATCCGAGCCATGCATCCCAAGGAAGTCTTGAGAGGATAAAGATTAAGCCGATTACGTAATAAACAAGCATAGAATTGAATTTCCTCTTAGACTCATTAGCCTTTTTGGATTTGCTATAACCTATGGTAATCAGGATGGCAGCCAGAATCATCATCAAGGGATGCTCTAAAACATAAAACCGGATTCCGCTGACTTTCATAGCCTCTCCCGATAAAGCTGACATCCCTTTAGGTGAAACAAAATATAAAATCAATCCGATAAGTACCTGAAGATGAGTTGCAATCAACCCATATAGTGACAGTTTGCGATTAGTTTCTCCGTACGGTTTACCCTGAAAGCCTGCCAATGCATTGACAACGATGGCGATAACAAGTACTGCCAATAAGATATATGCCACAAAAGAGTGTAAATGTAAAAGTCCGGTTTGCATGCTGATATTTTTTTATTTAAAAGTGAAAGATAAGATTTTTTTAATTAATCTGAATAGAAAAATAACCGGTTTACTCAAATGATAACCTTCCTACGGAGTGATTTTATTCCCTGAATTTATTCCGGAAGTTTTGAAGATTCCGATCCCAGCTTCCTTAACTGATTGCTTGTCATCGTGCTGCCATCATGGCTCCATCCCGGGGGATAAAAGATATATTTTAGTTTTTCTGACCACTTTTTGGTTTTTTTTAAGTCTTGCCAAAGAGCTACCCACTCGTGATCGACTACAGTTATTGGGTTTAGATTATCTATTTCATGAGTAAGCCCATATCTTATTTCTTCTCCCTCAATCTCTTCCTGAAATGTTCCGAATATTCTGTCCCAAATAATAAGCATCATGCCCATATTCTTATCAAGGTAAGGAATGTTGGATGCATGGTGAACTCTGTGATGTGTGGGTGTAACGAAAATATATTCTATCCAGTACGGCAATTTACCTATATATCGGGTATGGACAAAGACTCCCCATGTCTGGCTGATGGCATGGACAAAAAGGATATCAATCGGCTTGAAGCCCAATAATGCCAATGGAATGAAATAGATGAAACGATACAATGGCTGCAAGACGGAGGATCTGAAGCCTGTAGTAAGGTTAAATAGTTCCGAACTGTGATGTGTTACGTGGGCTGCCCAGAAGAATCGGCTGTAGTGGTCCACTACGTGTAATGCATAATAGGCCAGGTCCAGTAAAATAAATAATGCAATCCAGTAAATATACACATTAAAGTGGATAGGGAGGCTATAGTCATAAAAAAAATCCAGCACCATGATTGATATGCCAAGCATTAAAAAGGCAAGACCGGTATTCAATGCCATTAGGTAAAAATTGTATAAAGTATCCTTTACGGTATAAAATTTCCGGTCCTGAATGACGGATGCAATTGATTCAACGGCTACAAGAATTGCAGTGAGAATCAAAAGAGCATTTAATACAATATCTGAAGACATAGTCTGTTGAATGAATAAAAATACTTGAATAAGAATAAAATAAATGAATTTTAATTGCCGGAATTAAACTCGATTGCTGTGGTTAATAAAATGGAATAACTATTTTTTCAGCGCATTGATAAAATGGCTTGCTTTTCTCTGACATAATCTTCCCATTTTGCCCAGGCCTGATGTTTTATTACCCTTGGAAATTTGGTCTGACCTGTCAGTTTCCCCTGCCTTTCCATATAGTCATAAAACCATTGAGTAGGGATACATTCCAGTATTGGAGTTCTGAGTACGTTGGCTTTTCTTTCGGTGGCATAGTCGTCGTTAATTTCAAACAGTTTATTGTCAAGTATGTGGCGAGCTTTATTTACATCAATGAATTCATCGACAGCCAGATACCATTTGTGACTGAATGATGTGCCTGTTTCGATTGCTGAAACCGTAAATTCACTTATCGGTACATTGAGTTCTTTCTGGACTTCCAGTACTCCTGTAGTCATGTTGTCCACAGAAAGGTGTTCGCCGCAGATACTCAGGAAGTGTTTTGTACGACCTACAATGTGGATTTCCTGTTGTTTTATGTCAGTAAATCGTACTAAGTCGCCGATAATATATCTCCATGCGCCGCTGTTGGTGGAAATAACCAGGGCGTAATCTGTATGAGTATCTACTTCGTGTATCAATAGACTTTGTGCGTCCGGATAGATATTTCCGTCTTCGTCAAAATTTTCCTCAGTAAACGGGATAAATTCCATAAAGATGCCATTGTCCAGTATAAGGCGCATGGCGCTGGTATCTTTGCGCGACTGAAAGCCGATAAATCCTTCTGAGGCCAGATAGCTGTCTAAGGTTATTACCTCTTTTGAATATAAATCCCTAAAGCCCGCATCATACGGCTGATAGTTGACTCCACCTGTTACAAATACACTTAAATTGGGCCAAAGGTCATGAATGGTATTCAGCTTATAATGGTCGATGATAGCCTGTAAAGTCATCTGCACCCAGGAAGGAATTCCTGTCAGGTAGCCGATATCCCATTTTGGTGCATTTTCAACGATAACCTTCGTTCTTTCATTCCAGTCCTTTATTTTAGCGATTTCTGTGCCCGGCTTATAGTAACTTCTGATCCAGAATGGGGGAGAAGCACCATTTATGCCACTGAGGTCTCCCATTTTATAATCATATTGTTCTGTCAAAGTGGCTGAACCGCCTATCATGAGCATTGCCTTTGAAAACATGGAGGGTTTGATATCGAAGTTGGGCATATTCATAAAGAGCCTTAAGCCTGCCTTTCGCATACTTCGCTGCATATCACGGGTTACCGGAATATATTTGGAGGCAGAACCTGATGTGCCTGAGCTTAAGGCAAAATTACGCACCCGCCCCGGCCAGGTAACATCCGGTTCACAATCGAGTAATCTGTGCCACCAGGCGTCATAAATCCTGTCATAGTCAAATATGGGCACTGAAAGCCTGAATTGTTCTACCGGATTGTTGTTGTAAATAATCGATGAAAACCTATGTTGTTTACCGAAGGCAGTGTGCTGAGCTTTTATCAATAATTGGATAAGAACTTCCCTTTGGGTTGCTGAAGGATCTTTCAAAGGCCTCTTTAACAGATTGGCGACGCGAAAAGCTTTGTCAACTATTTGTCCTACCACAGTGTAAAGATTGTTTCAAGAATAAAGGTTAATTTTTTGATATTTAAAAATATTCACCTTTGGAATGAATGTCCGTCTATGAAGGATGATTCATCCCGAATTAATATTATTTAAAACATTTACGATGGAATTAATCGTAACTACAAAAGTAAGCTAATTAGCTGAACTTTTATTCTTTTCCTGAAAATTTATTAATGTTTTAAGATTTCAGGACATGGCACGCGGGCAAAATAATACAAGAGCCCGACCGTAAAAGTCGTATAACCGTCATAAGTGTACCGGTCACCCCTCTGGCGGCCTTCCTGACCAATCTTTGAATCATTGAAACCGGGGATGATAATGGATGGGTCAGCAAGATAGGCGGCATCAGCACCTCGTTCGTATGCAATCTGAAAATTGTCAGCATAGTTGCCATGCGTGTCATCCAGATAATCTGTAAATGCCTGACGGGACGAAATCTCCGCATTGATACTCCATGTGTCAGAGAAGTCGAGTTTAAATCCCAATCCTACAAGCCATGCGGCTGAAGTAATGGAATATTCACTTCCTCGTTGTTGACCCTCTGTACCCATTGCTCGTAAATTGACCCATTTGCCATCATAATATGCTCTGGGTGCATGTGAAAATATAGATCCACCGATAAACATATAGGGCGTGTACCAGTTGTCCCGACTGCCGTGACGATAGGTTAAAAAGTTGAATTCCAGCTGTCCGGCACCTTCAAACATATGGTTATTGAAACTGATGTTTCGTGCCTGTTGGAAAGTATTGGCGCTTTTGTAGTCGTATCCGCGCAACCAGATGTAATTTAAATTCAACTTGAAGCAAAGTCTTTCATCAAAATTAAAACGGGAAGCCGCTCCTATCGTGGCTCCGGGGCTATTTAGCCGGAACTCATTGTTGATGTCTCCGAAATACCAGCTTGAACCTGCAAATCCACCCACTTCAAAACCTCTCTGCCCGAATAATCCGGTACAGAAACACAATAAAAGTAAAATATACGATAATCTTGTCACGCCAAATTTTCAAAATAAACGCCAAAAGTAGTCAATTTCTTATTTTCCAACTAATATCATCCCGCTTCTTTCAATTCATTTGGTTGCATACAAGAAATTTTTGCCTTGATGGATTTTAAACCTTCTTTAAAATAAGTCTGCAAAAAAATGGCGTGATTTTGAAGCTATCATAATGACACTCATAAGATATTGATTATCTGGTAACAGGCACAGTTACCTTTACATTTATCTTATCTTCTATGTCTCCCGCCTTGCCGATTTGGTAATCCATCCGATTGACGGTAAAAAATCCTTCAAATGTGCCGGATTTACCGGTTTTTGTGAAACCAAAAGGTATGGTCACGGGCTTTGAAACATTTCTGATGGTCAAAATTCCCCTCACCATATAACCTGATTTAGTCTTTAGTACTTCTGTTGACTTATAGGTGATATAAGGATATTTTTCCGCATCAAACCATTTATTGCTTTTTGCATGACGGTTTTTTAGAAAATTGTCTGTATCTATTGATTCGACGGGGATTTTAACATCGAAACCGGATTGTTTTAAATTATTCGGATCAAAGATAATTTTACCTGATAAAGAGGTAAAGACTCCGCTGGCATCGGGACTCTCAAATGAAATAATATAATCTTTTTTGATTTTCCAGGTAATGTTGGATATAGTAAATGCTGAAGCGATGACAAAAACTCCTGCCATTAATAGGAATAATTTTTTCATGGTTGGTTTTGAATTTAGATTTAAAATCAGGGGAGCAATGGTTTGCTCCCCTTTGTTTTAATTATTTTGAAAATTCTCCTGTAGCATATAGCGTAACATTATCGCTCAGGGTAGATTCAGGCGCACCGCTTACAAAATTAAAGTCACTTCTTTTAAAAGTAGCATTCATGGTTATTCCGGCCATTTCTTTTTTGCTTTTTTCATTTTTAAGTGTACCATTGACCTTGATATCAACTTTAACTTTTTTAGTGATACCGTTGAAGGTCATATCGCCTTCTATTACATAAGTTTTATCTCCTGTCTTTTTCCATGGTCCGCTTTTATACATAATGGAAGGATATTTTTCAACGTCAAAGAAATCTGCAGAGCGAAGGTGGTTGTCTCTGGCATCATTGTCTGTATTGATGGAATTGACATCGATGTTGACAATCATGGTTGCTCCTTCAAAACCTGAGGCTCCGGGTGTGATGGTCGCATCAAAATTTTTAAAGTTTCCCTGAAAGTCAGTGATGCCCATCCTTGTTACCTTGAATCCAAGCCTGGAATGCGCCTTGTCAGCTGTCCAGTTTTGAGCAAATGTCACCGTAGCTAGTGTTACAAAAATCGCGAAAAAAGAAAATTTCTTCATAGAATAAAGTTGTTTAATAAATAAATATTAATTTTTGACAATAATTGAAGTTTCAAACATCGAGCATGCCGGATTGTTTGTTATTTGTATTTTTCTTAAGGTAGATTAAGATTTTTTTATGATTTTAATTTTTTACTTTTGTTGGTATGGCAGAAAAGGAGTTGATGAGTTCAAAGATAAAATTGATTGAATGTCCACGTGATGCAATGCAGGGGATTCATGCTTTTATCCCTACACAATCCAAGGTAGAATACATTAATCAATTAATGCATGTAGGTTACCATACCCTCGATTGCGGCAGCTTTGTTTCTCCCAAGGCTATACCCCAAATGGCGGACACGGCTGAGGTCCTGGACAAGATTGATATGAGTGTGTCTGATACCAGACTGTTGATCATCATAGCCAATGTGCGAGGTGCGCTCCAGGCGGCTGAACAGGAGAAAGTAACTTATTTGGGTTATCCTTTTAGCATATCTGAAACATTCCAATTGCGCAATACCAATGCGACCATTATGGAATCACTTATCCGTGTAGAGGATATCCATGAAATCTGCGAAAAGAAAGGAAAAAAGCTGGTGCTTTATCTGAGTATGGGCTTTGGAAATCCGTATGGCGATCCGTGGAATCTTGATATTGTGGAAGAATGGGTGGACAGGCTGCATAAAATGGGGATAGACATTATGTCTCTTTCTGATACCATAGGAGTGAGTTCCAGGGAAAGTATCGAATATCTTTTTTCAGGGCTTATCCCCAAATACCCTGACGTTGAGTTTGGTGCTCATCTGCATACCAACCCATCTTCATGGTATGAAAAAGTAGATGCCGGTTTCACCAGCGGATGTTTGCGCATGGATTCTGCTATCCGTGGTTTTGGAGGTTGCCCTATGGCAAAAGATGACCTGGTCGGCAATATGGCTACAGAAAATGTCGTTGAATATTTATTGGCAAAAAATAGTTTAGTTGATTTCAATTTAGAAGAATTCGGCAAAGCAGTTGCTTTAGCTGATAAAATATTTCCTAAATAATTAAAATTTGGAACTATTTATTTTACCTTTGTGTTGATACGTTAGTGTTTCAAACTTTAGAAAACCCCATAACACCAAACAGACCCTTACAAGAGAAATTTTGAGCATCCTCAAATAGTTGTTAAGCGTCCGATTACCATAATTTGTAAAATTGATATTATGGATACGATGTCATATTTTAAAGCCTTTGTGTTCTTTTTTATCCTCATTTGTGGGTATGAATTTTATTTAAAACATCTTTATGGTCTGCTGAGGCAGCAAATCTTTATTAAATTCACTTTGATTACAGTGGTATTCTGCTGTATTCAAGGTTTGATTTTATGACCTTATTTCAAATTGATTGTTTTCTGTATGTGATTTTGTTTTAAAATCAATCAATCAATCAATCAAGGCATTTTAACGGTATTATCTATTGCTCTTAATTGCGCTTAAATCTTATTGACTGTATAAGATTTAACAAGATTTTAAGTAGGTGAATATCCCTCGTTGTCTGCAATACCTTATCTTTGCATCAGGATTTTACATGATGATTCTTATTCATATATTAAATATTTTTACAATATTTTTTTCTACAATGGGTGTTACTATCAATACTCATTTTTGTAGCGGTGAAAAAATATCGGAATCCTTATATGCTTCAGCGAAGAAATGCGATCACGATGATCGTAAAATGAAGGCTTGTTGTGCTTTCAAAGACCATTACATGAAGGTGAAGAAGCACGATAAAAACTGTTGTAATGATCACTCTACGTATGTCTGGGTCAAGAAAGAAAATATTCAGACAAACTTTATTTACAAAGATGTAAAATGGGTCGTAACTTTTTTTAATATTTCCTTCCCTCTTGTAGAAGACTTACTCAGGGGGACAGTTGATTCATTCAAACCAACCTATAAATATCCGCCTCCTTGCACGCGCGATCCTGTGTCGGAATTGTGTGTGCAGCTTTGTTAGAGATTCAGTTTGTTCTGATTTCCCTTAATGACAAAGCATGATGAAATTTTTTTTAAGTTTATTTTTTTCGTTTTTGATAGGATATCCGGTTGCATTGATTGCACAGGGTCCGCCTATCCTTACGGAAAAAACCAATATGCTGGGTCAGGGGCGCGGAACAGTAAAGCTGGCTTATTTGTACTCCGAGGCCGACCGTCTGAATGTACGTACGATGGTTGCCAATATAGATTATAACCTGACTCCTTCATTGACCTTCGAGATAGGGATGCCGGTGACAAAATATATAGGTTCCCTTGATGGGTTTAAAGTAACCGATTTGATGATTGCATCAAAGTATCAGTATTTTAAAGAAGATATCCATGGTAAGACATTCCGCATGGCCGCCAAATTAGGACATTCCTTTTATTTGGCCAAGAGGCATGCACATCTCAGACCGAGCGGGACGATGGTTTGGGGATCTTACGGCGGATTTATTGCCGGGATGGAATCGCTTACCATTGGCGTCATCGGAGAGGCAGGTTTTTCTTATGTCAGAGATATTTTTCCTAAACAGGATGAAACTTTTTTTCAGGGAAAATTGTCAATCGGTGTGCCACTGCTAAAACGACGATTCCCGGTGAAGCAAATTAATGTCTATCTGGAATCAGAGTTAACAAAACAGATGAATGCTCCTTCCGGAGTCTTTTACCTGGCTCCGGGAATACAATATGTCCATGGTGCATTAGCAATTGAAATGTTTTACCAGCCTTCCATAATTTCATGGGGTAATAACAATTATTATACCAATAGAACTTTAGGAGGTGGAATACGTTTTATTTATTAAGGTAAGTATTATTAAATCAATTTGTAAATTATTAAAATTCCATAAAAATGAAATTAATCAAAGTTTTAGTTCTTAATTTTTTAGTTTTCGGAGCTATTTACGCTCAGACACCCGTACAGATGAAAGTTGACGGAATGTCTTGTGATTTTTGTGTAAACAGCGTTTCAAAAAAATTGTCCACTGCCAAAGAAATTGAAAATCTGAAGGTTGACCTGGAAAAGGGTATTGTGACCTTTGATGTGAAAAAGGGTTCAAAGGTGGATAAGAAAAAATATGTTAGTCTGGTTGAAAAAGCCGGATATGATGCGCGTGAAGTAAAAGTGGGGGATGAAATCAAATCATCAGTAAAGGCTACTGCCAAGGGTGTCAGTTATGCACCTGTCGGTAATGTTGTCAAAGTCTTTAAAGTAGCAGGAAACTGTGACATGTGTAAGAAGAAAATAGAAAATGCCGCACATTCGGTTAAAGGTGTTAAATCAGCCAATTGGAATGCTGATACCCAGGAGCTTACCGTTAAGTATAATGAGAATAAGACAGATTTAATGGCAATTCACAAGAAAATTGCAGCTGCCGGATATGATACTGAATTAGTACGTGCAGATGATGCAACCTATAAAGAATTGCATTCTTGCTGCCAGTATGAAAGAATGGAACAGAAGCAATAATTAACATTTAAATCAAAAGAATTAGGCTTTCCGAATTTTTGGAAAGCCTATTTTTATTTACTTAAAAGCGATGTGGATATAAAGTCTTTTGAAATTAAATTATGAAACTTCCTTTCTGCTTATTTTAATTATCAGAATTTGTTTTGGTCCAGTATATTGACCTAACACATAGCGCTTTGCCTTAATTCCTTTGTTTTTCATCAAAAGAAAAAGGCTGATTAATTTTCTGTTTTATACAATAATCTAATCTTCTCTGACTAGTTATGACAAGGAAAGGTTACTCACCCTTTGGTTGATACAGGTTGAGCTGATTCAAAGCCATCATGTTTTTGATGGATTTTTCCATACCTTCGACGCTGCCGTCAAGGAAAATGACATTGCCTTTGCTGTTTTCTGCAATTTGTTTGATGGATTCAGTCCACATGGTAAACAGGATGACGGAAGTATCCAGATTGGCATCCTGCATCTCCTTACTTGCCTGAGTCATTCCGCGCGCAACCTCTTCCCTGAACGATGCCACTGCCTGACCACGCATTCTGGAAGCTTCTCTCTCGGCTTCGGCGGCTATCTTTATGGCGTTTCCTTCAGCTTCAGCCGCCTTGGTTTTGGTGATTAAAAGAGCCTGTCCCTCATTTTCCGCGGCAGCTTTCAGGTTATTTGACGCTACAACTTTTGCCATGGAGCGCATAACCTCTTCATCAAAAGAGATGTCATTTATCTGCAGGTCGATGAGGTGATAACCCCACTCCTCCAACATGGAATCGACATTGTGCTTGACTACTTCCACGATTTCCCGACGGAGAGAAAGAACTTCACTTTGTTTTTTAGTAGCCACATAAGCACGTATATTCCCTTCTACAACTCTGGAAAGGGTCTGCATAAAGCTTCGATCATCTATAAATTTAAATGCTACGGCTTTGATGATTTGTTCCGTATTGTTAAGTACCGCGTACAATAGCATGGAAGTGAAATGGACATTTGCCTGGTCTGAAGTAGTTGCGTGGAATTCAAGTTCGACAGATCTGTTTTGTATAGAAATGGTCTTATATACCTGTTCCAGAAACGGTATTTTAAAATTTAAACCGGGTGTCAGAATCCTCTGATATTTTCCAAACATGGTTATAACGGCTACAGTGCCCTGGCGGACCGAAACCAATCCGGAAAATACGAAAAGCGCTGCCACGACAATTAAGATAATAGTTATATTCATTTTGATTTTTTTTATTGTTTTCAAATTAACAAATTCTCCTGGGCGAAAAGTTCTTTTGTGCAGACAATTTAGATGAAATACTTTTATTTACTGACCAATAGATAGGAGCATTGCCATGAAAGCTTCTTTTTTTCTTTCCATTGTCAGCATCCGATGTGCATAATGCTGGAGTAAGGTTTTATAGTCAGCCTGTTCTAAGATTTGTTTTACCTCTTTTTCCTGAGCCATTTCGGCTATTTCATCATCAGTAGGTAAGCTTTCCAAACTGGCGAGTGCAGCCAGATCATTTGCGGTCAGGATGTGGCTTTGCTTAAATGTTTCCGGCAGATTTTCAAACCCAATAGGGGAAGCAATGTATGGCTGAAATATTTTATATACAGCGTCACCGGAGGCTCTGGAATAAAAAGCCCTGCCCATTCGCGCCATCAGGTCTATTTTATGAGGGTCAATTTGTTGATTTTCATCAAGAATCGATGGATCGGCATGGATTCTGACGACTTCGCAGATGATAAGATTGCCGGCGCCGCCACCCTCACCCAGAGGCATGACTTCTTTGACCTTACACTCGAGGTGTGCCAGACATTCCTTGACGCGGGGAGGTTTGACAAGGTCGGATGGGATGGGAGTTAGGCCTGACTTAACAAATTCATTGACATCGCTTGGGTAGTCCACGCTACACAAAGTCACTTGCCTGACTACTTGGTGTGAAACGGCATTGATGACACACTCTCCGGTGGCAATTACATTGGCAAGAGTATCTTTGGTAGTGTTGTTGCTTACCCGGCGATTTGCACTAAAAATTACGATGGGCGGGTTGCTGCTGAAACAATTAAAGAAACTGAAGGGCGCCAGATTGGGATTGCCTTCACTATCTACCGTAGATACGAAGGCGATAGGCCTGGGGGCAACAATTCCCAATAAAAGCTGATGAAGATCCTTGGTAGATAGATTGTTTGGTTCAAAATACATTTGTGTTAATTTTTTCGTTCAAAATAACCGGTATCTAACTGTACCACTGTATAGTTAAGCCGTGGAAGGGTAATTGGTCTTACTTTAGTGATTTTCAGGCTGACACCTGTAGTTTCGGGATATTTGGTTTGTATCAGTTTGATTATTTTTTGAGCACATGTTTCGATCAAGTCGCTTCCTTTCTTTAAGACATTAGCAGTCATTTCAGCGAGCGCACCGTAGTCTATGGTTTGGGAGATGTCCTCGATTACCTGAACCTCTGAAGGCCGGATGGCTACTTTTAGGTCAACAAGGAAGTCATTTCCCAGGATTTTTTCTTCAGGATAGAGCCCGATAGGCGCGTGAACAGAGAGTTGTTCAAAACCAACAATTAATGGCATGTAGGAATTTTTGCGGAAAATTATCAAAATTAACAGAGAAAACCCGATTTCAATATAAAATAAATTATACTTGCAACCAAAATTTGACTCCTTGGCAGTTTTTAAATTTGTTCAAAGCATTCTACTCCATTTTTTGGCAGGCCTGCGTATCCTTTTTTGCATTTTCGGGCTTATCATAGCTGTTCCTATGCTACATATTGAGAGTTGGCTCTTTGGATATACAGCTGAAAGAGGATTTAAGTACAGGCGCTGGTTTACTCGGTATTATATCCTTGTTTTAAATATCCGGATCAGGAAGGAGGGGTTTCCGGATGGCGAGAATTGCCTCTTTGTCTGCAATCACAGGATGATGATTGATCCGGTCGTTATCTTGAATTATTGTAGAGGCTATATAGTCAGCAAGGCAGAGGTGGCTGATTATCCTGTTTTGGGAAGCGGAGCCAAAAATGCCGGCGTGGTATTTGTCCAGCGAGACAAGAGGTCGTCACGAGCCGCTGTAAAGGAGGAAATTGGCAGATTGTTATCATCCGGAGATAGCGTCGTCATCTTTCCCGAAGGCACAGTTAATACAGGTGTCTTAACTGCAGTATTTTCACGGGGTTCATTTGATGAAGCAGCCAAATGCGGTTGCTCCGTGGTGCCCGTTGCCTTGGATTACAGAGATCCGGGAGTTTATTGGGGTGCCAATATTTCATTGATACGGCATTTTATGGAAGTATTTAAAAGGCCGGCACTTTTTACCAGAATTTGTTTTGGTCCTGCCATAACAAGCACTGACGGAAACGAGCTGATGGAAAAGTCCAGAGCGTTTATTGACGGGAAGTTGGCTGAGTGGAGGTCAGAATGGAGCAAGAGTTAGCCGATGTTATTCTTCCAAAAGGTCTTGATTTTCACTATCAAACAGGTATTCCTCGGGAATTGATTTTTTTGTATTGAGGCCCATGCTTTTTAGCTTTTCAACCTGAGAAATCAGGTTTCCCCGGCCTGACCTTAACTTGTTGAATGCGGCATCATAAGAGTTGGTCGTTTTCTTTAGCTGATTTCCGATATCTTCCAAGTCGTTGACAAAACCGACAAATTTATCATAAAGGGCACTGCCTTGTTTTGCAATCGCCTCTGAATTCCTATTTTGCAGTTCCCGTTTCCAGATATCCGCAATCATTTTTAAGGCGGCGATGAGGTTTGTAGGACTTATGAGAATGATTCTCTTTTTGTAGGCATAATTCCATATTTCCTGGTCGTAATGCATGACGGTCAGGAAGGCAGGTTCGATCGGGATAAACATCATGACAAAGCCGGCAGATTCCGCTATGTCATTGTAGTTTTTACTGCTCAGGTTGTCGATGTGATTCTTTATGGATTGGAAGTGAGATGCCAAAGACAACTCTTTACTTTCGGGGTCATCATCATTGACATATCTTTCATAAGCGGTAAGGGAGACCTTGGAGTCGATGACGATACGGCGATTGTCCGGATATTTTATGATAATATCGGGTTGTTTCCTGTTGCCATCTTCATCGTGGTAGGATTCCTGGACGAAGTATTCTCTTCCTTTTTCAAGACCGGAATGTTGCAGGATACTTTCAAGAATCATTTCACCCCAATTGCCCTGTGTTTTTGCCTGACCTTTGAGGGCATTGGTGAGGTTGTTTGCGTCTTTGGATATTTGGTTGTTGAGCTGGACGAGTTCTTTTATTTTAGATTCAAGAGTAAACCGTTCCTTCGACTCTTTGTCGTAAGTTTCTTCAACTTTTCGCTTGAATTCAGCAAGGTTTTCACGAAGGGGGTTCAGGATTTGTTCCATTTTTTCATGGTTGGTTGAGGTGAATTTTTGGGTTTTCTCTTCAAGAATTTTATTGGCTAAAGCTTCAAATTCGAGTAGGGTTTGCTTGCGTCCCGCCTCAATTTCATCTTTTTGAGTATTTAATTTACCGGTGAGGGTGTCGATTTCATTTTCAAGTATGTTTATTCGGATAAAGTGTTGATTCAATTTTTCATTAAGTTCTGTATTTTCATCTTTTAAGTTAAAGTTGAGCCTGGTTTCATTGTTATAATCACTGCTGAGCGATTCATATTTTGTGGATAGTTGAGCTAATTGAATGCTCAGGTTTTTCCCGTTATCCATTTCTTTTTCCAGTTGGGCTTTGGCATTTGAAAGTTGACTTCGGAGCTCACTCTCTGTGGCTTTTGCAAATTGACTTGCATTTTTTGAATAAAAATAAGCGGCAATAAATCCTGCGACAAAGGTCGCTATCGGTAACAGATAGAATAAATAATTTGATCCCATGCCAGCATTCAATATTATGATTTTAAGGCAAATATAAGTTAAATAAAATGATAATTCAATAATTTCTCTTAATCCGTTCCCTTTATTTGGTTTGACTTAATGGTAGGATAATGATGAATGTTGAATAAGTATAGGGAACAATAATGTCAAAATCCTTTTAATGGAAAATGATGAAAGGGGCTTTGGAGAGGGGAGGAATATGATTGGTGTATAAGGGTTTGAGGCAGGTGTTATAACGAAGTAGGTAGTTAAATAATAATGGTTTGATGCGGTATCATCAATATTTTTAAATATAGAAAGTTAAAATTATGCAAGTTTATGAATTTGGTTAAAAGAGTTTTGCTGTAAAATCAGGTGTTTCGGTTATTAGTTAACTACCTACTCCGAAATGAATTATAATAATTGTTTATAAGTAACAGAAAAACATTTAATAATAAATATTCATAATTATAATCTATTCATTCGGATTTTTCATAGGCTATTTTTGTTTTTTTTCCCATATTTGGCAAGCCAAATTCAAAATATATCCAATGAAAAATAAAGGCAACATTTTACTTCTGGTAAGTATAGTAGTTTGTGTGCTTACTTCATGGTATATGTGGACCCGCCCTTTGTGGTCGTTTGTTCCCTTGTTTAATTATTTGAGTATTTGGGGGATATTTTTGTGGCTGTTCAGAAAGTCCTTTACGGATGATTCTCCAAATGGCGGGTGGCTTAAATTGGTGTTTATTTCAGGTATCATCTTGTCTGTTGGTTTCCCGCCAAGTCCTTTATTTATAGGTCTTATGGTTGGATTTGTTCCATTGATGATGCTGGAAAATGAGATTAGGAAAAGTCATAATCGTCCTCAACCGGGCAAGTTATTTAAATATTTGTTTTTTGGATTCTGGTTGTGGAATATCCTTACTACCTTCTGGATAGCCAATACAGCCTTTATTGCAGGTATAGTCGCCAATGTCGTCAATGCTGCACTCATGACACTTCCATGGTTGGTTTTCCATGTTGCGACATTTCGGTCAAATTGGAAGGGGCGCTATATTATCTTGGCATCTGGCTGGATCTTGTTTGAATACCTCCACACGCAATGGGATATTAGCTGGCCATGGCTGACCCTGGGCAATGGATTGACTTCTTGCTATCCATTGATTCAATGGTATGAGATAACAGGATATTTCGGAGGCTCTGTATGGATATGGCTGGTCAATATTTTGGTCGGAATGTCTTTTATTTGGCCGGAAAGAAGGCGGAAATTTTTATTTATTTCTGCTCTGACCGTGATTATTCCTGCTTCTTTGTCCCTTCTGGCATATATAAATTATAAAGAAAAAGGCACGCCGCTGGATGTGTCGGTGGTTCAGCCCAACTTTGAACCACACTATCAGAAGTTTAGCATTCCGGAGCCGCAGCAGGTCGAAAAAATATTCCGTATGACCTCTGAAAATATTGACTCTGCAACACGGCTTGTTATTATGCCGGAAACTGTACTGGATCCGGTTAATCTGGACGAAATATATGGTGAAAACAGAGGTCTTGCCATCCTTCGCAGTTTATTGAAACAGGCTCCTCATGCGTCTATACTTGGCGGGGTGGGCGGATATCATATTTTTCATCAAAACCCGGGCAGGGAGACTGTAAGAAAGAATGGCAGTACTTTTTATGAGCTTTATAATGCCGCTATTTTGATGGAGCCTGATATTGATACCGTACAGGAATATCATAAATCAAAATTTGTTCCGGGAGCTGAATTGTTTCCTTTTAAGAAGGTACTGCCTTTTTTAAAACCATTGGTTCGCAAGCTGGGAGGTACCTATGAAGGCTTTGCTCCACAGTCCGAACCTTCCAATTTTCGATTTGACGGAGGTAAGCAGGTGGCACCAATTATTTGTTATGAAAGTATTTATGGAGGATGGGTTGCCGGGTATGTCAGAAAAGGAGCAGGCCTCCTTGCTATAATCACCAATGACGGCTGGTGGGACAACACTCCGGGACATTTGCAACACATGTCTTTTGCAAGGTTAAGGGCGATAGAAAACAGAAAAGATATAGCCCGGTCAGCCAATACCGGGACATCCTGTTTTGTTAATCAGAGAGGAGATGTCAGGATGAAAACCGGCTATAATGAAGATGCCGTAATCCGGGATAAAGTGTTTTATAATGAAGGTACAACCTTCTATAGTCGTCATGGTGACTACATCGTGGCGATTATGGTTATCGTATTTATTTTATCCATGGTGTATAATTTTCTACCAAAAATGAAAGGAAATTAAAATATAATTTTGTTTACATAAAAAGATTTACCTTTGAACCGTGTATTCAGAACAAATCCAAATACGGAAATAATGGTAGAAGTCAAGCTGTTTTCATGTGCTGCCTCTGAGTATTTAGCAGAGCGAATCAGCGATTATTATGGTCAAGCCTTATGCGATAGGAAGATAAGCAGGTTCTCTGATGGGGAGATGCAGACCATCATCAATGAGTCAGTTAGAGGCGCGTATGTGTTTTTTGTGCAATCAACCTTTCCTCCTTCAGACAATTTGTTTGAACTTTTACTTTTCATAGATGCAGCCAAGCGCGCATCAGCAGGATATATAACGGCTGTTATTCCGTATTTCGGTTATGCTCGCCAGGACAGAAAAGATAAGCCAAGGGTTCCCATTTCAGCCAAGCTGATTGCCAATCTTCTCCAGGCTGCCGGTGCGGACAGGATTATGACGATGGACCTGCATGCTGAGCAAATTCAGGGATTTTTTGACATCCCGGTGGATCACCTGAAATCGGAAGCGATATTCATGCCCTACCTTCAGTCACTGGATTTGACTGATGTTAAGTTTGCTTCTCCGGATGTAGGAGGTGTTAAGCGCGCACGAGTCTATGCCAAGCATTTTAAGAAAGATTTGGTAATTTGCGACAAGTATCGTGAAAAAGCCAATGAAGTGGCAGGAATGACGGTGATAGGCGATGTAAAAGACGCAGATATTATCCTGGTGGATGACCTGGTAGATACCGCTGGAACATTGTGCAAGGCTGCAGATGCACTCCTGGAAAAGGGGGCAAAAAGTGTCCGTGCTATCTGTACACACCCCGTTTTATCAGGTAAGGCGTATGAGAATATTGAGAATTCCAACTTGCTGGAACTTATAGTTACAGATACTATTCCATTGAAACAAAAATTCACAAAGATTAAAGTTTTGTCAACCAGTAAATTATTCGCCAGGGCAATCAGAAATACCCATGAACACCGGTCAATCTCCGCCTTGTTTTTTGAATAAAAGTGTATTTAATCATTTGAAACCAGCGGGATTGTTTTTAGCATCCGGTGTCTTAGACTTTATCAAAGCTTTTGGCTGAAACAATTGACCATGAGTTTTAATCTGTTTTTTTAAATTTAGTTAAATTTCTTGGAGTAAAGTTAATTATTTATTAATTTTATTGGCCTCATATTTGGATTCCATTAATTTTATTGAATAAAATGGTTTATCACTTTCTCTTTAATTCTATGATTATGAAAAAATACATACAATTCATTTCGACAGTTCTGGTTTTATTTTCATTTGAAAAGGGTTTTTCCCAACCGTTTATCAAACCCATATACGAAATTGAAAGAAAAGATAATATTGAATATGGGAGAGCAGTAAACTATTCCGGTCGAGAGCAGCCTCTTCTCCTCAATATAGCGTATCCGGTCAATGACGAAGTACCACCATGTGGAAGACCCTTGATGATAATAATTCATGGTGGTGCCTTTGTTCAGGGAAGTAAAGATGATGCTGTACTGGACAATTGGCTGCAGGACTTTGCAAAAAAAGGTTATGTCGCAGCTTCTGTAGATTATAGACTGGGGATGTTTCAGCCGGCAGAATTCATTACATGTAACCTTGATAAATATGAGTGCCTGAGCATGGCTGATACCATAGAATGGCATCGGGCTCTTTACAGAAGTGTTCAGGATGTGGCAGGTGCTATACGGTTTTTAGTCGGGCACAAGGATGAATATCGGATTGATCCGGATAATGTTTTTCTGATAGGGGAGAGTGCAGGTGGATTTATAGCCATGGGAGTCGCTTACGGAGATGAATCCGATCCTGAGGATCCGGCTGGGTTGGTTCAGAGTGATGTAGCCCGTCCAAATGAAAAATATGATCATAAATGCAAGTCACCGTATAGTTATCCGGTTGACTCAATGAATTTAACACGACCTGATTTGGGCAATCCCGAAGGAGATCAGAACCTGGAATCAGGTCCTTACAAAATAAGGGGCGTTGCCTCATTTTATGGTGGCATAATGAATGATTTATTTAATGATGAAGCCGGAACTGAATTGCCCTTGCTTTATTTATATGCCCAGCCAAATGATTTAATAGTTCCATTTACACAAGGTCCTGTATTGGGAGGTATCGTATCCTGTGCGGTTAGTTCTGCCGGATGCCCATGGATCAAAGGAAATCCATATGTATTAGGAAATAATGGTATTTACAAATTATTGAAAGTAAAGAAGGCAGAAGGTAAAGAGATACCCGAGTATAAGGCAGAATTTACGGACAATTATGCTGATTGTCTGACTCAGGTATTATTCCCTCAATTGACAGGACACAGCATTGATAATATTGGCCTTCGGACAGCAAACGTTACTGCATTATTTGCCTCTAAAATAGACACTTCATGTGCTGTCAATGCGGTGAAAGTGAATCACATTAATAATTATATATTATACCCAAACCCTATAATTAATGTGTTGAATGTCAGTAATTTGAATCATTTTGAAAAAGGGGCATTCATTCTGGATTGTTATGGCAACCGCATAACCCAAGTTTATACCTTACCCGTGGATATTTCCTCTCTTCATGCCGGAATGTATTATCTGAAATGGGAAGAGCAAAAACGTACAAATGTGTTGAAGTTTATAAAAATGGAATGATTATTGAGAAAAATTGTAAATTGCAACAGAATTCGGAAAAATTGGAATAATAAACATTATTATTAACTTGAAATTATATTTCATTGTAAATGTGGGAATAGTTAAAGAATAACTTTAAAATTAAATTAATTATTTGAGTTAAAATCTCTCCCGTCATTCAAAATTTTTCTACTTTTATCCGATACAAATTGTTATCAGAAAAATAGATGTATGACTAACAAAATTTTACTTGTTGCAATCAGTTGCTGCATTTTCCATACACTTGCAACTGCGCAGGATGTACATTTTACCAGATTTTATGATGCGCCTACTACCATTAGCCCTGCAAGCACAGGAGATTACCTGGGTACTTTCAGAGCAGGAGCGATTATGAGAGATCAGAATTATAATTTGTCCCATATTTATCTGACACCTGCCGGATATATTGATGCGCCGTTGATTAGAGGTTTTAGGGACAATCACTGGGTCGGTGTAGGGCTGACCTTTTTGATGGATCAGGCAGGGGAGGCAGGATTGCGGACAGGCGCATTCACGGGTTCTGCCGCATATCATATGGGTTTTAACAAGAAAACTGCTTCTTTTCTTTCCATAGGAATTTCTTATTCTCTGGCAGTACGGTCTGTTGCCGACAAAAGCAAAACCCTGTTTGAAGATGAGTTGATTAACTCGATTCCTTCTGTTGACATCGATAACATCAATGATGAAAAAGTAAATTACGGTTATTACAGCGCCGGATTACAGTTTACATCTAATCTGGAAAACAGAGGTAACATCCGTGCCGGAGTGGCCATGATGTATCTCAATCGCCCTCGTAACGGCATATTAAAAACAGCAAATGCAAAAATGCCCTTGCGTACAAATGCGTATGTAACGACAGATATCCCTGTATCAGACAGGGTGGATATACTTCCGGCGGCTTATTATGCGACAATGGCAAAACAAAGTGATCTGGCCCTTCAGATGCAGGCAGGAATCCGGATAAATCCCGCCAAACAACAACGGATTATTGGAGGTTTGGGATACAGATTTGGAGATGCTATTCAGATTTTATTGGGGATGGATATAAAATCCACCCGAATCGGGCTTGCTTATGACCTTACAACCAATGCCATTAAGCCTACCGGCGCACTGGAACTGGCAGTTAGCCATATATTTATGATTTATAAAAAACCAAAGGATAATCCAATCATCCTTTGCCCAAGAATTTAATAATATTTTTATGAAGATATTGAGTAAAGTATTCGTAATCATTCTTTCTCTTTGCTATACGACTACATGGGCACAACCCCTGAAGAGTATTCCTGCACAGGCACATATAGAGAAGTCAGAGGAATATGCTGAGAATAATAACCTTGCAAGTCAGCTGGACGAACTGGAAGAGGCTTATAAAATTAAAAAAGACAAATCCATGCTCCCTTTGATGGCAGAGTTAAACTATAAGCTGAGAGACTATGCAAGAGCTGAGTCTTTGTACAAGCGTATCGTCAGTTCCGATAAGAAAGGAACTAATATTGAGGCGAAGTATATGTACGGCAAAATGCTGAAATACAACGGTAAATATGAAGAAGCTGCAGAAGTTTTCCGTCAGATAAAAGATGGTGATAATGATGAATATGCCAACAAGGCTATTCTTGAGCTGAAGGGAATATTATTGGCAGTCAATGCAGATTCCGTTCAGAATGTAACAGTAACATCTGCGGGAAATAAAATCAATACCCGAAGTGGAGAATATTCACCCTTTTTGATGGACAATGAATTGTATTTTACTTCTGCCGGCCTGGAATCCGGAAGTGAACCGGGCAAAGATTATCTGGTGAAACTTCTCCGGTCACAGAAAGATAAGGATGGAGCCTGGGATAAGGCTACGGAAGCTGATGCGCTCATTTCAGCATCAAGCCCTGCAATAGGCAATGTGGCGATTTCCCAACATGACCAGATAATGTACTTGACTAAAGTGACTTTCCGGGGAGAGCAACTCGCTACTTCAAGATTGTATTACTCTGTCAGAGAAGGTAATTCATGGACCGATCCTGCTCTAGTACAGGGATTACCGGATTCATTTATTGTAAAAAACCCAATGCCGGGTGAGTTATACGGAAGAGATGTTTTGTTTTTTTCATCTGATGCCCCAGGAGGAAAAGGTGGATTTGACCTGTTTTATGCGACCAAAATGTCAACCGGCGTCTTTGATTCTCCGGTCAATTTAGGTCCCGTAGTAAATACTCCCGGGAATGAAATTACACCATTTTATAAAGATGGCAAGTTGGTTTTTGCAACCGATGGCCTGCCTTCTTTCGGCGGCTATGATTTATATTCCACAGAGTGGAACGGTACATCATGGTCAACACCTGTCAATATGGGTCCCGGATATAACACCTCAGCCGACGATATGTATTATGTTGTGGACGATGAGGGCTATTCCGGCTTACTTGTTTCCAACAGAGTAGGGACAACATCTTTCAGAGGTAAGACCTGCTGTGATGATATATTTACTTTTTCAATTGCTAAACCTGTCGTCAATCTGGATATATATGTACTTGATGAAAATAAGCCTTTAATGCAGGGTGAAGTAACCATCATGGAACAATTTAAACCTGAAACTAAACTCACTGAAGGTCAGAATGATAACTATAAGTTCTCCTATGAGTTGGAAATAAATAAGGGATATTTTATAAAAGTTACCCGCGTCGGATATTTTCCTGACTCTGCTTATGTGAAGACATTGGGGATTAAGTCTGATACCTCTATGTTTATCAAAATTAATCTTGTACCTAAGCCTGAGATTGAAGTAGTCAGTATCAATCAGGCTATCCGCCTTAATAATATTTATTACAAATACAATGATGCAAGAATCCTGAAAGCCGCAGAACCTGACCTGGATTATTTATATGAACTGATGCAACAATATCCTGACATGGTTATTGAATTGTCCTCGCATACAGACTCAAGGGGAAATGATGAATATAATCAGAAATTATCTCAAAGAAGAGCTGATTCGGCTAAGGAATATCTGGTAAAAAAAGGTATTGCTGAAGATCGTATAAAGGCTGTCGGATACGGTGAGACTCAACTATTGAACAATTGCGGCAATGGTGTGAAATGTTCCGAGAAAGAGCATCAACTCAATCGACGAACTGAATTCAAGATTATTGCCGGACCTACCTACATTGAGATTAAAAAACAAGTTACCAAAAAACGAGGTAAGGTTGTGGATACCAAAACCATTAAAGATTAAGGACCAGATTCCATTGTATAGGTTATTAAGATGAAAAGGCGAAATTTTATACGGAATACAGGATTAATGTTAGGTACTACCGGATTGGACTTGACGGTTTTTGAAAGAGAAGGACCAATTCAGGGAAAACCAATAGTCATTTCAACCTGGAACTTCGGATATGACGCCAATAAAAAAGCATGGAGCGTCTTATCTTCCGGCGGAAGGGCTCTGGATGCAGTGGAACAAGGGGTGATGGTAGCTGAGTCTGATCTGAACAATACTTCTGTCGGCCGAGGGGGTAATCCGGATCGTGACGGTATTGTAACCCTTGACGCCTGTATTATGAATGAGAAGGGAGAGGCAGGATCTGTAGCGGCTATAGAAAACATAGAACATCCCATTTCAGTAGCACGAATGGTGATGGAGAAGACACCTCATGTCATGCTTGCCGGTGACGGAGCAAAACAATTTGCCCTAGAAAATGGATTTGAAGCTATCGATTTATTGACTGAAAAGAGCAAAGCCAACTATAAAGAATGGTTGAAGACCTCAAAGTATAAGCCCATCATCAATATCGAAAACCATGATACCATCGGTATGCTGGCAATTGATGCCCGGGGGAATCTTTCGGGAGCGTGTACCACCAGCGGATTGGCATTTAAGATCCACGGTAGGGTTGGAGACTCGCCCATCATAGGTGCCGGACTATATGTCGATAATCAATATGGTGCTGCCGTATGCACCGGTATCGGAGAATTGGTCATGAAAAATCTTTCCTCATTTTTAGCTGTCGAGGAAATGCGGCATAAAAAGTCACCTCAGAAAGCCTGTGAAACTGCCATAAAACGAATCATCGAGAAAATTCCTGATGTAAGCAATGCACAGGTAGGCATTCTGGCAATCAATAAAAAAGGCGAAGTTGGAGCCTATGCTATCAGAGAAGGTTTTACTTATGCCGTACATACAAATGAGATAGAGAAAGTATTTGGAGCAAAATTCAAGATGCCAACTGAACATTCAGGTAAATAAGGCAATAAAATTATGGCTCAACACTTATTTGTCATTATTGAAAGTAGTGAAATTTTTACCCGGGGTGTCACGGAAATTCTACGCTGGGAATTAGACCCTGATGCTTACTTTTTGTGCATTCATTCAAAATCTGATCTTGAGCTGCCGGACACAAGCACTTGCATTCTGATTGGAAATGGACTGGGTACAGAAATGAGTTTGGCTGAAATCCTGGTCTATATCAAATCACTCAACTTGAAGGTCCCTATAATTTGTATCCCTGAAATGCTGACTTCCAAACAGGCACGGCAATTTTATTCGGACAAATTGACAGATGGAATTCTCCACAGAAATTGTAAAACAGAGGAAATTATAAAAGGAGTTCGGTCTGTTATGGCAGGTGAGGTTTACATTGGCAATGATGTAAACCTGCATCAGACCAGGGAACAAAGTATTCTACAAAATAAGAAGAATGATCCCTTTTATTTGATCCAGACGCTGACAGACCAGGAGAGGATCATTATGGATTACGTTATCGAGGGAAAGTCTTCTTATGAAATCTCTCAGATCTTGTTTAGATCAATTCACACTATTAAGACTCACAGGCGCAATCTGCTGCACAAGCTTGGTGTAAGTAATACCATTGAATTAATTGCCTATCTGGATTCGATAAACTATGGAAGGTAGCAAATTGATCCTTTAGGATTCTTTTTAGCCTATTATACTTTAGAATATTCTTCCTTTTAATAATGAATATCCTTTTAGATCAAATTTTACCTAGCAAAGTTTGTAGATCGTTTTTCACGGATGACGGTTACCTTGATTTGTCCGGGATACTGCATCTCTGCCTGTATCTTTTGAGAGATCATGAATGAAAGGTCATCTACATACTGGTCACTCACTTTTTCACTTTCTACGATTACTCTAAGTTCGCGACCTGCCTGCATTGCAAAGGCTTTTTGAACTCCTTCATAAGACATGGCAAGTTCTTCCAGTTCGCCGATGCGTTTCATATAACTTTCAAGAATTTCACGTCGGGCTCCGGGGCGTGCACCGGAAATGGCGTCACATGCCTGAATGATAGGTGAGATAATATTATCCATTTCTATCTCATCATGGTGAGCTCCGATTGCATTGATGACATCTTTGGATTCGCCGTGTTTTTCAGCCAGTTTCATACCCAGGATGGCGTGAGAGAGTTCACTTTCTTCTTCTGATACCTTGCCTATGTCGTGGAGGAGCCCGGCTCTCTTAGCCATTTTAATTTGCTTGCTATTGAGACCCAGTTCACTCGCCATGATGGAACAAAGGTTGCTGGTTTCGATGGAGTGTTTGAGGAGGTTTTGGCCATAAGAGGAACGGAAGCGCATACGTCCGACCATTTTAATCAGATATGGATCAAGGCCGTGAATGTCGAGGTCGATAACTGTTCTTTCGCCTATTTCGATTATTTGTTCTTCAATTTGTTTTTTGGTCTTGGCCACAACTTCTTCGATACGTGCCGGATGGATTCTGCCGTCGGTTACTAGTTTTTTCAGTGCCAGACGGGCTATTTCTCTTCTGATGGGGTCAAAACTTGAAATTACTATAGCTTCAGGAGTGTCGTCCACAACGATTTCTACACCGGTGGCAGCTTCAATAGCTCGGATGTTTCTGCCTTCCCGGCCGATGATCTGACCTTTGATGTCGTCAGACTCAAGGTTAAATACGGTGACTGTATTTTCGATGGTTATTTCCGCTCCCATTCGTTGGATAGATTGAATAATGATTTTACGCGCTTCTTTATTGGCTGTTTGTTTAGCCTGTTCGATGGTTTCTTTTATCAGCGACATAGCGTCATTTTCAGCTTTAGCGGTCATTGCTTGCATGAGTTGTTCCTTTGCTTCGTTCTGGCTCAGTTTGGATATGTTTTCCAGTTGTTTGATGTGAGCTTCGTGGGAAGCTTCGAGTTCTTCTCTTTTTTTTGCTACTATTTTGAGCTGAGTATCCAGGTTTTCGCGAATTGCTTTTAGTTCAGTTTCGCGGGACTCCAGATTTTCTTTTTGCTGGCGGAGGTTATTTTGAGCTTGTTTTAGATCGGTTTCTTTTTTAACAACGTCTATTTCTCTTTCTTTTAGCTTGGAATAAAACTTATCTTTTTCCGTTTCAAACTGAGATTTAAGTCTGTCGAAATTTTCTTTTGCTTCGGAAATTTTTTGTTGTTTTCTTTTTTCATTTTCTCTTTCTGCCTTGCTGATAATTTTTTCAGCAGTTATTTCAGCTTCATCAGTCAATCTTTTGGCAGTCAGTCTGGCTTCCTGAATTTGCAGGTCTGCCTTGGCATTCATTTCATCTATCTGATTCTGTGCTTTACGTTTAAGGATAAAACTTGCGATGATAAATCCTATTCCGGCTCCGATGATTATCGCTACAATGGTAATAATATTTGTATCCATGATTATGACTCAAAATTTTAAAACTATACAGACACTGAGTATGCATAGCCTTTATTAATAATAAATTGTAGAGTCGGAAGGGAATGGAGCGGGAGATTATTTCAGCAATTTATCGAGGTAATCCTCTACTTCGTTTAATCGTTGCATCAACTTGGCGTCAGTCATTGACTTTTCAGATTGATATTTTTCAATAGCATAGGACAAAATTGCCATTGCGAGCCAGTCTTGTTTTTCCCTGTTGGGATAGGCTTCCTGATATTCTCTGATTCGTTTATTGACTTCATCTGCTATAGACATAATGACATCTTCTTCACCATCCATCACTTTCAAAGGATAGCCACGGCCGGCGACGATTACAGAAATCTGTTTTTTATCTTCGGCTGCCATTAGTTATAGGTTTTCTAAAAGTTCTATACAAGTCTCAATCTCCTTTATATACTGATCTATCTTTTTCTTGACATCTTCGTTAGAATGCGCGTTTGCATTTATCTGACTAAGGTCTTTATTGGTTTCCGATAGACTTTTCCCCACTATTTCCAACTCAGTTTTATGTTTTCCTGCGGTTTGTTTCAGTTGGATATTCTCCTCCATCAACATCGCATTTTCTTTGCGTATTATTTCATATTTTTGACTAAGGATTCTGAGCTTCTTGTCAATTGATTCCAATCGTTCTCCAAATGCTGCAATCATTTTTCCTTATAAAAAATATGTTGTGTTTTACTGAAAACTTTAATTATTTCTGATTTAAATTTCCATAAAACGGTTAATAATTTACAAATTTAATATTTATTTTCTAATTACCGCGTTTACTTTTTCTTCGAGGACCTTCATTATTTTCTGCATCATGCCGTCTATTGTTTTGTCATCGAAAGTTTTTTCATGATTGACAAAGTATATTGCAATACTGAGGCTGCTTTTTTCGGTGCCCAACTGCTTTTCATCTGAATATACATCAAAAAGCTTAATATTTGACACAAATGGTGAGGCTGATTTCTGAATCAAAAATTTTATCTGATCAAATGATATACGGTCATTTACCACAACAGCCAAGTCTCTTCTGACAACAGGGAATTTGCTGAATTCCTTGAAGGTCGCAGCTTTTTGGTTGGCCATGGATACCACTTCATCCCAGTATATATGTGCAAATGGCAAATTTCCTTTGATGCCGGCCTTTTTCAGATATTTTTTAGTAACCTCACCAAATACAGCCAAAACTTTATTTCCGAGAGTCAGCTCCAAGGCATTGTCAAATCTTTGATCTGTGGATGGTTTTTCCTGGAAGCGTGTGATACCGACCCTTTTCAGCAGATGAACGAGGGTAGATTTCAGAAAATATGAATCAATTTGTTGCTTTGGTGAAGTTATCCATGATTCTTCCCAAAGCATTCCGGTTCCAAAAAGTGAGATAAAATTGCTTTCGATATAATTTCCGTCTTTTTTGTCATACACTGTTCCGTATTCAAAAAGGCGAAGGTTGGCTTGCTGACGGGACTGATTATAAGCTACTATTTCAAGCGCAGTTGCCAGGGGGTCAGGCCTCATCAAATCAAGCTGGGTGTTTGAGGTATTGTTGATCCTGACTCCTTCAAAGCTTTCATTACCTGTTATTTTCGCCCAGTTGGCGCTATTGATGATAGAAAGTCCCATGGCTTCACTGTATCCGGAATCTGCCAAAAACCTAAGTGCTTCCTGCCTTGATTCAATATTTTCATTTTGGCTTTTTTCGGGGATGGTAAATGAAAATTTACCTGTTTCCTCGATGTTGTTAAGTCCGTATATTCTGACAATTTCTTCGATGATGTCAGCCTGGCGGGCGACATCTGTTTTATATGTAGGCACGGTAATCAGCCAATTGTCATTGTCTTTTTCCTCGATGGTCATCTTCAGGGCTGTAAGAGTATGGCGTATTTCGTCGTGGCTCAGTTGTTTTCCGATAAGGGTACATACCCTTGGAATATTAATCAATACGCTGGTAGCTTCGGTCACTTTGGGATATTCATCAATAACGGAAGTGGCTGTCACCTGCCCCCCATATTGTGAAATAAGCCATGCAGCTCGGAGCAAGCCTTCTTTGCACTGGTTAGGGTCTGTTCCTTTTTCGAAATGAAGAGCGGATTCTGTCCTGAGATTGTGTCTTTGGGAAGATCTCCTGATAGAAGTAGGTTTAAACCAGGCAGATTCCAGGAAGATATTGGTGGTGGTGTCAGTTACTCCTGATCCCTGTCCTCCGTACACACCGGCTATACACAGGGGATTATCATTATCGTCACAGATTATCAGGTCGTCAGCGTCTAGTTTTTTTTCTGTACCGTCCAGGGTCAAAAATGTCGTGCCGGTGGCGAGGTTTTTTACTTTTATATGGTTTCCCGGTATTTTATCGGCATCAAATGCGTGAAGGGGCTGGCCCAGTTCAAACATGACATAGTTGGTGATGTCCACTATGTTGTTGACGGAACGTTGGCCGATGGCTTCCAGTCTCTTTTTAAGCCAATCCGGTGAACTGCCCACAGTAACATTGCGGAGCAGAATTCCGGTATATCTTTTGCAGGATTCCTGATTTTCAATTGTGACTTTGAAAGGGTTGATTTCGAGACCTGAAGTGTCAAGAATTTGAAGTGAGTGAAGGGGTTGATTATAGTTGTTGTGGAGATGAAGTGCTGACCACAAGTCTCTTGCCGTGCCGTAATGCGAGTTTGCATCTGCACGGTTAGGTGTCAAACCAATTTCTATTATCTCATCTGAAGTAATATTGAAATATTCGGCTGCAGCCATACCGACAGGAGTATTTTCGGGCAGGACCATGATGCCTTCATGGCTTGAGCCTAATCCGAGTTCATCTTCAGCACAAATCATTCCCTGAGATATTTCACCGCGAACCTTGGATTCCTTGATGGTGAAAGCCTTGCCATTTTCGTCATACAATTCCGTACCAATAGTCGCCACCAGTACTTTCTGACCTGCTGCAACATTGGGGGCTCCGCAAACAATAGCCAGAGGGGATTCATTTCCTACATCTACCGTAGTAAGTGAAAGTCTGTCTGCATTGGGATGCTGAGCTTTGGTCAGGACGTGACCGGTTACGACTCCTTTCAAGCCGCCACGGATCGATTCCACGATATGTACACCCTCTACTTCGAGGCCTATGTCAGTTAGTTTTTCGGTTATTTCTTCTGTGCTGAAATCGTGTGGTATCAACTCTTTCAGCCAGTTATGTGATATCTTCATCTGTTAGAAAATTGGTCAAATATAGCGTAAAGTTTACACATGAAATAAAATTTTGAGTGTGTAATTTGGGAAAAAGAATTATAATCTTTTGATATATAAATGTTTAGATTAATAGTTCTTATTTTATTGAATTAAAACCGGATACATATAAGTTTTCAGGTAAAGTAACAAGGCGATTTAAATAAAAAAGGCCGGCACAATTGCCGACCTTTAAAATATTTTTATGAAACTTGTATTACATCATACCGCCCATACCGCCCATTGCCGGAGCATGGTCGTGACCGTCATCTGCCTTTGGCTTGTCATTGATAACACATTCTGTTGTCAATATCATACCTGCGATAGATGCTGCATTTTCTATAGCTACACGTGTTACCTTAGTAGGGTCGATGACACCTGAAGATTTAAGATCTTCGTACTTGTCAGTACGTGCATTGTAACCAAAGCTGCCTTTGCCATCGATTACCTTCTGAAGTACCACGGATCCTTCCATGCCTGCATTCTCCACGATGGTACGTAATGGAGCTTCCAGCGCTTTTTTAACTATCTGGATACCGATGTTTTCATCTTCATGGTCACCTTTCAGGTCTGAGATTGCGCTGATAGCTCTGACGAGTGCCACACCGCCACCTGCAACAATACCTTCTTCAACAGCTGCTCTGGTTGCATGCAATGCGTCATCAACTCGGTCTTTTTTCTCCTTCATCTCAACCTCAGTTGGAGCACCAACATAGATAACTGCTACACCTCCTGCCAATTTTGCAAGCCTTTCCTGCAGTTTTTCTCTGTCATAGTCAGAGGTGGTTGCTTCAATCTGTTGTTTGATAGAACTGATACGAACCTGAATATCTTCAGCTGCTCCTACACCGCCTATGATGGTCGTGTTGTCTTTGTCCACAATGATTTTTTCTGCACTTCCGAGGTGCTCGATATCTACGTTTTCTAATTTGTATCCCTGTTCTTCAGAGATTACTGTTCCGCCTGTCAAAATGGCAATATCTTCCAGCATAGCCTTTCTTCTGTCTCCGAATCCAGGAGCTTTAACAGCAACGATTTTGAGATTGGCTCTTAATCTGTTGACAACCAGGATACCAAGGGCTTGACTATCGATATCCTCAGCAATGATCAGAAGTGGTCTGCCTGATTGCATTGTTTTTTCCAATACCGGTACGATATCCTGCATATTGGAGATCTTTTTGTCATGGATAAGGATGTATGGATTCTCATATTCCACCAGCATTTTATCAGGGTTGTTGATAAAATATGCAGAAAGATAACCTCTGTCAAACTGCATACCTTCCACGATATCAACATACGTATCGGTTCCTTTTGCTTCTTCAACAGTAATCACCCCATCTTTAGAAACTTTTTTCATCGCATCGGCAATATCTTTACCAATCTGCTCATCATTGTTTGCCGAAATGGCCGCTACTTGCTGAATTTTGTTAAAGTCATCACCTATCACTTCTGATTGTGCGTGTAGGTCAGCAATGACAGCTTTTACCGCTTTGTCGATACCCCTTTTCAGGTCCATTGGGTTGGCTCCGGCAGTGACATTTTTCATACCTGCAGCCACCATTGCCTGAGCAAGTACGGTAGCTGTTGTGGTTCCGTCACCTGCTGCATCGGCTGTTTTGGAAGCAACTTCTTTTACCATTTGAGCACCCATATTCTGGACAGGGTTTTCTAGTTCCACCTCTTTTGCTACTGATACACCATCCTTTGTAACGGTGGGTGCACCAAAGCTTTTCTGGATGACTACGTTACGTCCTTTTGGACCCAGGGTAACTTTTACTGCATTGGCCAGGGCATCTACTCCGGCTTTTAATTCATTACGTGCTGCGCTATTGAAGCTAATTTCTTTAGCCATATTATTTTTTTAATTTATGAGTTAACAAAATAAATAAAAAATTATAATTAAAGAACAACCAAGATGTCATCCTCTCGCATGATGATATAATCTTCACCTTCGTAGTTCATTTCTTGACCGGCATATTTGCCATAAAGTACCTGGTCGCCTATTTGAACTGTCATTAAGTTACCATCTTTACCTGGACCTACAGCTATAACTTCACCTTTTAGAGGTTTTTCTTTTGCTGTATCAGGTATGATGATACCGCCTTTGGTTTTTTCTTCTGCGGGAGCCGGTTTGATTACCACTCTGTCGTTAATTGGTTTCATATCTATGTACTTATTTTATAATTTATAAATTTCATTTACGCCTCAACTAAGCATAAAGTGTGCCATTTGAACTAATATGACATTTTTTCCTTTTTTGTTGTCAATGTGACAGTTGATAGTTGTTTTAATGATATTTTAATGCCAAATTTTTGCAATACATGGAAATTTGTTTGGATTTAACTAATTAATAAAGGCGTTGTTTGGATTGATTTTCATTCTTTTGAATGATTGAGAGATACTGCCAGATGCTTCGGAAATAATTGAGTTGTTTTATTTTGATTTTATTATCTTGCTGGAGAATTAAACGGCAAGTATGGAATGATACAACTAATAAGAACCGGATGTCGTTTTATATCTATCGCTAAATCTGACCTATGTTGAAGTATATCAGTTATAGTTTTTTCTTAATATTCTTATTTATATCCTGCAATAAAACGGTGAAGGTGCGGAGCGGAGAGGATGCTTTTGATGTGGGTCAATATTCCATAGCGGCTCAAATGTTGGAGACTGAATATGAAAAAGCAGGTTCGGCGACAGTTCGTTCTGACAAAGCTTTTTTACTCGGACGGTCATATGAGAAAATGAATGAACCGGATAAGGCTCTTCTGTGGTACCGGCGAAGTGCAACAAATAGCGATTCTCCTTCAAGATTAGTATATCTCGCTTATGCTTTGAAGAATACAGGTCATTATCAGGAGGCATTGACTACCTTTGAGGAACTGGCAAAAAGGCTGAATGATAATAACCGTTTTAGAAATGAAATTGTTTCGCTGCATAATGCGTACCAATGGGCGCAAGATGCGACTAATAATCCCTTCAAAATCAGCCTGAGTCCTTTTAATACGGAATTTGCAGATTATTCACCGGCTATCAGTCCGGAAGGAAAAGTTGTTTTTACATCTGACAGGATTTCAGGCAGTGATTCGGAATTATATAAATGGACAGGTCGCGGATACAGTAATCTGTTTATTGCCGATTCTAATAGTGAAGTTGCAGTGCCATTGGAGGGGCCTTTTAATACATCAGATAATGAAGGTTCATTGATGTACGCACCAAATGGAAATGAGCTGGTTTTTTGCAGATGCTTTGACAGGGTGGGCGGCGATAAAAATTGCAAACTAATGTATTCCAGAAAGATAGGTGAGACCTGGTCTGATCCCCAGGTGATGACATTTGTAGTGGATAGCCTGAATTATCTGAGTCCTTCATTCGGTGTAGATAGCAATATATTATTTTTTGCAATGGCAGATCCAAGATATAATACGGGATTTGATATATACTATACACAAAGGAAGGCTGATTCCTGGCAAGAACCAATACGCCTGCCGGGTGTGATTAATACAGAATACAATGAAAAGTATATTAGTTTTGACAGAGATACACTATACTTCTCTTCTGATAATCCTGCTGGTATGGGAGGGCTTGACATTTACCTGACTTATGTAAGTCGCGGAAGCTGGATGCCTGCAGTGAATATGAAGGCTCCCCTGAATTCTGCTTATGATGATTTCGGCATGGTCTTTGACCAAAAATTTAAGCCTGAAGGGAATTTCCTTTCCCGGGGTTTTTTTACTTCTAATCGCAGTGGTGGTAAAGGATTGGATGATGTTTATCAATTTACAAAGATAGAAAGTCAGCCGGCGACACCTGCAATAGATACGACATCAGAAGATGGTAACAGTTTGGTGGTCAGGTTAAGTGTGTATGTAAAAGGTTATAAGGTGTCAGGTGGACAGATATCGACCGTTGCAGAAGAGTTAAGCGGAGCAAAAGTCAGTATTCATCACGATTCACGCGATACAATCCTTGTAGCTGATAAATACGGGAAGGCGACCATTTTAGTAAAACTTAAAGACGATCCGGAGATAAAGGCTTCGAAAGAAGGATTTCTTACTTCTTCACGCAAAATAAAGCGTTCTGTTATACGTATTGACAGCACAAAGGCAGTCCAGGATTTTTCAATTGTGATGAATCTTTATCCGATTTTGTACGATCAGGAGATTGTCATCAAAGATATTTACTACGACCTTGATAAATATGAAATCAGGAAAGATGCTGTCGGTTCCCTGGACGAGTTATTATCTATTCTGAAGCTGAATCCCGGTTTTAAGATTAAAATTAATTCACATACGGATTGTCGTGGAAGTAATGCCTATAATATGACGCTTTCGGCTAAAAGGGCAAAATCTGTCGTGGATTATTTAACCTCACGTGGCATCAAGGCAAACAGGCTGTCTTCCCAGGGATATGGCGAAACAAGGCCGATAGCCAAGTGTGTATGCGAAAAATGTACGGAAGAGCAACATCAACTTAACAGACGGACTACATTCCAATTGGTTAAATAAATCTAAAGTATAAGTTCCAACGGTTGAAGTTTTTAACGCTTGACAAATAGTGTTTGAGGTATATCACATTTTATTTTCCTTTTCTCCTCCAGCATGAATTTTAGGTTTAACTATCAAAAATAAAAAATCAACTGCCGCCTTTTGTTAATTTTGCGCCGTGGAAGCGATAAATGAAATTTTGACGGGATTTGTCAGACAAAATGAAGTCCCGCCTTTGACAAATGAACCTGAAAACTATTATTTAGAGGGGTTGAGCGGAAGTGCTGTTTTGTTTTATATGGCGGCGATTTTCAGGGACAATTCCACACCGTTTTTTTACATCGCTGAAGATAAGGATAAAGCAGCCTATTGTTATGATACGCTTCTTACACTGATAGGTAAGGGAGTTTACATCCTGACAGATTCTTTTCGTCGTCCCGGTAACTTTGTCGAAATCAATCCTGCAAATATCCTGAAACGCTCCCAGGTAATCACCGAATTAGCTACTCCGGCAAAACCGTCCATCATCGTTACCTATCCGGAAGCTTTATTTGAAAAGGGAATCAAACCTGCTGAACTCGAAAAGGACAAGATAAGCGTCAAGGTAGGTGAGATTTTTGACCGTGATTTTGTCATAGAGATCCTGATTGAGTACGGCTTTGAAAGGGTAGATTTTGTGTATGAGCCCGGACAGTTTTCACTGAGAGGAGCTATTGTGGATATTTTTTCCTTTGGCAACGGTCAGCCATACCGGATAGAGCTGGATGACGAGGTTGTTGAAAGTATCAGAGTTTTTGACCCTCAGACGCAGTTGTCTGTCAGAAATGTTAACCAACTGAACATTCTACCCAATGCCAATGTGAAGTTTGATGCCGACGATAGGATTTCTCTTTTTGAATTACTTGATCGGAAGTTTTGGATTGTAATGGAAGACAGAGAAACCATCAAAGAGCGGTTGGATACTTTATTCGACAAATCTGAAGAGATCGTACGGAATATCACACTAATAGAACAGGCAGAGACTCAGAAATTTTTCAGGGACCGTGCGTATATTAATGGTGATCAGTGGGTAAAAAGTCTCGAGGAATTTACGCTTATTCATCTAACTAAACCTAAAGGAAGAGAAAACTTTGCCACTCTTTACTTTCAGACTAAGCCTCATCCTGTTATCAACAAGCAATTTAAACTGTTGCTGGCTTATCTTGAAGAAAATGCACAAAATGGAATAAAAACCTGGTTTTTTAGCGAAAATACCCGCCAGATTAAGCGACTTGAAGCAATTCTGGCTGATCTGGGTGGGCAGGTAAATTTTCAGCCGGTCGTCGGTTCCATTCATGAAGGCTTTAGGGATGAGAAAAGTAAAATTGAAATCCTAACCGATCATCAGATATTCCAGCGTTATCATCAGTACAGTCTGAAAACAGGATACACCCGCGATCAGGCTGTGACCCTCAGGATGCTTAAGGAGTTGCAACCCGGAGATTTTGTAACCCACATCGACCACGGAGTTGGAAAATTTTCAGGTCTGGAGACAATAGAAATTGCAGGTGTCAAGCAGGAAGCTGTTCGGATATTATACCGTAACAATGACCTGCTCTATGTAAGTATCAATTCACTCCATAAGTTGTCCAAGTATATGGGTAAGGAAGGTGAGCCGCCGATGATCAATAAGCTGGGCTCGGACTCCTGGAAACAACTCAAACAAAAGACCAAGCGAAAGGTAAAAGATATTGCAGAAGGTTTGATCAAACTTTATGCTAAAAGGCGCGCCAGTGAAGGATTTGCCTATGCACCGGATGGATATCTTCAGGCTGAACTGGAGGCTTCCTTTTTGTATGAAGATACACCTGATCAGTTTAAGGCCACCGTGGATGTCAAGGAGGATATGGAGAAGCCTTATCCAATGGACCGGCTTATTTGTGGCGATGTGGGCTTTGGTAAGACGGAAGTCGCTATCAGGGCTGCATTTAAAGCCATCAACGATGGAAAGCAAGTAGCAATTTTAGTGCCGACTACTATTTTGGCCTTGCAACACTATCATACCTTTCATCAGCGACTGAAAGATTTTAGTGTTGATGTCGATTATCTCAATCGTTTTAAATCAACCAAAGAGAAAAAGATAGTATATGAGGGATTGAAGTCCGGTAAACTTGACCTGGTAATCGGGACACATGCCTTATTGAATAAGGAAGTACAGTTTAAGGATCTTGGCCTTTTAATTATCGATGAGGAACAAAAATTTGGCGTACAGGCAAAGGAGAAGATACGTTCGATGAAAGTCAATGTTGATACCCTCACCCTAACCGCAACGCCTATCCCGCGGACGTTGCAGTTTTCATTGATGGCTGCGCGTGATCTTTCAGTCATCAGGACGCCACCGCCCAATCGGCAACCCATTTACACCGAGATTCGCTCGTTTGAGAAGCGGGCTATACAGGAAGCAATTCAAAATGAGATAGATTGTGGCGGGCAGGTGTTTTTTGTTCATGACAGGGTTAAAAACCTGGGCGAGATGGGAGAATTTATTACCCAACTTGTGCCGGAAGCGTCGGTGGCCGTGGCTCACGGACAGATGGACAGCAAGTTGCTGGAAACCACGCTGGTTGATTTTATTGAAGGAAAATTTGACGTACTGGTCTCTACCAATATTATTGAAACAGGCCTTGACATACCCAATGCCAATACAATGATCATCAATAATGCACACCATTATGGTCTGAGCGACCTTCATCAACTAAGAGGCAGGGTAGGGCGTTCTAATAAAAAGGCATATTGTTATTTGATATCACCGCCAATGTCCACGCTGACCCAGGAAGCTAAAAAAAGGCTAAAAACAATCGTTGATTTTTCGGAGTTGGGCAGTGGATTTGAGATTGCCATGCGCGATCTGGATATCAGAGGAAGTGGAAACCTCCTGGGTGGGGAGCAAAGCGGGTTTATTTCCGAGATAGGTTATGATGCCTTTCAGCGAATCCTTGAAGAAGCTATTCAGGAACTTAAGGAAGAGGAATTTAAGGATGTCTTCCGCGATGAGATAGCTAAGAAGAAGGTTTATGTAAAAGACGTTACCATAGAAACCGACAGTGAAATGATGATCCCCAATACTTATGTGTCATCCACATCTGAACGTCTTGCTCTGTATCACGAACTGGATGCCATCGAAGAGGAAGAAACACTTCAGAAGTTTCTTTCCGACCTGGAAGACAGGTTTGGGCCGATACCGGGAGCTGTAAATGAATTGGCAGACGGATTGCGGATGCGGTGGATGTTGAGAGTGATGGGATTTGAAAGGGCAGTTATAAAAAATGGTTCGCTCAATGCCTACTTTCCTTCCAATCCGCAGTCTGCTTATTATGAGTCAGATACTTTTCAGCAACTTTTTCAGTATCTGGGCAGCTTGAAAGACCCTAAGGTCAATATCCAGAAAACATTGAAGAATCTTGTTTTGCGGGTTAAGAGCATTAAAAATATTCAGGCAGCTATGCAGTTCTTTGAGTCGATGAGTCAGGCGACATTGAATTAATATGCCACTACTTTGGTGGTAGGTTTACTGTGCAGGCGCCGTATTTTCAATAAGCTCGATTCTGTATATACTAGGCCACAGTTTTCCGGTCACATAAAGTTTATTGGAAATGGAGTCATAGGCTATTCCATTGGTTACTTCACTGTATTGAAAGGTATTGTCAGCTTCATTTTTCAGACTGGAAAGGTTTAATCTTCCTACGACTTTTCCGGTTGCCGGATCTATTTTTATTACTTCATCTGACATCCAGATATTAGCGAAGATATATCCCTTAATCCATTCCAATTCGTTGATATTTAATACACTGATGTCATTTTCTGTAACTCTTACTGTTTTGAAAACCTTCATGTCAGGTGGCATCAGGTAGGTAAGTATGTCAGTACCGTCGCTCATGATTGCGTGGGTGCCGTCAGTGGTCATACCCCAACCTTCTTTGCTGGGAAAAGGGAATTCTCCCAGTTTTTTAAATGATTGAGCATCGTAGATAAACCCTAATTGGTTTTTATATGTCAATTGATATAATTTATCGTGGAGGACGACAATGCCTTCGCCGAAATACTTTGATTTATCCAATCTAACTTTTTCAACGGTTTTGCCTGATTCAATATCTACCGTGGAGATGATTGATTCCAGTGTAGGCAACTCTTCCGGACTACCGGTACTTTCAAGAAGTGAGCCATTGTACACCAAAAGACCCTCTGTGAAATGCGAAGTATTGTGCGGGATAATTCCGGTGACTCTGTAATCAATTTTGGGTACGGTCGGTACCGTTGTTTTGATTGTGGAAGAATTTTCGGAATCGTTGGATTTGCAGGAAAAGAGCACCAAGGTCAACAAGCAACTACCTAAAAATATCTTTCTATGCATTATTTAAAAATTGAGCAACAAAGGTAAGATAAGTTTTTAAATCAAAGGTCCCTAAGCCAGTCTTCTGCATGCCTGTTAAACCCATCCGGTACTTCATATCTTTCTGGAGCCAGATTGTCGGGATTCCGGGCAACAGCCTTATATAATTCCTTTTTCCAGTTGGGATTGCGCACTTCGCCCCGGGCGTTGGATTGCAGGAGTCTGTAATCCATCCCGTCCATAAACGGATTATAAAACAGGAACTTTACATTAGACTGCATTAGTTTAGGAATATCGTAGTATAGCCACACCTCATAAGGTGCACAGGACGGATCATCGGTAACAGAGACCATATCGCTTGGTTTACCGTATTTCATAAAGATAAGCCCCCTGTCACTTTCGAAGCCATAGCCAAAACCGGTTTTGTACTTTTTATCCACAGCGCGGGCTACTTCCATGTATTGTTTATAATATTCATCCGGATGCAGGGCTGATTTATCTTTAAAAAATTTGTATAGAAAATTACTTTTTCCGATTTTGTTTTCATCCTTCAATAGTCTGTTGACAAGTTCCACATCTGAGTTGTTGACGTTCATGGCAATAGCTCTGAGTGAATAGTTTAATTCCTCTACGGACATTTTCCCGACAAAGGAGTTTTCCACCTCATCCATAAATTTGCTGGAAAGTAAGGCTTCGTCTCTTTGGGGATTACTCTTGGTGAAGTAATAAGCTGCACTGTCAAGCGTATGATGATCAGGACCGTTGAGAAAGACCTGAACTTTATATCGTCCTGATTCGTAATAAGTTGCATCAAACCAGGTTAGAATTTCACTGACAGGTGCCTTATTGTATTTAATAGTTGTCCTGGCGATAAGTTTTTGGTTGTTCTTACTGTCTAATTTAAAAACTTTATACGTACAGGAAACTACATCCATCGGCAATTGGTCTGTTTTGTAGCTTTCAAAATATACCCCAAAACGATTCAGATCTGAATGAATAAAAGAAAAAGGAATCAATTCATAAAAGGTGTTGTTTTTTGAAAGTGCCGGATCCGAATTGTAAGAAGTGTCCGCCACAAGTTGAATATTGGAAAGAAAAGGGTGTGATGGAGCTTTTGTAAGGGTGACTTCTGTTGAATTTTTATAAGTGTTGGTTGTGTCACCAAGGTCTGTGAATGTAAAGTCCAGTTTGTATTTCCCCGGTGAGAGGCCGTACCTTCTTAAAGCGATAAAGTCTTTTGGTGATTTTTGGAGGCCGCTCTCGATGATAAAATTATCGAACCTGATAATTTGGTCCTTTTGTATAAATAGCAGGGTTACTTTAACCTTATTTTCAAAAAGACTATCCTGTGGTGACTTATAGATACGTGAAATAGTCGAAGAAACATTGTGAATATAAACTTCCAGATATGGATTTAGGGAGGATTGGCCGGCATAATATTGAGAAATCAATACGCTCACATCAAGAGCACTTGTTGTCTTAACAGTCAATAAAAACAAGAATAAAAAGAAGAGTTGCTTCATTGAAAGAAGAATAGGAAATTATTGAATGGAACCTTGTGTATCGGAAGTATCGGAGGCAGGCGAGGTGGATATCCATTTGTGAAACTTAAATTCAAATGGCATATTTCTGATGGTACTTGACAATTTCAGTGTGCTGTCATTTAGTGTAATAATATCGTATTTCAATGTATCTTCCGCTAACTGAATAATCTGGTTGTTGCTTAGAGAAAAATCAGATTCAGCCGTATCGCCTGTCAGGTTGGTTTTTAATTTTGTAGCATTAAAAGTGTAAAAGAGTCCGTTGAGTGATTCAGTCTGTGTGCCGTTTCTTTTGGCAGTATCGAGAACCCAGGTGCCGTGTAAATCTGATAAATTAATGGTTTTTACAGAATTGGTATTTTGGCAAGACAAAAATAATAGAATAAATAAGATGATTATTCCATCAGATCTGAGCATAGGATAAAGGTTTAAATGTTATAACAAAGGTAAGGATTTTTCCCTTAAGCCGTATTTTATTGTGATTTATTGTCAGTAAGTAATACATAAAATAGAACGAATGGTTCAAAATTTATTTTCGTATAATTGAATAAAATAGGCTTATTCCTTTATCTTTGGCTTATTATATGATTAAAAACATTATAAAAATGAAAAGAGAATTGCACGCATGGTATAGCCCATCATTGAATAAAACAATGGAAATTGCGGTTTATGGACATTTTGGCATACCATTGCTGCTTGTACCGACGGCAGCTGCAGATTATCTGGAGTATGAACGCTTTTTACTGATTGATGTGATAAAGCCATTTATCGAAAGCGGAAAGTTTAAAGTCTTTTCCATCAACAGTATTAATTCTGAAAGCTGGCTTAACAATAAAATGCATCCACGCCATAAGTCTATCCGCCACGTACAGTTTAATGACTACGTGTATAATGAAGTAGTTCCGTTTATCAAAAGTCAGACATCTGAGGATTCCAATATCATTGTATCAGGAGCATCTTTGGGAGCTTTACACAGCGCAAATCTTTATTTCAAGCGGCCGGACCTTATTTCAGGTGTCATAGCCATGAGCGGTGATTATGACCTGACATCTTATACGGATGGCTATTATGACGATGATGTATATTTCAACAGCCCGATGGCGTATATGCCCGGATTGAATGATGAAGCGTATCTGCGAAGGATGAGAAATAACCCGCATATACATATTCTGACCGGAAGCGGCAACTATGAGACTCCGGAGGCTTCCAGGCGTTTTGCTGCCGTGTTGGAATCAAAGGGTATTGCAGTAGATCTGGATGTTTGGGGATTTGACATGCATCACGATTGGCCGACATGGAGGGCTATGTTACCTTATGTTTTAAAGACAAAATTTTAATGTTAAAAAGTGGCAAAGTGTATAAACTTAGCCCTGAAGTTTAAATTAAAAATAGATGAATCCTGCTCAAGTTGCAGGATTTTTTTAATAGAGAAATATGAAATATTCGGTAATTTTTTTGATGCTGGTTATTATTATGGGAATTGGTTGCTCAGGCGACGCGCCGGGGAAGAAGAATGAGCCATTAAAAAAACAGGAACCGGATTTGGCAAGCCAGGAGGTTGATACTTTTAAGAACACGGCTGACAGATTTCCGGAATATTCAACTTTTGAAATGGAAGATCTGGGCTTTGATCCATGCGAGTTGCTTACCATGCATGGAATTACCGTCTCTTGTAAACCTACGTCCACCGTGAGTATTTACAATCACAGGCAGAATCCTGAAAAGGTATGTATATATTCGTGGGAAGGGACAGATGGTCAACTATGTGAGGTTAAATTTACTATACTTGGATATACACTTTCTCATGGTAAATTAGTGTCTTTGTTTAAGCCGGACAAAGACGGAATTATTCAACACTCGGATTATGGTATCCGTTGGATTGTGGACAATAAGGTCATGTCGGTATCATACACCGGTGAATTGATTAAGAAAGTTAATATCTTAACTGTAAAAAATCACGTCAAGCCATTGAAAAAGGCCGGATAGACGGGAGGGTTCTACCTGTTGGCATAGGGTTATTGTAATTAAAATATGGTGGTTAGCGATTGGTCAATAATGCCAGGTCTGCAAGGGCAATAGCCGCGACTGCTTCCAGAATTACCGGCACTCTCAGTGCAATACAGAGGTCATGCCGACCTTTGTAAGAAAAGCTCTCCATCTCTCCTGAAGCCATATTCCAGGAATGTTGTTCCTTGGGTGTTGAGGAGGTAGGTTTGACGACAACTCTGAATACGATGTCGTTGCCATTGGAGATGCCTCCATTAATCCCTCCTGAATGATTGGTAAGCGTCAAGCCATCCGGATTGATGATGGCATCATTGTGTTCGGAGCCAAACATCCTTGCTGCCTTGAATCCCGCACCAAATTCAATACCTTTTACAGCCGGTATAGAAAAGGCTATGTGCGAAATAACAGATTCTACGGAGTCAAAAAATGATTCGCCCAGACCGACAGGCAGACCTTTTATGGTACATTGTACAATGCCACCTACAGAATCTTTGGCCTCAATGGCTCTTTGGATACCTTCCTGTATGTCGGGACATCCGGCAATTTCAACTATTTCCGACTGGAAGTGGACTTTTGATTTTAAATGATGATTGATTACTTTCTTCGCTATTACTCCCGCTGCTACTAGGGCTACGGTCAGTCTTCCCGAAAAATGTCCTCCGCCTCTGTAATCCTCAAAGCCCTTAAATTTAATATGTCCGGTAAAGTCGGCGTGTCCGGGCCGAGGTATATCCCGTTGCTTTGTATATGTTTCACTTCTGGTGTTTGAATTGATAAAATTGATATTTATCGGACTGCCTGTTGAAAAACCGTTAAATATTCCGGAGGAAAAAACAGGTATGTCGTCTTCTATTCGAGGTGTCGTACCCTTCACTCCGGGCTTTCTTCTTTTCAGGTCACTCAGGAAATCCTCTTCATGAATAGCAATGCCGGGCGGACAACCATCAATGACAATACCTACCTCCGGACCATGGGATTCACCATAAATTGTAATTCTAAAAAATCTGCCAAATTGATTCATTTTACAAAGATGGTGAAAAATCAGAAAGCACGAAATCAAAAGTGTATGAATCGCAAAATGTGCAGATTATAAAATGCAGGTATAGCGGATGACGTGGAAAATAGCCGAAAGATAATAACGTTTTGATTGTTTGGAGTTTGATGCGCTGTCGCGTCTTTGATGAACTAATGTCCGGTTGATTTTCTGATATCAAATAACTTGGTTAAAAGCTCAGGTGTTAAGTTTTTGAACTAATTATCGACATATAAGTATAAGTCCGAAGTTTTGGATATCATCGATGTGATTTTTAGTCATTTTTCATCAAATCTTCATGGTTTGTCAACCGAGTTTCAAAAATAGGACAATGTATCACGCTTCATAGGTACGACCTTATTAAATTAAAAATAGATTATCAGTCGGTTGTGGTTTGTTGCATAAATCACAAAATCACCTGGGATAAATATTCAACCTGGAATATCAGGAAAATAAGATTATTCATTGGCTTAAAGTCAACCGATTTCCTGAATATTTTAAGAAAAGTGCAATCGGTGATATACGCGTAAAAGTGAAGCTTGAAATGGAGAGGCATCAGTGAATTTAATGTCATTCGAATGAAACAGAGTGAAAAATTGCCTATTCACCTCTTTGAAGGGTGGATTACGCCTCTTTTTAAGGAAAAATTTCAAAAATATATTCATTGCTCCCACAAATTACCACTTTTACTTACGTTAATATTATATCACGACTATAGTTTATGTAATATTTATATCTTTGTAAAACATGTGTTTTAATATATACATAATATAAATATGTTAATATGTAATCAAAATAGTTACAAAACCATCATATTTTGATGATAAACATATATAAAAAAATAATAATCTTTGATTTTGCGTAAAATATTTTGGTAAAAAAGTGGTAAATTGTGGGAGCTAAACTATTTTTGACTCATCAAGAACAGAAAATGTTTTGAAAAGACCTAATTAATGCAACAGCTATACGGGGAATATGAATGTAGCGTTGATGAGAAAGGGAGGTTGAAATTGCCTTCTGCGCTTCTTCGCAATGTAGGTGGTAATCCGCCGTATAAGTTTTTTGTAAACAGGGGTTTTGAAAAATGTTTGATGTTGTATCCCGAGAAAGTTTGGGAGAAAATCGTTGAAAAAGTAAATAACCTCAACTCTTTCGTTACTGAAGAGCGCAACTTTATCCGTTATTTTTTCAGAGGTTTAAGAGATGTGGCGACAGATTCTGCTGAGCGAATTTTGTTGCCCAAGCCACTACTGGAATTTGCGGGGATTCAAAAGGAAGTTGTGTTGTTTGGTTATATGGATCGTGTAGAAATCTGGGATAAGGCAGCTTATTATGCATGGGCTGATGTCGAGCCGGATAATTTTGCTCTTATGTCAGACCGATTGTTGGGAAATAAGAGCGAATCCGGAAATCAGAATGTGTTGTGATGATACCTTACCATCTCCCGGTTTTACCTAAAGAAACCATTGATGTGTTGGATATTAATCCTTCCGGGGTTTATGTGGATGTAACCTTTGGAGGTGGAGGGCACAGTAAGTTGATTCTTGAGAAACTGGGGCGAGATGGGCGTTTAATAGTTATGGATCAGGATTTGGATGTCATTCAGAATATTCCCGATGATAACAGGATAACCTTCATACACAGTAATTTCAGGTATCTTAAACGAATGTTGAGAGTGGAGAATGTAGTCGAGGTGGACGGGATTTTGGCAGATATCGGTGTATCATCTCATCAGTTTGATTCAAGCCATAGAGGATTTTCTTTTCGCTTTGAAGGGGATCTGGATATGAGGATGAATCGGGAGACAGCACTTGCGGCAGCAGACATCATCATGACATACGAACAGGAATCGCTGATTGAGATGTTTTCCGGACTGGGAGAGGTCAGAAATGCAAAGACGTTGGCGGGGTTGATTGTCAGCATCCGCAGAAAGTCAAAGATTAAGACAATTGAGGAATTTATTTACGGAATTCAACCAGCTATTATCGGCAATAAGCCGAAATATCTTGCTCAGGTATTTCAGGCCTTGCGGATAGAAGTTAATGATGAATTGGGAGCTTTGAAAGAATTGTTGTATGATTCTTATGAAGTGTTGAAGAAGGATGGCGTAATTGCTGTCATTACATTTCATAGCCTGGAAGACCGTATAGTAAAGAATTTTTTCAAGACAGGAAATCCAGAAGGCCGGATAGATAAAGATGAATACGGTAAAATTTTCAAACCCTTTACCTTGATTAATAAGAAACCAATTGAACCGGGTTGGGAGGAAATTAAGGTAAACAATCGCGCCAGAAGCGCAAAATTAAGAGCAGCGAGGAAGTCGGGAGAGTAATCTCATGGGGGTCACAAAGTATCGTGACAATAAAGACTAAGAAAACAACTATTTATATTTCTGTATAGGTTTGACTTATGCAGAAGAGATTAAGGTCTCAAAATTAGAAACTACGAAATGAAAAAATTAACAAACAACAACCAAAACTGGCTTGATGATTTTGGCCTGAAGGTTTTAAAAAGGAACACTCCTTTTATTTGTTTCCTCGGCTTACTTGGCATCTTCTATATTGCCAACACGCATAGTGCGGAGAACAAAGTAAGCAAAATTCTTACCCTAAAGAATGAAATTCGAGAATTAAATTGGAAATATCTCAATTTAAAAAGTGACCTCGTACATAGCAGTATGTATTCAACTGTCGAATCAAAGCTGGCTGATAAAGAAATCAGCCTGAGAGGAAAAAGACCTGTTCAGATTGTCGTAAAAGGCCAGTGATGAATCCCACTCTAGACAATAAATCCGAAGTATTGCGCAACTCCAACATCGTGCTTGGAGTGTTCAGTATTCTGGCTGTGATTATCATAGCTCAGGTTATCAATATCGGTGTTGTTAAAGGTGAGCATTATCGTGAATTGGGAAAGAGGCAGAGCGTTAAGGCTATTGCAATTGAGGCAGACAGAGGGAAAATTATAGCCGATAACGGTGAGCTTCTGGCTACTTCCATGCCTTTTTATGATGTATATTTTGATCCGACTGCATCCAGGCAGTATGTGAATGAAATGAAGGAAAAAGATCCTCGATTTATGAAGAAGGTGGGCGATATCTTCGCAAAAAATATTGATTCCCTTTCTTATTGCATTTCTAAATATCTAATCCCCAATCTGACTCCCATTGAGGTAAAACAATGGCTTGTCAGAAAGCGTAACCAAAATGAGCGATTCCTTTGTCTGGCGAAGGGTATTTCGCATATTAAAATGAAGCAGGTAAAGGAGTTTCCTTTGTTTAGATTGGGAAGGAATAAATCAGGCATCATTTTTGAAAGAAAATTCAAACGAATCAGACCATATGGAGATCTTGCATTGCGAACAGTAGGCTATAACAGAGATAATGCTCCGTCTATCGGGCTGGAGGCAGCTTATGATGATGAGCTAAAGGGGGAGGAAGGTAATAGGATGGTTCAATTCATTTCCAAGACAAAATATGTTCCAATAAATGACCTGACTGAAATCGAGCCTGAGAATGGGAATGATGTGATGACTACCATCAATGTTCAGATTCAGGATATAGCTCAGGAAGCCCTTCAGCAGGCACTTGAATATCATAATGCGGCTTACGGTACAGCTATCGTTATGGAGGTGAAGACAGGAGCTGTAAAGGCAATGGCGAATCTTAAAAAAGACGGTGATCAGTATCATGAGGCATATAATTATGCTGTAGGGCTGAGTGTTGAGCCCGGTTCGACGTTTAAGTTAGCTTCTGTTATGGCCATACTTGAAGACCATAAAATGTCATTGGAAAAAGAAATCGATGTCAATTATGGAAAGGCTGTTATCTGTGGACGTGAAATGAAGGATGCAGAGGCTCATAGTCACAAAACACTGACTCTGCGCCAGTCTTTTGAGTTGTCTTCAAATGTAGGAATTGCAAAAGCGGTTGTAGATGCATTCGGTAATTCGCGTGAGGATATTTTCCGTTTTGTTGACCTGATACGACAGTTTCATCTTGGAGAAATCACAGGAGTGGATATACCCGGAGAGGCAAAGCCATTGATTAAGACACCGTACAACTTGAAACAACTGTGGAGCAGGACATCTCTGCCATGGATGGCCCATGGCTATGAAACCAGATTAACCCCACTACAGATGCTAACTTTTTATAATGCAGTGGCAAATAATGGAAAGATGATGCAGCCCAGGCTGGTATCCGGAATCTGGTCTCATGGTGTTCAAATCAAGAGTTTTCCACCCAGGGTACTCAAAGAAAGTATTGCAAGCAGTACGACAATACACCAGGCAAGGAGGCTTCTTGAAGGTGTGGTTACCAATGGTACCGCAAAAAAATATAGGAATGAAATGTATTCATTCGCAGGAAAGACGGGTACGGCTAGTATGGACTATGGTGGAGTGAAGCGTGGCCGGTATCGGGCTTCGTTTATTGGATATTTTCCGGCTGACAATCCGGTATATTCTATATGTGTGATGATAACAGAGCCCAAAGAACATGGATATCATGGCGCAGAGGTAGCTCTTCCGGTTTTCCGGTCTATCGCTGATAAGATCTTGTCCTTCGATCCTAAATTCTTCAGAACATATACTCCGGGGGATGACGTGACTGCCTTTTCCAATCAACTGCCTTCCGGTGAAATCGGAGTCGGTGGTGATTACTTAAGCATTTTCAATCGATTGGATATACCGGTGTACCTAAAAGGGAAGACTACGGATTATGTGGTTACGGACAGGCGTGAATCAGATGTAAACCTGATACCGATTGCAAGCAATGAAAATCAGGTTCCTGATGTGAAAGGTATGGGTCTCAGAGATGCTGTTTATGCTCTGGAGGCCACAGGGTTGAAAGTAAATATTGAAGGGTACGGCAGGGTGTCGTATCAGGATATAGCTCCCGGTACAAAGGTAGCGGGACAGACAGTTTTGATTAAACTACAATAGTCTGAAAAGTGAGATTAGGAGAGCTATTGAGTCAGGCGGGGCTAAACAAAGCCGGCATACAGTATAATACCGAAGTGACCGGTGTGGCTATTGATAGCCGATTGGTAGTTCCCGGCAGTGTGTTTATAGCTATCAGAGGTGTAGAGGCCGACGGACACAGGTTTGTACGGATTGCCATTGAAAAAGGTGCTGTGGCAGTAATTTGCCAACAGGAAGTTGAGTTTTGCGGTGATGCGGAAGTAGTGGTTGTAGAGGATAGTGCGGATGCAGCAGGTAAAATAGCCTCTGCATTCTACGGACATCCGTCACGCAAGCTTCGATTGGTTGGGGTTACAGGGACCAATGGCAAGACAACAACAGTGACCTTACTTTATCAGCTACTCATGCAGATGGGGATTCAGACCGGTTTAATTTCTACTGTCGAAAACAGAATAGGGAAGAGGGTAATGCAGGCGACACATACGACTCCTGACCCCGTTCACCTCAATGCTTTATTAGCAGATATGGTGACAGAAGGTTGTCAGTTTGCGTTTATGGAAGTCAGTTCGCATGCGGCTCATCAGAAGAGGATCAGTGGTCTTGAGTTTGTCGGTGGAGTATTCACCAATATTACGCATGATCATATGGATTATCACAAGACTTTCGATGCTTACATCAGTGCCAAGAAATCATTTTTTGACGGATTGGGGAAAGGGAGTTTTGCCTTAGTAAATGCTGATGACCGTAGGGGTGAAGTCATGCTTCAGAATACCGATGCCGATAAATACCGTTACAGCTTGAAAAGGAGTACAGATTTCAAAGGTAAAATCTTTGAAAATACTCTGGAAGGGTTGGAGATGGAAATAGATGGCGTCCATGTTCATCTGAGGCTGACAGGCGAATTCAATGCTTATAATGCCTTGTGTGTCTATGGTGCCGGAAGATTGCTGGGCTTTGACAAAGAAGCTGTATTAACCGGGCTGAGTGCGCTGCCGGGAGCAAGAGGAAGGTTTGAAACGATCAGGGATGTTGCAAAAAATATTCTGTATATCGTGGACTATGCTCATACACCGGATGCACTTGAGAAAGTTCTGGAAACCATCAGTGACATGAAAAGGGGCGGTGGTGTGATTACCGTAGTGGGCTGCGGTGGACATCGGGATAAGGAGAAACGTCCGGTGATGGGTGAGATTGCAGCAAGATTGAGTCGGGAAGCCATTTTTACGGATGATAATCCCAGAGATGAAGAGCCGGCTATTATCACACAGGCCATGCTGGAAGGAGTCAAGAAAGAAGATCGGGATAAAGTTCTGATTATAAATGACCGGACTCAGGCAATAAGGACGGCTTCCAGACTGGCAAAAAAAGGAGATATTATTCTGGTGGCAGGTAAGGGTCATGAAAACTACCAGGAGATAATGGGGGTGAGACATGAATTGGATGATCGGAAGATCATTGAAGATATAATAGGTAAATAAAGGTTTACCGGTAAGATGTAGGTTCTATTTTTAAAAGGTTGGAATGGACGGGTAAGGCAGATAAGATACTGGCTGACACACTCGGTTCTAGTGCCCGCACAGGCTTTTTTGCTCCCGTCCACCTTTTTAATGGAAAGAGTCAGTTAGGAAAACAGAAAAATTAACCAAAAGAAACCAAAGCAAAATGTATCTGAAAAGGTACATCATCATATTTATTGATAGGAAGTATTATGTTGTATTACTTATTTGAATACTTATATAAAGATCTGGACATCTCCGGTACTGGAGTTTTTCGGTTCATTACCTTCCGGGCAGGGTTGGCTATTGTGCTTTCTTTGCTGATATCAATTGTGTTTGGAAAAAGAATTATCAAATCCCTCCGAGATCGCCAGATAGGCGAAACCGTCAGAGATTTGGGATTGGCAGGGCAGAAAGAAAAAGAAGGTACGCCTACCATGGGTGGTATCATCATTGTCTTGGCGATAGTCATTCCTTGCCTCCTGGTGGCCCGACTTGATAATGTTTATATTATTCTGATGTTTATTTCTACTCTTTGGTTGGCAGGAATAGGATATATAGACGATTACATCAAGGTAGTGAAGGGTGACAAGGAAGGGCTTAAAGGCGTATTTAAAATAATTGGTCAGGTAGGTCTCGGTTTATTTGTTGCAATCGTGATGCTGGTAAGTAATGACGTGGTTATCAGGATGACACCTCAGGAAGCGGCAGAGGGTAATTTTAAAGTATTGAAGACAGTTCTGGTTGAGAACCCTCATCATGCAGGAACGACCCAAGAGCTGGTATATGCCAAGGCGGCCATTACCAATGTTCCGTTTTTTAAAAACAACCAACTGGATTATGGTAAGATTTTGGATGTATTTTCATCAAATAGCGAGACCCTGCTATGGATTGTCTTTATTCTTGCAGTGGTCTTTATCATTACTGCGGTCAGTAATGCTGCCAATATCACAGATGGAATAGACGGGTTGGCCACAGGCGTTTCGGCAACAATAGGTGCAGTATTGGCTGTCTTTGCTTATCTGAGTGGAAACTCGATATTTGCGGATTACCTGAATATCTTTTTTATCCCGAATAGTGGTGAGCTTGTGATTTTTAGTGCCTGCTTTATTGGAGCTTGCACCGGATTTTTGTGGCATAACTCATATCCTGCCAGAGTCTTTATGGGTGATACAGGCAGCCTGACCCTTGGAGGGATTATAGCTGTCCTGGCCATTGTGTTGCGCAAGGAGCTTCTTCTGCCTTTGTTGTGTGGCATCTTTGTCGTAGAGAATTTATCAGTCATCATCCAGCGATATTATTTCAAATATACCAAGAAAAAATACGGAGAAGGTCGACGGGTTTTCCTGATGTCCCCTATCCATCATCATTTTCAAAAACAGGGCTATCACGAAGCCAAAATTGTGACTCGATTCTGGATAGTTTCCATTATCCTTGCAGTTATGACCATTTTAACCCTGAAAATTAGATAATTGTCATGAAAGTAGTCATCATAGGAGCTAAAGAAAGTGGAGTAGGGGCAGCCTTGCTTTGTCTGCGTATGCACTATGAAGTGCTGGTGAGTGACAGTGGTCCCATCGTCAACCCCTTTCGTACCGATCTGGAAAGATCTCATATTCCGTTTGAAGAAAATGGCCATTCCGGCAATTTCGCAGAACGCTTTGATCTGATGGTGCTAAGCCCGGGCGTACCAACAACTGTGCCCGTTGTAGCGGAATTTATTAAGTCCGGTAAGGAAGTAATATCTGAAATAGAATTTGCCTGGCGACATATTGGCAATGGCAAGGTTATCGGCATTACAGGGACGAATGGTAAGACAACTCTTTCTTCCCTGATATATCACGTCCTGGAAGAAATGGATGCAGACGTGACACTGGTCGGAAATATTGGTTTCAGTTTTGCAAAAATGATTTCCACAGCCAGATCTGAGTATTATGTCTGTGAATTGAGCAGCTTTCAGCTGGAGACAATTGTTAAGTTCAAGCCTCATGTAGCCATCATTACGAATATCACGCCCGATCATCTTGACAGGTATGATCATAGCATGGCTAAATATGCAGCTGCCAAGTTCAGGATAACCGAAAATCAGACTGAGAAAGATTTATTGGTTCTGAATGCGGATGATGAAGAGACAATGACATTCTTCAAGGACTATACTACAAGGGCTCAGGTGCATGTTGTCGAAAGTTCGAGAATTACAGAGAATTCATATACCAGCGCATCCGGTAAACACTATGATCTGAGTGGCAGCCAGTTAAGAGGTCGGCACAATCGGGCAAATATGGCACAGGCGATAGAAGCACTTGAATTTATCGGCATTGGTATCAATAAAATTGAAGAAAATATTTCCACTTTTAAAGGTTTGGCACATAGAATGGAGTATGTGGCTACTGTCAAAGGTGTTGATTTTATTAATGACAGCAAGGCGACCAATGTAGATTCTGTCTGGTATGCTTTGGAAGCAATGACCCGACCTGTGATCTGGATCGCAGGAGGCACGGACAAGGGAAATGACTATGAGGCTATTAAGCCGTTGGTCAGTTCAAAGGTAAAACATCTGGTTTGTCTTGGATTGGACAATGCCAAGCTGTTGAATTCCTTTGGGGATGTGGTGGATGGCATCGAGGAAGCACGCTCAGCGGAAGAGGCAGTGAAAAAGGCTCTGGAAGCGGCTACATCAGGGGATGTCGTATTGCTTTCACCTGCGTGCGCAAGTTTCGACCTGTTTAATAATTACGAAGACAGGGGCGAAAAATTTAAAAAGGCTATAAGAAAACTATTATAAACAAATTTTGGGCTGAAGATTAAGGTTAGGTATTAAAAATTGGTCTTTAAGAAAACTACAACTACAGAATGAAGGCAAAAGAATGGTTAAGCGCGAATTTTAAGGGTGATCCAATCCTTTGGATAACGTTGATATTACTCGCTCTTGGCAGCTTACTTGCAGTTTATAGTACCACCGGAGGTTATTCACAAATTGGCAAAAGTCATGAGGCCAATAATGAGTACTTTCTTTTCAAACAGTTGGTTTTTCTAATAGTGGGAGTGGGACTTGCTTATATTGGCCATAGGGTTAATTTTAAGCAGTATTCAACCATCGCTTTACCATTTTTGGTCATTTCATTTATTCTTTTAGTTTTGGTTCTATTCTTTGGAAATGAAATTAATGGTGCAAAGCGATGGTTGACCGTTCCGTTGGTAGGTTTGTCCATCCAACCGGTGGATATAGCCAAGATGGCGCTGATGATATATCTTGCCAAGGTAATCAGTGGATCTCAAACCATGATAAAACAGGATATAGGCGTCTTCTGGATGCTGATTATCCCTACTTTAGTGATTTGTCTTTTTATTTTACCCAATAACCTGAGTAATGCCGCTTTGTTGTTTGTGACATCTCTGATTGTCATGTTTATCGGCAGGATTCCTATCAAGTATATTTTTTATATTCTGGGTGTCGGTATCACCCTCTTTCTTATCGTCTTTATGATAGGGTACAGTATCGGTGAGGGCACAAGAGCACATACGTGGGCAAAGAGGGTAACTACCTTTGTAGATGGTAAAGAATCCTTCCAGAATACTCAGGCAAGAATCGCCATTGCCAATGGAAATATTTTTGGGAAGGGCCCCGGAAACAGTTCTCAGCGCAATTTTGTCCCATATTCTCATGCAGACTTTATTTATTCCATAATCTGTGAGGAATTTGGTCTGTTTGGTGCTGTTGGCATCATGGCAATCTACCTGTTAATGCTTTATCGGGTTATCAAGATAGTCAAGCGATCGCCGAAGACATTCGGGGCTATGCTTGCCATAGGTCTGTGTATCAATATTGTCATTCAGGCTTATGCCAATATCCTTGTAAATGTCGGTCTGATACCGGATACGGGAGTGGCATTGCCAATCATATCCCTGGGAGGTACGAGCTTGATTTTTACTTGTATTTCATTCGGTATTATCCTGAGTGTTAGCCGGTATATAGAGACAAGGGAAGAAGCTATCAGTGCACTCAAATTAAAAGAAGAATTGACAACAGGATGAGCAGGAGAGTCATAATCAGCGGAGGAGGTACAGGCGGCCACATTTTCCCGGCAATAGCCATTGCGGATGCATTGACTGCTTTGTTGAAAGATGTGGAAATTCTTTTTGTCGGTGCTGAAGGCAAAATGGAGATGGAAAGAGTTCCGAAGGCGGGCTATAAAATCCTTGGACTTCCGGTTGCAGGTTTGCAGAGAAAATCCATCTGGAAAAATATTTTATTTCCGTTAAAATTATTCCGTAGCCTGATGAAGGCAAGGAAAATCGTGAAAGATTTCAATCCGGAAATCGCAGTGGGAGTGGGTGGTTACGCCAGTGGACCTGTTTTAAAGGTTGTTGGTTCGAAAAATATCCCGACCGTTATTCAGGAACAAAACAGTTTCCCTGGAATGACCAATAAGATTCTCGCCGGAAAAGCTTCTGCAATATGTGTTGCGTATGAAGGAATGGAACAGTTTTTTCCGAAAGAAAAAATCATCCTGACAGGCAATCCGGTACGCCAGGATATCAATCATATAAGAGACAAGAGAGCTGAAGGACTAAAGTTTTATGGTCTTTCTCCGGACAAAAAAACTATTTTGGTTCTGGGTGGAAGCCTCGGCTCCAGGACACTGAATGAAGCTATATCCGGGGCACATCTCTTCATTTCTAAGGCAGATGAAGTCCAGTGGATATGGCAGAGCGGAAGTTTTTACAAAGATCTGTATAAGGATGATCCGGTGGCACAACTTCCTAACGTGATCAATTTGTCCTTTATAGAAAGAATGGATCTGGCTTATGCCTGTGCTGATCTGGTTATTGGCAGAGCAGGAGCATTGACCATTTCAGAAATTTGTGTTGCGGGGCTCCCTTCTATTTTGGTTCCTTCTCCCAATGTAGCAGAAGACCACCAGACTAAAAATGCCATGGCTCTGGTACACAGGAATGCTGCCCGGCTTATTCCCGATCATGAGGCAGTCGATCATCTTATTGTGGAGAGCCTCCTCCTGATTCGTGATAGTAACCAGCTGGCCCAATTGGCACTGAATGCTTTGAAATTGGGTCGCCCAAATGCGGCACATGATATCGCTCAAGTCATTGTTCAACTTATAAATCAAGAGAAGCCATGACTGAGATGAAAGGACTGAAGAACGTATTTTTCCTTGGTATCGGGGGAATTGGTATGAGTGCGCTTGCAAGATATTTTCATAAGCGGGGAGTGCATATATCCGGTTATGACAGGGTGAGGACACCACTAACTGAAAAACTGGAAGCAGAAGGCATGAAGATTGTATATCGGGATGAGGTAAAGAATATCGATATTCCTGATTTGGTAGTCTATACCCCAGCCATTCCGTCGGATTCGGTCCTTCGAAAATATTTTAAGGAATCCGGAGTGCCTATGATGAAGCGTTCGCAGGTATTGGGCAATATAAGTGATTCTGAACGGACTATAGCCATTGCCGGAACGCACGGAAAGACGACTACTTCAGCCATGACCACTCATATATTGTACCATTGCGGTGTCAAGGTTACCGGTTTTGTAGGAGGCATCATGACCAATTATGATTCCAACTATATAGATGACGGTTCGGATTATGTTGTGGTAGAAGCAGATGAGTTTGACCACTCATTCCTTACTTTATCCCCATATATCAGTGCCGTACTTAGTATGGATCCGGATCATCTGGACATCTATGGTGCGCGTGAAGAAGTAAAAAAAGGCTTCAAAGACTTTATTCATAAAACAATACCTGGAGGGACAGTCTATCAATATTACCCGACAATTGCCAATTTTACGCATCAGGAACTTGAATTGTTGCATAAAACTTACACTATCTTGACTTTTGGACATCCTGAGTCAGACATTTTTGCAGAAAATATCCGCCAGGATGAATCAGGAGGAGTGATTTTTGATTTTCATTACAAAACTCAGCTATTCAAAGGAGTTCAAGTGCATATGCCGGGCATGCATAATGTTTCCAATGCAACTGTGGCAATGTCAATAGCCCTTCAGCTTGGCCTTGAGCCTTCAAAAGTCATAGAAGCTATAGGTGCATTCAGAGGAATAAAACGACGCTTTGAATTTATCGTAAATAGGCCGGATTGTATTTACATAGATGACTATGCCCATCATCCTGAAGAATTAAGAAATGCTATCACTACTGTAAAAAATTTATACCCAGACAATCCAGTTATGGGGATCTTTCAGCCCCATTTGTATTCCAGGACAAGAGACTTTGCAGATGAGTTTGCAACTGTACTGGATATGCTCGATAAGCCCGTCTTGCTTGATATCTATCCGGCAAGAGAACTTCCTATCGAAAATGTGTCCAGTAAGATGATCTTGGATAAAATGTCTAATCCCGAAAAACAATTAATTGCGATGGAAGAGGTATGTGCCTATGTTGCAGGCAATCGGCCGGGTGTCCTCATTACACTCGGAGCCGGCAATATAGATACACTTGTTCCCCAACTCAAAAAACTTTTGGCATGAAAAAGAAACTAATCAATGCAGGTATCAAGATACTTAGTCTGGTCGTATTCACATCCGGTGTATTGGGATTGATTAGTGCTACCGAGTCGGAAAGCTATGGCAAGGTCGAAAAAGTTATAGTAGATATCAGTCCGCTGGATGGAGAAGTGTGGCTGATAGAAAAGGAAGATCTGGCTAAGATGTTAAATAAACAATATAAGCTGAAACTTAAAGGTCAGTCCATACAAAATCTTGATTTAATAAAAATTGAGAAGATAATTGAAAAGAGCGAATATGTACAGGATGCTCAGGTCTATATAGATGCAAGAAATAATCTGAAAATCAGTGTGGTTCAGAAAATGCCTATTATGAGGGTTTTTCTCCCGAATCAGCATACTTTTTTTATCACCAATCAAGGAAGTAAGATTCCGGTTCCCGGGAAGTCAGCACTTAGGTTGCCGGTACTTACAGGCAATCTCAAAGAATTCAAAAAGTCTGATTTGAAGGACTCTACGAATGTGTATTTCAAAGCATATCACATCATGAAGGCTATCAGAGAAAATCCTTTTATGCTGGGACTGACCGAACAGTTGGTTGCAGATAGTTTACAGGATATTGTCCTGATACCTAAACTGGGCAATCATAGGATTATACTCGGAAATGCGGATGATATTGAGAATAAATTCAAACGACTTGAGATATTCTATAAAAAAGGAATGCCTTCGGAAGGATGGAATTTATATAAAGAAATAAATCTGAAATACAGGGATCAGGTGATAGCCACAAAGGCCAACCTCGTCCCTATCAAGAGCTAAACAATTTTTTTAACTAATATTAGAAACCTTATTCTTATGGACAGTAATTTCACAAACAAAAATCCAATCGTCGTCGCAGTTGATATTGGGACTACCAAGGTATGTGCCATGGCAGGACGACGGGACTTATTCGGCAAGTTGGAGATACTTGCGGTAAGTAAAGTCGAATCAGATGGTGTATTGCGAGGTGTCGTAAGCAACATTGAGAAGACAGTAAGAGCTATTACAGATGCTATCCGCAGCATTGAGTTGAAACTCAAAATGACTGTCAGGGTAGTACACGTCGGGATAGCAGGTCAGCATATCAAAAGTGTGCAGCACAAAGGCTCCCGATTGAGAGACAACGCTGATGTTGAGATTTCAGAAGAAGATATCCGCCAGCTTATCAGAGATATGTATAAACTTGTACTTCCTCCCGGAGACAAGATTCTTCATGTATTTCCTCAGGAATATAATGTGGACAATGAGTTGGGTATTCTGGATCCGATCGGCATGAGCGGAGTCAGACTGGAAGCCAATTTTCACATAATCACTGGTCAGATTACAGCTTCCAATAACATCAGCAGATGTGTAGAAAAAGTAGGACTGAAGCTTTCTGAAATGACGTTGGAGCCAATTGCTTCTGCGGCTTCCGTATTGAGCGAAGAAGAAAAGGAGGCAGGAATTGCCCTTGTTGACATAGGCGGAGGAACTACAGACTTGTGTATTTACTATGATGGAATCATCCGGCATACAGCTGTCATACCTTTCGGTGGTAACTCCATTACCAGAGATATCAAGGAAGGATGTAACGTAATGCTTAATCAGGCAGAAAAACTAAAAACAAAGTTTGGCTATGCCTTGGCTGAAGAAGTATATGATGACAAAATCATTACTATTCCGGGTTTGAAAGGAAGAGAAAATAAGGAAATCAGCCAGCGTAACCTTGCACTTATCATTCAGGCAAGGATGGAAGAAATCTTTGATTACGTCATGTGGGAAATCCAAAAATCGGGTTATGAAAAGAAACTCACGGGAGGTCTTGTTCTCACCGGTGGCGGAGCCCTGCTCAATGGCATTGATAAGCTGGCAGCCCTGCACTGCGGATATGAAACACGACTTGGCTTACCGATTGAATATTTATCGCATGGTTATCATGAGAATCTTTCCAGTCCGTTGTTCTCCACTAGCCTTGGTTTACTCTTCCTTGCAAGCATGAATGCCACCGAAAATGAGGTAGAAAATAAAATGCCTGCAGGCCTTGATACCTCCAATATTGATTTAGAAGTCGTAGGTGTGCCCGGGCAGGAAAAATTCAAAAGTGCTACAGGAAGTACGGGCATTGGGGATAATACTCAGGTTGATGATGGAGAAGAGACTCCGTTGGAAACGGGAGAGGTTAGGCCCAGCTGGACACAACGCCTGATGGAGAAAATCAAGCATACCCTTGGGAATGACTGGGATGATGAAGATTTGAAGTAATCCCAAAAATAGTTCAATATATTACGAAACCTTTTACTATAATATTCAAAATTTAGATAAAATGCCAATGTTAGAATTTGACCTTCCAAAAGCAGTTCAGTCCATCATAAAAGTGATTGGCGTTGGTGGTGGCGGTAGTAATGCCGTTAATCACATGTTTACTCAAGGTATTGTCGGAGTGGACTTTGCCGTCTGCAATACCGATAATCAAGCCCTGGCTTCCAGCCCTATTCCTACCAAAATTCAGCTAGGCCCCGGATTGACAGAAGGGAGAGGAGCAGGATCCAGACCTGAAGTTGGTAAGCACGCCTGCCTTGAATCCATCGAGGATGTTCAGGTGTTTCTTTCTCAACACACCAAGATGCTCTTTATTACCGCCGGGATGGGTGGTGGTACAGGTACAGGTGCTGCCCCTATTATTGCTAAAGCTGCTAAAGATATGGGTATCCTGACAGTAGCAATCGTAACCTTGCCATTTACTTTTGAGGGCAAGCTACGTCACCGTTATGCTCAGGAGGGACTTGAAGAACTGAAGAAAAACGTGGACTCCATCATCATCATTTCCAATGACAAGTTGAGAGAGATACATGGTAACCTTACCTTCTCTGAAGCTTTTGCACAAGCTGACAATATCCTCACAACAGCAGCCAAAGGCATCGCCGAGATTATCACCATCACGGGATATGTCAATGTTGACTTTGAAGATGTGAATACTGTAATGCGAGACAGCGGTGTGGCCATCATGGGATCGGCTCAGGCAGAAGGCGAAGATCGGGCACGAAGGGCTGTCGATATGGCACTTAACAGCCCTCTTCTCGAGGAAAACAATATCTCAGGAGCTCAGAATGTTTTACTGAATATCACCTCCGGCGTACGTGAAACGACCATGGACGAAATTTCAGAGATAACTCAGTTTATCCAGCAGGAAGTCGGATTGGATACCAATATCATCTGGGGTAACTGTTTCGATGAGGAGCTGGGCGACAAACTGAGTGTCACAGTGATTGCCAGTGGATTTGAGCGCCACAGCCGTCCTCTGGATCAAAAACCTGCACGTACCACAGTTTCCCTTGATGATGAGAAAGATGTTTTCAGCAATAAGTATTCTGTGGAAGACTTTACAAGCCATGAAAATGAGACCACCAGACGTAACATTCAGGATACAACAGAACGCTTCATCCAGTCATACACATCCGACCCTTATATGGAGGAATCAAATGAGGATGCACAGAAGCGGTCCCGAGAACGTGAACAGGTAAAAGCTGAATTGAGGCGGAATGCATCACGTGTAAAGCTGAATAATACACATACGATTATTGAGTTGGAGAATACACCGGCTTATGTCAGAAGAAGAGTAATGCTCGAGGAGATACCTCATTCTTCCGAAAGAAGTTACAGTCATTTTACGATTAATTCTGATGATGAGCTGGTTTTGCGCAATGAAAGTCCGTTTTTAAGAGACCTTGCGGATTAAGATATTCTGCATAGGTTGATTAAATGGAGCAAATCATCCGATTAAATTTTGTTAAAACGTAATCGGGGATTGTTATGGCCAATCAATCCCCGAATATCGGCCGATTGACAGGTATTTCCAAGGGGAAGTAATCTGAGGTGGAATTATATATAAATTTTTACGTGTATTTCTAATGAAAAAATCGGCTAAAATTGATGCTGCCTTTTTATGCAGGCGGCATCCCATAAGAATGTTTTCAATTAGTTAGGTTTATTGTTCGATAAGCGGCTCTCCCCGGGTCGCTTATTTTTTTTATTGAAATTAAATTTGAAATTTCTAAATGATAAATTAATTCAGGTAATTGGTTTGATCGAGCTTGTACTGTGTCGTTCAATAGCTTCGTTGTTTGTTGGCTTAACCGTTTGATGGGCTATCACCCGTTGGATATCCCGCATTTTCAGCATGACAAAGCTCCTGAGTATGGACCTGTAGGGCCAAACCATGAAGGATTACAGACAGGATATTATCAGAAAATGTTTTTTACGACATAAGTTATTTATAATCAATCTTATAAGTGAATATAAATTATTTAATAGTCTGTAAAGTTATGATTATCCAATAGTTACCATCCCCTGAAATATTTTTTTAATCTTAAACATTTAGGTGGAAATTGATCCATTGATTATCCTGATAAGCTTTGAATTTTTCATAAAAATGAATGGCCGGATCGTTCCAGTCAAGTACTTGCCAGTTGATTCTGACCAAGCCCTGCTCTTTGGCATCCTTTATCAAAGCCTCCATCAGAATGGTTCCAATACCCTTGCCCCTGAATTGCGGATTGACAACCAGATCTTCCAGATACATGGTTTTCCCCTTCCAGGTAGAATACCTTAAATAATAGAGTGCCATTCCCTGAATTTCTCCGTTGATTTCGGCTACCCATGCCTTCCATACCGGATGAGCTCCGAAGCCGCTTTCAATAAATTGTGGCAAGGTTACAACTACCTCATCAGCTGCTTTTTCATATACGGCTAATTCCCGGATCAGCTGCATCATTGCCGGGCAATCTGATTTTATTGCTTTTCTGATTATTGTATTCATCCAATTCTGTTTTTTATCACTGCTACTATAGTCTTTGCATGTTCTCTGCTATTTTCAATAAAATAAGTGTGTGTATCCATTCCGCCGCATACTACTCCTGCCAGAAAAATTCCCGGGACATTGCTCTCATAAGTTTCAGGATTATATTCAGGCTTTTTTATTTCATCCCGGCTATGTTTTATTCCACAATCTGTGAGAAAAGAGATATTGGGCTGGTAGCCGGTCATAGCAAGAACCCAATCGTTTTCAAGAATAACATAGCCTTCCGGCGTTCTGATTTCAATGGTTTCCGGTGTGATTCGGGTGACTTCACTGTTGAAATATGCCTTGATGGATCCCTCTTTTATCCGGTTTTCAATATCAGGCCTGACCCAATATTTTACCCGTTCTCCTATTTGACCTGAACGAACAATCATCGTAACGTGAGCACCCTTTCTGTAAGTCTCCAAGGCTGCATCTACTGCCGAGTTCATGGCACCAATGACTGCTACCTTTTGAAAGGCATAGAAATGGGGATTGTCATAATAATGCTTGACCTTTGGTAAGTTTTCGCCTTCCACGTTCAACATGAAGGGCATGTCGTAAAATCCCGTAGCAATAATCACGTATTGTGAAGTATAGTTGCCTTTATCTGTCGTGACTTTAAATCGGAGTTCGGTAGCATCAAGTCTGATCACTTTTTCAAATAAATGGATGTTTATGTTTCGGCTGACGGCTATGCGGCGATAGTACTCCAGCGCTTCATTGCGCTTGGGCTTGGGGTTGACGGATACAAAGGGAATATTATCAAGTTCCAGCAGTTCGGAAGATGAGAAGAAGGTCATGTTTTGGGGATAATGATAAAGTGAGTTGACAAGGCAGCCTTTTTCAATTATAAGGTAATCAATGTTGGCTTTTCGGGCTTCCAGGGCGCAGGCTATGCCGATGGGCCCGCCTCCTATGATAATGATGTTATAATGATTTGACATAAAAATTAGTATAATAGTAGAAAATTTGACTAAAATTTTAGTGTAAATGAGATAAATGAGTAAAAAAATATATTTTAGCAATTAAATAATAAAAAAATATGGCTAATTCTAAGCATCCTGCCGGATTAAAAGTAATGTTTTTCACTGAGATGTGGGAACGATTTGGATTTTATCTCATACTGGGCATCCTTCAATTATACCTGACAGATGCCGAAAGTGGCGGGATGGCCATGAACAGAAAGTCGGCAGCTGATATTTTCGGAACCTTCATTGCACTGGTTTATCTGACTCCGTTTTTAGGTGGTCTGATAGCAGACAGGAAATTGGGCTATAGTAAGTCGATTATTATCGGAGGCATCCTTATGGGTTTAGGCTATCTGGGTCTCGCCATCGGTACGCTGCCTACTTTTTACGCTTCATTGGGGTTGATTATTATTGGTAATGGATTTTTTAAGCCCAATATCAGTACGCTGGTGGGTAATCTCTATAATGACGATCGGTACCGTGCAAATAAGGACTCGGGATTTAATATTTTTTACATGGGTATCAATATTGGCGCTTTTATCTGTAATTTCTTTGCTGCCTACCTGAGAAATTCCATTGGTTGGGGAGCTGCCTTTGCTTCTGCCGGTATAGGTATGTTTTTAGGTGTGATTATTTTTATTATAGGGAGGAAAACATATAGAGAGGCTGATGTCATCAAGCCTGTGCAAAAAGAAGATATGTCCATCGCCAGAGTCTTTTCCAATATTATCCTGCCGTCTGTTATTGCCGGAATCGTGGGGTGGTTTGTACCCGGAACATTGTTGGGCTCTGACAGTACGGATGCGTTCCTTTTTGCATGTATCCCGGTACTTTACTTTTTCTTTATGCTTTTCAAAAGGTCAAATAACGAGGATAAGAAGCCTGTTGGCGCATTATTGGCGATATTTTTAGTAAGCATTATGTTCTGGGCTATATTCAAGCAAAATGGTACAGCATTGACTACCTGGGCACAGTTTTATACCGATAGGGAAGTACCTGAAGCAATTGAAAAACCTGCTGAATCTATTTATCTCGTAGAGAAAATTACCAATGAAAATAGTGAAGTAGTCAAGTATGACCAGTCTTTTAAAGTAGTTAAGGAAAATGGTGAAGTCGTCAAGGAAATGGGAAAAGATGTGTATTTGCATAATCTACAGCCGGAGAAAATGCCTGAAGAAGGCGGATCAATCTTTGTCTTTAATACGGAACTCTTCCAATCTGTCAATCCTTTCTGGGTTATTGTCCTAACGCCCGTTTTAGTGGGTTTCTGGGGATTTTTACGAAAGCGAAAGAAGGAGCCTTCTACACCCTATAAACTCTTACTCGGGTTATTTATCACAGGTTTATCCTGTCTGGTAATGTATCTGGCTGTGGCCGTAACGGATATTCATCATGCAAAGGCCAATGCCTGGTGGCTGATATCTACTTATGGAGTAATTACTATAGGAGAACTATGTCTTTCTCCGATGGGACTATCTCTTGTGTCTAAACTGAGCCCTCCACGTCTGACGGCTTTGTTGATGGGTGGGTGGTTTCTGGCTACAAGTATTGGCAATAAGTTGTCGGGAGTTTTGGCAGGACTTTGGGACACATTTGACAATAAGGCCAATTTTTTCCTGATGAATTTTGCCCTGGTGATGGTAGCGTTTGTGGTTTTATTTATCATGGTCAAAAGGATCAGTGTGGTTATGAAAGAACGAGGTATTGATTAGAAGCAAAGATGCTGATATTGGTGACAAACTGTATTTTCCGGTTTTTTAAAAGCAAAAAACCCCGTTCCATCCGGAACAGGATATCGAAAAATGTGTGATAATATCGGATTAAGTGAATTGTTGATCGAAAGTATATTATTTGAATTTGTCAGGGAATTGAGTGGCTATGCCTCTTGCTAATTCCTCTGCCATCATAATCATGTGATTTTGAGCCATATCGAATGTTTTTATTGCGCTGGCATAATCACCCTTGAGTAAGTCCACGGAGTATGAGGTTGTCTGGTCAATGTGTTCTTTCATCATGTGCCTCATATCCATTTTAGCCCATTCCGGATTGGCATTGTTGAGAAAAGTGCCTATTGCATCAGCATTGGCGTACCAGGCGTCTAAAGCTGTTTGAAGGGCGGCATCATCACCGGATTTGGCTGCTGTCAATACAGGAACTGCACCCTGAATATGCTCGGTAAGTAAATCTGCCAGCTGATCACCGGCAGCCTGTCCATAATAAGGGACAATGGCGTTTCCGATGTCTTTTTGATTTTGAAGGAGTCTTTCCAATTGAGGCCCTACACCGTTTTCATCGTGGAAAAACGCATCTACGGTAGAATATGTCCATTGCATGTGGTCAGTCCACAATTTAGTCATCGTATTGTTGAGTGTAATGTATTGAGAGGAGGTAAGGGGTGACACTTCATCCTTCGAACAACTTTGCAGCATAAGCAAACTAAACATCAAAACCGGTAAGCTAAGAATTGAGCTATTTTGTCGGAAACTATTGATAAATTTTTTCATGATTAAAATATTTATTGGTTACAGAATGATTAGAGTAACCCCGGTGGGAAATGGTTACAGAATTTGTGGAAATTCTTGAAAAAAATGTTGTTTAATAATTTAAATGTCAGATAATCAAAAAGTTGTAATTGATTGAATTTGTGGGGAAGGATGATAAAAACGGAGTAGGTAGTTAACTAATAACTGAAACAGGCTTGGAGTCAACAATTCTTGAAAAAATATTGTAAGTAGGTATCCATTTTTGTTTGAAGACGTAGTGGAAAGCCAAATATTATGGGTCAGGAAATTATTACTTATCTACCTACTTCGAATTTCATCCAATTTCGCCTCTCTTTTTGCCCAATTCTTATGATAAATAATGTATGGTAATTTTTGTAATTAACTCATTGAGAACCAGTAATTATCTTATTTCATAAAATGAGATATAGGCATTAAGTTACTGCTGCAGTGGTACACACTGAAAGTCACCGGAAAAATTTATAACAAAATATGGTTTGAGTGATGATTGAAATTGATTAGCTTATTTCAAGCTCCTTAAAATAAGATTCCAACCTTCAATGCAATTGTGTGATTAATCTCCTTTCCATCATTATCAGGTCTTTTTGAAGTAATGTCAAAAAACCCCTGATGGTAGTACAAACCGAAGGTTAATGCATTGGACTCACTGAAATAGTATTCCATTCCTCCTCCAAGTCCCCATTGTGCATTGAGAGCCTTGACATCCTTGCGGATATTTTCTTTGTTTACGTCCAGATTGGCGGCGTCAATATTGCCTTTGGCACTGGTTACCGCACTCAGTGTGATGATGGGAATCTCTGCATAATATCGGGTATAGCCATATTCGCGGGTGCGTAATTTTAGTCCGATCGGAATCTCAAAGTAGTTTAAGCGATAATCAACCTTGGTATCGATAGGGAAGTTGTGACGGATAGTCTCAGCTACTTCATTTGAAAGCAGACTCTTGGGGAGGATGTCTCCGCCTTCTGCAAACTGAAGCTTGCCGGTCTGTGCGATACCAAAGCCGATTCCGACCGTAAAGAAATAGTTTTCTGCAAATCCGAATTCTCCCACAGCACCGATTTTCATGCCGAGATCTGCACCACCACCCAGAACCTTAGCGTGATCGGATGAGAGCCAGCAAATAGTCGGGCTGAACTGTGCTCCGAAACGCAAATTTTTTGTATTTTGAGAAAAAACGGTAAATGGTAGAAAAGTGATGATGGCTAATAACCAGAACTTGTTTACGGAATTCATATCTGTTTTTTTTGTTTAATTTTTTATTTTGTGTGTTGGATTGCTTAATAATTTCGTTCATTTAACCGGATTGATACTTTTATTTAAATAATTAGGTTCAATCCGGATAGAAGTGGCAAATGCTGCTTAATTTCGCCTCTACTATTCAAATACAAATATAATATAATATGATGAAATGGTCTTGTGTTTTGCTTTTTGGCTTGTATTTTTTATCCTCCTGCAGAAACGATAATCCATACAATGAGCTGGCCGTCAACGATGTTAAAGTAGATCATTGGATCAGGTATGAAGACCTTCTCAATCGGATTGATTCCGTCCATCCTCAGAAGGAACTGCATCAATTGGAAATCACCTATCCGGAGTTTACCAATATTTTTTTTCTCCGTGTCATCAATGATCAGTATAACCCGGATACCAGTTTTTCAAAAATTTATTCAATGTATCATAAGAGCCCGGTAATCAATGATATATATAAAAATTATATCCCGGCTTTTAAAGACTTGTCAAAAGAAGAGAAAGAGTATGCAGAGTCATTTGCACGTTTCAGTCAGATGGTCCCTGGATATGTGAAGCCGAAGGTTTTTACTTGTCTAACGGAGTTTGGAGTAGGAGTTTTTTCTACTTCTGATACGATAATGGGAGTAAGCCTTGATATGTATTTAGGGGAAGGAAATAAATATTATAGTGTTGAAATCTGGCCTGCCTATATCCAGCATAACATGAACCGTGAGAATATCGTACCAAACCTTCTTAAAAATTTTATTCGAAACTCTGTCTTGCCTCAGAGAGAACCTGAAACTTTGCTGGATCATATGATCCGTCAGGGCAAAGAGGTTTATTTGCTCAGAAGGATGATCCCGCCGGCAAAGGATACCTTGGTCTATGGCTATACCTCAAAGCAGCTTGATTTTTGTAAAAAGAATGAAAAGGAGATGTGGGCATATTTTCTTTCCCAAAAACTCGTCTATGAGGCAAATTTGAAAAAGATTCAGAAGTATGTGGATGATGCTCCTACTTCGCCCGGAATGCCGCCCGATGCCCCGGGACGTACCTCAGCTTTTATCGGTGGCCAAATTATTGAGGCTTATATGAAACGGCATAAAAATGTCTCCGTTCAGCGTATGTTAAGGGAAACCAATTCCCAGAAAATTTTTGAAGAATCGAAGTATAAGCCCTGATATCTTTCTTGGGTTGGTTGTTGGTACAAGATAGTTTTTTTGCTTTTACGTAAAAAGAGGATCTGCATAACATTGATTTTTGTTCAATTAATCTAAAAATTGTCTTGCAATAAAATGTTAAAGTTTTAGATCCGCTAAATTTACAAAGAGTAAAAAATTATGCTTAAAACGGGTTTCATCTAACGAACCAAATTGAAAAAACAGATTTTTTAAAATAAAATAAAAATTATTTTTATCCCTTATTTAATGTGAATAATTTAATTAAAATGCATATTTAATATTCAATTAATATTTAATATGCAATATAGATTGAAATAATTATATGTAAAATAATTTATATAATACAGCGAAATTAAGTTGGCATTATATTTGCATAATGGTAGGATGTCGGAAATGACCGACAAATAACAGCGTGATGATGAAACAAATCGTATTAAAAATCGGTTATATAATATAGGTTATTATTATATATAAAATTTTTAAATATGTAAGATATATGGCATTTGCCTAAAGAAGTAGTTTTCTTATTTTGAGACCTTAGTCTTCAGACCCGGGATTGCAAAGGCAGTCTGCGGGTCTTTTTTATTTACCTGCCTGAGACCTCAGTTTTTTCAGGAATGGCGAAGCGAAAATGAAATTCTGTAAAGATTCATTATCGCTTTCCAGTACATTTTCTTTTCCTCCATGCCAGGCAAGCATTCCGTTTTCTATATAATTTATGGTGTCTCCAATTTCCATTACGGAGTTCATGTCATGGGTATTGATGACTGTGGTTATGTTTCTTTCCTGGGTAATAGAATAAATCAATTGGTCAATGAGAATGGAAGTCTTGGGGTCGAGACCTGAATTCGGTTCGTCACAAAACAAATATTCAGGTTTTAATACGATGGCACGAGCTATCCCGACTCTCTTTTGCATACCGCCACTCAACTCGGAAGGATAGAGCTTATTTTTTCCATTAAGATCCACTCTTTCAAGGCATTCATTTACCCTGATTATTTTCTCTTTATAAGTCATGTTGGTAAACATGTCTAACGGGAAGCGGATATTTTCCTCTACGGTCATGGAGTCAAACAGCGCAGAACCCTGGAAAAGCATCCCCATTTGGTTTCGTAAAATTCTGGTCTGTTGCTTGTTGAGGCTTAATAAGTTGATTTTACCAAACCATATTTCACCCTTATCGGGTGCGACAAGACCGACCAGGGACTTTAATAAAACGGTTTTGCCGGCGCCACTTCGCCCTATGATGAGGTTGCACTTACCTTCTTCAAAAGTAGTTGTGATGCCCTTAAGGACTTCATTGTCACCGTATGTTTTTTTTATGTCTATGGCTTTAATCATCTACCTCAAAATCATTTAGTTGCGAGTAATAAAGCCAGAATATAATCTGCAACCAAGATCAGAATGTCGCTTATAACGACAGCTCTGGTACTTGCTTTGCCCAGTTCGATACTGCCGCCCTTCACGTAATAACCCTGATAACAAGATACGGAGGTCAGAAGGTAACTGAAGACCACTGCCTTGATCAGCATCAGGATTACATTGAACGGCACAAAAAATGAATTAAGCCCCTGAATATATTGTTCCTGTGAAAGCATGCCGGTAGGTACACTCGCCAGAAAACCTCCCATTATGCTGATGGCAGCTCCGACTGTTACAAGCATGGGGATTACCAGAATTCCACCTAAGATTTTAGGACCTATCAGAAAATTATACGTATTGACACCCATGATGTCCATAGCGTCGATATGCTCCTTCTGACGCATACCACCTAATTCTGACGCCATATTAGAACCAACTTTTCCGGCCAATACCAGACAGGTGACGGTAGGGGCCATTTCTATCAAAGTGATATCCCTTACGATATATCCGATATAATACTTGGGAACTAAGGTGCCATCCAGCTGGTAGTTAAACTGAATGGCGGTCACCGCACCGATGAAGATACAAATCAAAGCGACAATGAGCAACGAACCTATTCCAATGTCGTACATCTGACGCACCAACTCTTTCCAGAACATGCTGAACTTGTTGGGTCTGCTGATGACCAGCCGCATCATATTGATGTATTGACCTAGATGAAATAACGGTTCATTAAACATTTCTTAATGATTAATTCTAGTGGTAAATATAAAAGCATTTTTAAATATATATAGAAAAAAATTATATATTCTTAGGATAAAATCATAACATACAGAATATCAATAAGAAAGAAAAATTAAAATTTGTTTTTTTATTAATTTTTATTTTTTTCTATGTATAATCGTAAATTTTTAAAGAACCTGTTTTTGTGCCTGAAATGAAACCTACCTAAATATTATTAGTATTGAAGTGGTCTGACTTCCCAACCGGCTGCCAATGATTGCCGTTTACTTTATGTAATATTATGATTTTTACTGCTAACATTGTGAGGCATAATAATATCTTTAATATCGTAATGAGTGTAAAATGTATTTCTTACTTTTACCGAAACGAATCTATTATCTAGAACTCAAATTGTACAAGAATGAAAAATATCACTTTAAAATTTTGTTTTTTTTGTCTGTTTTCCTGTGTGATTCCTCTTTATGGCCAAAACGCAGACAAACAAATTATTCAGTTGAATCTGGAAGGAAATATCCCGGATGATTTTACAGTGAGCATTAGAGGTAATACTATTCTGGTCAATGATGTGAATCCTGATTCTGCAGGTATTAGATGGAATATGGTCAGGAGAAGTGCTCAGAGCAATTCATACACAGTGACTGAATCAGGACTGCCTTATAACGGAAATAATTCGGTTCCTGCGACCCAACCTGAAATGAAAGCCGAACCCTGGCTTGGGGTTGAAACTACTATGACAGACAAAGGCGTCACCATTTTTTATATTATGCGGGAGAGTCCGCTGAAATATTCAGGGATAAAAAAAGGTGACATTATCAAAAGTGTCGATGGGGTTGAGGTAAAGGATCAATTAGAATTGTTGCATTTTGTTGAAAGTAAGAAACCTGGAGATATAGTCAGGTTTATGATTTACCGGGATGGTGAAATTAAATCCTTTGATGTAAGTATTGGCCGGAAAAATATTCCGGGTCTCCAAATGGGGAAAAGATCAGAAGGGGCGAATTCTCCGGTTGAGTTGGGTATTACTTTGAGTAAGGCTCAGGAAGAAGAATATTGGAAGGTTATGAACATTGAAGAAAATTCATTGGCAGAACATGCCGGATTTATGAAAGATGATTTTATTCTGGAAGTGAACCATAAAAAATTGAAAGATCCTACACAGATTAGTGAATTAATCAGAAATCTTTCATTTAACAATCCTGTCATTTTTAAGGTTAAACGAAATAAAAAAATCTTCCCCATTGTCGTTCAAGCCACCAGATAGTAAGGCAGTACGTGCTTATTAAATACCGGTAATTTGCCACAATTTGATTTGCCTGTCATCACTTCCGCTGATTAGGGTTTGCTGATTTTCATTCCAGATTAGTTTGTTGACAGATCGGAAGTGTCCATTGTGCAGAAATAAATCAATGGTTTTAAGTAAGCTTAGATTGTAGGAATCCCAAATCCGGATACTTCCATCCCTGCAGCCCGTAGCCACAAGATCTGATTGTCCTATCCTGATAATGGTATTTATAGTTGTGCTGTGAGCCTGGATATCCTTTGTTTTTTGCAGTAAATTATCCCAGGCTATAAGTCTTCCGTCTTTTCCGGCACTTATATAACCGTTGTTTGTAACCAGGACATCAAAGATGCTTCCGCTGTGTCCCGGAGCTCCGATATGTTCTATACGATACTCTTCGGTAGCTATTTTAAATAATTTACCTTCCGTCGTTCCGGCTATGATATATGAATCATCCAAAGCCAATGCTCTGCAACGTGTAGCGGATATCTGAAGACTGTTTATCAACTTTTTACTTACTTTGTCTATTTGATTGACCGAGCCGTCATCTCCCGCAAAATATTGAAAATTTGCGTCGCTTTTAATGGTGAATATACCGCCTCGGACGAGTTTTTGCCTCTTTGTTATTTTTTTAAGACCAATATTTATCCAGCTTAGGTAGCCGTTTAGTGTTCCTGATATTAATTCGTCCGTCCAGTTATCGTAATGAATACACATCAGTGGTCCTTCCTCTTTTGCGAAAATGACGCCCTCATCTTTGTGCATTTCAGGCCAATAAATGATTTCTCCGTCACCTCCTGCAGAAAAGAAAGCATTGCCTGAACCATCATTGGAAAGTGCATACACGGCACTGTGACCGCCGGAACGGGTATTTATGTGATTTAGTCTTGATTCTGTGGCTTCTATGTTCATTACAAATGCAATTATCATATTTATAAATGTAGTGAATGATGTTTTGTTCATGCTTCACGAAGAGCAGGATACAAAGGGCCTGCCTGAAAGGACTAAGAAAAGAGGATATTGTCTGACATCGGGTATAAAAAAAAGGAACATATTTTGAAATTTTATGATGATTATCCTCATTTTTGTTCCTTAAAATTGTCTCCATGAATAGTTTCCGTCCAATTAAAGGAGTTAATGACTTACAAAGTGATTTATTTAAATAGCTTTTAAAAAATTGTTGAAATGCCTGCCATTCACATTGAATCCAAAATTAGTGAGCTAAGTCTTTTCCTGTGGGAAATCACGGAGGATATTGACTGGTTCAGGAAGGATGCTATGCTGACGGAGATGGAAAACAATGAATTTGACGCAATGACCGGCAAACGGAGACTGGAGTATATGGTTCAAAGATTTCTGTTGAGGAAGAATCTGGAGGGGAATAGACCTATCATGTTGAAGACACGGAATGGTAAGCCATATCTGATCAACCGGCCGGAGCAAATTTCGATTTCCCACAGTAAAAATTTATTGATTCTAAGTGTAGGAACAAAAAATCATGGTGTTGATCTTGAGAAAATAGATCCCCGGATCAATCGTCTTGCTTCCAAATTTTGCAATGAGGAAGAGATGAGGGTGCCTGATTATACACAGGCTGACTTTTGGTACACCCTGATCTGGTCATGTAAGGAGTCTTTGTATAAGGTGGACGGACTGGGTCAGCTTGAATTCAGATCTCAGCTGGCAGTGCACTTTACCCCGGAGTCTTTTGATCGCAAGTGGGGTAGAGGATTGGTTCGCCGTAACAATAAAGAGGTTTATTTTCGTTTATATTTTGAAGAGATAGATGGTTTTGTCGTAACATGGGCATGGCCTACATTTAATATTTAAGTTTATGAGTAAGATTAAGTTTTTTAGTATTGTTTTATTTGCCATAATAACAGTTGGAGGCTGTAAGAAGTCAGAATCCGCTGCATCTGTAAAATTGCCTCCAGGCTTTGAAGACTTTTATAAAAAGTTTCACGAAGATAGTATTTATCAGATTGACCACATCTTGTTTCCCTTAGAAGGCCTGCCATCCATATCAGATAATCCGGGTACGGAAGATTTTCATTGGGATCTTCAGAGCTGGATTATGCATCGACCCTTTACCGACTTTAAGGATTATAACAGAGAGTTTATTGTCCTGGACAGTACCATCGTCATCGAAAAAATTCAGTTGAAAAACAAGGAATACGGTATGGAACGCAGGTTTGCCAAATCAGGCAATCAGTGGCAGCTCATTTATTATGCCGCAATGAACAAACTGATTAAGAATCCGGCACTGCAACAGGATTCTGTCAAGACTACTGAATAGCTGAATGTCTTACTGAAAATTCATTTACCGGGACTTTCAGTAAGGTCGAATTTAAAGAAAAAAGAGATTTTATTCTTGTGGCTTGACTATTATGCCTGTTTTTTCACCAAAATATTGAGTAAATTCACGCATAACATTGGCAAGTTCATTGTTTTGAGTTGATTTCTGGTAAGTATCACACATCGCTCTGAAAGTCTGATAAAAGAATCGATCCATTTCCATAACCTGAAAGTCCTTTACCCAAAGGTCAATTTTAATAGTCTCCCTGGTTTCTTCGTCAAACATGGACAGGAGGAAGGCTTTTATTCCCTTATTGCCTACTTCATCTGCGCCGGTAGCGTCCCATTCCAAAGATTCCGGTAATTTGTTTTCGTCGAGGCCTACTTTGAGGGTGACCAAATATTCTTCTGATGACATTATTTTTTATTTTGGCGCAAAAGTACTAAAATAAAAATTATCTTAAGTGGTGATGACTTCGTGCTTCATCTTATAGAAGGAAAGTAATTCTTTTCCGATCTCGAGGTTGTCATAGTTACGGGCTGCAAATACTTGTGCCCTGTGGCTGATATTTTGTGTCTGCATAGGATGTTCAAAGCAGAAATTGATGGCGCTGACAAACTCATCCGTGGTCTCGGCAATGAGAACCTGATTTTTGTGATGTGCATCGATACCTTCGAGACCCAGAGCCGTTGTGATAACAATTCTTCCGAGAAACATTCCTTCAAGGATCTTTACCCTCATACCGCTACCTGAAAGCAAGGGTACCACGGTAATCGGATGTGAATTGATAAATGCTTTGGCATCATCAACCTCACCATGGAAATACACATTTTTAATTTTTCTTTCCAAATAAGAAGAAGGCATGTTTCTTCCGGCAACATGGAACGTGAGTTTTGGGTGATTTTCGAGCAGTCTGGGCCAGATGTCATTGAGAAACCATTCGAGCCCTTCCATATTGGGGATCCAGTCAAGCGAACCTATAAAACTGATGGATGGATGGTCAAAGACGCTTTTGTCCTCAGCAAGATAGTCGGAAGTGTCAAGGCCGATGGGGATGACCTTTGCGGCCTTAAGGTATCCGTAGGAGCGGAAAGTCTTCAGGTCTCTTTGGGTTATGGCTAACAAAAGGTCAATCTCCTTAAGCATTTTCAACTCAAAGCGTTTCAGCTTCTTTGTCAGATATTCCAGATAGATTTTTTTGAAAAAACTTGTCTGATTGTCAGTCAGTCTCTCCCATATTTCAAACTCTACATTATGTGACCTGAGCACGATCAATGCATCGCTATACATTCGGATGATGTCGATAAACTGAGTCAGATAGAGTGTCTCTAAATGAATGATATCAAACTTTTCTTCCTTAAGCAACTTGATCAGTTGATCCGAAAACTTTTTACTGTGATACCTGCTGACGTGATATGAATCACCGGAGAAAAGATTGAGAAATGCACCTTTGACGGTTATTTCATTATTCACATCCACATAATGGACAGCATGATAATGTGCAAGTTCATCCGGCAATTTTTCACCGGGAGTATAGTAATGTTTGGAAGTGTTCATAGAGAGCAGGGTGATCTCGCAATTAAGCTCTACCAGGCTCTTGCTCAGGTAGTTAATGGCTATAGATTCTCCATCCATAAGCGGATAAGGGAATTTTTTACATAATTGCAATATCTTCATACTATCTCGGGGATACACATTTCGAATTAAAAACTATGATAAAACTAAGAAAACTATCCCAATATTGTTTTGGATTATTAATTTTTTTGCTGAATCTTATTCTGTTTCTACATTTCCTTTTCCTTCTCTGATGACAGTCGGTGTTCCATCAGTAAGGTCTATGACGGTACTTTGCTCTAAGGATCCCGGACCACCGTCAATGATCAGATCGACGGATAGGGAATAATCTGAATAAATGTCTTCAGGATACATATAAAATCTTTCGTCCTCATCCTGCGACAAAGTCTTTAAAGAAGCTGTCAGAATCGGTCTTCCAAGTGCCCGGATGAGTTCTGTCGGTATTCTATGATTGGGAATCCTGAAGCCGAATGTTTTATTCTTGACATTCAATATCTTAGGAAGATTGTTGGTTGCAGGAAGGATAAAGGTATAGGGTCCGGGAGTATGATCTTTAATAAAGCGGAAATTGGAATTTGATATCTGATTGGCATACGTGGAGGCCATAGAAATGGAGTCACACATAAATGTCAGCTGTCTTTTGCTGGGATCTGAATTTTTAATGTGAAAGAGTTTTTCAACACCTTTCTTACTTTCCGGATCGCATCCGAGGGCATAGACTGAATCGGTAGGATAGATGATGACTGCACCTTCCTTTAGTTTTTCTATGACGCTATTTATCAGGCGATTATCCGGATTGAGTGGATTTATTTCGAGTAACATATTTATATATTTTTATTTTTTAATAATCATTTTCATTGTCTTCATCATTCAATAAGTCTTCAAACATATTGGCAAGTGCATCATTGAAGCTGATTTTATCATCCAGCATATCACGGGAGATAATGTTGAGTTCGGCTAATCCATGCAGGACGATTTCCATCAGAATGATTGATTCCTGGTGATTTCGTATTTTATCTATGACAAGATCCTGTAATCCGTCCACTTCCCGGAGTTTTTCTAATACGGTGTCATCTGTGTCATTATACCAAAACTCAACTGTATTGCCCTGAGTAAACCAGTTTTTAATTTTCTGGTAGGCGTCTTCTTCATATTTCTTAAGTTTTTTCTCAGGATTAGGGAAAAGACTCAGAAACTCTTCTTTAATGGCAGTATCCAGGAGGTGAATGGCTACATTGTAAGGTCCTTCCTGTTCTCCTTCATAGACCAGTTCGACCTTTCCGGTGATACTGGGGATTACACCTATAAAGTCAACTATTCTGATCATTGTCTTATCATAGCCGCCACGCAGCAGCCTTCTGTAAGCAGCGCTATACAGATTTTCAAGTCCGGAAATACTCAACCTTGCCGAAACCCCGCTGTGTTCATCGATGTATTCATGGTCGCGTGCAACAAAGGCGATTCGTTCAAGAATGTTGTGTACATAGGGTGAAAGGAAGATTTTGTCTTTTACGTCCGGATCGATTTGAACTTCCTGAATTGTAATTTTCTTTGCTACAGTCAATTGGTCGGGATAATGCGTGAGTATCTGGCTGTCTATCCTGTCTTTGAGCGGTGTGATGATATTTCCCCTGTTGGTATAATCTTCCGGATTAGCTGTAAAGATAAACTGGATGTCCAGAGGCAGCCTCATTTTGTAGCCTCTAATCTGGATATCACCTTCCTGGAGGATGTTGAGCAGAGAAACCTGAATTCTTGCCTGCAGATCGGGTAATTCATTGAGGACGAAGATGCAGCGGTTTGATCTTGGAACCAAGCCATAATGTATGGAGCGTTCATCGGCGTAACTCCATCGGTTGTTGGCTGCTTTTATGGGGTCAATGTCACCTATCAGGTCGGCAATGGAGACGTCCGGAGTGGCAAGCTTTTCAAGGAATCTCTGATCGCGGTGCAGCCATTCTATTTCTGTGTCATCACCTTTTTCAAGGATAAGGTCTTTTGAGGCCTTAGTAATGGGTTTCATCGGATCCTCATTAAGTTCACTGCCTTTAATCACCGGAATAAACTCATCCAAAAGGTGGACGGATAGTCTGGCGATACGCGTCTTTGCCTGACCTCTTAAACCGAGGAGCAGGATATTATGACGGGAAAGAAAGGCCCTTTCAAGATCGGGCAATACGGTATCGTCGAAGCCGTATATTCCATCAAAGATATTCTCCTTGTTTTTCAATTTTAGGATGAGGTTGGATCTTATTTCATCCTTTACAGACTTATATGTATAACCGGAAGCTTTCAGTGCTCCCAAGGTAGTAATTGATTGCATTGTTATGATAATTTGGAAGTAAAAGAGTAAAACAAGGGACGAATTGAAATATTTATATCAAATTGTTTTGCAAAACCGGTCTTCATCTCTTGATAAATGAAACAGATATTACAAGCCGGACTGAATTCTGGCCGGTGGCTTAAATTTTTTAAAATGTCATTCAATTTCATACCTTTCACACATTAATTAATTCAGATGGCGGGTATCATTCATCAGCGAACAATGCCATTTTGTACCGTCCGACTCAAATTTGTACAATCCCAGGTTGGCATGGTGAAACTCTTCCATTGCAACAAGAGGTTTACCGAGCAATAAACATACGAGAGCTCTTATTGTTCGACCGTGCGAACAAACTAATATTTCCTTTCTGTTTACCTTGTTTAGGTAATTGATACAATTGCCTGCCCGCTGTGCCAGCTCTCTAGCCGATTCGCCGCCTTCTACCCTTGCATCAAAATCTCCCTGAAGCCATGCCTGCTGGGTTTCATGAAAGCGTTGCATAACGATGGGAGAGGGTGGAAGACCTTCATTTATTCCCCAGTTTATTTCCTTCAAGTCGCTCAGCTGGCTAGCCTGAATTCCGGAGGTTAAAAAATTTCGAACCGATTGTTGTGACCGGATCAGATCGGAATAAAGTATCAAATCAAAAGCAGTATCCTTATAATATTCCCAAAATGCAAGGGCCTGATTCGTACCTTTCTGATTGAGGGCTGCGTTAATACCTTGACCCTGAACAATATTCAGTGCGTTCAATTCTGTCTCACCGTGACGTATGATCCAAACAGATTTTTTCAAGATGAAAATAGATTTTTAAAACAGGCTAATATAGAATAAAATTCCGAAGATAAAATGATTAAGACCAAAATAAAAAAGCGCCCTTTCGAGCGCTTTTAATCTTTACATGCCTGGCATTTGTTTTTTGAAGTCCGTAAAGTTGACTTCCTTATAGTTGCCGGTAGGCGGATTTAATTTTGCAGGATCGAAGGTTTTTTCAAACTTTTCGGCAGTGAAGGTTATTTTGGTGCCATTTGCATCAATGGTATATTCCAGAGGATATCCTTCAATTTTGAGTCCTTCCATTCCCTGAATACGATTGGCTTTTATCTTAATGTCCTTGGTTATATACATGGATACCTGGATTTCAGGACTTGCAATATTGTATTTCTGGCATTTAAAGCCAAGAATAGTTTTAGTGTCACCGGGCACTTCAGTGATTTTATAATCTCCGCTTTTTTTCTTATTTTCTTCTGTAATTGACTTGATTTCTTCGGCACTAGGTACAACCTTTGTTTTGGTTCCCATCATATCCATATACATCACAAAGTCTTCTTTGTCAGGATAAGAATAAGTAGTCATCATAACCATCCCACCCATCATGTTGATGTCGGTTCGAATCTTGTCGGAAGCTGCATAGGTTTCCATCTTCATGGACTTCATGGTTGCCTCCATTTGTTGTTGCATATCCATGTTGTCGGATTTGACTGATGAAACGCCAATCTTAACATATTGACTATATGCTCCCGAAAAAGCAATCAACATCAAGCAAAGAATCAAATTAAATTTTCTCATATTTTTTTCATTTTAATTTAGTGTTATCGTCGGGCCTTTAATTTTGCCTTAAACTTTCTTTAGTCAGAAAAGCAAAAATAACAAACTAAAGTTCCCAATCATCAAAATGTTTTATAAAAAGTTTAGTTAAATTATAGGCATCGGTTATAGCGCGGTGCTGTTTTCCTTCAAAATCAATGGTCTCTCTTTCCAGTGCTTTTTTCAGTCCAAGTTGTTTCTGCATGCCGGTCAACCGCTGATAGGCAGGTTTCAGATTGACCCAATTGTTTAACCATCGGGTCTGAATATTGTGCAGATTGCAGTCCTGCCGAAATAATTGTTTGTCGTTTTCACCCCAAGAAATCAGATAATATTCATCATTTTCGTCATCCAGCCATTGCAGGAAGTCCTCGATGACCTTGTCAAATTTGTAGGCAGTATCCACATTGTGTTGTTGAATACCCGTTAATTTTTTACAAAACCCTGAAAGAATCGGGTTTGAGACAGGTTTTATATATTGATTAAAATGATCGGTTATCTCGCCGTAACCGTTGACTTTATACGCACCTATTTCAATGATTTCATTGTTTCCTACGGGCGGATGTCCCAGCCAGCATGTTGCCTCAAGATCGAATAGTATATAATGCATTTAATCAATTTGGTAAACTACGGGGATACTGGTCCAGTCTATGTCAGACGTGAAGTTGTATGATTCCAGACGGTTGTTATAGAAATAAAGCAGACGGAAATCCTGACTGTAAAAGTCTCCCTTTTTATGTGTGGTGATGGGTCGCTGGGAGTGGAAGGTGCCGGTTTGTTCGATTCCGTCCAAAATGACGCTTAATATATCTTTTTCAAATATTTCAGGGAGTTTTAAAGAGCCTTCTGATGCTTTTATCTTTAAAAATTCAATGACCAGCTCTGCCTGCTTCACAAAGTTTTCTCTTGAGAAAAAATATTCATCTTCAGGTAATGTTAGCAGACTGTAAAGGTCCATATCGGGGTTGGCATTTTTAAGCGACTGGAAGGCTACAAATGATACCAGATGGCTACTCAGAATAATGTTCTCTGCCTTATATCTTTGTGCTACGAGATTGCCCAGGTTTTTGGTATATTCCGATTCCCGCTGATGATTGGCAGTTAATTTTCCTTCCAGAATAAAGTAGTCTCTTGTGTCGATGATAGTGCCTTTCTGATCTATGCTCTCTCCGTCATTATTGAGAAAGTTACCGAAACAGTCCATCGGTTCACCAAATGACAGGGTTATTGTGCTGCTTTTGGATATGAACTGGTATAAAAACTTGGTCCAGCTTCGGAAGGAAGTGAATTCATTTCTGGACTTCACATATCTTTCCTTACCCGTTTTCTTCAAAAAGTCCTCAATCAGGTTTTTTGCCTCCAGGACGAAATGATATGAAAGCACTAAGGGCACCACATAAACCTTGTCCTCCCTACCTTCTTCGTAGATGGCTCGCTGTGATTCTATGACGGAATTGAGAAGTCCGAGCTTTAATCTGTCTTCCAGATGACCTGATCTCGAACGTGTTCCGCCGGGGAAAAAGAGCGAATGTGTCCCTTTTTGAATGGAAAGTTTGGACATCCCTGCCAAAGTAGTCAAATAAATGACACTTTTCTTCCTTCTGTCCACCCGATAGGCGCCCAGCCGGTTCATAAAGTAAGCGGCGGGACCGTAATTATATAGGTTAAGGCCGGCACCGTAGGCGGGTCCCGGAATGCCCAGCTTATAATCCATGGTGTAGCCTATCAACACGGAATCCAGGTTGCTTGAGTGTGTGGGCAGGATGACGACAGTGCCTTTTGTGGCAAGGGTTCTGATTTTTTCAATCGGTCCGTAAATTTTTAATTTGTCCAGGAGAACTTTATCTGCCTTATTGCTTGAAGGTACTTTAATTCCTTTATTGAGTAGTCGCTTAAATAAAACGGTGAGTAATTTGCGGATAAGCCTGTACGTCCTGATATTGAAAGAGCCTACGATTTCCTCAGCATAGCGATGGATGATCATTTTCAGACTTTCGTCGATATTTTTTTCTTTTTGAGCATTTGAATCAAGATCAGTTTCGCTTATTTTTTTTCGAACCCGGTTCCAGAATATCCTGTCATTAGGAGGGTCGATGCGCCATGGTTCCATCTTAATCCGGGTTTTTTCCTGAAAGACAGTTTTTTGAATAAGATCTTTCAGAAAGGCTGAGGATTTACGGCGAAGAGTTTCATAAGAATAATTCTCAAGTTCCCTGACAAAAGCTGACCTGTTCTCTGTGAGTTTATTAATCGGCCACTCCCTGATATCTTCGATCAGAGGCGGATATATCTGATCTTTTTCTTTTGTAATAATAGGATGCGTATGATTATCTGACATGGAACTGCTCATTAATGGTATAAATATATTCAAGAATTTCTTCCCGGCCGGTTTTATTTTGACTGGAGGAGACAAATTCGTCCGGCATGGATGACCAGTATTGAAGAATAGTTTTTCGAATATCGGCTATTTGTTTATTTAACTGATTAAAAGAAGATTTGTCACTCTTGGTATAAATGATTGAAAACGGAATATTGTTTTTTCCGCAAAATTCCATAAAGTCAAGGTCGATTTTTTGTGCCGGAAGGCGGCTATCTATCAATACAAAAAGCAGGACTAAGTTTTTACGACCTTTGAGGTAGTCGGTTACCATCTTACTCCATGCAGCCCGATTTGCTTTAGATGATTTGGCGTATCCGTATCCCGGCAGGTCCACGATGTGCCATTCTTTATCAACCTCAAACAGGTTGATAAGTTGAGTTTTTCCCGGTGTGTTTGAAACTTTGGCAATATTGGTCTTTCCGGACAACATATTTACCAGAGAGGATTTTCCGACATTGGATCTGCCGATAAAGGCATATTCCGGCAGGTTGTTCTCCGGGCAGGATTTGTAAGTGGAAAAACTGCCTATAAAAGAAATATTGAGCTGCTTAGACAATGGAAAACATTTTAAGGTGCAAAGATATAAAATGAAAAATTAGCAGCGTAATTCGTCTTCTTTTATCTATTTGCTTGACTGTGGTAGGTGTTTTTCAAAATGATTAATTGTATGTATGTAATATAGTCCATCATTAAAACACGTTTTAAAATTTGTTGGGAAAGGGCATATATCAAATATCCGGTAATTAAGTATTTTTCAATATCTATAAATGGTTGTAAATTGGTAGAAATGAAACTAGAAAACATTCAGTTAGGAATGGAGCGCTCGGTAAAAGTCGCTCAGTAAAAGTTCCTTGGTTCCTATTTAATCATAAAGTCAGGGGTCTGATTGCAACTTCTAACAGATTTATCAGGCATTCTGCACTTACTGTTCTCTGCTTTTTGTTTAGTCAGTTTTTGAGTCTCCTTTGTAATACTTTCCCAGCTTGCGGCAAATCTGTTGGACAGTTTGCCAATAGATTTAGTGATGTTATCACGCAAATTAAAAGTGAAAAAACCACCGTCAACTACATTGCCTGCTGAAAGCTGACCTTTGGAAGCACCTGTCATGAGGACCGATTTTTTGGAATTCAAAAACAAATCCGAGCAAAAGTTTTTATTCCACCCAACCGATGACGAGCGGAGGCTAGCAGCTTCAGAACTGATCGAATTAGTAGAGAAGATGTCATTATTGCAACAATCGCTCAGGACCAAATTGAGTCTTCCTTGCTTATTTTGTATCAGGCGGAATATTTCTTCAATATTGAGGCTATTCAAGCCACCAATGTTATCTGATTCCCTTGCTCTTAGGTCTAAGTTGGGGTATTCTTTATTTCCTGTTTCGGGATTGTAACCATGACCGGTATAATAGAAAACAACAATATCGTTGGGGCCGGGAGATAAATTTGCAATGGCTTGATCTACATTTTTTCTTGAAAAATTCTGGCCATCAACAATTTGTTTATCGTAGCCGATTTGTAAAAAGTTAGTGATGTCATCAAATAATTTAAGGATATTATCCCGATCGACTACACACGTTTTTCCAATGACTGGATCATAGGTATTGGCAACAAGGATCAGATGGAGCTGAATGTTCTTCATAAAGGGCGGTACAGGTCTCACTTCATTGACAAATAAGTTTTGATAGATCTCATCATCCGGTGTAAAATAAATACCAATAAAGTCCTCGGTGAGATCAGACTCCTTCAATAAAACTACGCTATCAAATTGCCCAACCTCTTCCTCTCCTTCGGTGAAAGAAATCACCATGGCTGGTTCATAATAGCCTGTTTCCTTATTCTTGGAAAGTACAAAATGATCAGGTGGGTATGAAATGTCCCCCTTAATCTGAATAGGATTGGAAGTAATATAATACAGATTGTCCATATCCTCGTGCTTGTCAACGTCATAATATTCCTCTACATCATATTCAACGATGTTTTCAGTTTCAGTTTCCAAGTCCGTGAATGCGATACGGATGAGCCCCGTACCATCTTCATTAATAACAAGAAAGGCTCTGTAGTGTTCCGGGTCATAATCAGTCTCATAACTATACTTCAGTTCGTATAAAGTCTGCCCATTTGATGCAAAAGACCATGCGATTAACATCAAAAAAGTTATCAGACATCTGAATTTCATTGAAAAATAGCTATTCATAGCCATATTATTGGAAAGATAAAAATACAAAATAATAGACTTGTAGGGAAAATATTTTTTAATTTATTTGTCTTATTTTAAATATTGTTTTAAATATTCGCTTACCCATAAAATTTATTTACCTTTGCTTGGTTTGGAAGAAGTGTCTGATTGTAATTTGATTGTAGTTTTGTTTTTAGTGGGGAGATAAAAATGCACAGTTTTTCATGTCATTTATACGGCCCTAATGTCAATAAGAGTTGGCTAAAGGATAGGACAAGAGTATTGGCAATATATCCGCTCCCATTGATTTCACCATCCTGTGAATCAGACTTCTCATTTACGTCGTTGACTGGCAAATTATTTTTTATTAAGCTAAGATTGAGCATTTTGCAGCATAAAAGATTGGATTTCAGCTATGAATTATAAAAACTACAATGTAAAGCAGTATGTTAAATGAATTAGAAAGATGTTTGCTGTCCTTTTTAATAGTATTATGCTTAATTATTACCAACTCCATCTATTGCCCCTCACAGAATTATAATAAAAGGCACTTACTTGATTCGCTACACACTACTACCAATCCCAAAATCAGGGTAAGGCTGCTATGGAACCTGGCTGATGAGGTACAGCGCTATAATACGGATTCAGCCTTGATCGTCGGCCATCAAGCACTTACGATAGGACGCTCGATCAATGACATGGAAGGTATTTCAAGATCCCTTGGAATAATCGGAAGCGTATATAGTCGTATGAATAATTTTCCGAAGTCTTTGCAATATTTCTTTAATAAACGCCAAATTGACGAAAAAAGTGGTAATGTTCACAATCTCGCCAGCACATTAATTAATATAGGTGTAGTGTATTCCCTGCAAACGGACTTCAAAGAAGCGTTGATATTTTTTGAAAAAGCAGATTCCATCTCCAGAATAAACAAGCTTACAGATATGTATCATCATTTGAACATTAATCTGGGCAATGTATATGAAAAGTTGAAACAACCGGATAAGGCAGTTCTTTTTTACAATAAGGCATTGGATGATGCCCTTGCTTCAAATGATAGTTTCAATATGTCAATCTCCTATATAGGACTAGGTAATGTATTTTCAATGAAAGGTGATGAATATAAGGCATTGAACTATTATAATACCGCCATTCCGGTTATCAAGGAGAGCAAGGATATGGAATTGTATTCTGAGCATTTTCCACCGCACATTGGATGGCATAAGTCCTGAACTCAGGTGATTGATTGCCGCCATTTTGTGTCAGACGATAATTGATGGATGCGCAGATAAATCCTGCCCTGGCATAAGTATAAGCTTCATTTTGCCATGCTTGTTTGTCACCTCCGGAATATCCGCCTCCATGAACCATCACCAGCAACGGCTGCCGTATTGACGGAATTGCATTTGGTGGCAAATAGATGTCCATCTTCGGTGTCAGTATCGACAAGCCTCGCTCTGCTTCCTTCGACTTTTCAGAAGTGTATTGGAGGTTTTTATAATTTGGCCTGGAGGTATATGCCACTTCTACTATCTTTATATCCTCCTGTGGATACACAAAACTTTCAAACAAACCATTTGGGATAACCGGATCTTCTTCCTTAGAACAACCGAACAGGGAAAGTGCCGTCAAAACCAAACCAATAAATATTCTTTTCATCGTATCAATTTTTTATTTATTAGACAGCGTTGAGTCAATTGGTTTAATCCGGTATTCAAAATTTTCGCAATAAAAATGTTATGGCCTTCATAAAAATTTGGAAGACAAGGAGATAAAAGTGCCCATCTTCATTTTTAGCTTACTGACTAAAGTTGTGCGATTACCGACCACCTTTTGTTTATAATATTATTAAAAATCGTGCTGTCGGAAATTCATACCTTGAATGAAGGATGCAACTGATTTGAACACCCATAAACCTTATTTTAAATAGTGCTAGTGGGCCGGCTAACGACAGGAGGTAAGTTATTTTCCATGTATTAGACAATAACTAAACGGTGATTGTGAGAAGGTTTGAATGAATGATTTTTAAGTTATTGAATTAACTTCAATAAGGCATTGAATGCCAAAGTGATAAATAAATTAAATATAAAGACTGCTGATAATCTGAATTTTATACATTTAATTTAAAATATTTTACATATTATAAATAAATTATATTGATATTTAATTGAAGTTTAGATATCTTTGTATTATAAAATTTATTAATATGTATAAATGGTTTACACTTCCTTTTATATTCATCCGAGATAAAATGCCTTCAGGCCCCAATCGCAAGTATCTTGTTGCTTTTATGATTATATTTATCTGGATGGCATTTTTTGACAAAAACCGTTGGATTACACAGTGGCAGTTGCAGCGCTCTATTTATCAATATGAAAAAGAGAAAAAACAATTGGAGAAAGACATTGCAAGGACCCAAATTCAAAGTAAAAATGTACAAAGTGATATAGAAAAATTTGGTCGTGAAACGTATTTAATGACTAAAAATGACGAAGATTTGTTTATCATTGCAGTTGATTAGGAGGCATTTTTTCATCCAAATCACATAGTTTATTATTAAGTGATATTGAAATAACCTCTAAACCAATTTTCAATATATTAAATAAATTTTTTATACAATGTCAGTTATCGTAAATAAGAATTCAAAGATCATCGTTCAGGGCTTTACCGGAAAGGAAGGGACCTTCCACGCAGAACAAATGATAGCTTATGGAACTCCTGTCGTAGGTGGTGTGACTCCGGGGAAAGGGGGAGAGACACACCTGGACAAGCCTGTTTTTAATACCGTTGATGAAGCAGTTGTAAAAACGGGAGCTGACACATCCATCATCTTTGTACCGCCTGCCTTTGCAGCCGATGCTATTCAGGAAGCAGCCGAAGCAGGAATCCGGATTATCGTGTGCATCACGGAAGGTATTCCGATACAGGATATGGTCAAGGTGAAGGAATATATTAAAGATAAAAATGTAAGATTGATAGGTCCCAACTGTCCGGGTGTCATCACCCCGGATGAGGCCAAGGTTGGGATCATGCCCGGATTTGTCTTCAAGAAAGGGCGTATCGGTATTGTCTCCAAATCCGGTACACTGACCTATGAAGCAGCTGATCAGGTCGTTAAGGCGGGTCTTGGTATATCTACAGCCATCGGTATCGGTGGTGACCCTATTATCGGCACTACTACCCGTGAAGCCCTTGAATTATTTATGAATGATCCGGAGACGGACGGTATCGTAATGATTGGCGAAATAGGCGGTAACCTGGAAGCAGAAGCTGCCCGCTGGTTTAAGCAACATGGAAATAAGCCGGTAGTTGGCTTTATCGCCGGGCAAACAGCTCCAAAGGGTCGAAAAATGGGACATGCTGGAGCAATTGTCGGTGGAGCGGAAGATACTGCTGCAGCCAAGATGAAAATCATGGGCGAATGCGGTATTCATGTCGTGGTATCTCCTGCTGATATCGGTAAGACCATTGCCGAGGTTATCAAAGGTTAAATCCCATTTCCTAAATTTCCGGTAGTTTTTTGCAACCTGTTGCTTCAATAACAGATTGCTAGGCTTTTGCATTGCAGTTTCGGGAAATAATTTTCAAGGTTTCAATTGTCGTGTCAATACTTTCCGCTATCAATCCGTTCAGTGCATGTTGTCTGTTGGCTAGGACTATGCGTGTAACGGCTTCCATAGCTTTTTTACCTTTTGAGGTTACTATAAGTGAAATACGTCTTTTGTCTGTCTGATAGACTGATTTTTTTATGAATTTACCCTTTTCAAGCAGGATAACAATTCTTGTAACAGATGCATTGTCTTTAAATACCTTAACCGCTAAATCTTTCAACTGTATGTCAGGTTCATCCATCAATACTTTCAGGACAAGCCATTGGTCGATGGTCATATTAAAACCGGCTGCCTTAATCCTGTTTTGCGCATACTGTCTGTAAGACTTGATTGCCTTTTCTATGTGATAAAATATCACATTATCTAATGTTTCCATTTTTAGCCTTGTTTGGAGGTATAAACTAAAGCTAAAAATAGGAAACATTTGATTAACACATGGGCCTTTAATCCGGACTTGGGCAATATTTCTTTGAAATGATTGATTTAGGCTTCAATCCTTGACAAACAACCGATTCCTTAATTTGCCCTTTGCTTTACGTCGTCAGCACCACCCTGTCTTCGCGGGCCTGAGGCTATATTGCTATTCCCGAATTTATAAGTAAAAGAAAGGGTGGCTACTCTGGAATCTCTGGTGACGACAAAATGCTCCTGATAGTCCCTGAAATTTACTACTGCTTCCATCCTGCCTGAAAAAGCAATATCCGTGATGTTCAATTTCACCGTGGCTTTATTGTTCCATAATTTTTTCTGAAGACCTGCGGCAATTTGCCATATAGGGTTGATATTGTCAAATGCATGCAATTCCCGACTTTGGTAGAATCCTGATATGTCGGCAGAAACCGTTTTAGACAGGTTGAAGTTGTTTACAAGGTTGATATTCATGGTTGGTCTGCCTGAATTGCTTAAAGTCGTATTGGCAATCTTGCCGTTATATGCTGCATAATATGCCGTAAAGTCAGTCTGAAGTGACCACCAGTCAGCAATTTTTGCTGGGTAGGAAACAGCTAAGGAATAAACATCTAAATAACCGAGATTGACAATGGTCTGAACAGTTGTTTTTTCCAGATTCGGAGAGGGTAATAAAATATCAGTGAGGTTATTGACAGTACGTCCCCAGCTCATGGTCGTATAGAGTTTTTGTCTGTAAACATGAGTAAGTTCGAGGGAATGGGTGGTCTCCGGCTTGAGATACGGATTTCCTTCTGTATATGTCGAAGGATCCAGAAAGAATTTGAACGGATTAAGCTGTTTGTAGCTCGGCCTGTTTATCCTTCTGCTGTAGTTAAGCTCAAAACTATTGTTATCATTGAGTTTGTAACTGATAAATCCGCTTGGAAATAATTGAATATAACTGGTGTCAAATGTTGCATTTGTTACTTTTTGTTCACCATTGACAGTTGTATTTTCGCCCCGCAATCCAAATTGAAAGTTCCATTTGCCGAATTCTTTGCTTAGGGTAGCATAAACGGCTATGATATTTTCCTTATAAATGAAATGGTTGCTTTTGGTAAAGTCATATATCGGTTCGGTATTACTTAGATCATAGAATTTCAGATTATTGTCGGCAATGACATAGCTTGATTTTATCCCGGTTTCCAGTTTAAGTTGATTTTTTAATGTCCGGGAGTAATCACTTTTTAATGAATAAATATCCAGCCCTCCATGTATGTCACCATAAAGCAGGTAGGCGGGTTTGTACTCAATGTTTTCAAGGTTATAATATCTGGTTGTAAAATTCTGTTCAGTTGTGTTGCCATAATGGGCGTAGTCAATATCCATAGTCAATTCTGATCCTGTAGAGTCGAAAGTATGCTTGAAGTTTAGATTTCCTGAATAATTGTACCAGGTATCATCAGAGCGATTGGATGTTCGGAAGGATGAAGACTTCATATTTTTGTGGTCATATACATCCGAAATGTTTTCGCCATTTGGTTTGAATTTGTTGCTTACTCCATTTAATTCAATCCCGATTGTATTTTTTGAGTTGATAAAAAAATCAGCTCCGGCTCTGGCTGTGTGGTTTCGAATGGGAAATATTAGTTTATTATCCTGAACATAAGATGCTGTCAAAGTGTCTGCATCGAGGAAGTCCCGGTCGAGGACGAGGTGGTTAAACCCTTTGCGATATGCATAATTATAACTGGCAAAAAGGTTTACTTTCCGGGTTCGGTGATTCAGCGAGATCCCGGAGTTGGTTTTAGGATATTTGCCTTGCCCATAGCTGTCAGTTATAGTGGCATTTGTGCCTAATCGCTTGTCTTTTTTAAGAATAATATTTATGATACTGCTGCCGGCTGCGTCGTATTTGGAGGATGGGTTGGCGATAAATTCAACTTTTTCGATGGATGATGATGAAAGACCCCTGAGATAGTTGGCTAAGTCTGTACCTCCCATCCTGACCTCCTTTCCGTTTATCTGGACGATTATTCCTTGTTTTCCTTTGTAAGAGATGTTGTCTGACTGGGAGACTGTTATGCCGGGTGCTTTCTCAATTAAATCAAAGACTGATGATCCTTCAGCATTGATGCTGTTTTCGACATTCATTATGACCTTGCCCTGTTCACGTTCAAGAAATGGTTTTTTATATTGAATGACCACTTCATCCAGCCGAACTGTGCTTTTGGTGAGAATAATAGAAGGTAGCAGGACGTCCCCGGAAGCAAGGATCGGCTCACTTATATACGCTGAATATCCTAATAGTGTTGCCTTAATAAAATATTTTCCTGGCTCCAATCCGCTGAATTTGAAAGTACCAAGTTGGTCAGAAAGTTCTGTCTTTATGAGAGAGGAATCTCCTGCATCCAGGAGTTGAACCACTACATCACTGAGAGGAGATAAGGTTTCCATTTCAGCAAATTTTCCCAGAATGCTGTTGCTTTTTTGGTTGACCTCCTGCCCATGTAAAATTGTACCACAAACAATAAGAAGGTAAATGTTAGAAATAAAATAATGGAGTTTCATATTTTCAAATTTATTTGATACATCAATTATATAGCAAAATTATTTTGCTTTTTAATATATTTGATATATCAATTAAAATTTTGTATAAAATCTATTTCCTTATCGACAAATCTTTACAAATAAAGGATGGAGGATAGGGTAGGTAATGATGGCATTAAAGTGAAAAACCTATTTAGGTAAAAACAATGATTCAGATTCGTGATTAATGATTTGGAAACTGATTTATTGGGTAAATCATTGTGCAGAGTTAAAATGGGTAGAAACCAAAGGTAGGCAAAAAGTCCTGTTCATTTGGTGAGTGCAAGTAATTTGAGATAAATAGGCTTTGTTGAAAAGCACATAACACAAAGAATAACAGATAAATATGTATAAATAATCTTGTATAAATGCAAAGGAATGTGTATCTTTAAGATCAAAATGATGCATTTATGCTTACATATACATCACAAAAACAGTTAAGTTTATTTGATTTTCG